>DCYS01000019.1 GCA_002331485.1 Flavobacteriales bacterium UBA2104
GGACCATGTAGAATGGTTGGACCGATCATCGATGAAATGAATGACGAGTACGATGGTAAAGCAGTAATTGGAAAAGTTGATGTTGATGCTAACCCAGGAGTATCTGCCAAGTTTGGAGTTCGTAATATCCCAACGATCCTTTTCGTGAAAAACGGAGAGGTTGCTGATAAATCAGTAGGTGCAGTTCCTAAAGCACAGTTGACTTCAAAACTAGACGCATTATTGTAAGTCTATATAGAGAATTAATAATTAAGGCTGTTTCGAAAGGGACAGCCTTTTTTTATATCATATTGGCATTATAATATTGTGGATCTGAGGTTACTTCCTCAGTGACCCATTCCGGGATGGTGAACACTTCGTCTTCTGAATCGAGCTCGATCTCTGCCAGTATAAGTCCTTCTTGCGGAGAACTGAACTCATCGATCTCCCATTCTTTACCATCGACTATTAAAGTAAAACGAACTTTATCAATGATCTTATCACAATAGGTGTTGAGCATCTCTAGTGCTTCCTGATATGGAATTTCATACTCGAATTCTGATCGACTTGCACCAGTTGTTTTTCCTTTGATCGTTAAATATCCTTTGTCTCCTTTTGTTCTTACACGAACCGTTTTTTCAATACTTTTTAAAAGATATCCCTGACGTATAGATAAACCATTATTCTCTTTGCTAGCATCCCATTTTGATCTGTCAACAAGAAATTTACGTTCGATCTCAACTCCCATTTTACAGCTTTTTGATGAGGTCGATCAAGCGATTAGAATATCCCGCTTCATTGTCGTACCAACCTACAAGTTTTACGAGATTTCCTACAACAGAAGTTAGTTTACTATCATAAATACAACTGTGTGGATCACCAATGATATCTGATGACACAATAGGTTCATCTGTGTAAGATAAAATTCCCTTCAATTCGTTTTCACTCGCCGATTTAAAACGAGAATTGATCTCATCAACAGTTGGAACAGGTCCTTTAACTGTTATTGTAAGATCGGTTAGAGAACCATCCGGTACTGGAACTCGGATACCACATCCACCTAAATGTCCATCTAGTTCTGGAAAGATCTTTGTAAGTGCTTTAGCGGCTCCTGTCGTTGTTGGAACGATCGATTGAGCAGCTGCACGTGCTCTTCTCAAGTCGCTGTGGGGAGCATCATGTAGTTTTTGATCCGAAGTGTAACTGTGTACCGTAGTAATAAATGCACTCTCGATCTCACACATTGACTTAATGATCTTAACCAATGGTGCCGCAGAGTTTGTTGTACATGATGCATTGGATATTAATGTATCATCTGCATCCAAAATATTATCGTTGACACCTAATACGATCGACTTGATGTCTTTTCCTTTTCCCGGTGCACTAATGATCACTTTTTCAGCACCACCTTTGAAGTGTTTTGATGCTAATTCTGCAGTTCTAAATACTCCTGTAGATTCAAGTACGTAATTAACTCCTAAATCTTTCCACGGGATAGAGGCTGGATCTTTGTGTTGTGTGAATACGATCTGGTTGCCGTTCTCAAATAAGATCTTATCACCTTCAACATGAAATTCATGCTTTAGTTTTCGATGGACTGAGTCATATTTGAAAAGATGCGCCAATGTTTCAATGTCCGCAAGATCGTTTACGACTGCAACTTGAACATCTTTACTTTCCAGACTCATTCTTGTGAAGTATCTACCGATCCTTCCAAATCCATTCACACCAATTACTTTCATGTACTCTTTATTTTATCTAGAATCAAAGCTAATACTTTCACGTTCGAAAGGCAAGCAATTATTTCATTCCGTTCATAATATATGATAACATTTAAACCAAATGATCTGTTCTCTCGTTTTAGTTGTGTTCACATTAAATATGTATTTTCGTATTATGTTGCGATCTGCTCTAGTATCAGTACTAATAACTTTTTTCTTTTTGAGTGCAAAAGCTCAAGGAGAATGGGAATGGACAGAGTTGTCGGAACTTCCTTTTCCAACCGCGAATAATGCCCTTTGTGAAGCACTTGTAAATGGTGAGAAATATGTTTATAGCTTTGGTGGAATAACGGATTCATTACATCCCGAAGATATTCATCAACGTGTATTCAAGTATGACGTGCTGAACGACGAATGGACAGAACAAGCAGCTTTACCAGATACAATGGGGAAGATCGCTGCAGGAGCAAGTTTCGTCAATAATAAGATCTATGTGATGGGAGGATATCATGTAGACACAAACCTGAATGAATATTCATCTGATCGCGTTCATATTTACAACCCCTACATCGATACGTTTGAAGTTGATGGAGCACCAATTCCAACTCCTATTGATGATCATGTTCAAGTTGTGTGGAGAGACAGTTTGATCTATGTTGTAACAGGATGGAGCAATTTTTCAAATGTGCCGTATGTTCAAGTCTACAACCCTTATTTTAATTCTTGGGAAGCCGCTTCTCCTGTACCGAATGATAATACTTTCAAAGCATTTGGTGCTGCTGGATACATTTTAGGAGACACGATCTATTACTATGGTGGTGTAAGCGGGAGCCTTGGGTTTTCCGCAAGAAGCTATTTAAGGAAAGGTGTGATCAACCCGGAAGACCCGTTAGACATTCAATGGGAAATGGTTGAGGAACCTCCAGGTGGTGATAATTATAGAATGGCATGTTCAGGACATGATAAAACGATCTTTTTTGTTGGAGGAGCAGCAACAGCTTACAATTTTGACGCGTTGGCATACAGTAATGGTGATCAGGTATATCCAAATGAAAGAATATTATCCTATGATGTTGAAAGCGGTATTTCTGAAAACACATTTAATACCGAACATGATCCCATGGATCTTAGAGGAATAGCAAAAATGGGTGGAGGTAACTGGATCATTGCAGGTGGAATAGATACGAATCGAGTTGCGAGAACATCAACATACTTGTTGCACAATGAGAACTTATCGGATATTGACCAGGCAATTCAACCACCCTTCTTTGAGGTACAGGAAAATAGTGATTTTTACATCGTGGAAACAGAGAATGTTGGTGAAGTAAATGTCTACGATATCCAGGGAAGAACATTGTTCAGCAGTGCCAAGTCATTGGCAAACTTATGGATTCCAAAGTCCAGACTTGGTGAAGGAATGTTGCTGTTTGTATACGATAACGATACGAATGTTCCCATCACGATCAAGAAAGTTAATCCTTAGCGTAAAGATAGATCAATACGAGATGTTTCCTCCCAAAATAACTATCTTCGTTTCTCATGGATCATTTTTCAAAAACACCCATTGAATACCTGAAAGGAGTAGGTGCAGAGCGCGGTAAAGTCTTGCGCGAGGAGGCCGGTATTGATAATATGTGGGATTTGTTGAATTATTTTCCATTTCGATATGTTGACCGTTCCCAATACAACAAGATCAAAGAACTAGCGGGATTTGTCAATGTTCCAGTTCAGCTTAAAGGAACAATTAGTGGCCTTGCTGAAGTCGGTAGAGGTCGAGGGAAGCGATTAACTGCCAAATTTCAAGATGATTCTGGTACGATTGATCTAGTTTGGTTCCAAGGTGGAAAATGGATCAAGAATAAATTAAAATCGGGTGTCCTGTACAGAGTCTATGGTCGCCCCAAGATGTATGGTGGTGTGATGAATATTACCCATCCTGAGATCGTACCTTTTCAGCAAGTAGCGCATGAGAAAGGACTACAACCTGTTTATAACAGCTCAGAAAAATTGACCAAGAAAGGGTTGAATTCAAAAGGGATCGAAAAGCTGACCTACGAGTTAGCCAATTCAATAAAGGGGAAGTCCCCTGAAATTCTTCCTTCATGGATGATCGATCAATATAAATTAGTTTCAAGAGAAAAGGCATATTATAATGTTCATGTCCCAGCAGGGGCACGGGAAGTACAACAAGCACAGTTTAGATTGAAGTTTGAAGAGTTACTTTTTCTTCAACTTGAGTTATTGCTTAAAAAAGGAAATTCAAAGGCTAAGTCACCCGGCTATGTATTCGAAAAAACCGGTGAATATTTCGATCGTTTTTATAAAGATCATATACCGTTTGAACTGACTGATGCTCAAAAAAGAGTGGTAAAGGAGATTCGCGTAGATCTTCGTTCAGGTAAGCATATGAACAGACTTTTACAGGGAGATGTAGGAAGTGGAAAGACGTTGGTAGCGCTCTTAAGTATGCTCTTCGCAGTCGGCAATGATTTTCAATCAGCATTAATGGCACCAACTGAGATCTTAGCTCAACAACATTTTGAGACGATAAGCGAATTAATGGAGCCAATCGGGTTGAATGTGGCATTGTTGACTGGATCAACTAAAAAGAAAGATCGAACAGTGATCCATGAAGGGTTACAAGATGGTTCTATTCATATTTTGATCGGAACACATGCTTTGCTTGAGCCTGTTGTGAAATTTAAGAACTTAGGCTTCGTTGTAATAGATGAACAGCATCGATTTGGAGTGGCTCAACGTGCGAAGTTGTGGCGAAAAAATAAACAGCCTCCTCATGTATTAGTGATGACGGCAACACCAATTCCTCGGACATTAGCAATGACTTTCTATGGAGATCTTGATGTCTCTGTGATCGATGAGTTACCACCTGGAAGGAAACCTGTTACCACGAAACATTTTTATGAAAGTAATCGATTGAAAGCATTTCAGTTGATCAAAGAAGAAATAGCAAAAGGTCGACAGGTGTACATCGTCTATCCATTGATCGAGGAATCGGAAACCTTGGATTACAATAATCTGATGGAGGGATATGAAGCCATATCTAAGATCTTCCCGCGACCTGAATACCAGGTGAGTATCGTTCACGGTCGAATGAAACCTGACGACAAGGAATTTGAAATGCAGCAGTTTGCTAAAGGAAATACTCAGATCATGGTGGCAACAACAGTGATAGAAGTCGGTGTGAATGTACCCAATGCAACTGTGATGATGATCGAGAGTTCTGAGAAGTTTGGGTTATCTCAACTTCACCAGTTACGAGGTCGCGTTGGGCGAGGTGCTGATCAGTCATTTTGTATATTGATGACCGGAAACAAAGTGTCCAAGGAAGGTAAGAAAAGACTACAAACAATGGTGGCTACAAATGATGGCTTCAAAATTGCAGAGGTAGACTTAGAAATTCGTGGACCGGGAGATATTATGGGAACGCAACAGAGCGGAATATTAAACTTGAGATTAGCTGATCTTGCACGTGACGGTCAGATCGTTTCTATTGCGCGTCAAGCAGCTAAGCAATTAATTCAGGATGATCCAACATTTGTGAAGCCAGAGCATCTCTCATTGAGAAACGAATTAAAAAGAATGATCAAATCGAAACCAAATTGGAGTAAAATTGCATAACTTTCAACTATGAGAAAATTAATTCTAATGCTAATACTTTTTGTTCCTGTATTGTCTTTCAGTCAATTAGGAGGAGACATTAAAAAAGACGGTCGTAAACTTATCTCAGATCAATCCTTCGTGCTTGAAGATTCTCATGAAGGAACGATCAAGTTCAAGATCTCTGTTGACGCTGAAGGAAATATTACCTCAACAAGTGTTATTGCTGATGAAACAACGATCAGAAGTACACCGGCAAAGATCAAAGCACGAAACTATGTTGCTAAATTTAAATTCGCTCCTGGAACGTGGTACCCCAAATATCATCAGGGTACGATTCGTTTGACAATGACGAAGAAGAAATAAAAAAAGCCCTCTCCAAAGAGAAGGCTTAATGATATTAGTAAGAATTTCTAATCTATTCTTTTTCACCAGCATAGATCTTGTCTACTTTGTCTTTATGTATCTCCATAATGATCTTACGCTTCAATTTTAACGTAGGTGTAAGTTCTCCTGTTTCAACAGACATTTCTTCAGGCAACAATTCAAACTTTTTAATTTGCTCGTAACCACCAAAGAGTTTGTTGTAGTGATTCACCTCTTTTTGTAAACGATCGATCACTTCTTTACTCTTAACTAAATCTGCATTTGAATCACCGCTTAATTTAATTCCTTTACGCTCTGTCCACTCACGAACAAAGTCGTATGAAGGAACGATCAGTGCAGCAGGGTGTTTGTGACCTTCACCAATCACCATGATCTGTTCTATAAATCGTGATTCTTTAAATTTATTCTCCATCACTTGAGGAATAATGTATTTACCTCCAGATGTTTTAAAGATTTCTTTCTTACGATCGGTAATTTTCAAGAATTTACCATCCACGATCTCTCCGATGTCACCCGTATGGAACCAGCCATCATCCTCAAGAACTTCTTTTGTCTTTTCAGGTTGATTGTAATATCCCATCATAACGTTTGGTCCTTTTGCAAGGATCTCCCCATCTTCTGCAATCTTCACTTCCACTCCTTCAACGGTTGTTCCTACCGTACCAAACTTAATTCCAGCCTCTAATCCATTTACAGAGATAACCGGAGATGTTTCTGTCAATCCGTATCCTTCAAGAATTGGAATTTCAGCGGCCATGAATATTCGAGCTAATCGAGGTTGCAAAGCAGCAGCTCCAGAAGCAATAGCTTTTACATTACCTCCCAAAGCTTCTTTCCATTTCGAGAAAATCAATTTTCGAGCGATTCCAAGTTTAAAGTTGTACCATCCCGATTTACCTTCTAGTTCGTATTCTTCACCAAGTTTTACTGCCCAGAAGAACAGACTTTTCTTTATACCTGAAAGCTCATCACCCTTAGCCATGATCTTTTCATAAACTTTTTCGATCAAACGAGGCACAGCAGTAAAGATATCAGGCTGAACTTCTCTGATATTATCACCAATCGTATCCATGCTCTCAGCAAAGTGAATCGAACATCCGATCTTCATATATAAATAATGAAGCATTCTTTCGTACACGTGACAAACAGGTAGGAAGCTTAAACAACTGCTGTTTTGATCTCCTGGAATTCTTGGCTCACAGGCTAAAACATTAGATAAAATGTTGTTATGAGATAGCATTACACCTTTAGGATTACCCGTGGTACCAGAAGTATAGATCATTGTCGCAAGATCCTCGTTTTTGATCTTTTCAGCTCTTTCATCTACTTCTGATTGCTTTACTCCGTCAGCCGCCTGAATAATATCTGTCCAGTGATCCGCTCCTTCAACTTCATCAAAACAATACAGTTTTTGAAGCGAAGGAAGTTCACTTTTGATACTGCTTATTTTACCGTATAATTCTTCATCTCCCGTAACACATAATTTAATGTCTGCATCACCGAAAATATATTTATAATCTTTTGTAGAAATGTTTGGATAGATAGGTACACCAATAGCACCGATCTGTTGGATACCGATGTCCATAATATTCCATTCAACACGATTGCTGGATACTAAACCTACCTTTTGACCAGGTTCAATACCTAATGCTATTAACCCTCTCGAAACAAGATTGGCTTTCTTTAGGAAATCCTCAGTGCTAACTGATTCCCATTTACCATTGATTTTGGTTGAAAACATTGTTTTCTGTGGAAAGTTATCGAGTTGAAAGTAGGGAACATCAAATAATCGTTCAAGTTTTTTCATGGTTCATTGATTTGTGTCTTAAATGTAGTAAAAAACACAATAAACTTTTATAAAGTTCTAAATAATCAACATTTTTTTGAATTTGTTTTTCCAGATAAATGCCCAAAAATCAAACATTTCAGCTTTTTTGTCGTATTTTAATGATAGATAATTATACCAGGTGTAACTTTTACTGGTGTTAAATTGTTTTAACTGTTAAACGAGCTTGTTTGAATAGAAGAGAGTACAATATCGCCGTTGATAAACATGCCAAGAACTTATACGGGTATGTTTTCAAGTATCTCCGGAATGCCGAAGATACTCAGGATATCGTACAGGATGTATTTGAAAAGCTGTGGAAGAACAGGAAGAAAGTTGACTTTGATAAGTGTAAATCGTGGATGTTTAGAACAGGACACAATGCACTGATCAACTTTTCTAAGCGACATCAGCGAACGGTCTACAACACAGACATGGTTCCTGAAAAGCTGACGAGAAGCAACTCTTTCGAAACAAAAGATATTGTCGAGTTGGCATTATCACTTCTTCCACCTGTACAAAAGAGTATCGTCATTTTACGCGATCTTGAAGGGTACAAGTATGCTGAAATAGCAGATATACTTGAGATTTCGGAAAGTCAAGTAAAGGTGTATTTGTACAGAGCTCGTAAGAAAATGAAAAAACAGTTGAAAGATTTAACACTAGTTCAATGAGTAAACCTTCTTTTGAAAATATCGACCGATGGTTCTTCGAATATACGGAGGGGAATTTATCTCCTGCGCAAATTGAAGAGTTCGAGACTTTTCTTAGTCAACACCCCGAACTTAGATCAGAACTTGATCTTTGGGAAGATGCACGTGTAGAGGCTCCAAATACAGATGAATTCGCAGTAAGTAGTTTGCGCCGTCCAGTGGTTCCTTATGGTCAGATCATGGCTTATGCAGGAATCGCGATCATCTTGTTCTTATCTGGCTTTTTTGCTGCCACATATTTCCAAGATACCCCTCAGTATTTAATGACAAATACTGATACATCTATAATAACTGTTGAAGATGAGCCTCTTTTCGCTGGTAAAGTTTTAAAATCAAAAGATGCACAAGGTTCGGAGAAAATTGAGGTTCAGGAATCGCTGAATACTGATGAATCTTTAAAAACTGTTAAGGTCCCAGATCCAATATTTGGTCATTGGAAGAAATCTTTTGTGAATGTTAGCTCTATCGAGAATTCAAAGGCCTCATCTACTGGAAATAAGATTGAGATCATGTCAGATGACCAGAACGATGGATCAATGGTTTTTGCCATGAAATCAGATGTTAAAAGTGAAGACCTGCCAGAGATCATTGACTATTTGAATGGAGTTAAAGAGATAGACGCAGCTGACATAGCAGAAGAGACATCAACTGTTAAGAAAGCTGATATGTCAAAAACGTTCAAGCGTAAATTGCGTTCTGTTTTTAGAAAGATCAAACGTATGGCTGATCAACCAATCGCTTTAAAGAATACTAAAGATCAGTATTTCCACGTTCCCATGATGACTGGATTTGCTTCTAACTATGGAATGGTTGGTTCAGCTAGAGGAAACAGATTACAATTGACTACTAGAAATCAATGGGCTGGTCATGCTAATCAACAACTTCAAAACACGGTTTCTTGGGATGGTTACGTTTATGCACTTCGAGGAGGTTTAGGAGTTGATGTATCTTACAATGACTATCAAAAAAATGCAATACAAAACTATTCTGCAGCGCTAACCTACTCACCTAAGTTTTCAATAAACAAGAATGTTTCGATAGAACCAGCACTTCGTTTTAAAATGGGAGTTATTGATGTAAACAATAATTCTCCGGTGCTTGGATCAAATATCGAGTTGAATCGTTCGAATGTAACACCATTGTTTGCAAATGGAGGTTCTCCGATCGGTAGTAGTCTTTGGTACAGAGACGTTGGAGCAGGGATCATGTTGAATACAAAATGGTTCTACGCTGGACTTAATGTTGACAACATTGGTAGACATTACAACAACTATTATTCGTCAGATATTACTGGTGATCACAGAGCGAGTACGCATCTAACCGGTATGATCGGTACGGAATACGAGTCGATGACAAAAGATATGAAAATAAGTGGTTATGCTTTATTCCAGAATAACGGTGATTTGACCGAATTATGGGGTGGTGTAAATGCTCAATATAAATGGATTCAGGGAGGTGTTGCGACGAGCTCAAACCTTGGAGTAGCTGCATCGTTAGGTGTTGTTTTCGACAAGGTGTCACTACACTACAACCTTGATAATACATATAGCATGTTGAAAGATGAGAAGTTGTTGTCTCATCAGTTAACAATGCGCATTCTAATGAAACCTAGCCGCTATGCAGCTAAATTTTTAAACATGTAAGGAAGGAGAGAGGATTATGAAAAAGCTATCTATATTTATACTAAGTTGTTTGTTTGCATGGAATGCAGACGCTCAGGATCCGCAGTTTTCGCAATTCTATGCGAACCCGATCTACTTGAATCCTGCTTTTGCCGGGAGTCATGGA
>DCYS01000012.1 GCA_002331485.1 Flavobacteriales bacterium UBA2104
CTTCGAATGATAAATCATCCTCAGCTCAATCACTCTCCTTTCAAATTATTGCTTAATTTTAAGGATAGCAGCGATTTTTTAGCTGAGGAACGTTATACTCAATGAAATTCTTTCTAACCATAGCCTTAATAATATTTTCAAACCTCTTGTTTGGACAAAACTTCAAGCTGTTTTATGCAGACATTGGATTAGGCAGTAATCATGGCACCCCAGCTGATACGGAAGTTAGTATTGATAATGAACACATGATATTACGCACTCCTCATAAAATATCTGATAGTACAATTCAGGTATACCAAATCCCCGATACTGTAGGTTACTATAACACTCTTATTTATCAATATATTTTTGATTTTAGAAGAGCAGATATAGATAGTATAGGTAAGCTTATTGATACCCTAAGTAATAAAAAGGTCATCTGCTCCAATCCTTTTGTTAGAAGTGGTGGTATGTATAAACTACTAATCAATAACAACGGGCTTATAACGGAGTTTTCTATGACAAATACATTTGACTCAACCGCTTTGTCCATTATTAATATCTTAAATGCCTATTTCCCGGAAGAAAACCATATCTACTACCCGAAAGAGCTTTGGGAAGCTAATGAATATAAGGAGCCACTAATAAGAGATTTTGAGCAGCCTGGCGATGGAAACTCTCGTGAGGCATATGAAAATGAGTTCGAAATATTAAGGCGAGAAGGTAAGAAAGAATGAGTAGAACAGCACCTATGCCCCACTGCCAAATCTCACTTCGGACGATAAATCGTTCTCGCTCAATCGTCCTTTCGCTAAATTTCATTTATCTTGGGGATGCATTGTTGCATAGCTGCAAAACGTTATAGGTAATGCGATCACTCGTATTTGGATGTGTTACCAATTTTTGGTACATTTACTGTAAAGAAGTAATAATCATGGGTCGAAATACGTCAATATCATTAGGAGATCATTTTGAAGATTTCATCAATCAGGAAATTAAATCGGGAAGATATAGCTCTGTAAGTGAAGTCGTACGCACGGCCTTGAGACTGCTTGAGACTGAAGAACAGAAATTAAAAGATATACGCAGTGCTTTAAAATCAGGTGAAGAAAGTGGATTTGTAGAAGACTTTGATTCAAAAGAATTCTTACAAAGGCTTCACAAGAAACACCTATGAAGAGACTCTCGTTAAGCATTAGCCCCAAAGCTATTTTAGATATAGAAAACATTTGGACATATACTGTTGATAAATGGTCAAAAGAGCAAGCAGATCGCTACTATTCACTTTTAATCGATGAAATCGAATTCTTACGCTCAAATTATTATACTGGTAAATCTGCAGAGTATATTCGACCCGGTTATCGAGTATCCTTTGTTAAATCTCATATCATCTTTTATAAAGTCATTGACGAGCAAAAACTAGAGATCATTCGAGTTTTGCACAAAAGCGTGGACATTGATAAATGGCTGACTTAAATACCTGTAAACGGCCTAGGTTTCACCGCTGGGGTACTGCACTGTATTTATATTAAGGGTTTATTCAACTTATGTATCTTGTGAGGAAGTTTAAGGGTGGAGGAGGCGAAGTTTAACCCGAGACCGTTATCTTCTCCATTTTCCATCCTCCCCTCACCCATTCCCATAGTTTGTTTATCTTTAAGCAAGACAAATAATTCCCGATGAAATTCATCCTGTTCATATTATCATTCGTTTTATCTTTTCTGTTATTTGCTCAAGATCCCGAAGTTGTGCTTACTCAGGGACACACCGATCAGATCAATTCGATTGATATTTCTCCCAATGAACGTTGGATGGCGTCAGGAAGTAATAGTAAGATCGTTAAGATCTGGGATATTCCATCTTCGCGAGAATTTACAACACTTGGTCCGAATGATGGTCGCATCAACAGTTTGAAGTTTACGCCGAACAATAAATTAATCGCAGCACTAATCAATCATGGAAGTATTAAAGTATGGGACTTTGTAACGAATGAGTTAGTGTTGGAAGTTCCCGCTGATTACAACGCAAATGGAATTGCTTTTTCTGATGACAGTAAGTTCATGTATTACATCAATGAAAATGGCTATGCATCCAAAGTGCAACTTTCAAAAGACAGTCAACCTGAGCAGATAACGGATCAATACGCCATGCACCTTAATAAGATCCCGAATACGGATCAGCTCACATTGCTGGACCATAAAGGTAAACTGCATATCATCAAAATAGACTCAGATGAAAAGCAAACGCTAACGTTATTTGATACGTTTAACTTTCCATTTTGTCCTTCTAAGATCAGTGCATCAGGCCAGTATTTCTACAGTGGATTCAATGATGATAACGTTCACATTTTTGATCTTTCATCAGGTGAAAAGAAATGGAGTATCCCAGTATCTTCAAAAATACAAGGTGTTCATTTAGATGAGGATAATGAACTGGTTTATATCACGATTCATGGTCAGAAATTACAGATCTATGATTTAAAAAAGGAATCATTTAAGACATTGGAAGAGAGCGAAACATTCTATCCAACGCATTTCAAAGTATTTCACAACAATGAAATTCTCGCTACAATTCATATGAAACGGATTGTATTCTATAATCTAAAAGATCTTCAACCGATCAAGATCTTTCAACCGCTAATCAGTAAAATGTACAATATGACTGTTGCTCCAAAAGGAGATTATGTTGTTGCGGCTAATGGAAAATTGAATTTAACCGTGTGGAACTTAAAGCAAAACAAGATCGAACGGACATTAAGTGGTATGTTCCCCTGTCAATTTGGAAAAGATGGAAAACTCTACGCTGTAGGCAGAACCATGCAAATCGGGATCTGGGACATGAAAACTGGTGAAATGTTGAGCCAGATGAACACGGAATACGAAGTTCAACAAACATTAGCGATTAGCACTGATGGAAAATACTTAGCTGGGGCTGGATATCAGGGAAAAATCAGAATTTGGGATCTGGAAAAACAAGAATTGATCAAATCTTTTCAAGCTCACGAAGGAGGCATTAGTGACTTAAGTTTTAGTCCAGATGGTAGACTGGCAAGTTGTGGATATGATGCTCATGTTCGCGTCTGGGACTGGAAAAAAGAGAAAGAACTGATTGCTTTAACTGATCAAACAACAATGACCAGCGGAGTGGCATTCAGTCCAGATGGGAAACTGCTGGCTTCTTCTGCCTGGGACAAAACGATTTACATTAGAGATGCTCAAACGTATGATAGTTTAAACGCATTTGTTGCTCATGATAATTCGATCACAAGTATAGCATTCAGCGATGACTCCAAACACCTTACTTCCGGAGCTACTAATAATGCGGTATGGGAAGCAGATAATACAGTTAAAGTCTGGGAACCAAGATCAGGAAATTTAGTCTGTACATTCAATGGTCATCTCGACGGTATAAACAAGGTGGAATTTGAGCCCAACACAAATCGCGTTTATTCATGTTCAAATGATGGAACATTGAAATTATGGAATCCAGATCTTTGTGGGATAGAGGCTACATTCACTGCAGCGGCTGAAACCGACTATATCATTTTTAATAAGGACTTTTATTACACCGGAACCAAAGATGCCCTTCAGGGTATTGCCTTTAAGATCGACGATCGTTTATATCCGTTTGAGCAATTCGATTTGATCTTTAATCGACCTGATATTGTTGCCAATACGATAGGAAAAACACCCGAGAATTTGATTCGAGCCTATGAATACATTCATCAAAAGCGAGTGAAGAAAATGGGCTTTGAAGAAGATGAATTAAACGTACGATTCAACACACCTGAGATCACTATTAACCGAGATGATCTTCCCTACATCAGCGAAAAAAACGAGGTTACCTTTTCGGTTTCATCGAGTGATAGTGTATCGTTCCTGGACCGTATTCAAGTCTATTTAAATGGTGTACCCTACTATGGAAATGAAGGAATTTCCTTACGGGATGAAAAAGTTCATTCAGTCCAAAAGGACATCACCATTGGACTCATACAAGGGATGAATAAAATTACCGTGATGAGTATCAATGCAGACGGAGCTAATTCATTGAAAGAGTCTTTCCAGGTCATTCATGAACCCAAACAACTCATCAAGCATAATTTATACGTGATTGGAGTCGGAGTTGCAGAATATCAAGATGAAGCGTTCAATCTGACCTATCCAACTAAGGATGTCAATGATTTTGTTGATCAAATGAAACAAAATGAAGAGATCTACAAAAACATATTTGTAAAAACACTCACTAATGAAGAAGCGACAAAGCAGAATATTTCTCAGTTAGAGGGCTTCCTTGAAGATGTCACGATTAATGATGTTGTCGTCATCTTCATTGCCGGACATGGTGTTCTTGACGAAAATTACAACTACTACTTTGGAACTTATGATATGGATTTCACAAATCCCACCGAAAAAGGGTTGGCTTATGAAAGCATTGAGGAACTCCTCACTCAAATTAAAGCGATCAAAAAACTATTGATCATGGACACTTGTCACAGTGGAGAAGTCGATAAAGATGAGATCAAAGAAGTTACCACTCCTGATGACGATGAAGAAGATGGCGATATTGAATTCCGTTCAGTAGCAACTGGTTACAAAGAAGAAAATGCATTCGGTTTAGAAAACTCAAGAGAAATGGTTGAGAGCTTATTTTCTGATATTCGTCAAGGTTCGGGCGCTACGGTTATTTCTTCAGCTGGAGGAGCTGAATTCGCTATGGAAAGTGATCAATGGAAGAACGGGTTATTTACCTATTGCATGCTCGAGGGAATCAAAACGGGTAAGGCTGATCTCAATCATGATCAGCAGATCGATGTAGATGAAATGAGAAAGTATGTTTATCAAAACGTGAAAGAGCTCAGTAATGGTAAACAACGACCTACAACACGAATAGAAAATATTCAAATGAATTACCCGATCTATTACAGGTAGTATTATAAAAGAAAAAGGGATGGAAAACTCCACCCCTTCTCTTCTAATTTATTTTTCGATTATCTCCAAGATTCTTCTTCTGTATAAAGACGTGGTGGATTGATCTGTTTTTCTTTAAAGATGATCCCGTGTTCTTCCAATTCATCTAAAATTGGATTGTACACTTCACGCATTGTTGGTACATGAACACCTTTGATCGTGATCGAACCATTTAAGATATTCTTCACACAAATACCTAATGGTAAACCAACGGTATTACTCATCGCAGTATATGTCTGATCTTCTCCGATACTAACCATTTCAGAAGTGATCTCTCTGAATTCATCTCCCATTTTGTATACAAATTTGTGATACATGGCGATCATATCTTTGTCTTCTGGTTTCAACGCCCACTTCTCCTCAAGGATCTTCTGCATCATCTGTGCTGGTGTAGCATTTTTCAAGCCGATCTTTTTCGTATCATCGAAAATACCTAACCACACTAATTTGTCCCAAAGTGTATCGTCAAGATCGATCTTCATGTAGTGTCTCAATTTCAACTCTACAGAATCATTCTCATTATATGGCAAGAATGAATTGATAAAGTCACGTGGAGTCATGTCTTCGCTACCTTCTAATTGGTAAGTATCATCTGTTGCTCCCAATTGAACGAAAACATCCCATGCTCTGGAGAATCCTTTTCTACGCAATGTACCTCGGTAGATCGTTGGAATATTATCCAGTCCATAAACTTCACGATACATCAATGAATTACGGTTCGCATAACCTTCGAACGTTCCGTAATCTTCCATTTCAATGATCTCTGTTCTTCTGAAAAGCTTGTTGTATGGAATGTATTTATAGCGTCCTTCCTGAATGAATTGAGCTGCTCCACCTTGACCTGCCAGGACAACATTTCTTGGGTTCCAGGTAAACTTGTAATTCCAAGGGTTATCATCACTCTCAGGAGCAACGAGCCCACCACAGAAAGATTCAAAAATGTGCATTTTTCCACCTGCATCTCTAATCTCATCGATCACTCGCATTGCACTCATGTGGTCAATTCCTGGATCAACTCCGATCTCATTCATGATCGTGATGCCCGCATCAAGTGCTGCCTGATTCAGTTCCTTCATTCGTGGGCTCACATATGAAGGAGTGATCATATTCTTTTTATACTTGATACAGTCTTCTGCAACATCAGGATGAAACCTTGCTGGCAACATACTGATCACTAGATCTGCTTTTTCTATTTCTGGCTGTCTTTCCGCAGGATCCAAAGCGTTGAACACTTTCGCTGTAGCTCTTGATGATCCATTGATCTTATTTTCTATAGCCTTCTTATCTTGATCGACAATAGTAACATGCCAATCTTGCTCTTCTGCATTCTGTAAAAGGTAACGAATTAGGGTGGATGCAGACAAACCGGCTCCGAGGATTAAAATGTTTTTCATGGTCTGAATAAATTAAATCATGCTTGTAATATGACCTCTTGGATAATTTAACAAGCAAGTTGTTTTGTTCGTGTTTTTCACAAAATAATCGAAAATTGTAAAATAACACAAGTTTTAAGGCACTATTCTGTAAAAAGAAAAAACGCCCGCTGCTACGACGGACGTTTCAATTTAACTTACGATATGCGCTCTTAAGTTAAAAGTTCATGCTAAACTTCAGGCTTACAGTTGTTCCGATTCCAAGTGATTGGAAATATTGGTCTTCTGCACCGTAAGATCTGAATACAGATTCTCTTTTATCATTTAATAAGTTCGATACTTTCAGTCCGATCTTCATATCGTCGTCTGCTCCGAATTTCTTAGAAGCATTCAAGTTCAAGCTGTGGAAAGGAACTGTGTAGATATCTGGGCGGTCAACGATTCCAGCGTATTGAAGTGTTTGACCTTGCATATTATAGAAAACAGCAGCCTCTAACGTTTTGAAGAATCCTTCATCAGCTCCATTGAACATGAAACCTCCGTTTATGATGTAAGGTGCTTGTCCAGCCATATCACGGTAACGATCAATTACCTGACCTTCACGAGCATTAGCTACTCTACTTTCGTATTCTGTTCTACTCAACTCAATTCTAGAGTTCGTCATTGTGAAGTTCACGGCAACGCTAAAGTTCTTAAGTGACTCACTGATAAAGTTCATTGATTGTCTAACTTCAATCTCACCTCCAATCACCTGACCATCACCAACGTTACGTGGTTGGAATGCTCCAGCTTGTGTTGCGAACTGAATGATCTCGATCGGATTGATGAATTTCTTGTAGAAAGCACTGAAAGAGATCACTTGTGCAGGTGTTGGGTAAATTTCCCATCGAGCATCAAAGTTGTGGATATCTGTACTTGTTAACTGTCCGTCCCAGTATACTACTCCTTGACCGTCATCTGCATCACGGAACAATCCTCCGATGAATGTACGCCCAGTCAATGGATCGAAGATCTCTGCATAAGATAACTCTTTGAATGAAGGACGTGCAGTCGTTTTACCGTATGAAAAACGTAGGTTTTGATTCTCATTCACTGCATAAACTAGGTTTGCAGAAGGGAAAATACCAAGGTCTTCTAATACTTTATCGTTGTTCAGAACATTTGTTCCTAACTGATCCTGACCAGTGTATCGCTGTGTGTAATATTCAGTTCTAACACCGATGATAGCTTTCAAGTTTTGAATAGGGCTGATCTGAGTTGATATGTATCCTGCGAAGTTATTTACACTTGCATTGAATTGATTTGGGTTATTTGGAACAAAAGATGCCTCATATGTCGTTCCTGAAGTGATATCTCCCGTATTCCCCCATAAATTATCAACTGCGAATAACTCATCAGGATCACCAGTTAAATCAAGGTTTCTAATGTTCAACATAAAAGAACGAATGTTGAAGTCACGCTGCTTGAATGTATATCCAGATCCAAATTTCACATCTGCTTCTCTTCCCCAAAGTTCAAATTCTTTCTTAGCGTTTAACTGACTGGCAACGTTTTGCTCATTCAAGTCTCTCCATATTCGCATTGGGAATCCTGACTCAGATGAGATTTCGTAATTCATACCTCTATCTTCATAACGCGTGAAACGAATGTCTGGATCTTCAATAGAAGATAATGTTGGAGCTACTCTCCAGTCCCAAGACCATCCTGTTTCCTGGAAGTTATAAGAACCTGTTATTTGAGCTGTAGTCAACGAACGCTCGCTGTATTCCAAGTTATGCTGGAATCCTTCAAAAACTGCTCCTTGATCACTATTAAAGAAGTCAAAAATACCAGCTTTAGATTCTCCATTCTGAAGGTGCATTACGTTGAACGTATATTTAGCCGTATTCGATTTCAATGCAAAACCAGCCATTGCACTTGCAAAAACATTATTCACACCGAAGTCACCTTCTTGATACTCTCTTGTCTCCATCTCTGTAACAGAGGCATCTCCTGATAATCCATAACGACCGTAAATCGCGTCTTCATAATACTGAGTACTGTTGCTGTATGATAATACCACATTATATCCTAATGTGTAGTTCTTCAATTTATGCTGATTTCCAACTGTTGCACCTAAAGAAAGGTCCATCAAACTTGAAGATCGCATAGCAGCAAGGTTTGGGTTGAACATCCCAAGAATCTCTTTGTATCGTGTTCCCTCCTGTCCATTCGGATCAGAAATCGCCTCAGCAAAAAATGGGATATTATTTACTACCGGTATTTCTCTAGTTCCATCATCAAAACCTAAGAAGTCCGTCTTACCTCCCTGATAAGAAAGATAATCGTTTCTCAAATGGTAGTTCGGATTGTAAGCCGTTCCAATAGAAAATGAACGAATCTTTTCAGTTGGGAAACTTTTCAATTTGATATCGATAATACCTCCTGTGAAATCAGCAGGTAAACTCGCAACGAATGATTTATTTACGATCAGGTTATCAATAACACTCGTAGGGAAAATATCCATTTGGATCGTGTTTCGATCTGGATCAAGACCTGGAATATCCATTCCATTTAATACTGTTTTGTTGTAACGGTCTCCTAATCCACGAACGTAAACATATTTACCACCTGCAAGTGACACACCTGGTACACGCTTCATTGCTGCAGCCGCATCAGAGTCACCACTTTTACGAATACTTGCAGCAGAAACACCATCGATCATGTTGGAAGATTTCTTTTTCAACATATTGATCGCAACTTCAGTATTTGTCTTACGTGTTGCAGTTACTGTAACTCCATCGTAATCGTTAATCTTAGCTTCTCCAAGAAGAATGTCGTCGAGAACATTTACTTCTCCTGATACTACTGTCACGTTTTCAACACGAACCGTGTCATAAGACATAAATGTTACAACCAGGTTATAAGATCCAGGTTCAATACTAATGTCAAATCGACCATCAATATCAGAGTAAGCTCCTTTCTTCTGGTCTTCAACTTTTACTTTTACACCAGGAATGAATTCTCCAGTGTTTGCATCGAGGACTCCCCCTCTGATGTTTCCATTTTGTCCGAATAGTGTAGCAGTAATAAGGGACAAAATCAATGTTAATGTTAAACTTGTAAAGCGCATCTTCTCGTAAGTTTATCTTGTTTTTACTTTTTACTTTAAAATCCAGAACCTACTTTCAGCAGGTTCTGGATTCTATAATTATTGTTAACTTATATTCTTAGAAGTTAAGTCCTCCAGCTGCATCAGCCCAAGACCATCCAGCAAAAGCACTTACTGTAGCTCCTACTGTGTTAGCACCTGCAGCAACACTTGTTGCGTGAGCGTCAGTTCCGTTTTTGAATACATCTGTCAATACAACTCCTGTTGGAAGCGTCACCTCAAGGTTAGAGAAAGTTAAATCTCCGTTTGTGAAGTTTGTTTGAGTATCAACATCATCCAATTCTAGATCACCTCTTCCATCAGTTGCTGGATCAGGGAATCCGAAGTAGTATACATTCTCGATAGTTGCTCTTGCACCATCTCTGAAATCTCCTAACTCAGAATCAGAAGCTCCTTTGATCGTACCGTTTCTCAGCGTGTGTGCAGCTAAAGCTGTTCCTTCTGGTCCATCGATCTCAGTACCGTGGTCAGTGTTAGCACCACATACAACAGCAAAGTTATCCAATGTTCCTGCCCATGCCTGGTCAGTATCTAGTGCATCATCACCAGCATTCCAAACAACAGCGTTTGTTACGTTAACAGTTCCACCGAACCACTCGATTCCATCATCCTGGTTAGCAACAACCTCAATGTTTTCAACAGTTGTTCCTGTACCAACACCACCAAGTGTCAATCCATTGATCTCGTTTCCTTCACCGATGTTTGAACCACCGTGACGAATAGATACATAACGAATTACTCCCGAATTATCTGCTGGATCAGAACCACCGTAAAGACCATTTTGGTCAGAAGCAGGAATACCTTCAATTTGCACTGCAGCAGCATCAGCTGAGATTGGAGCGTTACCTAGAACGATCAAACCACCCCAAAGACCACTTAAAGTAGGATCCATGTTTGGACTTGCAATTTCTCCTGATTCTATTTCATCAGCAACTGTAGTGAAGATAATTGGTGTTGACGGATCCTCTCCATCAGCAATCAATGTTGCATCTCTCGCAATAATCAACGCTGTAGCGTTTGGTCCTGAACCAACCTCACCTTTAATTACTGTACCTGGCTCAATTGTCAAAGTGTTTCCAGCAGTTACTGCAACACGTGTAGTAAGGATATAAGTCTTATCCGCTGTCCAAGTTGTGTTTTCTGTAATGTTTGAAGAAACCATTACTTCTGACTCATCAACTGGGTCAGCAGCATAAGTACAAGAACCATCATCCTTGTCTGCTTCGTCATTGTAGTTAGTAGCAGTTGGATCTGTACATCCTTCTTTTTTACAAGACACTGCTGTCATTGTTAAAGATGCTGTCAAAAGCATCGCTCCTAATTTAATTGTAGATCTTTTCATCTCTTTTGTTTTAATTCGTTTTTTTACGTTTTGTTGGGGCAAAGGTGCAGCACTTTCTCCGATTAAGATGTTTTGAAAAACTTATGAGTAGGTAAAGTTTATATTAAGAAGTAGATTCAACGAAAAACTTCTCAAATGCTTATAAATAAAAGGATTTGTGGATTTTACATTCTTGTTAACAATGACTTAACATTACGCAAACCACTGTATTACAAGTGATTACCGAAGTGGTTTGTTAATAAATAAAAGCCTCTTTAGTCATTAACCAAAAGCGGTCTTGATTATTTGAAAGACATACCCAGACTGAGTCTTTACTGTACTTAACGAGCTGATTTTTAATTGGTAAGTTGATCTGTCCGTCAATAGGTGTACCTTGTGGGTTTAAAAACAACTCTACTCCATTATGAATAGGAATGACAACTGAATTGTTCGTAGCATGCTCATTTAATAAGTTAAGTCCAACAAGCGAGATTATCACAAGTAATAGACTTGGAAACATTAACTTTTTAAGACCATTTCTTTTTAGCTTGATGTTTCCGACACTTAAAAAAGTAGATATCGTAAGTAATAAACCTGCAACGATCAACATCGGGATCCAGATCGCTTTTAATTCAACTGCTATTCGATCAACCCAGCTAAAAGGATTCTTCCATACACCATCTTCAACCAATTTTGAATACACAAACGCTGCATTGTGTTGAGCTTTTTCATTCAATGGATCAATCTTTAGTGCAGATTCAAATGACCACAGTCCTTTGCGGAGCTCATTCAATTCAGTATATGCAATACCTAAATTGTAAAAATCAGAAAAACTAGGGTTCTCATCTAATTGAGGCTCTAAATGTTGAACAACGCTTTTATATTCTTTCTCAATCAACAGCTTTTTTACATCAATTTCTGTTGAATCGGTTTGAGCAGTTACGCCCAACAGCACAAATAGAAATAAATATGTCAATAGTGAACGTATCATATTTCGTTTATGACTCGTTTTGCTGTTTCCGCAATGTGCTCACCATCTGCCTTCATGGCTCCACCACTGTAACGTAATTCATCTATACTATTAAATAGATCTGCCAGTTCTTTCTTAACATTATCGGAGAGCACCTCATTCGACATTATAAATGCGGTGTTCACTTGTGCAGCGGTCACATCAAATCGCAGCGCGAGGTAATTACTCACGGCATTTTTGATCGCCTGAAGATTTGAAGGGTCAATTGTATTCCCACTTAACTTCTCGAGCTCATCTAATGCTTTTTGTTTATAGCTCAATTGCTCTTGTTTCATCGCTCTGACACCTTCAGAACTCTGTCTTGTTCTTACAACAAATCCTAATATGAAAGCAAGGGCAACCGGAGTACATGTCCAAAGAACACCCTTAATACCTGTCAAACTAGAACCTTCAAATCCTGTAATTTCATCTTGATCGATCGGTGGTAATAATTTCTGAACCTCCTCTTTTTTATTGTCTTGACTATTCGATACTGCAGCAATTGCTTTATCAGATGGCGTCACCTCAACTGGCGGCAATTTAGCTTCAAGAACTTGATACTCTTCTGTTTTCAAGTCAAAGTAGCCCGCCTCGATCACTGGTATTTCAATTGATCCGGCTTTGTTTGCCTGAATAAAGTAAGTAAAGGATTTCATCCCTTCTGCACCACGAGCTGTATAGGTTACTGAATCATCAATTTCAGGATCTCCATAGAGTATCATTCCTTTCGGAAGTTTTAATTCAGGAGCTTCAATATTGTGAAGGTTACCGTGTCCCATAACATAGATTCTCAAGGTGAGTACTTCGCCTTGTTTGAGTTGATTTGTATCCAGAGAAGCTTCGAGTTTAAACTGACCAACACCTTCGATAAAGCTTGGAGGAACGCCATCGGGCAATGGTTTTACCTTAACTTTTGATTCATTAGAAAGTATCTTTGTCCGTTCTGGAAAAAGACTTCTTTGATCATCGTAAAATAAGATCGTCTCAAAGGCATCAATTTCAAAAGTTCCTGTCTTTTCAGGGAATACCAACATTTTCCCAATTCGAAAAGTCATAACATTCCTACCTGCTACCTGCTCAAATGTTCTCGTCACTTGATTTGATTGCTGTAGATCATGAGTTTCACATGGACCTTCTAATTCGAATGGTACGTATCGCTCAACTTGTAAGATGTCTACTTGAGAATAAACTTTTCCTTCAAGTATTAAAGGCTGACCTTCATAAATCTCTTTACTTGATTGCTCAATAATACCGAAGATTGCTCTATTCATGTTATCAGCAGGATTCTCACTGATCATGTACTGTCGTTCCATGACTTTTATCTCAACCACATTTGAGGTAACAACTCCATTCTTTCCGTGAATCTTAGCCGGACCAACCCGATATCTACCTTCATCTTCGAAATGCCCCGACAACTTCTGATAGCTGAACCTAACAACTTTACCTCTACCATTCGAGTACTTCACAGAAGAAGACATTCCAGACTGTGTTGGACCTGATTGCTCAAACTCATCGGGTAATTCAAAATCCATTTGTCCTTCGACATTTGACTTGATCGTAATGATCAGCTGCTGATCTTTTTCAACCGGATTTGGGGTTGCTTCGATAGAAACAAATTCCTTCTGACCCAACAGGATCGTTGAACAGATCAAAACGGCGATATTTGCAAACAAGATCTTCATCACCACTTCTTACCTGATTTCACCTCTTCAGAAGAGGAAGATTTTGTTCCAACTGCTTTCCGCTTGGTACTCATTTCTTTTTTCAAGAGTTCGTCCAACATTCTTTCAGTCTTCTTACTTGAAAGCTTTTCAGCTCCTTTTTGCTGTTGAGATTTGCCGTTTTTACCAGAATCGTTTGATTGACTTTTTTGTTGACCGTCATTTTCTTTGTTGTTATCTCCGGATTGATTCTTATTCTGCTGATCGTCACCCTGGTTTTGATTTTGATCCTGGTTCTTCTGATCCTGATTCTTATCTTGATTCTTGTCGTTGTTCTTTTTCTGCTGTTCCTGCTTTTGTTTCTTCAATCTTCTCTTCGCCTCTGCAAGATTATATCGAGCGTCTTCATTTCCTGGATTCTCTCGAAGTGCTTGTTTGTAACTTTCTATGGCTGCTTGATAATCCTTTTTCTGGAGTTGTGCGTTTCCAATGTTGTGCCATTGTTTTGATGATTGCTCTGAATCTTCAGCGGAGGAGGCAACAGAACGATAAGCTTTCTCCGCCATTTCGTAATCTCCTTTTCGATAAGCCGCGTTTCCGATATCTTTTGATAGGTCCACGTCTTCAGGGGCTAATTTCTGAGCCTGGATCAAAGAGTTATAGGCCTCTTCGTATTTTCCTTCATTGTAAAGTTGCTTGCCATGTTCTAAAGAATCGCGCCATGACTGAGCACAGGCAGAACCTGCAACAAAGACAACACTTAATATGAGCAATACAACTTTCATTTACTCTTCTTTTCTTTGATTAAGCGGCAATGACTCCCAAACCCAGAGAGCAATTAAAAATACAACTGAAAGGAAAAGAGGCCATTGATAACGGTTCTCTTTCACTTCAAACTCCAAATCTACTTCGTTCGTTGTTTCTGAGCTGTTAATTTGAGTTAAAAGTGGATTGATATTCGGAAATGCAGAAGACGAAATTAAATAATCACCTTTGGCCTTAGTCGCGAGATCTGCGATCATATTCTCATTGATCTTGGAGATCACTGTCCTTCCTAGATCGTCTTTCAAATATTTTCCTTTTACATCAGGTGACGCAGGAACTAATCCACCCTTTGGAGAACCTATTCCCAAGACCAATAACTGAATATTCTTCTCCTTGAGCAGTTTGAGAGAACCATCTATTCCTCCTTCATGATTCTCTCCATCCGTTATGAGCACGAGCACTTTGGCTGTTTTCTCTTCTGAAAAGAATACACTCGATTCCTCAATTGCAGCTGAAATATTCGTTCCCTGATTGGAAATGAAAGTGGTTGAGAGTTCATCCACGTGCATTTTTGCCGCTGATTTATCGGCAGTAAGTGGAAGCTGAGGATATACACTTCCAGCAAACACAAGAAGTCCAACTTTCGCGGCAGGTGCCTGATTAATGAACTGATTCATCGCTCTTTTCGCAACTGTTAATCTCGATTCTTCTCCTTCGCAATCACGCGTATTCATTGAGTTAGAAATATCCGTAGCAAAAATGAGTTCCACCCCATTTGTGGTAGCATTCACCTTTTTATTCCCGAATGCAGGTTGCATAAGAGCAAGTATTGCAAATACGATAACGTTTCTAACCAAAAAGAACCGCACAAAAGCACGAGTTGATGATATCGGTCGCAATAAAGTTGATACCAAATTTTTACTTCCGAGTCCATCAACAACTTTATTACGAGAATATTGGATGTACCACTGCAAGAAAATAAAAAGCGGGACAATGATTAAAAACCAGGCATAGTGAGGCTTTAAAAAGACCACTTTCTCTCCTGCAAATTCCTCAGAGAACACTCCTAGCACATTAAATAGTTGATAGGTGATCAACCAAAATATGACCTCCCAGGAGATGATTCCGATGAGAATATTACGTTGACGATATTTGTACTTCCCTTGCTTAGCCATTCTTCTTTAACAATAATTGCTCAACGGACAACCCTAGCGCAAGTAATACAATCCCCCAAATGAGAAACTTTTCCGGACGATATGGAGGTTCTCGTTTGATTGAATTATCAATGATCTTGGTCTTCTCCATTTTGTCGATCTTCTTATAAATATCTCTTAATGAGCTTTTATCAGTCGCTCTAAAATATTTTCCATTGGTCATTTCTGCCATTTCAGTAAGTAAATCTTCATCGATGGTAACCTGCGTATTCTGGACGATCTTTCCAAAAGGAGTATTGACTGGCATACTGGCAAACCCTTCTTTACCAACCCCGATGGTATAAACTGTGATATCTTTATTCTTAGCCAATTCTGCCGCGGCCATTGGTGTGATCTCTCCTTTGTTTGATTCTCCATCGGTAAGTAGAATTATAACTTTTGACTTAAGAGAATCACTTCTTAATCTAGCAACTGCTGTACCTAGCCCTGTACCTATAGCTGTTCCTGGATCGATCCGTCCACTTTGAATACCGTCAATCGACTTCTTTAAATATCCATAGTTTCGAGTTGCTGGACAAGCGGTATAGGCTTCACCCTCAAAAACAACAAACCCTATCCTATCTTGACTTCGACCATCAATAAACTCCTTTGCCACTTCTTTAGCAGCTTCTAGTCTGTTAGGAAGAAAATCGGTTGCCATCATACTTCCCGAAACATCCATAGCGATCATGATATCGATCCCTTGACCGAATTCTTCAGCTACATCCTCAGAGTAGGGTTGAAATGGTAATGACATCGCTAAGATCAGTGATACTGCTCCTGCGCCCATCGTTAAATAAATAGCAAGCACAAGGTATTTGATCGGCGAAAACGCAATGTCTTTCAAGTCAGATGACGGACGGGAGAATTTGAATACTCCACTACTCTTTTCCAGCTGTAAATACCTCAAAAACAAAAGTACTGGGATCAAAAGTATGCCCCACATCCAATGTGACGCGTGGAATTGATATCCCCAGAATTCAATATTTAGAAGCATAAAACTATTCATCTGTTAATTCCAAGGAAGCGACTTCATTTACAACTCTCCTTGCATCATTTGTGATCACAAAGACCTCTGAAACCGGAGGCTCTGATTTCGCAAACTTCACCATATCTGATTGTGTCAAGATCTTTCTGATAACAGCTATGGTTGAACCTTCAAGACCCTTTTTCGCCAATAACTCTTCTATTTCTCCTGTGGTTTTATCCATCATTCGCTCACCGTAATGATTGGAGAAGAACTTTCTAAGAATGATAGAAAGATCAAAATAATATTCCTTGAGATTCTGCTCATAGGATTTTGACTTTTCCAGTTTATCGATCTCTTTTAATGTTTTAATACGCAGTGGTAATTCCTTTTCAATCTTCTTTTTCCCTCGAAGTCTAAGTACGACCAAAACAATGATCAACAATAATACCCCAGCCATCCAAGGCCAGTGCTTTTGTATAAAGGCAATAAACCCTTCCTCCTTTCCGACTTCTGTAAATTCTTCATTGATGTCTCGAATTGGTTTACTTGGATCCGCATTGGGAGTAGCAACCTCTAATAAAGCTGCCGGAAAATACATTACACTGTCATCGATCACGACTTGTTCCCGAGGTATAACAACATAAGCACTATCCCAAGCTGTAACCTCATATTTACCTTTCCAAATTATATTTTCTCCCTCTTGATACGTTGTATCAAAAAATGGTTTCATGATCTCCAACTCATAACGTGTTGAAATTGAATTCGTATCACCGCTCGCACTATTTCTAGCTTCAAAAACACCCGACTTTGGTAGGTAGCGGATACTATCAAACGGCTTTTCAGACTGAATTGAAAAGGTAATTGTCACCCTTTCACCAATATTGATCTCTGGTTTACTCAGTTGAGTATTTAACGTCTGACCAATTGAAAGGAAAGTCGAAAAGAGAAACGCGATATGTAAGCAGATCATCCTCACGCTCTTGTCAAAAACAATTGGTTAAGTGCTGCTAAATATTTTCCATTCGTCGCCAGCGTGGCAAAGTCAACACCTGACTTGCGAAATGCGTCATTCATCTCTTCTTCGAATCGCTCATATTTTCGTTTGTATTTTTCTCGAACATGTCGAGAAGACGAGTTCACCCATTTCACTGTGTTCTTTTCAGCATCATACATTTTGATCAAACCAAGATTAGGCAATTCCTTTTCTGAAGGATCAAATAATCTGAGTGCAACCATATCATGTTTATTGTTTGCGATCTTCAAACCATCCATGAAATCATTTTCATCATAGAAATCAGAAATGACAAAACAGATACTTCTTTTCTTCACTACATTTCTAAAATATTTTAAGCCTTCATTCAAGTCTGTTTCTCTTCCTTTTGGTTTGTAGTCGATCAATTCTCTTAAGATCATTAATGCATGAGATCTTCCCTTTTTAGGAGGTATATATTTCTCCATTCGATCGGTAACGAAAATTGCTCCGACTTTATCGTTGTTCATTACAGCAGAAAAAGCAAGTACAGCTGCAACTTCAAGCATCAATTCTCTCTTGGAACGTTGAACTGTACCAAATGATGAGGATCCAGAAATATCCAGTAATAAGAAGACCGATAATTCGCGTTCCTCTTCGAAAACCTTTACAAAAGGTTCGTTAAATCTGGCTGTAACATTCCAATCAATATTTCGGACATCATCGCCAAACTGATAGTTCTTTACTTCTGAAAAAGCCATACCTCTTCCCTTAAAGGCAGAATGATACTCCCCTGAAAAGACTTGCTTCGTAAGACTACGAGTTTTGATCTCGATCTCACGAACTTTTTTCAGTAGCTCTTTCGTGTCCATGAATAAGGTTTAATTATGGGACATCAACGCGACCCAATACTTTCTCTACAATAGCCTTTGCATCAATTCCCTCTGCTTCTGCTTCGTAAGTAAGTCCAAGTCTGTGTTGAATTACATCTGGAGCAATCGCTCTGATATCATCGGGGATAACATAAGCTCTTCCATTCAGGAATGCATTGGCTTTTCCTGCTAATGCCAGGTTTATACTTGCTCTAGGAGATGCTCCAAAGGAGATCAACGGCGATAAATTCGCTAATTCATATTTCTTCGGGAAACGTGTTGCAAAAACAATATCAATAATGTACTTCTCGATCTTTTCATCCAGATATACTTCACGGACTAACTCGCGAATTCTGAGAATATCAGCAGGTTTAATAACAGCACTTGGTTTTACAAGCCCTTCCTTACGAACATTATTCCGGAGGATGAGCATTTCCTCTTGTTCTTTCGGGTAATCAAGGGTTACTTTCAGCATGAAACGGTCGACCTGAGCTTCAGGTAAAGGATAAGTTCCTTCCTGTTCAATAGGGTTTTGAGTTGCCATAACCAGGAATGGTGTGGGAAGTTTAAACGTCTCATCACCAATTGTTACTTGACGTTCTTGCATGGCCTCTAACAATGCCGATTGAACTTTTGCTGGAGCACGGTTGATCTCATCTGCTAATATGAAGTTAGCGAAGATCGGTCCTTTAGTCACCGAAAACTCTTGATTCTTTTGATTGTAAATTAAGGTACCTGTAACATCGGCTGGAAGAAGGTCAGGCGTAAATTGAATTCTACTAAATTCTCCTCCAATCACCTTGGAAAGTGTATTAATTGCCAATGTTTTCGCTAGTCCAGGAACACCTTCCAAAAGGATATGACCATCAGCTAAAAGTGCGATCATGAGTCGTTCCATCATTCTATCCTGACCAATGATCACTTTGGACAGTTCATTATTAACCATTTGGATCATAGGAATCTCTTCCTTTATCTTTTCGGATAATTGTCGAATCTTTTCTGCTGGTGAAATCGATGCACTGTTTTCTTCCATTCTTATTGCATTGTAGTTCTTACAAAGATGTCCATTGTAATCCCATACCTATTATAGACCGCTGTTAATTTATGTTAATCACACAGTTAGATTAGAATCATCACATTTTGATGAATTCTCAACAATTTGTTGGTTTAATTTTTTTTGTATTTTTATGCACCTGATAAGGAATTAATCACCAAATCGAAACCGATGAATTACGCGAACGAGAATAGAAAGTGTTTAGAGTGTGGGGCGCAATTAAACGGAAGAAAAGACCAAAAATTCTGTAGTGATTACTGCAGAAATTCTTACAACAACAAGTTAAACGAAGACGCAAATAACTACATGCGTCGTATCAACAACATCTTACGAAAGAATCGTCGTATAATGGATCGATTGAATCCCGAAGGTAAAACGACAGTTGATGCCATCACTCTAGCAGAAGAAGGGTTTAATTTTCACTATTTCACAAATATCTATACCACAAAAAAAGGAAGTGAATACGTTTTCTGCTATGACCGTGGTTACTTGAAGCTAGATAACAATCAATACATGCTTGTCCATAAGCAAGACTACGTTAAATAAACCCTATTTGGTAAACTTATATTGAAGTGTGATGTAAGGATTGATCCCGTCAGATGGCAATATACCAGGACCGGGATACCCAGTAGCTCTTCTTGTAAAATACTTTTGATTTGTAAAGTTGTTCACCCCGAATTCGATCTGAAAGTGCTTCTTAAATCGATACTTTCCAGAAAAATCAAATACGTGATATGCAGGAACCAATCCGATCACTGCATCTCCTGAAGGTTCTACAGCATTGGAAGCATCAGAAAATTGCTCGGAATTATAATTGAATTGGAACTTGATCTCCCATCTATCTTTACCGAATGTTAAACCTGATCGAAACATGTACGAACTCACATACTCCACTTTATTACCAACATAATTAGGTTCTTTTGAGGTAATGTAATTTGCATTTATATAAGATGCATTCACAAATGTCTTTAACTGCCAAGATCCATCCACACCTGTCAACTTGATCCAATCAAGTTCTGAAAAAGCTTCCAGACCATAATTTTGAGCATCTCCAATATTCGTTCGTTGTTTACGAATAGAGTTTGGTAAAGGTGCTAGCCCGATCTTGTCTCCATAAAAAATATAAAATGCGGAAAGATCATATATCAAATAGTCCTTGACCAAACCTCTAAAACCAACTTCTCCCGTAAATCCATATTCATCACGAATATTTGTATCCACCTGAATATTTGGATTGTTCACGCGAATATCTGTGAAGTTTATCGCTCTATAATTCTGAGTGAAATTCATGTAAGCTGTAGAACGTTTATTGACTTTGTATGCTGTCCCCAGGCCGAACAATGGAACTGTTCTAACCACTTCATTTGCATCTCTAACTGTCGTGGTTTGTATCGTATCGTTATTGATCGGGTGAATACTATACTGCTTATAAAAACCTTCAGAACTACTCGCGATATGTTCAATTCGAGCTCCGAAATTTAATCTCCACTTCTCACCCAGGAATAAGATATTCTCTAAAAAGAAAGCAGCGTTCTGTGAAGGATATGTAAATGATGAGATCTCTAGATCATTAGGATTTAAAAAGCTAAAATCAGCGTCGTCTCCATAGGCGGCTTTACCTTGCTCTGTCTGAGTTTCCCCTTGGTATAGTCTTCCTCCGATCACCAATGCCCCTCGAATACCAGCTCTTTCACTAGTAGAAGAGCGCAGTTGATATTTCTTTAAGTAGCGAAGTTCCATTCCCATATTTTGGAAATCAGAATAGATCATTTCTCTTGCCCCACCATTATCTGTTTGTGTGACTTTACCCAGAAAACCAAGTGATTTTCGGTCCGAGATCATACCAAATGCTCTGAAATTAAGCCTGCTGTTATTCTTAAACTCATAATTTGATGTGACGGCTAACAAATTCCAATCGACTCCAAACCAATTTCGATCTCTAATACTCTGTCTCGGGTTTTCTTCGAATCCTAGGTCTGTTAAACCACCTGGTTGTTCAGACAAATAATTCATATGGGTATATTCGATCCCAACCGTCCAGTTCTCATTCAGGTAATAACCGAATTCAGCGAATGCCTGATGCTGATAAAAAGAGCTATTCTCCCGATATCCATCTCCACGCTTATATAAGTGATAAGCCTGATAATACATGCGTTTATGCGAACCAGAGATCCTATTAAATGTGCTCAAATATCCATATCCTCCAACAGTATTCCGTGTTGTAAATTCGAATGGTGAATGCTCAACTGGATCTCGAATCACAAAATTCAATAATCCTCCGAACTGTGTTCCAAATTGAAGAGCGGCAGAACCGCGGACGATCTCAATGTTATCCAGCGCTTCTATGGGTGGTGTGTAGTAACTTTCTGGATATCCTAATGCGTCGGCACTGATGTCATAACCATTTTGACGTGTATTAAAGTTCGCTGTTCTCTTCGGACTTAAACCTCTGCCCCCAATTCCTACTTGTATACCTGCTCCATCGTTTTCCCATATATTCAAACCAGGGATCTTGGCGTACATTTCTCTTGGATTACCTAAAGACTTCGCTCCATTTAATCCTTTCAATTTAATGATCGAATTCGTTCCATTGTTTAATCGAACTCCTTTAATTGGGGGAAGAAAACCAACGTTAAAATTCTCAAGTCTTTTTTGAATGATATCGACCTCTTCAATTTCCTGTGTTTTATAATCGAGCATGATCTCGATCGGCTTACGAAGCAATTTTTCGTCGGTAATCACTATTACCGTATCGAACAATATCGATGTAAATTGGATACTATCTCCGATTTCGGTTTTTATTTTGAATTCACCATATTGATCAGAACGGACTTTATCGTCCGATTTTAAGTTCCATACTTTAACAGCAGGCACAGGGTCTTTGTCACTGTCAACAAGCTTACCGACCAGCAAATTTTGCTGACTTAACAAGCTAAAGCTCAGAACTATAAATAATATGGAAATTAATGTTTTCAATCCTTAAAAGGTTCAATCCAGTTTCTATGTCTCAAATCATATTTTAATGCCGTTAAATCGTGCTCTTTACTCACAAACAATTGTGATGGGCGACCATTTAAACTAACATATATTTCTGCCCTCACGGCAGGATCCTCAAAGGTAAAGCTTTGACCTTGATAGGTAACTGTTTTTCCTTTGTATTTATCATGAATTATATCAGCAAATTGAAGAATCATATCTGGTTGTGTCGCCATTTGGTCCTCTTGAGTTTCTGTTAGATAATCCAGGTTCTGAATTTCAGACATTCGACCTGTTGAGCGATCTTCAACATAAAAAGTTGCATAGCCTTCTTTATGCATTAACATTACCCGCCATGAGAAACGGAATCCTTCTTCATTCCAGAACAAATTACCAGGATATAAAACATATCGAAATGGCACCACGATCTGAATAAAGACATATGTCCCAATCAAAAACGTTATCATTTTGCGACTGAACGAGGAATATCTAAGTACCGAAGGATTGAACGGTGGTCTTGCAGAGAACGAACTAAAAAATGATCGTAAAATATGAAGGATCTTTTCATGAAAATTGGCGCTAAAGAAGATCAACGTTGAAAATATCATAACCCAAGGAAAAACACCTATTGGGAATAATAACCATGTTACAAAATGAAAAACAATGACCGCAACATATGCTATCGGTCTTGTTCGTTTTGACAATAAAAAGAAAACAATGAAAAGATCATAAATACACCCGAACCAACTAAAGAAATAAGCAACCCATTCTGCTTCAAGAAGACTTCCAAACAACGGAACATTATGATGAGCTTGAAGCCAGATCTTCAGAGGCAAGGCTTCAAATAACCAATCTGAGTTCAACTTAGCTATTCCAGCAAAAACGTAAACGACAGCTAATTGAAATTTGAGAATATTTATAGTCCAGGCCGGCGATCTTTTCCACCGAATCGATGGGCGAAGATAAGCGTCGATAGAAAACTGGCGGTTTGCAGGAACCCATATCATTAAAAAGCTCATCAGACTTACAAAATAGTAATGATTCAGATAATTCGATTTGTCAAGTAACTCAACATAAGTAAAGGCAAGAAAATACGTGATCGCTGCAACTCGATATTTGAATCCGACTAAAATGAAAAGTGCCGCAACGATCATTAAAACGAACGGCAGATACATCCATTCACCCGATAAAGGTTTGATCCATTCAAAACCTAAATAACCAAAATAATGATCAGGTTCAATGTAAAGAGAATTGACCCATCCTTTGGCTACAAAGCGTATAGAGCCATACAAGAGCAAAGCCCCAAAAATTATTCTGAAAATAATTAGAGGGGCTATATTCACGCTCTTAAACAGCGCCTTTGATATGCCGTTTTTATTATGGCTAGTCACCATCGTTGTCTTGATATGTGATCAACACTCCAAATGCTGAAGTCATATCCGTTTTGATATTAACCACCTGTTGCTGAAGCTGCAGATATAAGTCGTTACATGCCTGAACATCTTCCTGCATTGCATTTTCAAACGTTGTAGAAAATCCATCCACAGTCGAGATGATCTGTGAGAAGTTTCCGTCAATTGTGTTATTCAGTGATGAACGTTCCAGATGAAGAAGATAATCGTCACATCCTACTCCAGCTGCACCAGTTGAAAAGCTGTTTCCGTTGTAAACTTTTTGCAAAGCAACCATGCTTTCACGCAGTAGATCGAAAGAAATACCACTGTATCTCGCCTCGATAAATTCAGGCATTTGGATATCCAAGCTCTGCTTTCCAAGTGGAATACCAACTTTGGCATTCTTTGCAAGTTCATAGTCACGATTAAACTCATTAATGAACAGAGAAAAACCAGAAGTAGAAGATGTTCCTGTTGATGTATTGAATGTTGCTTGATACGTTGACCATCCATTTACCACAACGTTCGTTTCGTTCACCATTTTATTTACAACATCTGTTATATAAGCACTACAATTTGGATTCGACTGGATCGAATCTAATGCTCCCGCTCTGTAAAACAAATAATCAAGAGACGGAAGGCCTATTGCATCGGCATTTGCAGCCGTACCCAGTGTATAAGAACCAGACGCTATATTCCCATTGATATCAGTTGTATCCACAGGGTAAGTTCCTGTTGCACTTTTGAATGCATTATCGCGAATCGGACCGAAATCAAAGATCTTCACTGTTTGCCAAGTCAAGTAAGCATTTTTCCATGCATCTCTTGCCGTTTCCAGATCTTGAGCAGAACTGTTTTGACTAAGATCAGCAACTGCTGTTGAAAGTACATTCAGATCTGATTCGAATTGATTCAGCGAAGGTACGATGATGTTCCCCGAAAGATTCGATAACAATGCTGCTTTGTCAAAGTCTTCCGTATCATCATCGTCTTTTTTACACGATGACAATGCAACACCAAGTAAAGCAGTAATCCAAATTAGTTTGCTCCAATTCATGGTTTTAGTATTTTGATTCGATTGTAGTTTTAATTCCGTTCAGATCACTGATCGTCATGTCCCAGAAATTTGTTTTAAACTGAGCCATTAAAGCTGCATGCTCTGTTTGTGTCATTCTTCTTGTTTCTGTAGGAGCATATCTTAAGTTCCATGCAAATGCATAAGCTTCTGCCAATTCATGAAGATACTGTGCATTGTCAGAACCAAATGCTGCAATTGCACCATCAATATAATCGATCGCTTGATAAGCTGAAATTTCTTCCCATTCAGTTCTTATCGCCTGAATTGCTTCATCTCTATCTGCTAGTACATCATTCGAGATAGCTGCACGTCCTTTAAGGAAGTTATCCATCATATCTGCATTACAGTTTAAGATTGGATCCTGGCTATTACAATATTTACCCCAAAGATCAGAAGGAATGCTTGTAGGGAAATCTACATCGACTCCGAAGTAACCAAAAGCCTCGTCAAAGTGATGCTCCATAGCCGTATAGTACTTTCCATTAGCTGGGTCTTCAGCTGTTGTATTGTCTACATCCATCTTACCTGATCCGAAATAAACGTTCAACGCCTGATGCATGAACACTGCCCCCATCAATCCTTTTTCTATCAATTGAACATATTCTACACCGTTACCATTGAAAAAGTAAGTAGAACCTGATTGAGCTGTTAACGTTCCAGCCTGACCATTCGAAGCTGTCATCGCGTTAGACTGGCTTGAAACCGCAAGACTATCCATCCATTCTTTAAATAGTGTTACATCAGCACTAAAACACTTATTCTCTAGTTGTTTAGTTGAAGAAAAAGAGAAATTCCCATTCCCGTTGTCTCCTACGTTAGCAAACATGTCCTTTAAAACCTGAGCAGAAACTGTTGTAGAGTTCCCTGTTTTCATTAATGTTGTCATCTCACGCAACTGGTTTAAACGATCCGTTTGACCTGTGTAACTTACAGTAGAGTTTCCATTTCCATCTTCAAATGCATATGTTGACGGTATGATATATGAATCATCATTGGCATATGTACAACTTCCATCGTCCTTATCAGCCTCTTCATTGTAATTAGACGCTTTTGGATCTGTACAACCTTCTTTCTTACAGGCAACTGCTCCCATTAGTAGTATTGATATGAATAACGTTTTCTTAAGCATTTTTAATTCTATTAATTATTTGGGGACAAAGTAACGGCAGGAACGCGCGTTTCACAATACCATAAATTAGGTATTTTAGAATCATTTTAAATAAGGATGTCATAAATTGACGTTTCCTTATCATTTTCCTAAAAAATTTTACTTTCACGGAACATATGTTCTGATAAGGTGTTAAGAGACCTGAGCAACGAATTCTATGGAAGACAAGGAAAAATATAACGAGTTAACTGCCGAGGAAAAAAGAGTTATTCTTCACAAAGGAACAGAACGACCTTTTACAGGAGATCTTTTAGACAATAAAGCTGAAGGGATATACGTATGCAAGCAATGTGAAGCTCCTCTCTACACATCTGAGTCTAAGTTTAACTCTATGTGTGGTTGGCCTTCATTTGATGATGAGATCGAAGGTGCTGTTGAGCGCGTTCCAGATCCTGACGGTCGAAGAACAGAAATCGTATGCGCGAACTGTAAAGGTCACTTAGGACATGTTTTTCTAGGTGAAGGATTCACTGTTAAAAACACGCGGCACTGTGTGAACTCAGTTTCGATGAAGTTCTACTCTAAAGAGGAATGGGAACAACGTAAATAGTCGTTCCTCACCTTAATTCTCTAAGATCTTAAACTCTGTTCGTCTGTTTTCCTGATGTGCATCTTCTATTTCAGCACGACGTTTCAATTTTGAAATTTCTGCATCTGAGTTTATCGGTTGTTCTTCACCGTAACCCGCATATTCCAAACGGTCCTTACTGATTCCTTTACCTACAAGATAATCAACAACTGCTTTCGCACGATTTTTAGACAGTTCTTTATTGTATGCTGCCGAACCACGTGAATCTGTGTGTCCACTGATCTCGATCTTTAATGATGGATTATCATTCAATAATTTCGTCAGTCGCATCAACTCTTTTTCGGACTCATCACGCAACGTGTATTTGTTCAGGTCGAAGAAGATATTTCTTAAGACAATCGACTGGCCAACATCCACTTTTTTCAAGTCCACATTCTTTTCGACTTCTTTATACGCTTCATTTTGCTTTACGTTGAAGTTTTCTGAATGGAATAAATAGCCTTCTGCTTTCACCGCAATTCCGTAATTCTTTCCACCCGGTAGAGAAACCAGGAATCGTCCTGTTTTGGCATCTGATGTAAATTCAGCAACAACTTCGTTCGTTTCGTTGTCAACTAGCTCGATATTGGCTTTCAATGGTTCTTTCGTTTTATCATCGCGCACGATACCTTTTAAGATGGCCAATTGATCCTTAACCTCAACTTTTGGCTCAATCACTACAGCAGAACTTGGTGCTTCTGCATTAGCAAGGAGAAGGTCTTCTGCCATTAAGATCGGTTCTTTTTCATCCCCTAGCAATGTAACCTTATAAAGGTCTTTATCTCCAAAACCATCTTCACGGTAGGATGTCATGTATGCATCTCGTCCATTTGCCGCAACTAAGAAAAACACATCATCGTCTGGAGTATTTATCGGATAACCCATATTTTCCGCCTTTGACCATGATCCATCTTCTTGCAGTACCGATTTGAAAACGTCATACCCTCCCATCGTGTTATGACCTTTCGAGGAGAAGTATATTGTTTTACCATCAGGATGCACATAAATACCATCCTCATCATACTTTGTATTTACTTCTTCTGGAAGTCGTTGTGGATCGATCCACTCTTCCTCTTCAGCGTCCCATTCAGCAACGTAAATATCTCGATCTTTTGGGTTTCCTCTCTTTTCCAATGGTCGCTCACTGATAAAGAATATTCTTTTACCATCAGAGGTATACCAGGCCGAAGCTTCGTGATAGTCACTATTTATTGGCTCATCGAACTTCTTTGGTTTTGACCACTCATTTCCTTCACGAACACTTTCATAAAGGTTACCATCTCCTTTGTCATCGATGTAAACAATCATTTTACTACCGTCCGGACTTAAAGCGACTGCAGCATCATGACCTTTAGTATTTACTGGATCACCAATATTTTTAGCTTTGATCCATGAATTTCCTTCAAACTTATTAGACGTATAAACATCTTCGAAATATTGATCGATCATTAGATCCTTTCCACCACCTAAAGTTGAAGGTCTTCTACTTGTAAAGTAGATCTCAGAGGCATCTGCTGTCATGATCATACCGTACTCAGGATATTCTGAATTGATCATTCCTCCCATGTTATCGATCCAGACACGTGTTGGGTCTTTAACCAGCTCTTTTCCAGATTTACATTCAAAGATCAGTTTGTTTACTTTCATCATATCCTGAAGCTGTTCCTTTGCATTCAATCTCTTTTTATGAGCCTCATAATGCTGAATTGCTTCGTCCCACTCTGATTTCAAATGATGACCACGTCCAAGGTAATAGTGAATATCAACATGTTTATTTGGATTGAGCTTAAAAGACTTTTCAAAATACTCCAGTGACTTAAACTTCTCAGCAGTATTCATGTAACATAGTCCAAGTTGGAAATTTACGTGAGAACTCTTGTCATTAAAGTCATTTGCCTTTTTATATAATTCCAAAGCCTGTGCATATCGCGGGAAAGGGTTTGGGATCATCAGTTCATCGGCTTCTTCTAAATAATCCTCGGCTTCTTTATAGGCTTTTTTATTATCCTTAAAGTTCTTTTTGTCAAAAACAACTTCCTTCTGCGCTAAAGCGGAAACGCTAAAACATAATATCGCTAGTACAATTATCTTCTTCATCTTACTTCTCAATTAGGTTAGCACATCCGGTCTGTCCGTAATAGCGGTCAGCAACACTTACTCCATAAGCAGAAGCATTACTCCAATCTTCACAGGCCTTATCCAATTTTCTCAACATTTCATACGCTGCAGCTCGATTATAATAAGCTGAACCAAGCTGTTCATTTTTATTAATTGCTTTTGTTGCATAATCAACAACTTTATCGTAGTCCTTCATTTTAAGATAAACAGCTGCTAGATTATTATAAGCCGAAGCATATGAAGGTTCTAATTGAGTAACTTTCATAAAATCCTTCAATGCTGATTTATAATCCCCTGATTCAAAAAAGGCATATCCTCTATTATTCAGAGCTAAGTGAAAATCACCATCAATAGCAATCGCCTTATTGAAGGTTTTAATTGCTCGATCGTGTTGTCCTGCCTCACGCAAGGTACTCCCCAAATTATTATAAGCGACTACGAATCGAGGATCATTGGCGATCGCTTTTTTATAATCTGCTTCTGCTCGATCTAGTTTCTCCATTTTTCGGAAAGCACTCCCTCTGTCATTATACATTTCTGCAGAAGTTGTATTTATCGCCAAACCTTTGGTAAAATCTTTTACAGCAGATTCATAATCTTCTTTCTTGAAGTATTGGATCCCTCTCTGGTGATGATATTTTGACTCAGCTGGGTTCGCTTCAATTGCTTTTGAGTAATACCCAATTGCCTGATCTAGACTATCTCTTTTCGTTGCGAGAACAGCTAATTCAAAATATGCCAGATGAGCAATTTCTTCGTCAGAAGTCAATTTTTCAAATGCCTTTGCAGCCTTTTCATTTTTTCCAGCAGAGAGGTAAGTGTACGCCAGGTTCTTTTGAGCCTTCTTGAAATCCGGAGCAATCGAAAGCGCCTTTTCAAAATTAGAAATCGCTTGATCGTATTTTTTAGATTCAAAAGCAGATATCCCTTCATTGTATGCTTCCTGGGCTTTTGGATCAATTCCGGAGGAATCGACATCCGCATTTTTTGCAACGACCATCTTCACAGAATCTTGCTGAGCAACGGAGTAGTTTATACAATAAACCAATGCAAACAGCATTACGAACAGGTTCAACTTCATGTTTTATAGTATTAGTATGCCTACGAATATACACTGATTAAAATTATATGTCAATTGAGAGATTCATTTTATGTTTTTTTTAACAATGACGCTGATTCCGAATAACGTAAAAGACAATTTCTAAATTTCTTTTAAACCTATTGATACATGATAATTTGATTTACTTTTGTCGCTGTAATTTTGTAGCAACAGGTAATAAAATAAAACAAAGTATATCATGAAGTTCAATCGATGGTTTGTTCGACTCAATTGGATCACACTGATCTTGATATATCTTGTAGTTATTGCAGGAAGTTTTGTTCGAATAACTGGAAGTGGAATGGGATGCCCAGACTGGCCAAAATGTTTTGGTCAATGGGTACCACCAACTGACAAAGCTGAATTACCTGAAGATTATAAATTGATTTATAGTGAAAAGAGAAGAAAGAAGGTTGAAAAGTTCTGCAATCTACTCAACTCAGTTGGTCTTTCTGAAACTGCTGAAAAGATCAAGAATGATCCAAGTGTATATATTGAGGAAGATTTCAATGCAGGTAAAACTTGGACTGAATATGTAAATAGACTTGTAGGTTTTTTAGCTGGTAACGGTGTATTACTGATCTTTCTTTGGATAATGCTAAAGTATCGTAAGCGAAAATTGGTAATTCTAGGAACTGTCAATCTTATTGTCCTTGCCTTTCAAGCTTGGTTTGGTTCTATTGTTGTAGCCACGAACCTTGTTCCCTGGACGATTACGATTCACATGTTGTTAGCGCTGGTCATCATTGGAATACAACTATATATGATTCGCTTGGTCGCTCCTTCTCAACAAAAGAACATTCAGGTAAATCGAACCTTTTACTGGTTGGTCTTTTTCATTTTTATCGTCACTTTCGGTCAAATGTTTTTGGGAACTCAAGTAAGAGAAGAAATTGATTATTTGAGGAAATCCGGAATTGGTCGCGAAGGTTGGGCTGAAAATTTCGGAACAATATTCTTTATCCACAGAAGCTTCTCCTGGGCTGTTCTTGTACTGATCACCTATATGTTCTTCATTAAATGGAAAGTAAGAGAATTACGCATTATCCATTGGGCATTTATTATCTTAGCAATTGAATTGTTAAGTGGCGTGCTACTTGCTCACTTCGAGATGCCAGGACTTGTTCAAACAGCTCATTTGCTTTTTGCATCGGCATTGTTCGGAGTTTTGTTAATGGCTCTTTATCGATTAAAAACGGAACCTTAAATGCGTAAACGATATTTTGACCTCATCGACCAAACCTTTGACTTTCCTCAGGAAGAATTCAATTTAAGTGAAAGTAGATCTTTGACATTTCATGGTATTGATCTTATGGAGTTGGTTAAAGAATACGGGACTCCTTTAAAGTTTAACTATTTACCAAAGATCTCTGAAAATATTCAAAAAAGTAAACGCTGGTTTAATCAAGCGATAACAAAAACAGGATATCAAGGGAAATACGAGTTTGCCTATTGTACCAAGAGTTCTCATTTCTCTTTTGTACTGGATGAAGTATTGAAGAATGAAGTTCATTTAGAAACTTCTTCGTCGTATGATATTGATATCATTAATCATCTCATCGATAACGGCAAACTAACTGGCAATGAGGTTATTATTTGCAATGGCTTTAAGCAAGATCGATACATTGAAAGAATCGCTGAACTGATCGATCGTGATTTCGTCAAAGTAATACCTGTGATCGATAATAAAGGTGAACTTGATCGAATATTAGAATTGTGTGACCGCGACATTGAAATCGGAATTCGCATTGCATCTGAAGAGGATCCAAAATTCGAATTTTACACTTCTCGTTTAGGTATTCGTTATAAAGAGATCCTTCCATTTTATGAAGAAAGGATCGCTTCAAATGATCGTGTTTCACTTAAAATGCTGCACTTTTTCATCAATACTGGTATAAAGGACAATGCCTACTATTGGAATGAGCTTTCAAAATCTCTTCGCGTGTACAGCAAATTGGCTAAAGTTTGTGAATCACTAATCGCGCTGAATATTGGTGGAGGATTTCCCATAAAGAAGTCACTTGGATTCGACTATGATTACGAATACATGGTTGAAGAAATTATTCTGCAGATCAAAGGAATGTGCGATGACCACAATTTGAAACATCCCGATATTTATACTGAATTCGGTTCCTTCACAGTTGGAGAAAGTGGAGGTGCTATTTTTTCCATTATTGATCAGAAGCAACAAAATGATCGAGAAAAATGGAATATGATCGATTCTTCCTTCATGACCAACCTTCCCGACACATGGGCGATCAATCAGCGTTTTATTATGCTCCCGATAAATCGTTGGGATGATGAGTATGAGCGCGTATTGCTTGGAGGTCTGACATGCGACAGTGATGATTACTATAATTCCGAGCAGCATGCAAATGCAATATATCTGCCAAAATTTGACCAAGAGAATCCTCTGTACATTGGTTTCTTTAATACAGGGGCATATCAAGAAACGATTGGTGGATTTGGTGGGTTAAAACATTGTCTAATTCCAGAACCCAGACATATCTTAATTGATAGAGATGAAAAAGGAGAGATCAGAACACGGCTCTTTGCAGAAGAACAGAATTCAGATCAGTATTTAAAGTTGTTGGGATATAAAAAAACATGATATCAAAGGTTGATTGCTATTTCACTGAGCTCACAGAGTTTTCTTTCATAGGGCGTAGTATGAGAACGCAGAGCATGCAAGGCGTGGAATTGAATCAAAAATCACATGGAAGATAATAGACGCCGTACTTACGCCGCTCATGCTCGATGAACTCTAAAAAAACATTATACCTCTATGGTCTCTGTGTGATATTAAATTTCACTGAGTGCACGGAGTTTTTTTTAAAAAAAGGGCGTAGTATGAGAACACGGAGCATGCAGGGCGTGGGATATATCAAACAATTACATAGAAAATATAGACGCCGTACTTACACCACTCATGCTCGGTGAGCTCAATAAAACCTTACATCTCTATGGTCTCTGTGTAATATTAATTTCACTGAGTGCATGGAGTTTTTTTTATAGGGCGTAGTAGGAGAACACGGAGCATGTAGGGCGTGGGATGAATCTAATCAGAATCTTTTTTTTACAAAATCAATCGCTTCAAACCGAACTTCAACAGGCGAGCATTAAAATTAATTATCAGACCAGTCTTGTATTTTCCAAGTTTCATATACGTCAATGTTTGTGCAACGTGTGACTGATTTATTGATTCAACAGTTTTCAATTCTAAAACCAATTCATCTTCAATCAATAAGTCAACTCTATAACCCTTCTTGAGTTCAATATCTTTATAGGAAATCGGTAGAACTTTTTCTCTCTCTACTCGAAGACCTGCATTGACAAGATCATATTCAAGGCACTCTTGGTAAGCAGACTCCAATAAGCCAGGACCTAGTTCTTTATGTATATCAATTGCACATTTAATAATCTGATCGGTTAATTCATCGTGGTTCATAAGTTGTTGATTTTCTATTTAAATTAATAAAAAATCTCCTTTAAATATGAAAAAGCATTAAAATCTAATTCACTAGACTTTGCATCCACGCACCTCATGCTCTATGATCTCACCACTTTCACTTTCCTCTGTGGTCTCTGTGCAATCAATTCAACAGACCAATTAAAATAATTAATATTGAAAACTAGTGAGTTACTTGCTTCTAAGTATTTGAATCAACTCAAACAATGGCGGAACAACCAATGCGATTGAACCGTAGATCGCTAAGCTGAACATCCATTCTTTTTCGGGCAAAACAAACGGGAGAATAATCGCACCAAGACCCAAATAATACAACCAATCATACCAAGGCATTTTTTTGGTTACGTTTCTTTTGATCAACTGAATAAGAATGTACACGATTGCTGCAATATACAATGTAGTTGGTACATTTTTTAAATCATCATATGAGTCTGCAAACAAGTAATAACCCGTTATCATTATGGCTATTACCAGCAATAAGACTGTTGAGATAATATGGATCGCACGATTAAATTTTGATTTCATCACGTAATTCTTTGTGCCAAAGGTAATGTATTGAACTTAATTAATTCAAGGATGACAACTTTAGGTTAGAGACACATAAGGAAGATACTGTTAATCAAATAATCATTATTTTTCCGATCAAGAATTTAAGACCATGAAGAATATATATACACCTCTCGTTTTTGCGCTTTTGATGATTTCCGGAATATCTTCTGCTCAAGATAAGATAGAGTTTAATGAAGACAGCACTTTCATTCGAGCAATATTCGATGAAGCTTTGGTGCGTGGAGAGGCATACGAAAATCTTAGAAGTTTATGTAAAGATGTTGGTCCGCGACTAACTGGTTCTGCGTCTGCTGAAGTGGCTATTCATTGGGGTGTGCAACGTCTTCAAAACTATGGATTTGATACTGTTTACAAACAAGAAATTCAAGTTCCACACTGGGAAAGAGGAACAACCGAACAAGGATGGTTTAAAACTCCAGAAGGAGAATTGAACAAAGTCAATCTGCTCGCACTGGGTGGATCAATAGGAACTGAGGGAGTCTTAGAAAGCGAGATCATAATGTTTAAGGATAGAGATGCTTTATTAGCAGCTGACCAATCAGAAATTGAAGGTAAGATCGTTTTCATTGCTCAACCAATGAATCAAAAACTGATCAATACCTTCAGAGCATACGGAGGTTGTTATCCAGTCCGTGGTCATGGTGCGGCAGATGCCGGTAAAAAAGGTGCAGTTGGCGTGATCATTCGCTCCTTAAGTATCAGCGAACATGAACATGCTCACACAGGAACTATGCGTTATGAGGATGGAGTAACCAAAATTCCTGCTGCTGCAATTTCTACAAAAGATGCAACGAAGCTCGAAAAAATGATCACTGAGTCCGATGAACCTTTTCGTTTCGTGATGGAAATGGATTGCCAAAAGTACCCTGACATGACCTCATACAACGTAATTGCAGAAATAAAAGGAGCAGAGAATCCTGAGCAGATAATTACGGTTGGTGGTCACCTTGATTCATGGGATGTTGGTGAAGGAGCGCATGATGATGGAGCTGGTATTGTTCACTCGATGGAAGCACTGAGAATCTTAAAAGAATTAAATTATCAACCCAAAAACACGTTGCGGGTAGTTTTCTTTATGAATGAAGAAAATGGAAACAAAGGAGGGAAATCATATGCAAAGTACGCCAAGGAAAGTGGTCAGAAACACATTGCAGCAATTGAAAGTGATCGTGGTGGATTCGCTCCTCGGGGTTTCGATGTCGACGGATCCTCCGAGCATCTCGAATTACTTCAATCATTTACTAAGTTATTAAAGCCATACTATTTACATCATTTCGAAAAAGGATATGGTGGAGTTGATATTGGTCCTTTAAAAGATGAGTTTGATTCGATCGCGTTATACGGTTTTGTTCCTGACAGCCAGCGATACTTCGACTTTCATCACAACCATAATGATGTATTCGAAAACGTCAATAAACGTGAACTTCACATGGGGGCAGGAAGTATCTGCAGCCTGATCTATCTCTTGGATAAATACTTGTAAAAAGAAACTTAAAAACATATTTGAGTTAAACATTGTTAGGAAGAACGTATATTTAACTCATGGAAAAGGATACATCAAGCATTCTTAGAAACAAAAATTTACTGACTCGAATTGCCATTGTGCTATTGTCTTTCTGCTGGATAGGTGTATCTCAATCTCAAATTATTCTAGATAATAGCAACCTTAATACTTCCGTTTCGGATAAAGCAAAAAAAGCTGAAGACCCTGATTATAGTTCGACGATTGAAGAGATCATAAAAAGTGATGATCTCAATTACAGTCAAATCGATAAGCCACTTGATATTATCGATTTCACCTCTTCAAGATGGATCATAAAATTCGAAGTTCAGAATCCAGGAGAGGCACGCAGTTTATTGTTCGAAACAGCTCGGCCAATTACAGATAGAGCTGATCTCTATGAGGTTGATGAAAATAAAGTTGTTCAGCGATGGAACAATGGAGACATGATCCCATTTGATGAAAAAAGCAAAGAACATCGAAAGAACTTATTTAAATTAGACTTTGAAAAAGGTGAAACCAAATCATTTTATCTTTTCCTTGAAAGCGATGGAGAGGTGATCAATCTGCCTATGATATTTTGGGAAAAAGAAAAATTCTATCAAACTGATTACAGAAACAATCTCTTTCATGGGTTTTACTTTGGCGTCTTAGCACTGGTCGTATTCATATTCTTTTTCTTCTACCTGCTTTTAAAAGAGATTTCGTTCCTTTACTATATACTCTATGTTGCTTTCCAGTTCTTATTACAGTTTAGTTTAGAAGGATTTACGCATCAATATTTTTTCCCAAATCAGCTTTATCTTACAAATGCATCTGTGCTACTCTCAGCAGCGGGAACAGTATTTTTTGTCATACTTTACGCTACTTCATTCCTTAAGATCAAAGAGCGCAGTAAAGGGTGGAATAATTACTTCAATTACATCCTTTTAGGTTTATCAATAATTACTGTCATGGTCCTGATTCCGGGGGTGACAAAAGCGATATCTTACCCAATCATCAACCTATTGAGTCTTGTTGGAACAGTTTCCATCATCATTGCCATCTTCTATTTTAGACGAAAAGGTTATGCTGTAAATAATGCCTTCTCGCTTGGTTTCATCATTCTCATTGCTGGAGCGGTAATTTTCATACTAGGAAATTTGGGTGTTTTCGGAGATGCGAACATCTCTCAGATGTCGTTGAAGATCAGTTCTGGACTTGAGATCTTGGCATTGAGTATTTCAATGGCAGGGAAATATAAAGAACTGCAGGAGGAAAAAGAGAAAGCTCAAGAAAAAGCCTTGGAAAATCTTGAGACAATCGTTGCTCAACGAACTGAAAAGATCGAAGAACAGCGAGAAAAAATTGAAGAGCAACACAAAGATATGCTGGACAGTATTAAATACGCACAACGTATTCAAGGTGCGATTCTTCCTACTGAAGAGCATGTGAAGGAAGTAATTCCAGAATCCTTTATTTATTATCAGCCACGAGATATTGTGAGTGGTGATTTTTACTTTGTGGAGAATGTTACTACAAAACGAGGTGATAAAGTTTCATTATTTGCTGCTGTTGACTGCACAGGACACGGAGTTCCAGGTGCTTTCATGAGTTTCCTTGGTAACAACTACCTAATGCAAAGCACGAAAATCGATCATATTAATACAACCGGTGAAGCGCTTGATTTTCTGAATCAAGGGATCTTTAAATCATTAAGGATCGAGGAATATGTAAAGCGAGGAGTTCCGATCAGAGACGGAATGGATCTAACTCTATCTGGTATAAATCATACTGCTCAGAAATTATATTTCTCCGGTGCTAAAAACCCTATTCTTATTATTACTGATGCCAAGAATCTGGAAGAGTGGGAAAATGTTGACGCAGAGAAAAAGATCATGACCGAATCAATCGAAGAAGGGAAAATTCTAATTGAAGTCAAAGGTGATAGGAGACCAATTGGCTTGTATGGTAAATTTTCTGATGAGCACTTTACAACTCATGTTTTGCCAATACATAAAGGTGATCTGATCTATTCATATTCTGATGGATATATCGACCAGTTTGGAGGACCTAGAAATAAAAAGTTCGGAACAAAAAGATTCAAGCGACTACTATTAGAGATATGTAACTCCTCGATGGATGAGCAATACAACAAAATTTCTAATACCCTAGAGGAATGGAAAGATGGTCGTGAAAATCTTGACGACATTCTTGTTATGGGCGTTCGTGTTTGATCTCACCAAGCTCTACTTTCAACGTACTTTCGATATTATTTGTGTACAATGCTCCTGTTCCTAAACCTTGTGGCAACGTTACCTTATACTGACTCGTAAATTGGGCAATAGCATCTAAGCCAATATTCGATTCAAGTGCACTTGTGATCCACCATGGAATATTTCGTTCTTCTGCTAAAGCTATCCACTCAGATGTACCTCTGAAACCTCCCATCAAACTAGGTTTTAAAATAATATATTGAGGTTTTATGGTGTCGAGTAAATTAATTTTTTCACTCTTTTCATTGACTCCAATAAGTTCTTCATCCAAGGCGATTGGCAGATAATTATTCGAACATAATTCATGCATTTCGGCCCAATGTTTTGGCTTAATAGGTTGCTCAATTGAGTGAATATCCAATTGGGATAATCTCCTAAGTTTTTCCGGTGAACTGACAGGTGAAAATGCTCCATTAGCATCAACTCGTAAGGTGATCTGTTCTTTTGAATATTCCTTTCGAATTCCTTCTAGTAATTCAATTTCTTTATCAAAATCTATCGCTCCAATCTTCATTTTGATGCATGAAAATCCTTGAGCAAGCTTTTCATCGATCTGATCAGACATGAAGGTTGGCTCTCCCATCCAAATTAAGCCATTGATAGGAATCGCTTCTTTACCGTGGAAGAAATCTGTATCAAAAAACAATCTTTTCCCTCCATTTTGGAGATCCAATAAAGCCATCTCTAGTCCAAATAAAATAGATGGTTCATGTTTAAGACGTGTCAGATCAATTGCAAAATCGTTGATATCTCGCACTACTCGTTGAATCTGATTTTCGTACTGCTCATCATTGTCATAATCGGGAGATAAGCCTTCTATAATGCTGCACTCTCCTACTCCAACCACATTTGGATTCTCAATATCCCATACCGAAATAAACCACGCTTTCTTTTGTGTCATGACTCCCCGGCTTGTCCCTCCAGGTCGCTTGAACTCAAAAATCTTCTTTTCGAATGACGCTTTCAGATTCATAACAATGTTGAGATTAGAAATAAAATTGAGATCGCAAATGTTGACAGTGCCACTTTTTTTAACTCTGGATCTAAGTCCTTTGGTTCAATCGTAGACCAAACTTTTTTCAAATGAAGAAATAGAATTATGAAAGGTGCTGTGGATATAAATCCAATCCACCACTCATTTAAATAAAGTGTAGTTGTCAATCCAACAAAGGCAGCCAGAACTATAATGGTGTGATAGCGTTTGGCATTTTTGAAACCAATTTTAACAACAAGGGTGTTCTTACCAACATTCGCATCATTTTCATGGTCTCTCATGTTATTCAAATTAAGCACAGCCACACTTAAAAAGCCTACTGTAAGTGCAAGACCAATAATACTGGTGTCAAATGTCTTCGCATATAACGTATATACTCCCAAGACACTGACTAGTCCAAAAAAGATGAATACCATCAAGTCTCCTAGTCCAAGATAACCATAAGCCTTCTTGCCCATGGTATAGGTGATCGCAGCAAGTACACAAGCAATCGCTAAGAAAACGTATGTCCATAGCACTTCTTCCAACATTTCAGAAGTACCGATATAGATCAATGGAATAGCTGTACCAAGAGATAGGAGCGACATGATCACAACCGCGATCCCCATCGCAACTTGTGAGATCTGACCAGACTGAATTGCTCTTTCAGGCCCTACACGATAAGCGTTGTCTGCACCTTTATAACTATCTCCTAGATCGTTCGCGAAATTCGATAAAACTTGCAGGAACAAGGTAGTGAGCATTGCTAACGTAAAGATCCTCGCATCCCAAAAACCATTGGCATAAGCTGCAAAACTACCCACAATTATCCCGGAAAGTGAGAGTGGTAATGTTCTCAATCTAGCTGCGTGAAGCCATGCCTTTAATTTCATAAAGCAAAAATGTACATTTTTTCAAAGATAGAAACGTTTGGGGTTAGGTGAATGTTCTTTTTTTGTTGGTGACATCGACTGCGCAAGCTTGTCTTAGTTGGATAGTGACGAGTGACGTCAACTCGCTAGCTTGTTTTAGTGACGGATATATAAGACGTTAAGGTCTACGATCAAGAGAGTTAATGATTAAACCTCTGTATCACTCCCCTGATTCGTCCGTAAATCTCACCCGGTGAAATGATGTCACTAATCACTCGTCACTTTCATGATTTTTCTTATCTTAAATTACCTAACTTAAAAATCAACCTTTATGAATAATAATGTTTTATCGACTAAATCATTTGACTTTTCCATAGAAGTAATAGCTCTATACAAGGAACTTACAGACAAGAAAGAGTTCGTGATCTCAAAACAGCTATTGCGTTCCGGAACATCAATAGGAGCGAATATTTTTGAAGCAAACTATGCTTTCAGCAAAAAGGACTTTGTACATAAATTGACAATTTCGAGGAAAGAAGCAAACGAAAGTATTTACTGGTTGAAACTATTAAAACATTCTAAGTTTCTCGAGGAATTGGAAGTCGACAAGTTATTGAAGCAATGCGATGAAATTATGCGCATACTAACCTCATCGATAAAGACATCTAGAAAGATAGTGTAGTGACGAATGATGCTGACTGCGTATCTTGTCTTGGTGACAAATGTGCAGGCGTGGGGGGCTTAGATTCGTCACTAGATTTCGCCTCGCGAAATTATGTCACTACTAACTCGTCACTAATTATTACGCGGATGATAACTAATAATCGCCTCCCTGATATATGCGTTATCCAAATGCGTATAGATCTCCGTAGTCGTGATTGATTCATGACCTAACATTTCTTGAACTGCACGTAGGTTTGCGCCTCCTTCGATCAGATGGGTAGCAAAAGAATGACGAAATGTATGTGGACTAATGTTCTTTTGAAGTCCGATAGATTCTGCCAGATTTTTAATGATGGTAAAGATCATTACGCGTGTCAATTGTTTTCCGCGCCGGTTGAGAAAAATAAAATCTTCATGTCCTTTTTGGACGTTCATGTGATTGCGAGTTCCTTCAACGTAAAAATTGATCTCCTTTTCCACACTAGGACTAATTGGAACCAGTCTTTCCTTATCTCCTTTTCCAGTAACACGCACAAATCCTTCTTTTAAAAACAAGTTTGAAAAACGAAGGTTGATCAATTCACTAACACGCAGACCACAACTATAAAGTGTTTCCAAAATGGCTTTATTCCTATGTCCCTCTGGTTTACTTAAGTCAATTGCTCCGATCAACTGGTCAATCTCCTCAATAGTTAGAAAAACTGGTAGTTTCTTTCCGATCTTCGGAAGTTCTAATAACTCACTTGGATCGTCTTGTCGTTCTCCTTCAAGTATCAAAAACTCGAAAAACTGTTTGACTCCGCTGATGACTCTTGCTTGAGATCGAGCACTGATTCCCATATCATAAAGACCAGCTAAAAACTGTTTCAGATCATCTAAAGAAACCTGCGTTGGGCTAATGTTGCGAGGAGCACAATACCCCTTTAGTTTCTCAACATCCCGTTGATATGCAAAAATTGAATTTTCCGCCAAACCCCTCTCCAATCGAAGATAGTTTACGAACGCTTTTTCTTGATGATCCCATGCAGACATGGTGTAAATTTAGCTAATAATACGAAGAAGAATTATAAAAACTAACTATGGTACATCGATCTTTTTGAAGGTATTTGATTCTACGTTAAAGATGACAATAGAGGATCTTACATTAATTGTGTCGTTTGAAATTCTATCATATTTCACTTTATTAAATAAAACTTCAGTACCATTTTCATTAGCATCACCGTTTTTATAAATCAATGATGAACATCCACAAGCAAGTTTTTCCTTTTGACCCGACCATACATCAAACCTATAGAGTCCATTTTTACTCACAAGTGCCTCATCTTCGTTCAGCCAAATAAAATCATGAATTATCATGTTATCCTGAACATCAAAATAACTTGGATATTCCCGGATTACGTTCTTACCAATTGGATCAATAATCAAAAGTGAGCCTCCAACTAATGAGGCAATATTATACTGATTATCCCATCTAAATGGATACGAAATATCATAATTCAAAGAGTCAATAAGGATCCCTTCAGTATTCCATATTTTGGCCTGAAAAAAATCATTAGTGGGAGTAAATCCATGATATGTTAAAATCTTATCTCCTGTTTGATTGTAAACGGGGTGAAATTGTGTTCCACTAGCGATTAAAAGTGAAAGGTTTGTTCCGTCTGGTCGAATGCGATAAACCCCATGGTAACCTCTAGTAAAGATAATCCAGTCATTTTTACCCCATTGTGGTGGACCAAAAAGCGGTCCTTGATATACCAAAGATTTAGATTGGGTTGTTAAGTTGAACTTGTACAGTAGAATATCAGTTCCTGGACCTTGTTCAGTGAAAATAATTTCATTTTCATTGTTCGGATTATATTTAGGATGCTTGTAATTAACAGAATCATAATCATAAACAAAGCCAGTAGAATACCCTTCCGATTCAAAAGCAGATTCACATACACAGCTATCCGTATTTACATTTTCACCTATATAAGGAACTAGGACCTTATCTTTCCTACAAGCAAAAAGCATGCTTAGAAGCCCAACAATCGATATGTAAATTAGGTTTTTCACTTCCCAAAAGTTAAGTAAATTCCTGCACAAAACCCAGAGAAATCTAGTTCTGGAGTATTTTCAGCTGAAAAGAAATAATTGTTATTGTCATCACCACGTAATTCTTTCGTCGTTAGGTACTGATAACCAAATGAAAATCCAATGACCGAGAACAAATTGTTGTCAACGAGTTTATAGCCAACTTTCAGGTCTGTCTTTAGATGAGTTCCTGAAACCATATTAAATTCTTTTCCTTGTCCTGGAGTTTGTACTTCAGGATTTATTCTATAAAAATCTGCTCGTCCGAAACTATATCCACCTTCTAAAGCAAACACGGTTTCAACTCTATTTAGAAAACCTGATTTACTACAAAAATCTAGTTTGTTTAAATAGAACTGAGGTTTAAGTCCGAGGGATAAATTATGTACATCATGGTGTTCTACAAAATAATTTGTTACGATTGGAGCACCAAAATCTCCTCCAGTTTCATAATTGTATTCGGTTCTTGAACTTCCCGAACTGTACGTTGTATATACGCCTATACTTACCACTTTAAGCAACTGGTAGTTTAACACAAGTCCAAAACCAATTCCTTCTTCGACATCAGTTGTTTTTGTAATATTGAAGGAGGGATCAAAATTTCCTCTTCGCAATGAAACTGCTCTATTAAATTCAGACATCGAAAACTGATGATAAGTAACATCTGCTTCAAACCCGATAGACCCTTTTTCCTGGCCGAAAAGCGAAAAAGAAAATAATAGAAAAAATATGTAGATAACGCCTTTTATCATCTTCCAATACTTAAATAGAGTCCAACTGTAAACCCAGAAAAATCTAAATCAATTTTTTCTTCGTAGGGAAAAATGAAACTTTCAGTTCTGTAGTACTGATAACCGAATTTAATTCCGAAGCTTGAGAAATAATCCCTATTCGTGATAATAAAACCGAGTTTAATTCCAGAAGCTAATTGAATGCCATTTGAGTTATATACTGATTTTTTATCATTCTGAAGTCCTGATTCAAATCTGTCATAATAATATAAATATGAAGAACCACAACCCATTCGAAAATTCCAGGATAATTCCAATTTCTTATACGGGACAGTATTCTTCCAAAAATCCATTTGATGTATAATTAAATCTGATGTAACACCAACATGTAAGGAACGAACGTCAAAATGCCGTTTACCGAACGTTGTGTCATTTGGTAGATTAGGATTACTTGAATAATTGATCAACCGTATTTCTCTGAAGACAGAACCTAACTGACAACTTCCGTAAATCCCGAAATCTAAACATTTGAATGGTTGATGAGTTATAGATATTCCAAAATCAAAAACTTCTGAAAATGAAAGAGGATCCAATTCATTGTAAAAACTAGTGTCAATGTAGTCCTTATCATTGATACGATCATTAAGTAGTTTCATATTGGCGCTTATAAAGTCACCATTCAGGGAAACTTTGAACAATTCATTCTCTTGACTCATTGAATCATGAATGAATAGCGATGATGTTATTAAAAATAGTAAACTTCTCAATGCTTTTTAACAATTCTTTTAGTGTAAATTTCTTTTTCCGAAAATACTTTAACATAATAAACACCATCATCTAAGTTAGAAATATCTATTTCCTTTGAGTTCCCATAGGATATATTTCGATCCAAACATAATTTACCCTGAGTATCAAATACTGAAAGTTGAGTTACATTAAGTTCTTCTTTCCATACTAAAGTTAACAAACCACTTGAAGGATTCGGGTAAATCGATATATTTTCTTCTGTATTTTCATCGTATGAATTCATTCCAAGAGTATTATTAAATAGATGTAACGAATAAGTAAAGTGGACATACTCAGGATTTACAGGATACCAGAAGAAACTTGACGAATTGCTATTTGGATATATCTTGTAACAATATGTTTGAAGTGTTCCGGTAACCTCATTATTATTATAATTAACCCAAATGTTCAAATCAAAATAATCTTCATCAATACCATTACCATAATTATAAAATTGTTGTATCGTTGATGAGATAGATTTACTACTAGCCCCTCCTAATTGTCTGGATTTGGTTTCCCACCAATCAATAATTTCATTGTCACCAGAAGGAGTGTAATCTAAATCCCATATTAGTCTATACTTTTCAATTTTATGCATGCTAGAGCCATTCTGAATTCCCCAATCTTCTTCAAACAACCACAAATCTATTCCATTATTATTCAAGCCCTCAGTTTCTCCAACAAATACAATATTTGCGTCGTCACCCCAATGCTGCTGATGCTTAACAGTGTAAGGTCTCATTACATTTTGCACTGCCTCTTTTGCATTTATTAATCCATAACCAGATTCTAAATCGTATGAATTAGGGGAATTAAATGTAGTTTTTTCAACAATATGCTCAACATCCTCAATTGCTAAATTATTCTTATACTCCCAATGATCATCTGGATCGTGAGTACTATACATTAGAGCAGTTACTCCAGCAACGTGAGGAGCTGCGGCACTTGTCCCATTAAAACATGCATATCTGCTGCTATTTTGTTGAGTTGGTGAAACACAGCCAGTAAGAGAACCACTTACATCAAACTGATTAGTCGTTGTTGTAATCAATGAGGAAACACCGGGAGCCATAACATCTACGTCGCAAGCTTGAGTATTACCTGAATTTGCTATTCCATATGGAGAAACCCAGTTTCCAGGTCCATTTGACCCATCCATTCTATTACCATCTTCACCACTGGCTACAACAGTAATCAAATAATCATCTAAATAACAACCTGGAAATTCGAGCAAGTTGTTAGCACCAGATTTGCCTCGTGCGGCTATGTTTATAGTTCCATTTTTCCAACTTACTTTCAATGCTTCGAGTACCTCAGGATCAGAATTCCCTACTCTGCCGTAACTATGATTCGCAATCTCTAGTCCATATCCAAAGTTAGAGTTTGTACTCGAAGAACCCATTACGAAAGCGTTTGCAACTTGTGAAGTCGACGGATTATTATTTAAATAGAATATACCCATAGAATATAATGAAACCCCTCTATCAGATATAGGATCTAAACCTATATCTCCTCCAGCTATTCCAGCTATTCCAGCTGCTTCGTTATTTTGTGCACCTATTATCCCTGCAACTCTCGTTCCGTGACTATCTGAAAGACTATTTGCATAAGAAATATCTGTACTTCCTGAACCAATATGATAGTTATATCCACTAATAATTTTAGATCCGATTAGTGATCCACCATGACCAAATTCGAAATGGGAATAATCAATTAAATGATCATAAATACCAACTTTGACATCCATATCTCCTTTAAATCCTCCTGAATTCCCAATTAGGTCCCACGCACCTTCCACGTCTATAGAACCTTCATTAACAGCTGAATTAGGGTAAAGACCAATCTGGTATCCATTTACATAAAAATCATCATTAGGGTAGCTATTTTCATAATACAAGTATTCTAACTGAGCTCTATGGATTCCAAAAATCGAAATTAGGGTGTCGCAAATATCCTGCTCGTTATAGCCATCAGGAATTTCAATTATTAATGAAGCCCAAAGGTCAGGCAATGGGATAGTATCGTGATGCCTGGAAACCGAGATTGTGTCGTTGGTAGTTAAATCTGGATATACTTTAAAAGTGTGAAGCCTATCCCAGCTGAAATTTGTTAAATTATTCATCTCTACAATAAAAATAGAATCCACAAAATCACTCAATTCACCAGCAACGAAACCTTTTTTGTCAATTTTTACTAAATTGAGTTTAGATTTATCAAATTTCACGATTATATTGTTATCCAAGTGAGGATCATCTCCATTAGAGGGTTGCAATGAAGTACGTGTTTTTTTTATAAATGAATATTTTACAGTAATATTCTTAAAATTATTACCTGAATACTCACTTTGTCCAACAACAATTAGGTTATCATCATTATCAATCGCAATTGAGTTCGGTTTATCATTCAGATCAAATTGACCATTAAATTTGACTTCACTTAATAAACTTCCCGATTCATCCAGCATTATTGTCAAGAAATCAGTATTACTTTGATTCATAGATGATCCTGTAACAAAAATATCATCATTCTCTCCAACGACCAACTGTTCTGCTCTATCATTACTGTTTACTTTTCCGTTATAAGTTTTAGTCCAAATTAGATTTCCAGCCGTAGAATACTTCAACACACAAAAGTTTTCGTGCTCCAGGGAGTCCGTCACATAACCGGCAACAATAATATCTCCCTGACTATTTATCTTAATTCCATTTCCTACATCATTTAAACCATCGAAATCGAAATGCTTTTCCCACTCTAGTGACAATTGACTATTCAACTTATATGTTACGATATCAAATCCAGTACTGGTATTTACTACTCTACCCGTCAAATAGATATTATCATTATTATCGATTGAGATATCATTGATCTCATTAACACCTGCGACTGCACCACCTGAACTTCTTTTTAAATTCAATTGAGTCCCAGTATTGATGGAATACTCTACCGATGCAACGTCATACTTTATGGGTGACGAAGAAGATTGACTACCTCCAGAGACATAGACACTAGAAGAACCAAGTTTAACAACACTTGCTATGTCATTTAGGTTAGAATAATCATAAGAGTTTCGCCATACAAAGGCTCCAGTACTTGCATTCAGACCTATTGTTAAATAGTCGTATTCAGTATTTGCTCCTTTACTTGCTCCTGTTACTACTACAACCTGCCCGTTACTTGTTATGTCTACTCCGAAATCTTCGCCGCCATTTACATTCGGATTATCATAAGTGTATTGCCATAATTCATTCCCATCACTGTCAAATTTTAAAACGATTAAATCATTCAAATCATTGACTGAATTGGTTATTGAGCCGGTTAAATAGATGTTTTGATCATTATCTAGGAAAAACTTTGCCGAAAAGTCATCAACTCCAGCAGAACCATCAATTGATCTTTCCCATAAAAGATCTCCTTTTCTATTAAACTTTTGAAGTAACATATCGTGGTCTCCATTAGAATTAATGGTTGTTCCTGAAACAAAAACATTACTGTAAGGATCTGTTTCTACATGATTTTCGTAGAAAGCAGCAAGATTTCCACCATTTCCAACCCAAGATTCTGATAAATAGAATTGATTTGATTGTCCATACAATGTTGATCCGATGAAGCAGAAAGTGATTAAGAAAGATTGGTAAAATAAATTCATGATAATATTAATTTGTCGCTAAAGTAAATTTTTATTTTAAAATCACATAACAAAATAGGTTTTTAAAGTGTTAATTATCAGTCTTTTACGTGTTTATACGTACGTTTTAAGTATTAATACGTACATGTTTTGTATCGTTATTTTTGCTATTTTTCAAAAAGAAATCTAAGCCTATGAAGATCTTGATCATTAACGGACCGAATTTAAATCTACTTGGAAAGCGACAGCCTACTATTTATGGTGAGGTTACGTTTGAATATTTCCTTGAACAATTGAAAGAGAAAGATCACGATCTGAATTATTTTCAGTCAAATGTTGAAGGAGAGATCATCGATCAATTGCACGAAAATGATGCCGATGGAATCATCATTAATGCAGGGGGGTATACACACACCTCGGTGGCTATTAGAGATGCAATTGCTGCAATCCACAAACCAGTGGTTGAAGTACATATTTCAAATATTGCCGGGAGAGAATCCTTCAGACATGAATCATTGATCAGTCCAGTTGTTGAAGGTTGTATTTTCGGATTTGGTTTAACGAGCTACGAGCTGGCTATAGACTATCTTTGTAATTACAGAAAGAAGGATTAATCTACAAAGAACCTTTTGTTCAAGCCCTTAAACGATTTAATCCCTTTAAAGAAATACGCCCAAAGTAATGATGCTTTATAGAATCCTGTTTTATTGAAAGTAGTGGATTCAGCTTTGATCGTTTTACGCTTCTTGACTAATGTACCTAAACTACCATAATAAGCAAAATGTGCCTTAAGTATAGCGATAAAGTGTTTTCCTTGGAGTGAAGCTAAATACTTCATGCCTGCTACTCCATCGAGTATCATTCGATAAATGATCTTTCCAAACAACCAACCATCATGATTCTTGTGGATCATGAATAAACTATTTCGGAAATTCAGGAAGGTCTTTCGTGGGTTCTCGTAGTTCAATGTCCCTCCTCCAACATGATATACTTTTGAGTCAGGAACAACATAAAATGAGTACCCTTTCTTTTTTGCTCTCCAGCACAGATCGATCTCTTCCATGTGGGCAAAGAAATCAGCATCTAAACCACCAAGATCATGGTACACTTCTGATCGAATGATCATGCAAGCTCCAGTTGTCCAAAAGATCTCTTTTTCGTTATCATACTGTCCCTCATCTTTTTCAACCTCATCGAAAATACGACCACGACAAAACGGATAGTAATTTTTATCAATGAATCCTCCGCTGGCTCCAGCATGTTCGAAATATTCCTTTCGATCGTAAGCCAATACTTTTGGCTGAGCACCAGCTACGTTTTCCTGACTCACTTTATTGACTAAAGGAGTTAACCAACCAGCAGTTACTTCAATATCTGAATTGATCAAAACATAGAATTCATATCGCCCTTGCAAGACGGTCAAAGCGTCATTGTAGCCTTTTGCAAAACCTCCATTAGATTTATTCTGAATGATCTCCAGATCAGGATAGTTTTGTTTCAAGAAATCAATGCTATCGTCGGTTGAATCATTATCTGCAATAATGATGTCACCACCTTCTGTGTTACCGATCAATGATGGCAGAAACTTTTTCAAAAAGTCACGACCGTTCCAATTGAGAATAACTACAGCGGTCTTTTCAGCCATTAGTAACTATTGTAATAAAGTGATGAATTCCCACCAAAATGCTGCTGATACCCACTTCCATTAGGATTATCCAGGTTTTCATCAGGTGTATTTCGCTTGTTCAGAGCATAGCGCCATCTGTAATTTTGAAGTTCACCGACCATGTTACTGTGCAACAATCTATAATCATTCGCCAGATTAGTAGGACTATAGAAAACAAAACGTTTATTAGAGAAACGACCGATCTTATCGTATTGCCAGATCTCATAAGGATATTCAGAAGGAGACGATGGTCTCTCTGTCAACTGACTTGGTGGCCCATATTGTAAGTAAACTCTACCTCTATCCGTTTCAAAACCAACCTGGTAATTTGTTGCAAACAAACGTTCCACCATTTTAACTTGTGCTTTATACCTCATCCACCCTTCAAATGGATTCTGTGGATTTGTTGCTTTCCAATATGATTGAAGATACTTCTCATTTTTCTCTCCATCTTTTTCCTTTAGTAGCTTGATGATATTCTTTACTTCTGAAGGACTTGAGATTGGAATTAAACTAGCCACATAATAACCCGTTGAGTCGTCAGGAATACTCTCTGCAAAGGCAGGATCAAGTACTGATGACTGATACGCGATCGCATTCATTTCAGTTGTGTTGTTTCTGTCGAAATTAAATGTTTCTTGTGCGATCTTATCCTTATCTCGATTTAACACATTGATCTCAAGTTTATATGCTCCCGTTGGAAGTGTGCTTATGTCTATATACTTTGCGATCGGTTGAATTGGAGAAACTTCATATCTAAAATAACGTGTGTACTGCGAAAGATCCATCTCACTGTCTTCACTGATCAGCTTCTGCTCAACAACGTAAACAGAATCTTCATAAAATCGATCAGTATTGTAGATCTCCACGTAATATGGCAAATGCATCAACTCAGTTGGGTAATAATTTGTGACCATTGGTATCACGTCGTAACCAAGTTTAGTAAATAGGTTTGCCTCTTTCTTCGCAGGTTGAATGGATTCAGCTGCAGAAAGGTTAGAAACCTCAACTTTATTACCCATGTCTTCGATCGTAATTTCTTTTTGCACACTGATCGGAGGATTGTCTCTATTCTTATCATTGATCGTCAACTCATATTCATAGGTTCCAGGAGCCAAAGAGTATCGCTGAATATCATGAAAATCATCGACAATGCTATCTACAACCAAAGGCCCTTTCAGCACATACTTATCGAACTGTGCTATTGTATCATTTTGCGAAAAAACTTGTGTTACTTCGACTTCAGCATAGGTTTCTCCCTGATTCGTCACATATTTCAAGGTATGTCCAGCAAAATGAAGTTGAACCTCCAGGTAGTTTCCTTCATTGGGAGCATAAAATTGACGTTCATTTAGATATGCTTTGATCTTCTTTTCTTGAGCCAAACCTGTTGAGCTCAAAAAAATAGATAGCAAGATAATTATGGATAAAAATGAGAATCTCATATTTCTTCTATATATGAGCATAAAGTTACGGAAAATTGAAGATTTCACCCAATTCGCAGGTGGTATTGAGCAAAGTGTAGCATATCAAGAGTAAAGTATCCTCTCAGTCAATCTTGATAATCAATGTTTTTCGAAAAAATCGAAAATTTGTTTTAAAAAATTGTTGCCAGAAAAATAACTATTAGTACTTTTGTCGCGGAGAAATGGCAGAGCGGTTGAATGCACCGGTCTTGAAAACCGGCATACCGAGAGGTATCGGGGGTTCGAATCCCTCTTTCTCCGCCACCAAAGGCCTCATAGAACTATGAGGCTTTTTTTATACCCGAAAACTTCTTAAGAAAAGGCATTCTGAGGGATGAGAACCTTTGGGTTCGAACCGGAGCGTAGCGGAGCTCAACGTTAATGAACCGCAGAATTTTGAACTGTGGAATTTCGCATGTTGAAAGGGCAGAATCTTGATTTTATGCATGGATTGAAGTTAATTCCTCTTTCTCCGCCACTGAAGGCCTCATAGAACTATGAGGCTTTTTTTATACCCGAAAACTTCTAAAGAAAACGCATTCTAGGGGATTAGAACCCTTGGGTTCGAACCGGAGCGTAGCGGAGCTCAACGTTAACGAACCGCAGAATTTTGAACCGTGGAATTTTGAATGTTGAAAGGGCAGAATCTTGATTTTATGCATGGATTGAAGTTAATTCCTCCTTATATGTTTATAGTTTCGGAATTAGTAGATGAGCTATACCTAACTCCCTCCGTTTGTTTAATCATAGTAAAGGCTTAATTAAACATTCTGTTGTTTTTGCGTGTTAAAAGTATATATCAAAATAGTCAATGACATGAAAAAACATTTAGTAGTAGGAGGATCTGGAGGAATTGGAAAAGCGATCATCAAACAACTTCCAAATGAAGATGAAATCATTAATATTTCTAGACGAGAACCTGAAATAGATCGAAAGATCACTCATTACGGTATGGATGTTTTAAATGACGACCTCCCAGAAATAGAAGGCATTAACTCAATTATATACTGTCCAGGCTCTATAAATCTAAAACCGATAAACAGTTTAAAGCTAGAAGATTTCCAGAATGACTTTAACATTAATGTTCTCGGTGCAGTAAGAGTAATTAAAGCATATCACAGAGATCTAAAACGAAATGATGGATCTATTGTGATGTTCAGCACAGTTGCTTCAAAAATGGGTATGTCATTCCACAGTTCGGTAGCTGCAGCGAAATCTGGTGTCGAAGGTCTAGCGAAATCATTGGCTGCTGAATTAGCTCCAAAAGTTCGTGTGAATGTTGTTGCACCTACAGTAACAGACACACCACTTGCAGAACACTTATTGCGCAATGAAAAATCTCAAGAATCAACAAAAGATCGTCACCCACTAAAGAGATACTTACAGCCAAATGAAATCGCTTCTATGGCTACCTATCTCGTAAGTGATCAAGCCAAAGGAATGACAGGACAGATCATTGGGATTGATGCAGGGATTGGAAGTGTAAGAAGTTAGGTGTTTGGAGCTTCATCACTGATAATCTTCCTCTTTAATGCGCTTCATTATAGTACACTCCGCTATATTTATCATTTCACAGAGAACGTAGAGACATATTGGTATATTGAGATCACTGAGCATGAGTTGCGTAAATATGATGTTAACAATTCTCAGTGTAAGGATTGTGACATTCATCACGCCCTGCATGCTCTGTGCCCTCACTCTCCAGCCTAAAAAACTCCGAGTACTCAGTGTAACAAAATTATGAGAGCGACACTTTTTAGATCTTTAGGTTCAATAATTCTTATGCTAGAGTTGGTAGGAAAGCACTAATGATAGAGAAGTGAAATACTGACCTTGATTGAGCATATTTTGATGCCAAGTTCCCAATACAAAAAGAGCTGGTGGAAATGCCTGATCCACTTTATGATCACGTACTGAAACAATCGAATTTTGATAAAGTAATCTTAGACTAAGACGATCCCTTAGTTCATATCCAATATTGAACTCAGCTCCTAATTCGATAGGATCAAATATTCTTGGGTCATCTATTTCTCCGAATTGCGTCCTTTCACGTTGATTGATCTTAACACCGAGTACTGGTCCCGCACATATCGAAAACTGATCGATTGAAAAATTGATGAGTAAAGGTGCTTCGATGTAGTTGACTCTCAAACGATAAGTATTCACATTGTTGTTCGATTTATATATTCTTGAGCCCTTTTGATTAAAACGTAAACCGAATATCATACTCCAGCTATCGTTCAAGTTATAAGAAACTTCTCCTCCAGCCATCGCGCCAAATTGCACAAATCCATACGCACCGTCACCACTGATCTGACTTGAAGTTAAACCACCTACAACACGAGCTTCAAACCGCTGTGCCGAGGCAGTAAAAATTGTAATAAAAAAAATTAATCCAAGAGAAAATTTCTTCATCTAATATTGCTTTGAGATCGCAAGTTCAAAGATCGTTTAATTAGATCTTAATGCAAATAAAATACTATAAAATGGGTTTCTCTCTTTATTGTCGTACATTTGCAGCCAATTTTAATAGATAGTATGACCTTTAACGATTTAGGGCTGAGAAGCCAGGTGGTCAGCGCTGTAACAGACATGGGGTTTGAGCAGCCAACACCAATCCAGGAGCAAGCTATCCCACATTTATTGAAATCACAGAGTGACTTCGTGGGACTTGCACAGACTGGAACAGGGAAAACAGCAGCTTTTGGACTACCATTAGTGCACAGAATTACGTCTAGCCAACGATTTCCAAAAGGCTTAATTATTTGTCCCACTCGTGAACTTTGTTTACAAATTGCAAATGATTTAAAAGATTATTCGAAACACGAAAAATCAGTAACCATAGAGGCAGTTTACGGAGGAACTGACATTCGCACACAGATGAGAAACATCAAAAAAGGTGTAGCGATCGTTGTAGCAACTCCAGGTAGACTCGTAGACCTCATCAACCGAAAAGCGGTAAATCTTAGTGAAGTAGAGTGTGTTGTGCTTGATGAAGCAGACGAAATGTTAAATATGGGTTTCAAAGAAGACCTTGATTACATTTTAGATGCTACACCAGACACAAAAAGTACATGGCTATTCTCGGCAACAATGCCTAAAGAAGTAGCACGTATCGCTAAAACATATATGACTGATCCACTTGAAGTGAGTATCGGAAATAAGAATGAGGCGAATGAAAACATCGACCACATTTATTTTGCGGTAAAAGAACGTGACCGCTATGCAGGTTTAAAGCGATTAATTGACTTTAACCCGAACATCTTTGGACTTGTTTTTTGTAGAACAAGAAGAGAAACTCAACAAGTTGCTGAGAAGCTTGGTAAAGATGGGTATAGTGCTGATGCGCTGCATGGTGACATGTCACAAGCACAACGTGACCGTGTAATGCAGCTTTTCAGAAATAGAAGCATACAATTGTTGGTAGCTACTGATGTTGCCGCACGAGGAATTGATGTTGACGATATTACTCACGTGATCAATTACAATCTTCCGGATGAAGTAGAGAACTACACGCACCGAAGTGGAAGGACAGCACGAGCTGGACGAAAAGGTGAATCTTTAGTTTTGATCAATACGAGAGAGAAGTACAAGATCAATCAGATTGAAAAGATCATTAATCAGAAATTTACGTTTGCTGAGATTCCACCTCCTGAAGCTATTTGTGCTATTCAGTTGGAAGCTATGATCGAAAAAGTGAAGGACACTGAGGTTAATGAAAAAGAAATCGAACCATTTATTCCTCACATTTTGGAAGATCTAAAAGATTATTCAAAGGAAGATGTAATCAAAAAGTTTGTTTCTGCGGAGTTCAACCGATTCCTTGAGTATTACAAGAAAGCCGGAGACCTGAACGCTAAGATTAGTGATAAAGATAGCGGAAGAGGAAGAGACAGAGGTCGCTCGAGAGGATCTGATGAAAACAAGCAACGTTTCTTTGTTTCTCTTGGTGAAAAAGATGGATTAAATCCTGGTGGATTGCTTCGTGTTATCTGTGACGCAACTGGACTGAAATCAAACACAATAGGTAGAATTGATATCATGCCGGCATTTTCTTTCTTTGATGCCGATAAAGGCGATACGGATAAGATCCTGGCTCAGGTTAATGGAGCGGAGTTCGAAGGTAAGAAGATGAATATCGAAAAAACAGCGAGTAAAAGCTCGAAAGGAAAACGAGGAACTGGTCATGGAAAACGTCAAGGTCGTGGACTAGGTGGTCGTCGAGGTGGCGGTAGAAATCGAAGAAGATAAAATTTAGACAATAAAATGGAAATTAGGAATATTGCAATTATTGCACACGTTGACCACGGAAAAACTACTTTGGTTGACAGAATGATTGAAGCGGGTGATTCATATACGGATCGTGACCGTGAGAATGCTGGAGAATTAATGATGGACAACAACGATCTTGAGAGAGAACGTGGAATTACCATCGTTTCTAAGAATGTTTCTGTAACGTATAAAGACAAAAAGATCAACATCATTGACACACCAGGTCACGCCGATTTTGGTGGTGAAGTTGAACGTGTTTTGAATATGGCGGATGGCGTTTGTTTGTTAGTTGATGCCTTCGAAGGACCGATGCCTCAGACTAGATTCGTTCTTCAAAAAGCTTTACAGATGGGATTAAAACCGCTTGTTGTGATCAACAAAGTGGATAAGCCGAACTGTACTCCAGATGAAGTACACGAAAAGGTTTTTGATCTGATGTTCGAATTGGATGCCAATGAAGAGCAACTGGAATTTGAAACGATCTATGGTTCTGCAAAGAACGGATGGATGTCTGAAGACTGGAAAAACGAAACGGACTCCATCGAACCATTACTAGCGAAAATTCTTGAATACTTTCCACCGGCTGTTATACCTGAAGGAAACACTCAAATGCTGATCACATCGTTGGATTACTCTTCATTTGTAGGAAGAATTGCGATTGGAAGATTACAACGTGGCACGCTAAAACCAAACATGCCGATAATTCTGAGTAAAGGAGATGGTAAACAGGAAAAGCACCGTGTAAAAGAAGTTTTCGTTTATGAGGGAACGAACCGAATTAAAGTAGATGAAGTTCAGGCAGGAGATATTTGTGCTGTGACTGGATTAGAAGGTTTTGAGATCGGTGATTCGATCTGTGATGCTGAAAATCCAGAGCCATTAGATACCATTGCGATAGATGAGCCAACAATGAGCATGTTGTTTTCGATCAACGACTCTCCTTTCTTTGGTAAAGAAGGAAAATTTGTGACTTCACGTCAGATCGATGAGCGATTGAAAAAAGAGCTTGAAAAAAATCTTGCTCTTCGTGTTGAGCAAACAGACAAGGCTGATAAGTGGATGGTATTCGGAAGAGGAGTTATGCACTTATCTGTATTGATCGAAACAATGCGTCGAGAAGGGTATGAACTTCAGGTTGGTCAACCACAAGTGATCATCAAAGAAATTGATGGGGTAAAATGTGAGCCAGTTGAAGAATTGACGATCGACTTACCTGAGGAACACTCTGGAACAGCTGTTGAATCCGTTACGAAACGTAAGGGAGAAATGAAAAATATGGAAGCCAAAGGAGATCGTATGATCATACAGTTTGAAATCCCATCCAGAGGTATCATCGGTTTAAGGAATTACTTATTGACGGCTACAGCTGGTGAGGCGATCATGAACCACAGATTTATAGAGTTTCAGCCATACAAAGGTGAGATTCCAGGACGAATGAATGGATCTTTGATCTCTATGGAAAAAGGAGCTGCTATTCCTTATTCATTGAATAACTTGCAAGATAGAGGACGATTCTTCGTTGCTCCTGGTGAAGAGATCTATGAAGGACAAGTTATCGGTGAAAACTCACGCCAAGGAGATCTCGTCGTTAATGTAACGAAGACTAAGAAACTAAGTAACATGCGTTCTTCAGGTGCAGATGATAAGGTAAAATTAGCTCCACCGATCAAAATGTCACTAGAGGAGAACCTAGAGTATATTCAAGCGGATGAGTACGTTGAAGTCACTCCAGAATCTTTACGTATACGTAAGATCTTATTGAAAGAAAATGAGCGTAAAAGAGCTGGAAAGTAAGTTTAGAGCTTAGAATTTTGATTATATAATAAGGACTGTTCGAAAGGACGGTCCTTTTTTTTGATATATCCGTAAAAACAAATAAGTGATTTTTATGATTATATTTATTCTGAAAACACCAGTTAAACGTTTGTTTTCGACTCTTTGCACTACTTATGGGAGTATCTGGAATAAAGGCATATCTATTCATTCTGTTTTTTCTGATTGGGAACATCAGTTTTTCGTTTGAAGAAAGCATTTTTCTCAACGCCAGATTTTACGTCGATTCTTCAAATAATCTATCAATAAATGAAGTATCAAGTAATGCTGAGTTCAAGATCTTCACTTCGGAAATTCAAGAACAATCATTTACAAACTATACGTATTGGGCTCGAATTAATGTTTCGGACTTACCAAACGAACAACTTTATCTCATTTCTAAGAATGTATTCATTGACAAGGTCGATCTTTATTATCAGGAGAAGAATAAATGGAAATCTAAAAAAGCTGGTCTTCTAAGGCTAAATGATAGTAAGTACGACTTTTCTTCTATATCAGTTCGGTTTCCAGAAGATTTGGATGGTGACTTTATTTATGTTTCGTTTCAGTCTGATTGTATTTCTAAACTGGATGTTTGGCTAATTGATGAATTGACACTAACCACCTCCAATTCATTTAAGATTACATTTTATGCCGTTGTACTATCACTTATTGTGATCTCCCTTGTCGCGATCTTATTCTTATACATCTTTAGTCGCAACAAACTACTGCTCCACTTTGCGTTTTATAGTATTGCTTCTATTGGGATGATCCTTTTTACCAATGGCTATTTATATCAATATGGTCCAATGGGATTCCTCTCATTTTATAAGTGGTCATTTGTCTATTTCGTGGATATTTACTGGGGCGTCGCTATACTGCTGAGTTATTACTTACTGAAGATCAACAAACAAAAAAACACCCTCAAAAAGATCTATCATTTTGCATTTGGTTTCGTTGGAATCATGCTACTATCGCCTCTTTTTTTGCCTCGTCAGCTCGCTGCACAGATTCATTTCGTAATTCCAACATTATTCATCTTTTTTAACGTTGTTACAGGGATATACATTTACTTCAAACAAAAGAACAGCACCGCAATATTGTTAGTAGGTGGTTGGTTGATCTATTTTTCTTTTTTAATGACTTGGTCACTTGGGAAGATCGGTGTCCTGCCAACTTCATTCTTTATAGACAATTGCCCAGTATTCGGCCTAACCTTTGAATTTATATTATTCGGATTTCTAGCTGCGAGACAATATACATTGCAACATAAAGAACGTTCGCTAATGCAAACTCGACTGCTCAATTTGGACAAATTTAAATCTGAGATCCAAGAAGAATATGGTGAGATATACAATTCTTTATCAAATCGAGAGCAAGAAGTATTACGACTTATTGCATCTGGTCAACTGGACAAAGAAATTGCAGATGAACTTCAGATCTCAGTAGCCTCCGTTAGAACTTATTTAAAGCGAATATATTCTAAATTGAATGTTGCCAATAGAACCGAAGCTTCACTTATTTATAACAAAGTAATTCTAACACAATCCATATAGACAGTTGTAACTTATTGATTTTCAATTGTCATCATAATTAATGACAACAGTTTATGATCATTTTTTGCTGAATTAAGGATAGACTCACTTTATATTCGAGCCATCAATTAATACTAATTCTAAAAAATTTGATCTATGAAAAATTTAAACAAAGTATCGTTCTTATTAGTCGCTTTATTAATTCTGACGACTAGTTATGCTCAACAACCAGATTTTCCATCAGTTGATGAAGCTTTTGCAAAAGTTAATGGAAACTCAAAAGTACTTGAACGTTTAAAGAGTACTTATAAAATCATCGATCCATCTACCTGTAAGATCGAGAAAAAAATGTATTTCGGTGGAAATGATCTACAACCAAGCTCATTTGCTACATATAAAACAGATGAGGCTCATCGGTTAAACTGGAGATGGCCAGATGATCGAGCTTATATTGTTTTTCGTGTTACAACATCGAAAAGTGAGGATGGAACAATCTATGAACTACCACTCGTTGTAGAATATACAAGGTTGAAAAATAAAGTACTCACAAATGAGTGGCATTTTCACTGGTGGAAATTTGACGACCCGTATTCTGTAAAGGGAGGAAAAGAAGATGCTCTTTTTATGAAGCTCTTTGAAAAGAGACTATCGGAGATCGAAGGAAATCTAAGAGACCGAAATAGAAAGATGCCCGATGTAATTGCTGCTATGACCAGAGTTGGGTCTATCTCAAAATCAGAAGTCAAAGATGTTAGACAATTTTACTCGAATATAGACCACGTAGAAAGAACATTCATTATTGAGGGAGACGTAATCTTTTTTGCCGACCATGATGAATCAGTTGCCAAAGAAAATCGAGAAAATGTAAAAGTCTATGTGCAAACTCGTTTCTCAAGGGACAAAGACGCAAATGGTAACACTGGTGACTGGTACTTCAACGAGTTTGTAGGCGGCTGGGGAAATAAAATTATTGATGGATCTGTAACCGAGGATAAGAATATTTATAAGACAGTTGGAACACATGGCTACAATTACATCAAAGAAAAAGGTAAAGAGCAAAAGAAGGTGCCTTACTATTCAAATCGATATGAGGGAAAATTTCAGGCAGACGTTCTTCAAGCCTTCCATGATTTTTATGAACAAAAAGATGGTGCAGATGAGACATTAAAATCATACATAGCTTCAGAAGATGAAGAGATATTTAATAAGTTCGACGCCCTGTTTAGTGAAATTAGAGAAAAGCATGTGCAACTTAGACCTAGTGGATCTGCACATAAAGGAATATTGTTCTCTGTTTCCACTGATGAACCAAATGTTGAAGACATTGAAGCAACCTTTAATCTATTTCTAACTCGTCCCGCTATAAGTACTGACAAGAAACTGAAATCAATATACAAAACTGCAGGTATGAATAAGTCTATATTGAAGAAAGGAGGGGGATTCAGTAAAAACGAATATTATAAATTACAATTCACCTTGATCGATGGAGATTTGAAGATTGCTTCTGCTCCCGTTAGAGATTACACGATCGAGTTTTAGTATTAATTGACCGATCGTAATTAGAAAGCATCCCATATTGGGGTGCTTTTTTTCTTGATTATCTTTATGGTTTGAATAATGGATACATTGAACAGTTCTACTCATCGTCTACGTTTCGAATCATTTAACGAAAATCACAGGACATTTTTAAAGCAATTGTTTTGCTCAAATGAACGTGTTATGTCGACTGCCTTGTCAGGAAAACTACTCGATCAATATGAATTTGAAGTTTTGATAAAAGAAAGGTTTAATCATACTTCTCAAGAACAGTTTGGTTTTTTGACTATTAAAGAAAAAGTATCCGATGAATTAATTGGAGTTACAGGTATTTTCGAATGTGACTATCTTGATCAAAAGGGAATTGAATTTGGATTTATTTTAGACCAAAAATCATGGGGAAAAGGATATGCAACAGAGATTGGTTCTTTTTGGATCGACTATATTCTCAATTATTATCCTGATCATGATATTTTAGCCACGACTAAACCTGATAATCTAGCTTCAAAAAAAGTACTTGAAAAACTCAATCTAATTTTCGTAAAGAATATAAAAATCAACAACAGAGGAATGAGAAGCATTTACCATTACAACGTATAACTATTTTTCGTAGTCGATCAATTCAACCATTACCTCATTTCGTCTATTGATCGGATCATACGGAGCATTATATCCCATGAAGGTAAAGCCTCCAGTATGACTGAGATCCGCTTCTTTCAAGGCTTCTTCTAGTTTCTTTCTATGTTTTTCAATCTTTTCGTCATCAGCATATCCAGAAAAGCGAATCGCCGCCACAACTCTTTCAGGCATTTCCTCAAACTCTATACGTTCATCATTCGGTTTAGGTAGCTCTTCTTTAGCATATTTTGAAGGAACTAAAAAACGCATCGTCATAGTATCTTGCAGATCCATCGTAACAGGAGTTGTCATGGCGATCTTTTCATTTTTCTCATTTCCACCAAATATGTAACCTGCTAAAACATTGAACCCTTTGGAAGAAACAGATTTATAATTACCTGAATCCAATTCCACACTTGTAAAAATGGCTGCTTCATACTTACGCACTTCGAAATCTTCATATTTCTTCAGCACTGTATACTGATATGTTTCATTGTTTTTCACAAATGCAAAGAATAATGTACCTAACAAAGCAAGTACGATCAAGGTTATAATTAAAGTTCTCATAAAGAAAAAACAAATAATAAATCCAAATGGTTCAGACGACTAGTTAGGAACAAGAACCAGCTCTTTTTCTCCATTGTTGAGTTCTAGTACAATGAAAGATTCATAGACACCATGTATTTTAAAAAGACCTGGACGTCTAATAACCTTGCGCTTAGCAAGTGAGTATATTGAGTTACCTTCACGTTTGTAACCATTGAGTAAGACAAGGTCTGTGTTGAGACCAGTTATGTACATATAGGACTTCATAATAAGCTTTTCATCGTCGATTGAAATAAGTTGATGCTTTTGGTCTTTTCTAATTACAAAATAAGGTAACACATTGTATGGATCATTATAAGTGTGCAAGAAATGAATATGATCAATTCCTTTTATGGAAAACAAAGTATCTCTTCGTTGATTAATCACAGTATAAGGCAAGACCCTGTCTCGGTGTACTTTTCGGACAGGTAAGCGGTCAAAAGGAAAATAAGAATTATAGCTCCCGTAACCTGCTCGGTAAAATAATGGTGGTACGATTTCTTTTCCTGTCGAGTTTATAAAACCATATCCTTGTCCATTGATAAAGCATTGTGCTAAACCATCTTTAAAAGGAGTGATATTATGATAAGGTTTTGAAATCACCTCGCCCTTTTTATTTATCAATACAGCGGTTAATCTAGAATTGTTTCGACGATCTTTAGCAGGTGCTGTTCCATCAAAAAAGTGCCCTATTCTTTCATATTTATAATCAATTAGAAAATTACCTAGTGTATCGATCAGTCCCCATTGCTGATCTTTCATAACGGCTGCAACACCATCCGAAAAGTCTTCTCCAAAATGAGCGTTTGTGTGAATTACTTTCTTTCCTGTCGAATCGATGTAGATCGTACCTGATCGATCAAAATTCAGGGCTAAATAACCTTCCGAAAATTCACCCACATTGCCAACCTTGCGAAAAAGAATTCGACCACCATCTTGATCTATAATGTGCCAACTATTAAATCCTTCTCTTACAGCAAACAGCTCATATCCAAGATATCTAATCTTTCTGTATTTAAATGGAATCAAAAGCTCTCCAGACATATTTATAACTCCTAGTTTCTCTGTTAGTGGGTGCTCAACAATTAGATGATTTGATGACGTTCGCTTATAATCACTGAAAAGGTAATCTCCTTTCAGATCCCCTTGGTTAGTAACTAGTCCAAACAAGGCAGACTTATCTTCCAGAATTACACCAATTGAAGTAGTTTCATGGCTTTCTTTATGAATCCACGAGTAGGCACATATATCACCTTTTGAGTCAATATACCTTATCCTATCTTCTTTTTCATTAATAAATAATCGGGGTTGAACTTCCCACTCGTTAAGAAATGGCTCAATTTGAAGAATAGGATTGAGTGGAAACCAATGTTCGTTTCTTTTACCATTAGATATCGATATGAAAACAGGTCTGAGCTCATGAGATTTCGCATATCTATAGCGCTCTTTTAATAATGCAATAGTTCTGTCAGATCGATCATCCCAAAAGCGAACAGTATCAAATTCTTGATTACGTTTCAGTTCGGAACAACAGGGGCAATTAAATTCACAGCAAATATGCCCATGATTGCAATCGTCAATGTATATTTCAGAAGGCTCCTGAGATAATGGTAGAACGATAGTATCCTGAGCAATCAGCTGCGCACTTAAACTAATAAAAAGTATCAATACTCTCATCACAGTAAAAGATACAACTAAACTGAAAAGCGGTTCATTTTTCCACGAAATTCACTTCTTACTAACAATTTAACGCTGGCAGAAGATAAAATTCTATTTTTGCACAAAGCCAATAGAATATGCAACTTTTAGACGGAAAGTCCACTTCCAAAGCGATCAAAGAAGAATTATCTCAAGCTGTCGAACAACGTAAAAAAGATGGAAAGAAGATACCTCATCTCGTTGCTGTTTTAGTTGGAAATGACGGTGGTTCTCTAACCTATGTTGGTTCAAAAGTGAAAACTTGTCAAAAGATCGGCTTTGAAAGTACATTGATCCACAAAGAAGATACGATCTCAGAAAAGGAACTATTGGATTTGGTTAATGAACTTAACAATGATGAGAATGTGGATGGATTCATTGTTCAATTGCCCCTTCCTAAGCACATCGATGAGAAAAAAGTAACGCTTGCCATCGATCCAAAGAAAGATGTTGATGGATTCCACCCAATGAATCTTGGAAATATGGTGCTTGATCTACCTGGTTTTTTGCCAGCAACTCCAGCCGGAATGTTAGAGTTATTCAAGCGCTATGAGATTGAAACTTCAGGGAAACACTGTGTTGTGATCGGTCGTTCGCATATCGTTGGTGCTCCGATGAGTATCATGATGGGAAGAAACAGCTACCCTGGAAATTCAACCGTAACATTAACCCATTCTAGAACGAAGAATCTTAAAGAGATCGTCCTTCAAGCCGACATAATTATTTCTGCTATTGGAAAACCTGGATTTTTAACTGCTGACATGGTTAAGGAAGGTGCTGTGGTCATGGATGTTGGGATAACCCGAATTGAGGACGAAACAAAAAAGAAAGGGTATCGCATCAGCGGTGATGTTGATTTTGAAAATGTAGCACCGAAGTGTTCTTACATTACACCAGTGCCTGGAGGTGTCGGACCTATGACAATAGTCTCATTGATGATGAATACCCTGAAGGCTATGGAACTTAATGGAAAGTAGTTAATTAGTGAGTAGTGACGTCATCTCATAGATGAGATTTAGTGACAAATGCTGATTCGTTACGGAGATTTTATTCATTGACCCTTCAAAGCTTATCCCTGATAATTCGGTACCAAGAAAAGCATGCGCAGTCTAATTCAGTGTAAATTATGTCACTCAATTAAGTAATGACAACTCTTCTTGAATCATTTTAGCCAATTCGCTAATGTTCTCTTTTGAAAAATCAAAAGTAATTCCTGCAGCCTTGTAAATTTCGGGAATGGATTTAGTATACCCAAGTGATAAAGCATCTTTATACTTTTGAATAGCAGTTTTAAAATCTTCCTTACTATTTTTCCATACTGCTAATGCGCCTAATTGCGCCATACCATATTCGATGTAGTAAAAGGGTACTTCAAACAAATGAAGTTGTCGCTGCCATGTGTTTTCCCTTACTTCTTCGTATCCTGTCCAATCAGTTAGACCAGTTCCATAATCATCGAGGATAGAGATCCACTTTTCTTTTCTTTCACGAATAGAATGTTTAGGATTCTCATAGACCCAATGCTGGAATTCATCAATAGTAGCTACCCAAGGAAGTATTTTAAGAATCGTTTCGAGCTGTTCAATTTTTGCTCTTTTAAGATCATCCTCATCTGCGTAGAATTCATCCCAATAATCCATTGTCAAGAGCTCCATACTCATTGAAGAAAGTTCAGCCACTTCAGATGGCAAGCTCTTAAAACTTGTAAGTTCTAGATCTCTGTTTAAAAAAGAATGAATTGCATGCCCGCCTTCATGTACCATTGTGATCAAATCTCTGTGAGATCCAACAGCATTCATAAAGATAAAAGGTACTCCTACTTCGTACAGCGGGTAATTATATCCACCAGGGGATTTACCATCCTTTGACTCCAGATCAAGATGACCCATTTCATCCATAGTTTGAAGACAGTCACCAAAATAAGGATCGATCGTTTTAAAGATCGAAACCGTTTTAGCTAAGAGCTCCTTTCCCCCATTAAATGGTTTCAAGGGATCTTTACCTTCAGGATCAACCTCTCCATCCCATGGTTTAAGTTGATCTTTACCCATCAACTTTGCCTTTTTCTCAGCAATTTCTTTTACTAGAGGAACGATCTCATCTTTAATGGATTGATGAAACTCAAAACAGTCTTCTTTGCTGTAATCGAAACGACCTAGCTGCTCGAATTTATAATCTCTGTAATTGTCAAATCCAGCATTCTTTGCAATCTGATGCCTGATCTCTATCAATTCAGTGTAGAGGTTATCTAATGCATCTATATCTTCAGAGCGACGTTTTGCAATCTTTTCAAAGATCTCTTTACGCAACGACTCATCATTCTCCTTAAGAAAAGTTGAAGCTTTTTGCATAGTGATCTTCTCGCCATCATGCTCAATTGATTGAGCTCCACTAATTGCTCCAAACTGTTGACTCTTCTCAGCCATTTCAGACTCTAGTGAAATATTCTCTTCATTGAAAAGCTTGATCGCCGTATCTACTGATCGAAAATAGATCTTATGAGCATCATCATTGAATTCCTTCTTATAAGGACTCTCAGAGAGTTTTTTGTTCAATCGAAATGAATAGGGTGATAGTTTGGGTTGAATCTCTTTTACAAAGAATGTATAATCATTAGCCAATTGCTCATCCTTCGTATTGATGGTCATCTTTATATAACGCCACGCCAGATTTTCTTCCAGAACTGCTTCCAGTTCACTTTGATCTTTGAGCCATTGCTTAAAATCCGACTTTGATTCAATTGATCGGCCTTCCAGATCTTTAAAATACTTCTCTACTTTCTCCCAAGTGTCGATCGTAAAATCTTCAGGTAGAAATTGGCGTTTTGGGCGCTCTAGGTTCATATAGTTTTTATGACTTTTTCGTTGAAGATTTTTTTGCAGTGGTTTTCTTTTCCGCTGTTTTCTTTGCTGTTGATTTCTTGGCAGCTGGTTTCTTTTCTGCTTTTTTTGCGGGCTTCTTTTCCGTTTTTTTCTCCTCAGCCTTCTTTTCTTTCTTGTCGGCTTTCTTCTCTTCTTTCTTTTCCTCCTCGCCTGCTGAAACTAATCCTGCATCATGCAAAAGATTGTACCACTGAAATAACTTCTTTATATCTGATGGGTATACGCGATCTTCATCGTAATTTGGTAAAACTTCAAGCAGGTATTCTGTAAGCTTGTTTAAGCTCTCTTTGTGAGAAGGAGCTTTACCCCCATCTTCTTTCTTGAAGATGCCTTTATAAACCTCTTTAAGTGGAATATCATCTTCATATGTGTAGATACTGATGTCTTCAAGAGCAGAAATTCGATCTGTCGAATACGCTGGAGTTCTCTTTCCATCTTGTAATGATTCGACAATAATATTATTCTTAGATTGCGCAACAACTTTAAACAACCCTGGTTTTCCTGAAATTGAAATAACACCTGATAAATCCATACTATACTTTTTGATTGAATCCTCAAAAATAGCAAGATTACTCAAAGCATATCAAGCTATCGAATAGAAATCTTACGCACTATTCTTTTATCGTTCAGTTTTAGCGAAATAAAGTAGGTCCCCACAGAAAGTCCACTTAGATCAACAGCAAATTCAGCTTTATTGATATCGAGGTTCATTATTGTTTGACCTAATGGATCCAAGATGCTGACCTGTCCGATCAATTCAGATGAAGACACAGAAAATTTACCTGTTGATGGATTCGGATATATACTAAGGTCAGAAGAAATTTCATTTTCAATACCCAATGTCCATTCAAAGGCATTTGAAAAACTTTCGCAGCCATCAGGACCAGTTATTGATACGCTATAGAATCCAACGCTGTCAGGATATATAACTTGACTGTTCTCGCCTGGAATTGGACTATCGTTAAGATACCATTGATAACTAGGCCCTGAACTTGAAATCAAGCTTTCATCCAATTGACTGATCGATGGGTTTGGCAAAGGGTTTCCGACACTTATCGTGAGTGTGTCAGAATAGATCAAACAACCTTGTTCATCATTTCCCCAAACGAAAACAGTATCAGCTTCATCTATTGTAACACTTGAAGTATTTTCACCTGAAGACCATTCATAGTTTTGCAGTGATAGATTCGTATTTATCTCAATTGGAACCTGACAAATGATGGAATCACCTAATAGTTGCAAGTTACCAGAAGTTTCTTTTAAAAGTTCGAAGGCATCAACTTTTCCAGCGCCGTATTCAAAGTTCGGTACTTGTCCAGTAAACATATCTTCCATAGCCGTGAGTTGCAGATCATTCTTAAAATCCAGCCATGAACTGTTACCGCATCTCTCAAAGTAAAGCGCTGCAATTCCAGCTACTGTTGGTGAAGCCATTGAGGTACCGCCATTACGCACATGCCAACCTCCACTATCTATCGAAGCGTTGTATGCTGGATTATTAATGATCCAAAACGGACCACTAGCAACAGTAACATCTCCAGATGCAGAAATATCAGGCTTCAAAACACCTGAGCGAGCAGGACCTCTGCTAGAAGAAGGAGCGATCTTACCTGGTGTTGTCATATCTGTAGCAGGATAATATTGATTCCCGTTGTTGTCGATATGCCCCAGTCTACATCTTAAGTTTCCAACCGAAACTACTTTCTCAGAGCAATTCCAGGAAGACACAATGGACTGCAAAGAATCAGGTAAAACATAGTTACTTATCGAGGGGAAATCAGTAGGAGTAGGAATATTATTAACGATCTTATTCAATCCAAGGAATTGTCCAGACCATAAATCATAGTTTCCGCTACCAGTAGTCGAGAATCGAAAGCGATAATTAGTAGAATCCAACCTAGTACAAAGTGCCTGCATGTGGTAATTATCTCCAACATACTCTCGATAGATCTGAATAGTTGCTATGCGATCTCCATTTTCGCTCCATAACGTATCATGTAGAGGAGAAGTTCCCATCTGATCAGTCGCATTTCTAAATATAGTTGAAGCACGGTCCTGAAACGTTGGTCCGGGAAGATTAGCACCAAACGCGTATTCAAAAGTTGCATCTACTTGATCAGTCCATAGATCAAAAAATACAGTGTTGTTACCAAAAGCGCCACTTGGATTATTCTCAAACCAAACAAAATTGGTGTCTACTGAGTTCATATTCGCTTGAGCATGATAAGGAGCTTGATTACCTGAATTCCCTGCAGCACAAACAATGAGTCGACCTTCCTTCTGATCCAATAGAGATTCCATAAACTCACTAGCAGGATCGTTTCCGTCATGACTTCCAAGATAGGTTCCCAAACTTAAATTAACGATCGCAGGTTTACCTAAACTATCTGCCACTCGAAAAATAAAATCGCATGCATCTGCAATCGAGAGAGTCCAGTTAGAAAAATTAAAATTTGTTTCAACGAAAATGATATCACTCTCTGGAGCCATCCCTTTATTAGTTCCATTTGCCAAACCATTCCCAGTGGCAATTCCCGTCACAGTAGTTCCATGACCAGAGGTCTCTTCATTACTTGTGATCGTACCATCATTGATTTGACTAGCATACCAAACCTGACCATAGTTATATGGCGCGGGAGTTTGGGTTGGATTCGTTATTGAATGATCCCAATACCTTATCACTCTGCTATCTCCATTCGGTTTAATGAAATCAGGATGGCGATGATCCAAACCTTCGTCTACAATACCAACGATTACATCTTTTCCTGTATATGATTGAAGCAAAGGAGACTGACCATTATGAACCTGATCTACATTGTGCATTGCTCTGGCTGTATCATCCAGCAATGTCGGTGGACAGTACTCAAAATAATAGTCTGATATTTCTTGATCTTTAACGCTAGAAGCTATAAATTCCGGGGTAGCTGTAATAAAGATCCAGTTCTCAGTCTTCCTTTTTACTGTTACCCCTTCTCGATTCAAATAGTTTGAATTTTCTTCTGAATTGGGAATAGCAAAAGGCATTCGACCCTCACTGTCAGCCATTAACCTTTCCGAAAAACCAAGTTTTTGCCCATAACCAATGCTGAAACAGACAAGAGTTATTAATATTATTATGTATTTTTGGAATACCATTTGTAGTGTTATTCACCCTATAATGCGTAAAAAACGTCAATTTATAGAATAAATATCGCAAAATTGAATTGAATTCTCAAATTTTGCATTAACGACTAGATTAAATATATCAACGTATGAAAAAATTATTGTTAAGACTTTTGTTACCTGCGCTGATCGGAACTTATTTTTCGACTGCAACGGCACAAGTAGATAAGGATGTACTGAACTGGTACAACACGAAGAAGACGGGAATGTCAACCGACAAAGCCTACAAAAAACTAAAGAAAAGAACACCTGATACAGTAACTGTTGCAATTATCGATTCTGGAATTGATATCGAACACGAAGATCTTGTAGGTAAGATCTGGGTTAACAAAGATGAAATTCCAAACAATGGAAAAGATGACGATAACAATGGGTACATTGATGATATTCATGGGTGGAACTTCCTTGGAAATGCGGATGGAGAAAACCAAGATGCAGCACGTTTGAATGTAACTCGAATTTACGCTCAACTTAAACCTAAGTTTGAAGGTAGAGAAGAGGCAGATATTTCAAATGAAGAGCGTAAAGAATATGAACTTTACCTTGAAACAAAGGAGGAAGTAGAATCAAATCGTGAAAAATACAAGCAAGCGATCGAACAGACTAAACAGTTCCGTGATCAAATGCTTCCAATGCTTCCAAAAATGATCGGTAACATGATCGGTAAGGAAGACTACACGATGAAAGATCTTGAAAAATGGAAACCAGAAGATGCTCAAGGTAAACAAATGAAGCAGATCGGTATCCAGTTGAAAAGTGGAAAACTTACTCCTGAAGTGATCGACGAGCAAATTGAGCAAATTCAGTCAATGGTTGATTATCACTACAACCCTGATTATGATGACCGTAGTCTTATTGGAGATGATCCATACGATCTAACTGATACGAATTATGGTAACAATGATGTAGAGGGTCCTGATGCATTGCACGGTACTCACGTTGGAGGAATCGTTGGTGCTATCCGAGGAAATGACCTTGGGGGTGACGGTGTTGCAAATGCAGTGAAATTAATGTCTTTAAGAGCAGTTCCAAATGGAGATGAGTTTGATAAAGATATTGCTCTTGCAATTCGTTATGCAGTAGATAACGGAGCTGATGTGATCAATGGATCTTTCGGTAAATCTTACTCAAGTATGCCGAAAGCAGTATATGATGCGATCATGTATGCCCAGGAAAATGGTGTATTGTTTGTTCACGCTGCTGGTAACTCTGCAGAAGATCTTGCAGACAATCCAAATTTCCCTGCAGTGATGTATGATTTCCAAACTGAGCCATTTACTCACTTACTTACAATTGGAGCGTCTACGAGAGAACATAAAGAAGAGCTTGCTGCTCGATTCTCAAATCACGGAGCTGAACAAGTAGACATCTTTGCACCAGGTGCAGAAATCTACAATGCTGTCCCACAAAGTGACTACAAAGAGCTGCAAGGAACATCTATGGCATCTCCAATGGTGGCTGGTGTAGCTGCACTATTGAAAGGGTATTTCCCTTCATTAACAATGTTAGAGATCAAAAACATAATCCTTGAATCAGGTGACGATTTCTCTGATACAGATCAGAAAATCCCTGGTGGAGATGAGTTAGTCAAATTCAGCACGCTATCTGTTACAGGAAAAGTTGTAAACGTGAAAGAAGCTGTTAAGATGGCTATGGATCTTGAAGAAAAGAAACAAGAAGAACAATAAACTCTTTTTATTCGTTTATAAAGGGTGTCCAATAATTGGGCACCCTTTTTGCTATATACAAAACATGAAACATTTCCTGCTATTTACATTCGCCCTATCTTTCTTGGGACATTCCCTCTCTCAAGAGGTTTTTCCATTTATTGATAATATGGAGTACTTGAAAAGTTTTCAAAACGGTATAGAAAAACAAGTTGATTATTTAAGACCAATTGACCTAAAATACTCAGAAGAGATCATCGCCTACATTGATAACAAAAGTGATTTCTTCATTTATGACGGTCAGTCTAAAAAAAAGATGACTGGCCTAGCGAACGACTATAAAATCGGGATAAACCTGGCAGCATGGAACACTGGTCCCATCGTCTCTGTATGGGACAACGGGAAACAAAAAGTGCTTACCCAATTTGGTGGCAGATATGAGGTGTCTGATAGTCTCGTTGTTTTTGAAGATAAGAGAGATAATGCAATTCGCGTTTATTACAAGGACAGTATATATGATCTTTTCTATAGTGTTTCTAACCTAATGTTCCCATCTGCTATCGGTAGTAACTCGGTTGCATATGAAGGGAATGGTGGAGTTCAATATTCATTCATTGCAGGAAATACACTTGAAATAGGTGTCATCAATGACCCAGTAAACTATAAAGCTGGGGGCAATATCATAGCATTCAACGACCCTTTCAATCAATCATTTGCTATTACGCTTCAAAATGAAATTTTAGATGTTGAAACGATCATGGTCAATGATTACAAAACAGGCTATGATCTGGTAGTCTACAGAGATAGAAATGAGAACTTAAAGGGATATATTGATTATAAACTGGTAACCTTAAGCAACTACTCGGCTCAATTCTATGAGGTATTTAGAGACGTTGTAGTATGGGGAGAAAATGGAATCTTCTATACTTATATGAATGGTAAAAAGTATGAGATCTGTAATTACATACCAGAAGAATATAAAATACGGAATGGAATCGTTGCATTTCGAAACATGAATGGAGGAGTATCCGTTTTCTATAATGAGGAAGTCAAAATAGTTAGTAATCTAACAGGTGCCCCTTTTGAAGTAAATGGAAATACCGTTCGTGTGCAAGTTAACAAAGGAAACTTTCTATTCTTCCAAGACGGAAAGACATATAGTCACTAAGATCAAATGCTTCCTATTGTTAAATTTATTACTTTAGAGTCGTGTGGCTGAAAAATTTCAAGACACAATAAATAGTCGATGTTTCGGCATATAATTTTAACTGACTCTATGGAACATGTTGTGATCATTGGAAACGGAATATCGGGAGTTACTGCTGCTCGATATATTCGAAAACTTTCAGATAAGAAGATCACCATGATTTCAGCTGAATCAAAATATTTTTTCTCAAGGACAGCCCTCATGTACGTATACATGGGACACATGCGTTTTAAAGACACGCAGCCTTATGAGCCATCCTTTTGGAAGAAAAATGATATTGACATCGTAGAGGGATTTGTCGATAGTATTGATCATGAAGGAAAGTCACTTCATTTTTCAGATCATTCTACTATGAGCTACGACAAACTTATTCTAGCTGTAGGGTCTAAACCGAATAAATTTGGTTGGAAAGGAGAAGACCTTGATGGTGTTCAAGGACTATATTCAAAACAAGATCTTGAGTTATTAGAGAGCAATACGAAAAACTGTAAAACAGCAGTTATAGTCGGAGGCGGTTTGATTGGAGTTGAACTTGCTGAAATGTTGTTAACCCGAAATATAAAAGTCCAATTTCTGATTCGGGAAGATCGTTTTTGGGGAGGGGTTTTACCTGAAGCAGATTCAAGACTAGTTGAAAGACACATGCGGAAACATCATGGCCTTCAATTAAGGTTTGAGGACGAATTGGAGGAGATCATAGGAGATGAAACAGGTCGTGTCGATCATATAATTACTAAAAATGGAGAAAAAATTGATTGTCAACTCGTAGGGTTGACTGCTGGTGTGCGACCAAACATTGATTTTCTTGAAAGCTCGGCTATTGAAACCAATAGGGGTATATTAGTGAATGAAGATCTAACTACAAACATTGAGGACATTTATGCAATTGGCGATTGCGCCGAGTTTCGAGTTCCTAATGGTGAAAGAAAACCTATTGAACAAGTATGGTATACTGGGCGAATGATGGGTGAGACAGTCGCACAAACTATTTGTGGGAGTCATACTTCGTATTCTCCTGGTCACTGGTTTAACTCAGCAAAATTCTTTGATCTTGAATATCAAACATATGGATGGGTCTGGAACACTCTAAAGGACGACGAAGCAGAATTCATTTGGCAGAACAAAGAGAAAGAGCTCCTTCTTCATTTTGTTTTTGATAAAAACTCACATGTCATTAAGGGCGTAAATACTTTTGGAATTAGACTGAGACACGAAGTTTTTGATCATTGGCTAACAATTAAAGCCTCTATCGAAGAAGTGCTGACTGATTTGAAAGCAGCCAACTTTGACCCAGAATTTTATAAAAGATATGAAGAGGTGATAATTTCAGAATTCAACTCGAAATTCGGAACCACATTAAACGTCAGGAAAAGATCTTGGTGGAAAAACACATTAAATAAATTGACCCATGCAAACGATGCTTAATCAGTCTATTTCTGGCGATACAACTTCGTTAAATGCTCAGCAGAAAATAAGTGCAGGGTTAGGTATTTGTGGACTACTAATACTATTGCTTGCCACTTTCAACATTGAGTTCAGCCCACTTTGGTTATGGTTGACTGTATCGTTACTTTCTATGGCGATAGGTATAATATGGTATACTAAAGCAACATATAATGGCCACCCCGCAGGCATTAAAAACAACGGAGTGTTTTTTAGATCACTCTCTGCTAGAGGTTTGATAGGGTATAGTGTTGGAGTTTTCTTAACTGGTTTCTACATCATTCTTTATTTCTACCCTCATTTATTGGGCCTAAATAAAGGTGCTGAAAATGATGGGGTGATCGCATTATTTGATCCATTAAGCAAGACGTTGAGTGGAAATTCTGCAAGTCAATGGTTCGTTTATGGAACGCTTTACACGGTAGCTATTCTCTTTTTTGGAATCAAGTTTATTTATAAGTATCGACACAGTAGATATCACATTATTCGAACTATTTCAGTAATGTTTTTCCAACTCGGCTTTGCTTTTTTGATTCCTGAGTTTATGGCGGCATTGAATGGAGATTTACCTTATTACGATTGGAAGAATATGTGGCCATTGAATTATTATTTTTTCGATCAATATAATGTCAATGGAATGTTGAATGGAGGAACGATCGGAGCTATTATGCTGACTTTTGGTATTGCTTCAATATTCGTTATCTCACCTGTGTTAACGTTCTTTTTTGGAAAACGATGGTACTGTTCCTGGGTTTGTGGATGTGGAGGATTGGCTGAAACTGCTGGTGACTCATTCAGACAACTTAGTGATAACTCAACCCTTGCATGGAAGATCGAACGCTGGTTGATCCATACCGTTGTTGTTTTTATTACAATTTCGACAGTAGCCGTTATCCACTCATATTTAGGAACAGATACATCTGAATACTGGCTTACGAAATCCAGTTTTCTATGGATGGTTGCTGGAATTCTTACACTTGTTTTTGGATGGGTAATGATCTTCAAGAGAGACAAACTTCAAAAAGATGCGCAATATGGAGCAATTGGCTTTTTCGTTGTGATCATTGCATTGTTAATGATACATCTATCTGCAGAAACAGAACATGTTTTCTTAATTGAGAAAAAAACGTTGAGAAAACAATACGGGTTTGCAATAGGATCAATTTTTGCCGGGGTTATCGGAACTGGTTTCTACCCTATTCTGGGTAACCGAGTATGGTGTAGGTTTGGATGCCCAATGGCGGCTATCTTAGGCTTTCAGCAGAAACTTTTCTCTAGATTTAGAATTACCACTAATGGTGGCCAGTGTATTTCGTGCGGAAACTGTTCAACGTATTGTGAAATGGGAATAGATGTACGAGCTTATGCTCAAAAAGGTCAAAATATCGTTCGATCATCATGTGTTGGCTGTGGAGTTTGCTCATCTGTTTGTCCACGAGGAGTGCTAAAACTAGAAAATGGACCTGTTCAGGAAAGAGTTGATGAAAATCCAATAATCATTGGCCATGACAATCAACCAAGACTGAATAAGTAATTAATTAGGATTTTCTGTAGTTTTACCGGTCTTAATGCACGCGCAAACATCATACAGTCCAGAACATATTTTTGTTGTCATCCCTGCCTTCAACGAAGAACGATCAATTCATAAAGTGATCAAAGAAATACCTTTTATTGAAAAAAAGAATATTGTCGTTGTAAGCAACAATTCTACTGATAATACAGAACAAGTAGCTAAAGATGCAGGAGCGACTGTGCTTTCTGAACCGAGACAAGGATATGGTTGGGCTTGCTTGAAAGGAATTGATCACGCAAAACAGAAAGGGGCAACTATCATTGTTTTCATGGATGGCGACTATTCGGACTATCCCGAACAAATGAAAGATGTACTCAAGCCGATTTTAGAACAGGATATGGACATGGTTATTGGTTCTAGAGCGTTAGGTAAAAGACAAAAAGGCTCAATGACATTTCCACAAGTGTTTGGAAACTGGTTATCAACAAATTTGTTGAAAATTTTTTACCGTGCTCATTTTACCGACCTTGGTCCATTTCGAGCAATAAAAACGTCTGCACTTGAAAAGCTCCATATGTCAGACAAGACGTATGGTTGGACGATTGAAATGCAGATAAAAGCAGCAAAAAACAGGCTTAAATTTTGTGAAGTTCCAGTCGATTATAAACCCCGAATTGGCACGTCAAAAGTAAGTGGAACGGTAAAAGGTGCGGTTTTGGCCGGAATAAAAATTATCTTTGCAGTGTTTAAGTACAAGTTTACTAGATGAATTTGGTTTTTTTAGCAGAGAGTATTGTAGGTGAACCTACATGGATGTTTAACTGGGGAGATGCCTATGGGTACGACCACTACTGGTCTCACCTTCTGGCAAAACTCATCCTGATCATCTATGGCGCATGCCTGGTTTTGATCTTTTTATACAGTTTATTACAACTATCTCTTGCAATTGTTTACAAGCAGCAGAAAAAAGAGCCAAAAAACAAAACACCTGATTTTGATCTTGACAATGCTCCAGTGGTTACTGTTCAATTACCAATGTTCAACGAATACTATGTTGCTGAACGAATAATTGAACGAGTCGCTCAACTAGAATATCCTAAAGACAAACTTGAGATCCAAGTGCTCGATGACTCTACTGATGAGACTGTGGATGTGATCGCAAGAAAAGTTGAAGAGGTAAGGGAAGAATTTGGTGTTGATATCAAACATATTCATAGAACAAATAGAGTTGGTTACAAAGCCGGAGCACTCGACGATGCATTAGGTGATGCCAGAGGAGAATTCATCGCAATTTTTGACGTAGACTTCCTACCAGATACTGATTTCTTGTTGAAGACAATCCCTTATTTCCAGGATGATGAAGTAGGTGTAGTTCAAACAAGATGGGGACACATCAATAAAGATTATTCTCTTTTAACTGAACTCCAGGCATTTGGTTTGAATGGACATTTTGCAATTGAGCAAGGAGGAAGAAACGCAGCTGGTCACTACATTAATTTTAATGGAACTGGCGGTGTTTGGCGTAAAGAAACTATAGATGACGCAGGAGGCTGGGAACACGATACACTTACTGAGGATCTTGACCTTAGTTATCGTGCTCAGATCCGAGGTTGGAAATTCCAATACTTAGAAGATGTTATTGCGCCGGCGGAGTTACCGATCACAATGAGTGCGTTGAAAGGACAGCAACACAGATGGATGAAAGGTGGAGCTGAATGTTTTAGAAAAATGGCCTGGCAATTACTGACGGCGAAAGATGTACGTTTAAGTGACAGAATTCATGGGCTTTCTCATCTTTTCAACTCCTCTGTATTTATTTTTATTCTCATCTTGAGTTTGCTGAGTTTACCTGTCCTTCACATCAAAGACAGCTTCTCTGATCTGAATTATTTCATTCAATTTGGTTCCATATTTATTCTATCTACAGTGTTTTTGATGTATTACTATTGGAACTCGTTCAGAGACAAAACCGAAAATACACCCAAATCTTTGGGGAACTTTTTTATTCGATTCTTCCAATTCCTGATTGTCTCAATGGGACTTTCGCTTAATAACGCAGTAGCTGTTATTGAAGGGTATATGGGGATTAAAAGTTCGTTCGTTCGAACTCCAAAATTCAACGTTTCCTCAAATAAATCGAAGAAAGTTGAAAACAAATACGATAAAAAATCTATCTCATTGATCACTATTGGTGAAGGAATACTATTTGTCGTATTCGGTTTCACTGCTATCAACAGATTGATCTATGGAGATATTGGAATGGTTCCATTCCATTTGATGCTTTCAACAGGTTACGGACTTGTTTTCTTCTACAGCCTATTCGAAGTTCGTCCAGCAATTTTTGGATTTGTTCCGAAATTCAGTGCGAGTAACGCATAAAAATGAGATCTGTTAGAGCGTATTTACTTTGGTCTATTTTGATCCTTGGGATATTCCTGTTAGTCTATTTTTCTGATCAATCAAATTTCCCTCTGACGATAGGAACTTTTTCACTGAGTTTTTTTGCCTACGTGTTAATTTACTTGACAAGAAATGACTTGTCTCTTAAGTATTGGGAATACCTGGCTTTTATTGCTTTTTTGATCCCAATTTTCTCAACCCCAACTCTATCTCCAGACTTTTACAGATTCCTCTGGGATGGTGAGCTAACGACTCTTGGAATACATCCGTATGCATACACCCCTGATCAGATCATGGAACTTGATCTTGTAAAGGGTAATAGTTACATGCAAGAATTGTATTCGAATATTACTGAACTGTCCCGAAGACATTATTCTCCTTACCCAACGATCAATCAAGTATATTTTATAATTCCAGCATGGCTTACAGATAGTATACTACCTGCCTTGATAATAATGCGTATGTTGATATTGGCAACGATGATCATTGGCTACAGATTCATTAAAAAGTTATTAGTTCAAACGAGTATTCAACCAACAAAAGCACTGTTACTATTATTCAATCCTTTCCTGATCGTGGAAGTGATGGATAATCTTCATTTTGAAGGAGTCATGATGGCTTGGTTAGTTATAGGGATTTACTACCTATTCAATCAACAATGGATAAAAGCGAGCTTCTTTTGGGGTATTGCAGTTGCCGTAAAATTGACGCCGTTAATTCTATTACCCGCATTATTAAGATACCTCAAACTGAAAAGAACAATTATCGTCTACCTGCTTATATCGTTTTTCTCCGTTGCAATAACAATGATCATGCTTTGGCCATCGTATGCCTCCAATGTATTTAGAAGTATTCGATTGTATTTCAACAATTTCGAATTTAACTCATCTATTCTTCAATTTTTCGAGTGGATCATTGAGCCGTTTACAGAATACGGACCCATCGTTTTTGCTGGACCGATAACAGTAGTACTAGGAACTATTGGGATTCTGATAATTGCGTGGCGCAAACCGATCGATTCACCAATACAAGTACTTATCCGATTTATGTGGATCTATGTCGTTTACCTTTTGTTTGCGACTACAGTTCATCCATGGTACATTATTTTACCGCTTATATTTTCACTTTTCTCAACTAACCGTGGTGTATTGGCCTGGTCTTTTCTCATCATGTTGAGCTATGGATTTTACCATTGGGAAGGAAAATGGGTAAGTAATTTATTAGTGTCTCTCGAATATCTACTACTTGCCGTGTGTTTGTTATTCGGAAAGAAGATCGACCATCAACTCAAGAAGTTTTCGAAACGATTCAGTGCATAGATTTATACTGCTCTATCCATTCTGGGTCTTGCACATCTTTCATTAATTTGAAAAAGCTAGAATCAACAAAGTAGTCCTGATCATATCCGCGAACACCATAGCGATTAAAAATGTATTCTTGTTGCTTAAGTGAAGGACGATAATCTCCTTGACTCCATCCATCTCCTTTGGCATGATCGAAGGGATGAGCGGCAAAACGTACTTTCCATAAAGAGTCGATAGAAGCCTTGATATTGAAAACTTCCTGTGAATCTTCAGGAAAAACGTACATGTTTTGCTGGGCGAAGAAATCATGAAATTTTCGTGTGCCTGGAATAGGCCATTTTCCAGTACCCACCTTGATCAATCGATCAGTAGTAACGGGTTGAATAGAAGCTAAGCGACCATCTTTATAATAGATCAGTGCAAATTGATGTAAACCTCCAGAAGGAATCATTCCGATCTTGACTCCTAACGAAATTGTTGTAGACACCTTCTTTTCCTCTGGATAGGAATATCCAAGGCTGCTCAGTAAATAGAACAACATCAATGTCAAAACTGTATATGTCAGTTTGCGTAACACTTTTCTAAATTAAGGAATCATAGTGTTTTTCTCAAACGTAAAATCCAATACCTTTGTTACATGGGGGCTGGTGGATTCATTCAAAACATGGTGCAAGTTATTCGTGAGAATAAGGCTATGTTATCTTCGTATGGCAAAAAGAAACCATCGGCTGAAAGAAGGGCTGGAAAGACTGAACTCAAGTTCCCAAAAGGAAATCCTGCCGAACTTAAAAGGAAAAAGAAGCGATATCAACAAAGATCGAGGATCGAGTGGTTGATCATTTTTATTATTCTAGGTACATTTTTCGGGGCAATGATGTTCCTTGTTTTCTACTAATCATCCAAATCTCTATGGGCCGGAGTCAGTAAATCAAGTACTGTTTTCACAGGAGTAAATGTTTCCGAAGGCACTTCTACAAAAACAGTTAACCATTTCGACATACTACCATTCCATAATCCTGGTCTTTCCATGAACTTTATCGGTTTACCCTCATATTTCTTATCCACTACGAAATACTTGCTATCATCCTTAAAGTTCTCAAGGTCTAGTTTTTTTCCAGAAAGATCTCTTGTTGATACTGCCATTAGAACAGGATTGAAATATTGACTTTGCACCATTAAACGATATTGGTCTCCTTTCATATTTATTTGAGACTTTTCAACGATCTGCTTTGTGCGCATTCCATTTTCTTCAACCCAAAACGGCCCACCTCCAGGCTGCCCTTCATTTCGAACCATTCCACAAACTCGAATTGGTCTATTCAAAAGTTGTTCGATTGCCTGAAAGTCAAGGGAAGAAAAATCAAAATCTTTTGACATGAACTGATAATCCATATTCAACTCTGAGAGTAGTTTAGAACGGTCCTCTTCTTGAATGGCATCATTCAACTGACTTTTAAATGTTTCGAGCAATCCTCCCAAATACCTCATAATATCAACAGACTTATCAGATTGTGACTCGTGCTGCACATTATCAATGTTCTTTATGAATATAATATCCGCATCTTGCTCATTCAGATTCTTTAAAAGTGCACCATGTCCTGACGGTCTGGTTAAAAGATTTCCATCAGAATCATTCACAGTAAGTTGCTCATCATCAAACGCTATTGCATTGGTTTGTGGGTCTTGACTAGATAAACCAATATCCAACTGTCGACCTGTGAGTTCTTGAATTGATGTTAAAGTTCGTTTTATCTTTCCCTCAAAATTTGGATTGATCGTAAAGTGAAAAGAAATATCCTTTTCTCTTATCCTTAATCCTTGAAGAAGCTGCTCTTGAAAAGCATTCAAAATAAAACTTCTCGAACGATGAAATGGTAATAAACCTTTTGGCATGAGGCCAAGTCCAAGTCCCTCCTCTTTTAAAAGGTAGCTCACAAACTCATCCAGATCTATACTATAGTTTCTAACTTTCTCTTTGAGTTCAAAAGGCAATAACTCGAAAAACGCAAAATCCTGAATTGCATTTAAAAATCGTTCTGTTTTACTCCTCGTTTCTTCACTAGGATCAGCGAGAAAATCATAGAGAAACTGAAACATTCTGGAACCCGATCCAGAAGCAGGAATGAAATACTTTACTACTGAAGTCGAATGCAAAAATGATAATTCGAACTTTTTACGTTCAAAGTTGGAATGACGGATTACACCTTCATTCAATCGACATGGAGCTACTATATTTATACCAGGATGTTCTCCGAAAACTAGTGCTCGCTGTCGCTCTATTTCTTCATTTGTAACGATCGATTCCATTCTGATTAAAGTATTCTTTTAGAATTAACGTAAATTCGCCTTCAATATGATGCGATTGATGCGTGAATATATAAATTATTGGTTAAAGGCAAAGAACCGCCATGGCGTACACTCACCTTATGTTTATGATTTCAATGATAAATGTTTGAGGCTTCAAGTACCAGAAAAGGCCATTTCATCGTATTCATCTTATCGCAAGCAATTGAATAGAGAAAACTTAACGATCAAGGTAAGTGATTTTGGAGCGGGTAGTAAAAAGTTAGGTGCAGATAGAAAGATCAAGGATATTGCCCGAGTTTCGGGAAGCCCCATCAAATACGCTAAATTGATCTACAAGATTGTCAACCACTATAAACCTAATAAGATGCTGGAACTTGGCACTTCACTAGGATTAGGTACAATGATGATGAAACTGGGCCACCCGAAAGGTGAAATACATACTGTTGAAGGTTGTCCTCAAACGCTTCAATACACGATGGATCACTTTCCTTTAACAAGGGATGAAAATCTACATTTTCATAATGCTAGATTTGATGATTTTATCGAAAGGTTGGATCCCAATGAAAAGTTCGATTTCATTTTCATTGATGGAGATCATCGAGGAGAACGAACACAATCAATTTTGATGTCTCTAAAACGACACCTACACGACGAAACCGTAATTTTGTTAGACGATATCCGTTGGAGCTTCGACATGCAAACGTTTTGGAAATCAATGACTCAGTCTGAAAATTACAATGTAAGCATAGATTTATTTAAAATGGGAGTGCTCGTTCCTCGTCATCATCAAGCAACCGAAAACTTCGTAATACGTTATTAAATAAGACCACCGTTAAAACTTTGGGCTTATGAAACAATACATTAATCAACTATTGGGTGATTTGGATCTCCATATTTCAGACTATCAGTTTTTTGAAGAAAACGGAGATGTTCTAACAATTGACAATGAATGCTCGGAAGATATAATCGAATTAAGTAAGTTGTATCTCACTCCTAGTGTTTCATTTGCCCAACTCCTGAAACTAGAACAATGTTACTTGCCTCCGTCTGATAAGCTCACTATTATCCAAATTAATTCACTTTATGAACGCCTGACAGATGCCATACAGGTTCATAATTGCTACCTCGATTTTCCTAATGATCTCGACTGTAGAATGAAATACGATATTCTTAGAAAGAATTGGAACGAACCCCATATGATCTGCAAAGACACCTACAATACAATTGATTTTTGTGACTACGATCAGGATAATTGTATGTATGGAACCAATTGTCAATGCAAAAAATTTGAGGACCAATCATAACTTACACCCCCCATTATCAAAGGGTTACAATTGAGTTTAAAGTAGTCCAACGGCACCATATTAAAAGTTAATGTTTATTTAACATCAAACCTCTATGCCAATAGTGATTCCCGTTTACTTTTGTTTCACTAATTTTAGGCTCAAAACATGAGGTTATTACTGTCGTTCATATTAACATTCGCTTTTGTTTTAAACGGTTCGAATGTGTTTGGTGAAGAATCTGATTCTTCTCAAACGGTAATTAGAAACGTCAATGCCTCATCTAAAGTTGAAGGTTTTACTGTTTCTTGGTCGATCGACTATGAGGAATATGAAAAACTGAAGAACGAAGGCTACTCGATCTCACTAAAGTACAATACTAAAATTGGTGCTAAACGACACGACAAAGGTTATGAGGGCACTGACTGGCAAGTTATTGACGGAATCGATATCAGTGAAACATCATACACTATTAATGCTTTAGCCGGAGAAGAAGATTATGTTTATAAGGTAGGAGTAGCAAAGGGTGAAAATGTCACCTGGTCCGATAAATTTAAAGTAAAAACGAAGCGTGGCTGGGGAATCTTTAAACTACTCGTATTGATAGGATCACTCGGTATGTTCATTTATGGAATGAAGGTAATGAGTGAAGGACTTCAGCAAGCCGCTGGATCCAAACTTAGAGGACTACTAGGATCGATCACCTCAAATCGTGTGAAGGGTGTTTTGACTGGTTTTGGGATAACTTCAATCGTGCAGTCATCTTCGGTAACTACAGTTATGACGGTCTCCTTTGTGAATGCTGGTTTAATGACTCTCGTTCAATCTGCTGGTGTTATGATGGGAGCTAATATTGGGACTACCATTACTGGATGGCTTATAAATATTTTTGGATTTAAAGTGAGTATTGGCTCTTTTGCACTCGTTTTTATTGCAATCGGAGCACCGCTTATGTTTTTTGGTAAGCAACAGATCAAAGCCTGGTCCAGTGCGATCATAGGGTTTTCCCTTCTTTTCATGGGACTAGGGTTCCTTAAGGATTCAGTTCCTGAACTTGGGCCTGATTCTGCATTGGTTCAGTTCTTTGTTGAATACAAAGACATCCCTGTTCTCAGTACATTACTCTTCGTTCTTTTAGGAACTTTAGTTACAGTTATCGTACAATCATCGTCTGCGGCAATGGCGCTCACAATGACACTTGTGGCAGGAGGAATAGTACCATTCGAAGTAGCATCAGCTATGATCCTTGGTGAGAACATTGGTACAACTATTACGGCGGAGATCGCTTCAACAATTGGAAATGTTCACGCGAAACGATCAGCCAGGATCCACTCCATGTTCAACATTATTGGTGTAACTTGGGCAGTGTTGCTTTTCCCGTTCATACTTGATGGCATTGAAGCATTCATGTTAGCGACCGGTGGAGGAAGTCCATTTGACAATCCAGCTGAACATGCGAATACTGGGTTAGCAATTTTCCATACTACATTTAACTTATTGAATGTACTTATATTGATCTGGTTTGTTCCAAATTTAGTTCGAATTGCGGAACGTACAGTAAAATCAAAGGGAGCACAAGATGAAGAGTTCCATTTGGATTACATCGGTTCTGGTTACATGTCAACACCGGACCTCTCGATGTTAGAAGCAAAGAAAGAAATCGCAAAGTTTGGAGAGTTAACAAGTCGAATGTCACAATTCTCAAGACAGATCTTGTATGAAAAAAGTAAAAAGAAGCAGAAAAAACTTCATAAGCGCATCGCAAAATACGAAGAGATCACAGATCGAGTGGAGATTGAGGTTGCCAACTACTTGAATAAAATTTCTGAAGGTGAATTGAGTGGAGAAACTGCTGTTCGAATCAGAGGGATGAACAGTATTGTAAATGATTTAGAAAGAATTGGTGACATCTACTACCAAGTATCTAAAACGCTTGAAAGAAAATCTGATGAAAAGATCTGGTTTACTCCTCAACAACGTAATAATCTGGGGGAAATGTTTGATCTCGTAGACAAGGCATTTGAAGTTATGATCGAAAACCTGAACCTGGAATCGAGTAAGGTAACCCTTGATGCTGCCAGAGAAATTGAGGCTGAGATCAATACCAAAAGAGATGAGCTAAGAAAAGACTATCTAGACAACCTGAGTAAAAGCGATGAACTACATCTTCGCGGAGGACTTATCTACAATGATATTTTCGCTTCGCTAGAAAAGGTTGGAGATCACATTATAAATGTTTCTGAAGGAGTTGTAGGAAAGGTTTAATACCCTGAATCCCTTAAACTTATATAATTCACTCATCTTCGATGAACTTTTTTCATTGTTGACTTATAACTATTCGTTAATAGTTATAGTTTTGTCTTAAATCTACTGCTTATGAACTTTTGGGAAACAGAATATTACGGAAATACAATTCTTGATTACAGCATCTCTTTGGGGATCATTCTTGGTGCTATAATTGCTGGAAAACTGCTTTACTGGCTCTCTAAGAATGTCATTAAAAAGCTTACTGCAAGAACAAAAACGAATCTAGATGATATTATCGTAGATAAGGTTGAAGAACCAGTAGTTTTTGGCTTAGTACTTTGGGCAGCATGGTACGCATTGAGTTTACTTAACTATCCTGTTTCTGAGCTTTCATCAGAAGACCTACAAAACGGCATCGAAGTACCCTACTCGCATACCCGACAATTTGTAAATCACCTATTCAATTTCTTATTGGTCATTAATATAACCTGGTTGATCGCTCGGTTAGTTGACGCACTTATAGAAGAATACATTGTACCGCTAACAGAAAAAACAGAATCTGATCTTGATGATCAATTATTACCCATATTTAGAAAAGGACTGAAAATCATCGTATGGGTCATGGGTATCGTTGTAGGATTAAACAATGCAGGATACGATGTTGGTGCGGTTATAGCAGGTTTGGGAATCGGTGGTCTGGCTTTTGCCTTAGCTGCTCAGGATACCGTCAAAAACTTCTTTGGTGGAATCATGATCTTTGCCGACAAGCCATTTAAGATCGGTGAGCGTATCCAAATCGGTGATATCGATGGATTCGTTGAAGAGATTGGTATTCGAAGTACTCGAATAAAAACACTTGCGGGTAGAATGGTTACGATCCCAAACTCTATGTTTTCTGGAGATGCTATTGAAAACGTTGATCGTGAACCGACACGGAAGATCGTATTAAACTTAGGGCTCACCTACGACACAACAGCCGAGCAAATGGAACAAGCAATGCAGATACTAAAAGATATCTCTTCTAATCATACCGATAAAATTGAAGAGAATGTACTTGTAAGTTTCAATGCATTTGGAGATTTTTCATTAGGAATCTTATTCATCTACTATATTCGAAAAGAAGCTGATATTTTAAATACTCAGACTGCTATGAATCTTGATATACTCAAAAAGTTCAATGCAGCAGGATTAGATATGGCGTTCCCGACTCAAACCGTTTACCACCAGGCAATGAAGTAGTTGAACGTGTTTTTGAAACGCCGATTAATACTGAATTAACATCGTCGTCTTTTTCTTAACTATTACTTAAAACCCACGTTAAAATGCGGCTAGGTTCGAGAACTATATTTGTTTCGAACCAAATTAATAGACCGTGAAAGAAACGATTTTACTAATAGATGATGATCCAGACATCGTTCAAATGATCTCCTATAATTTAAAGAAAGAAGGATACGACGTGCACACTGCAAATGATGGAGAGAATGGTGTTAAGTTGGCATCAAATGTAAAATCTGACCTTATACTACTGGATGTAATGATGCCAAAAATGGATGGTATCGAGGTGTGTGAAACAATTCGCGAGAATAACTCAATTGAACAACCAATTATCGCATTTTTGACTTCTCGAAATGAAGATTATTCTCAAATTGCCGGGTTCAAAGCAGGTGGTGACGATTACATCAATAAACCTATCCGCCCAAAAGTTTTATTGAGTCGTGTTGAAGCTCTACTCAGAAGAAAACATGTCGGTGATACACCGGAAGAGCAGTATAATGGAAAAGTTATTCTTGACAGAGAAAGATTTCTTTTACTACTTGAAGGAAATGAAATTCAACTACCCAAAAAGGAATTTGAATTACTCGAATTGTTATTATCAAAACCAGGCAAAGTCTTCCCACGTGATCAAATCTTATCAAAAGTGTGGGGTGATGATACAATAGTTGGAGAACGAACGATAGATGTTCACATAAGAAAATTACGAGAAAAGATCGGAGATTCTTACATTCGCACTATAAAAGGTGTAGGTTACACCTATAACGAAGTGTGAAAAGTAGAAAACCGTTACATATTATCCTTCTAGGATCTTTAATCCTTGGGGTGATTACACTAGGATTATTATTTCTGGTATATGAAATAATTGGTTTGAACATTCAGCTTTTTTGGATTATTCCACCGGCAGTGACTGTTCTCTCTTTCCTAGTTTTCTTTTTCTTTGTAGAGCGATTCATTCACAACAAAATAAAACTGATCTATCGGGTTATTCGAAAGGGTAATGAGCTTGATCAAAATCGTATATCCATTTCCATGACTGAAGACATCATGGGCGAAGCTGTTCAGGAAACTGAATCATGGGCTCGAGAGCGGCAGCAGGAAATAACCAAATTGAAAGAGCAAGCTCAATTCAGAAGAGAATTTCTAGGTAACTTGGCTCACGAGTTAAAAACACCCGTTTTTAGTATACAGGGATATATTCTTACTTTATTGGAAGGAGGTTTAGAGGACGAGAAAGTAAATCGTAAGTTTTTAGAAAGAGCATCATTCGCCACAGAAAGAATGGCTGCTATACTTGAGGATCTTGATGAGATCACGAAGATGGAGGTTAACCGGTATGAACTGCACATGACTCGTTTTGACCTTGTAAAGTTAACCAGAGACATCATCGAAAGTGCCGAAGAGCACAAACCGGAGAAAAAAGTGCATGTTCGAATGCAGAAAAATTATGATCCAATATTCGTCAAAGCAGATAAAGGTAAAATCAGTCAGGTACTAACAAACCTCATTCTCAACTCTATTAACTATGGTAAAGAAGAGGGAAACACGGTTATCAGATTCTATCCTATGGACAAAGTTATCATGACTGAAGTATCAGATGATGGCCCAGGTATTGCAGAAAAAGATCTTTCTCGTCTTTTCGAACGTTTTTATCGAGTTGAGCAAAGTAGGAATAGAAACGAGGGAGGATCTGGATTAGGATTAGCGATCTGTAAGCATATTATCGAATCACACAACCAAACCATCAATGTTCGCAGTACAGTTGACGTTGGTAGTACATTTACTTTTTCTTTGCCGAAAGGATAATGGACCTGATTACTTTCTTCAAGGATAAATCGTTGGTTGAACTGCTTATCTTATAAATTTTAGTTACTTTAATTCTCAAAGGAAGCATATGCTCTATCGTTTGCTCAAATTTGTAATTGGTATAGGTATACGGTTATACTACAAAGAGATACGGATCAACAACAAAAAGTATCTTAAAAGTGGCGGTAAACCTATGATCATAGTGGCCAATCATCCTAACACGCTCATGGATGCCTGGGTGATTGGTATGGTATGTAATCAACCGATCTATTACATGGCAAAAGCTACCCTTTTTGATTCCTCTTTTAAGCTAAAGTTATTACGCAGTCTGAATATGATCCCGATCAATCGAAAAGGAGAGGGAACAATAAAAGGTGTGGACAATCAAGACTCTTTGTCAGAATGCTACAAGATCCTTTCTGAAGGAAAAACGCTAGTCATTTTTCCAGAAGGAACAAGTTATAAAGAGAGAGTTTTGCGAAAGCTGAAAACAGGTACAGCTAGAATTGCACTTGAAACAGAACATTTGAACGACTGGAAGCTAGATGTTCAGATCGTAGCAGTTGGACTTAATTATTCACAACAAGAACGATTTCAAAGTGATATTCTGATCGATATCGATAAACCGAGAAATGTTCAACAGTACAAAGAAGAGTATGAAACAGATAAACGAGCAGCTGCACAGCGTTTGACCTCATCCATTCGTAAACGACTTGAAGATGTTCTCGTAACCGTTGAATCTCAGGATGAAGAACTATTGGTGGATCAGATCTATCGAGTATTAAATACAAAATACTCAAATTCAGAAAAGGGGGTAAACAAGGAGGTCAAGGAAATGAAAGAGATCACAAAACGTCTCGATGAAATTAAGATCCTACAACCCTGGCTTTTGGAAGAAATAAAGATCAAGATCAAATCCATTAATTGGAAACTCGAAAAAATGCATATCCGAACAGACTTTCTCGATAGAAAGTTCAGATCTATTGCCTTCTTTCGACAAATAATGATCTCCATTCTTTTTGTGTTGATCGCTCTACCAATAGCTCTATTTGGTGTGATCCATAATATTTTCCAATACCTTTTCGCAGATTGGCTGGTACCAAAGATCTCAACAGATATTGAGTATTATGCACCACTTGCTATTCTGGTCGGTATTGTTCTTTATCCATTGATCTATACTGGAGCTGCAATAGGTGCATACCATCTATTTGATTTAAACTGGTATTCATTACTCATATACATTGTATTGATGCCACTTACTGGACTCTTTGCTTATTGGTTCGCCAAATACTTGAGAAACATCAGTTATCAATGGCAGTACATGTTACTTCTTGTAGATAGAAAACAAACATTGAAAGAACTTCAACAAGAGAAAGGGCGTTTAAAAACACTTGTTTTTGACACGTAGTTTATTCTCAAATTTGAAATCTTCAATCTTTTACACCACAAATAAAAGCGTATTTTTGTAGTTGTATAATCCTACTAAATAATTCATGCTGATGAGATATTTCGTTTTGATAATTCTTTTAGTTGCTTTGATTTCATGCAATGAGAACAAAGATGAAGGTAAAGAGAAAGAAAATGAACAAAATATTGAGCAATATCAAGCACTAAAAACGCTCGATAGAAATGGTCGCTACACTGAATGGTACCCTGGACACAAGCAAATTAAAATTAAGGGCCGAAAAGATGAAGAAGGAAGACGTCAGGGAATATGGAAACTATTCACAAAAGACGGCATTGAACTTTCAGTAACAGTTTATACCGATGGAAAAAAGAATGGGCATATTATCGTTCGTTATCCAACGGGAATTGTTCGTTACGCTGGGCGATATGATATGGATGAACGAGTGGGCGAATGGAAATTTTACGATCAATCAGGTCAATTGATAAAAACAGAAAATTACGGTAACGCAAAATAATGGCAAGGATCCCCTCACATATCATTGATGAGATCATGAGTACTGCTCGAATTGAGGAGGTAATCGGTGATTATGTACAGTTGAAGAAATCGGGATCAAACTACAAAGGATTAAGCCCTTTTACAGAGGAAAAGACACCCTCTTTTATGGTGAGTCCAGCGAAACAAATCTTCAAATGTTTTTCTACAGGAAAAGGAGGTACTGTTGTTAGCTTCTTAATGGAAATGGAGCAATTTAGTTATCCAGAAGCATTAAAAACACTTGCAGAGCGATATAACATCCAACTCCCTGAAGAAAAGCCATTAACCCCAGAAGAAAAGCAAGAAATCACAGAAAGAGAGAGTCTTCAGATCATTAATGATTATGCCAGAGACTTTTTCGTGGATACAATGCATAATTCCGATGAAGGTAAAACGATCGGTTTATCATATTTTAAAGAAAGGGGGTTTCGTCAAGATATTATTGAGCGATTTCAATTAGGGTATTGCTCAAGAAAGGAAAAATCTTTTACCGAAACAGCCCTTGAAAAGGGGTATAAACAAGAGTATCTGGAACAGCTAGGCCTGACCAAGGTCAAGGACGACAGAAGTTTTGATTTCTTCAGTGGTCGGGTGATGTTTCCTATACATAGTGTTTCCGGAAAGGTTTTAGGTTTTGGAGGACGAACGTTACTAACCGATAAAAAAGTTGCGAAATACTTCAATTCTCCCGAAAGTATTCTCTACAACAAAAGTAAGATCCTGTATGGGATCTATTTTGCGAAAAGTGAGATCATCAAGCAGGATAACTGTTATTTGGTAGAAGGATATACCGACGTGATCAGCCTGGCACAATCAGGAGTAGAAAACGTGGTTGCCAGTAGTGGGACTTCGCTTACAAAGGAGCAGATCAAATTGATCCAACGTTATACGAATAACATAACAGTTCTTTACGATGGAGATGCAGCTGGGATCAAAGCTTCTTTCAGAGGTATCGACCTTATCCTCGAGGCTGGAATGGACGTAAAAGTTCTTTTATTCCCAGATGGCGATGATCCCGATTCCTATGCAAAAAAAGTAGGAGCTGATGAGCTTCAGGAATACATCAACAACAATCAGAAAGATTTTGTTGGATTCAAAACAGAGGTACTATTAGAAAGCACCGGAAACGATCCAGTAAAAAGAGCAAAACTCATTAAAGAGATCGTAACCTCAATTGCTCTTATTCCTGACAGTATAACTCGTTCAGTATACGTTAAAGAAACGGCTGCTCAATTCGAAATGGCTGAGCAAACGCTCATAAACGAGTTGAACTCAATTAGACGAAAACTACAGAATGAAAAACAAGGTATTCGTCAACCAGACCTTCCTGATGTTCCCCTTCCAAAAGAAGATAAACAGCAGATTGCTCAAGAGAATAGAAGAACCTTCTTTGACCAGGAACAGGATCTTATCAGGATCTTAATTCTTTATGGGTCAAGAGCTTTAGAAGTTGAAAAACCTGCTAACAGTGAAGAGTCGGAAGTTGTTGAAACAAGCGTTGCCGAACTGATTATTTTCGAATTGCAACGAGACGAATTGTTCTTCGACAATGAATTATTTCAAAAGATCTTCAAACGTTGCGAAGAAGGACTAGAAGAAAACATCCTTTACGAGCCTACAAATTTCCTTCGTCTTGAAGATCAGGAGATCGTAAAATTTGTTAGTAACCTTATGTCACCACGCTATGAACTCAGTCGCAAGTGGCTGGCTGATTTCAGAATCGAAACAAATGAAGAGATCCACAAGTTGGCTCAAGCGGTTAAAGAGTCGCTATACGCATTCAAAAAGGCGAAGATCATGTCTCGTATAGATGAAATTCGAGAGCAACTCAAACCAGCTGGAGATCCATTGCCTGATGATAAGATCAATGAATTATTGAAGGAACAAATTCAGCTCGAACGAATTAAAGGTAGTTTTGCTCAGCAGTTAGGCAGAATTATAATTTAACATTTATCACATTTGCATCGTTAAACTTTGTGTAAATTTGGACTTGAAAATTGATGAGTGACAAGATGGTATCGTTATTCTTAGAATTTCCCGTTGGACCTTACACCGCATCGATCTGGGTTGTACTGATCTGGATTGCGATTCTGATCGCTACAGTCTTCTTGACAAAGATAATACAACGTTTACTTAAGCGTTACCTTAAACGTCCAAACCTTAAAATACGAGGAACAAGAATTACCCTTCTCCGGATTCTAAATCAGGTAATTTACGTTTCAGCATTTATTTTAGCTTTTCAAGCCTTCCGAATAGAAGAAGACGAGATCTCATTACGCGTCTTTTTGCAATATGATATCATACCCAAGTTTGGTAGTTTCCACCTGAGTTTTATGGATATCATATCCATCGTGATCCTTTTTGCAGTCTGTCGTTTCATAATCAATGTTTTCCGTATTTACATGGAACGTAGATTCAAGGACAGTGAGGATTTTGATGAAGGAACTCGTTTCGTATATGTTCAATTAGCGAAATATATTGTTTACACGTTCGCTGTAATCATTTCGCTCCAGATCCTGTTTGAAAATCTAAGCTTTCTATTAACTGGTTCTGCTGTTTTCTTAGGTGCGCTTGGTTTTGGTGTACAAAACATTTTTAAAGACATGGTTTCTGGAATAATTCTTTTATTCGAGGGCACCATAAAAGTGGGTGATATCATTCGCGTGATACAACCTTCAACTAGTGAAGAAATGATCGCTCGAGTTTTAAAGATCAATGTACGAACGACAAAGATCGAAACAAGGGACGGAAATACGTTGATCATTCCAAACTCAACACTAACACAAGATCACGTAGAGAACTGGAGTTTTGGTTCCGATCTTACAAGATTCAATATTAAAGTTGGTGTTGCCTATGGTTCAGACACAGAGCTTGTTCGAAAATTACTCAAACAAGCAGCTCTTAGTCATCCTGAAGTAAAAAAGACGGAGCCGATAATTGTCCGAATGAATGATTTCGGAAACAACGCGTTGGAAATGGAACTTTTCTTTTGGGCAGACCAAACATGGCAAGTCGAGCTTCACAAATCAGAGATACGTTTTGAGATCGACCGATTATTCAGACAGCATGGTATAGTAATTCCATTCCCTCAAAGAACATTACATATTCCAGAATCAGTAAAGACTACTTCTTCAAAAAGTACAGATGAATAAGATCAATCTACAGTTTCTGCAACTGCAGTAGGTCGAAGATCTTTTATATTCAATTGCAGTGTTGTACGACCTCGAAACTGATTCTCCTCAAGTGTATAAACTACATCAATAGCTCCTCTATTAGCCATTTCATGTGCCTCAGGAAATGAAAACGCAATGGCATCAATAGGTTTATCATGTCCCGGTTCAATTAATTGCATTTTTACGTGTTCACCTTTCAACAACTTCGTGTTCTTTGCAAAAACATTTCTTGTCAGAAAAACAGGTTTCATATTTCCGGGACCATGCGGTTCGAACTGTTTCAAAATTCTCTTTAGTCGGGGAACTTCATGTATAGATTCACCTTGATTAAATATTGACTCAAAAGATATTTCCTTCTCCAGTATTTGCTCTGGTATAAGAGATTCACTATCTATTCTTCTTCGGACCGCATCATCAAAACAAGTAGAAAACTCTTCTAAATTTTCTGTCTTTAAGCTCATTCCCGCAGCATAAAAATGACCGCCATATCTTTCTAAAAGATGCTCACAATCCTCAAGAACATCATAAATATTGACCCCTGAAATACTTCTAGCTGAGCCTGTCCACTCCCCCCCTTCTTCGGGCTGTGTTAAAACGATCGTAGGGCGATAGTGCTTTTCGATCAATCGAGAAGCGACAATTCCAACTACTCCTTTATGCCAACCCTTTTTATATACGAGGTTAGTCACTTTACTTTTATGCTCAGGATCATCAGCTATCATCATCAAGGCTTCATCTGTGATGAGTTTATCTATCCTCCTCCTCTCATCATTATCGTTATGAATTGATTTAGCGAGTTTTCTTATTTTGTCTTGATCCGTTCCAATCAAAAGATCAACCGCCTGTTTTGCGTCTCCCAATCTACCAGCGGCATTGATCCTTGGAGCAATTGAAAAAACAACATCCGTTAAGGTAAGCGGTTTTTCCTTCTTTGCTAATTTCAACATTATATCAAGCCCTGGCCTTGTTTCCTTATTTAGCACTTGTAATCCATATTGAGCAAGTAGACGGTTCTCTTCCGTAACTGGAACAATGTCCGCTCCAATACTGATCGCTAAAAGATCCAGGTAATCATATAGCTTCGCTTTTTCAAAACCCAATTTATCGATCAAACCTGACAAGAGCTTGAACCCAACTCCACAGCCTGATAGTTCTTTATATGGATATTCACAGCCTTCTTGTTTTGGATCTAAAATAATAGCTTGTGGCAATGATTCTCCCGGCGTATGGTGATCACAGACAATTACGTCAATTCCATTTTCTTTTGCTTTCTGTATTGGATCAATCGCCTTGATCCCACAATCAAGTGTTACGATCAACCCAAAACCGTTTTCAATCGCAAAATCGACACCTTGGATACTTAATCCATATCCTTCTTCATATCGATCTGGAATATAATAATCAATAGCTTCCGTATGATCGCTTAAGTATCCATAGAACATAGAAACTGCTGTTGTCCCATCTACATCATAATCACCATAAACAAGGATCTTCTCACCTTCTTCAAGAGCCTGTTGCAGACGATCAACTGCGGCCTGCATATTTTTCATTAAAAAAGGATCATGCATTTCATCGAGGTTTCCTCTAAAAAAGGTTTTTGCCGAATTGAAGTCCTTTATCCCTCGTTGGATCAGCATATGAGCTACGATCTCCGAAACATTCATCTCCTCCTTCAGTCGACTAACATCCAAAGGGTTAGGAGCATCCTTAACAAGCCATTTTTTTCTCATCATTCTAAGATTGATTTTAAGTTAGGTTTATTGAAGATAGTAAAAATTATTACCTGTTCGTAGAAATAAAATTCAATAACTTTTCAAAAACTCAAGTTCAATGATTTCAAGTGTTTCAGGATTTTTTATTATTTCCTGACATCGAAATGTTAAAATAAAGACCTTCTTTTTTTGGTGAAAAAAACTTCTATCAACTACATTTAAACAAAAAAGCACATGTCAGAAGAGCAAATACACGCAGAGATCAAAACACTTCAAGGTCAACTTACTGGGAATCTGTTTGAAGATGGTGAAACGCAGCAAAAGATCTACGAATTGAAAAAGCAACTTCAGCCTGAGATCGAAGAAAATCCAGAATTGGACAATTACGATGATGAAGGATGCCTTTACTGTGGTAGTTAATTCATCTGGTTTGATTTTTGATACCTATCGCGCATGAAAATTTACGTGCGTATCATACTTACTTTTTCCTTACTATTCAGTTTAACTGGTTGTTTTGAATTGATCGAAGATACTACGATCCATAATGATGGTTCTGGTGATTACAAATTAACACTGAATTTAAGTGCAAGTCAAACCAGACTGAACTCCATTATGGCGCTCGACTCTATTGATGGTAAGAAAGTTCCATCCGAAGAGGAGATTCAGCAGGAATTATTGGATTTTGTCGATCGAATGAATGCTGAAAAAGGGATTTCCAATACAACCAGTTCGTTTGATTCTGAAAATTGGATCTTTAAGTTCTCATGTTCTTTTGACTCTTTGTCTGTTTTAAAATCTGCGATCTATGAAGCTAGTCAAAAATGGTCTTCACAGAAAAATGCAAGCGATCAAAAACTAAACGACATTGATCTGAATTTTTCCAACAATACATATACGAGAAAATTCTCGGCGAACGTTGACGAAAAGGTTAAAGAAAAAGTAAAGAAAGATGAAGATTTCGGTAAATTGTCCGAAGGAAAGTGCGTGTTCATTCAGCGCTTCGATAGTCCAATAAAGTCTATAAACAAAGATTATGTTCGTGTGGCGAAAAACAAAAAAGCAAGTATGATGATGACTACTCCAGACAAGATCATCAATAATCCAGCTATTCTGGACTATAGTGTTGAGCTTTCAAATTAACACAACTTCACGGTATTGTTTCGCACTTATGCCTTTTTAAACTTACATTTGCTACAAATACTTTATTATGAAATTTATCTACTCTCTGTTAGTTGGTCTATTATTCTCCAATCTAACTATCGCTCAAGCAATTGAAATCATACCGAACTCGGCCTACATGGTCTTTTCCGCCGATATGGGAAGAATGACAAAATCCATGACCATTTCTGAAATGGATGAATACAAGTTTATTCAACAACTAGTGCGTGAGTTCTCAGGATCGAATAAAGAAAATGTATCACTGAAAGATCTTGGTGTTGACTACAAGGGTAAACTTGCCATCTACACAGGAGATCACGATGCTTATTCTTATGTGGGTGTAGCGATTGATATAAAAGATAAAAATACATTCATGGCTAATGAAGCTGTGCGAAAAGAATTCAATAGTGATCTTAAATCTAAGGGTTATTCTGAATCAGGAAGAAGTATTGGAATACTGAACAGAAAGTCTTTTAGCAGAATTGAACTCAATTGGAAAGATCGTTACTTCAGAAAAATAACAGACAGCATCTTTGACGCGAACAAATGGGAACGCCCTTACAATTACTATTATGAAGGGTTTTATGAAGAAAGTATTTATGCTGAGGAAATGGCTGTCGAGGAAACTTGGGAGGAAGAGGTAGAAGAGGTAGAAGAAACACCAGAGCAAGAAGAAACTGAAAGCATGGAGGAAAAGTATGAACGAATACTTGACTCAGTAAGAGTAGCAGAAAAAGATAAACTTCGAAAAGATCTTTACGAACAGGTTTCAAGTAAAGAAGGACTTGCTAAACAAAGTGAAGAATTCAATAAAACAATGAATGTCGCGGCTGACGGCTCTCTTTTCTGGAACCCAGCCAAAATGAATGCCTACGATGATGATATTTTCAGGTACAACCCATTTATGAGTGCGATGTATGAGTTTTCAGACAATGTTTGGCAATCTGCTCACATGAATATGACCAAAGATGGAATGAACGTTGAGTGGTTCACTTACGGTGATGAAAAAATGATGTCGGTTGCAAAAGCGGGAATGGATAAAAAATTCAACAATGAACTGATCAAATACATTCCTTCTTACTCTCAAGGTGTTGCAGCATATAACTTCAATATGCTGGGTGCATATGAGGCCGTTAAAGAAACTTACATGCCCGTATTAGACAACTCGAAAAAACCAGAATACTTACTTACTTCAGCAGTTTGGTCTACGATAGATGAGATCATTGATGAGAGCGCAGTGGCACAAGTTTATGGAGCAAACATGATCTTGTCGTATAATGGAATGAAAGAAATGACCTTAACGAAAACGACCTATGATTATGACGAAGAAACATTCGAGTATACAGAAAGAGAAGAAGAATACCAGGATCTCCTCCCGATCATGACTTGGGCTATTTCAACAGACAAAGCCTATTTATTGAAGAAGTATATGAAAGCTTCAAAGGCGTATGCAGAAGAAGAGATCGTAGCCCATGAAAAGTATTACGAGATCAAAAAAGGTCCTATGGGAGGAACTCCTTTTTACGTAGTTGTGAAGCCTTCAACGATCATTGTAACAAATGACAAAAACCTTGTTCAGGATAACATAAATGGATACGAGAAAGGAGTTAGCAAGGAGATCGCCAAAGCAATAAATGAAACCAAAGCTATCTATGCCAATATGGACATGCAGCAAATGCCTGATGATATTTTGAAGTTTGCTACCAATGGTAAGGATCGTGACTTCGTTGAAGCCATGAAAGATAAAACTGGAAGCGTTGAATTCAAAATGGCTGAGGTTACAGATAGTTATCAGAAAATGACGGCTTTATTCAAATACGACCAGAATTACAAGAATGGTATGTTCTACATTATGGACATCATTGATACGCTTACAGCTCGCGATAATGAAAGAGGAATGTAATGTACAAAAAGCTTGTTCTCATATTTATAGCTGCACTGTCTGTAACAATTTTCTTTGTTATCAGAACAGTAAATAAAAAAGATTCCTTTTCGCTAGTCGAACAAATGGAGGAGCGACAAGTAATGGGTGTATTTAACTTAACCCAGCTCATCAATGATGGAAAGTCGATCGGTCAGAAACTGAAAACTTTTGGATTGGCTGAAATGTATTTCGATCAGGTCGCTGAAACATTGAAGAACTCTGGGCTTCGTTTGGATAAAGTATATTACAGTTTAGAAACGCGTCAAACTTTTAAACGCTCGATCTATTTTGAGATCATCGATCAGAAGTCGCTTCGCAGTACAGTCAATGATTTTACTTCATTTTACTACATGGAGCAAGATTCACTGGACACATCTATTTATTTCTCTGAAGAATATAATATTGCTTTACGAATCGAAAAAGATTGGTTAGAAATAATTCAAGGTGATATTTCAGACCTGGAACAACATCCAGGAATTTCAAATACCGCGAAGCAACTCCTGGAAAAAGAACATTTCTTCATTCTTAACCCAACAAAGAATAAACAATTCGATAGCCTTGAATACATTTTTGGCAACTACGATTACGATTCTATTCTGACAGTTTCAGGCGAATGGTACTGTAATCGAAGTAATGATCATCCCGTCCAGATTGCAAATGAAAAGATTGCATATTATCCAACTGATAAAAATGTACTTTCTGCTTTTTTAAATGTTGACCGGACGAGATGGGAAGGGTATAAAAACGAATATCTACAAGAGCGATTGGAGTCAGCCTACAGTAATGGGATGTTTGATTATCCATCCATGAGTGAACATTGGATGGGTCAATTTGCCTTTAATTTTGGTGGTAAAAAAGAACACGTCACTACCAAAATCGTAACAGAGTTTGACGAGAATTTCAATCAAATCGAAAGAAAAGTTACTGAAACTGATTCCATTCGAGATGTTGGTTTTGTCTTTTCTACCAATGATTCAGAGAAACTTCATCAGGAATTATTGAATCAGTCCAATATTGAAGAAAAGAAAGGTGATACATACATTGCTTTATTGCCACCCTTAAAGCCCAAATATTTTGATGAAAAACTTTTGTTGAGTACAGCAGAAAAAGAGCTTGAAATTAGAGATGTTAGTGAGGTCATAAATTTCGATTTTCAGAGCTCTCAGCTCGATGCTATATTCAGTGCGAACACAAAACAAAGTACGCTTTACTTTAATTTTCAGCTGATCCCAAAGGTATCTGGGAAGGTTAAATTTGATGAAATACTCAACGTTTTCCTTTAATCGATCGTCTGGACATTATAGAAGTATTTTGTAAATTTAATGACAGATAAATAATCCTACTATGAAAAAACTCTACTCAATGATGTTAGGAGTAGCACTCACTACTTCCTTATTTGCACAACAGAATATTACTTCTGTTCAGGATGGAAATGCAACAAACCCATTGGTTTGGGATTGTACATGTATTCCTACACCAGATGATAACATCACAATTCAACATAACATTGTCATGAATTCTGATTGGATCGTGAACAATGGAGGATCAATAACTATTGATGGAGGAGCTTCTTTTATTCAAGATGCACAATATCGAACAATTTTATTTGATGGCGGAGGATCTATGTTTACCAACTATGGTCAAACTGAATTGACGAATATCGGATTTTCAAATGGTGCTGAAGGCCACAATCATAGTTCGCTAAGTCTGGATACTGCTCTATGGGTTGGACCTGGTTCAATGTATATGAATCATGGACTAACACAAAATGTAGATAGTACATATATTCAGGGAATGTTCATGAATGAAGGTACTTACGGTCAGGGTGATTTCCTGAACGAAGGAATGATGTCTAATACAGGGTATATAACGGTTGATTCGTTGTATAACAATCAAGGAACGATCAATTCAACGGCTGGTAACATTATTACGGACGATTTTGCAAGCAATGGAACGGTTAACATCTCTGGAAGTTCATACATGATCATTACAAATGACTTTTTGAATGCAGGAACATTAAATCTTGCAGCAGGAAGAGATATTCGAATCGGAAGTGACTTCCTGAATGCGAGTGATGCAGACACAGCACTAGTTGTCAATGATGGTTTGATCGAAGTGGGAAATGACTTTTCAAACATTGATACGATCCGAGGATCAGGGTTGTTTTGTATTGCTCAGAACTCTTCCAATGCAGGCGATGTAATTGGCACACTCGATATTTGCGATAACACAGGAACAAGCATTTTTGATCTTAACACTGGAAATGTTGATGCTACAGTTACGAATTGTAATTCTGGTTGTAATGTTGGGCTGGAAGAGAATACAGAAATTGAGATATCTCTTTATCCAAACCCTGTATCAACTAAATTGAATATAGACGGAATAGCGTCAGGTCAAGTTGTTATAACAGACGTTATGGGGAATGAAGTTCACAATTCTTCATTTGAAAATCAGATCGATGTTAGCAAACTTAAAACAGGAGTATATTTCACGACAGTATTCTACAACAATAATAAACAGACACTGAAGTTTATTAAACGATAAATTAAATTGAACGAAATAAAAAAGGGCGATTTCAAATGGAAACCGCCCTTTTTTAATTGAATACTTCAAATTACTCCTCAACAAAGAGCTTTTTCAATTCCGTTGCCTCTGATGGATCCATTTTACCAGCGAGAATAAGACTTAACTGTTTTCTTCTTAATGCTCCATCATATCGGTCTTTTTCCTCCGAAGTCTCTGGGTCGATCTGCGGAACACTAATCGGTCCACCATTCTGGTCTACCGCAACAAACGTATAAATTGCTTCGTTGCGTTTTACGCGCTTACCAGAAACTTGATTTTCAACATATACATCAATGAAGACTTCCATTGAACTACGAAACGCTCTCGAAACTTTTGCTTCAAGTGTCACTACTGATGATTCCTTGATCGGCTTACCAAAGGAAACATTGTTTACTGATGCAGTTACCACTACCCTCCTACAATGTCTTTGTGCAGCCACTGCAGCTGTAACATCCATCCAGGCCAACAACTGTCCACCAAATAAATTACCATGGGGATTCGTATCATTTGGAAGTACGACCTTCGTAGAGATCGTTCTGGATTCTGACGGTTTTTTTGCATTCATACCACTACATTTTTTTACAAAGGTAATACTAATATGACTTTTAAAATTATTTCAGAAGCTCGCTTTTCTGGCAATACGTTACAATTTCAACACATCTTTACCATCGTGTCGTCAAATGTTTGAATTAGTCCTTACCTTTGCCCTATGAGTTTTGCAGTTGTCAAATCCTTACACTTGATCTTCATGGTGAGCTGGTTCGCCGGATTGTTCTATATCGTGCGACTTTTTATTTATCACACTGAGGCCCAGCGAAAGCCAGATGAAGCAAGAAAAATCCTTTCTGATCAATTTCAGATCATGGAAAGCAGGTTATGGTGGATCATCACTACACCAGCAATGATCCTAACACTGGTTTTTGGTTTTTGGATGCTTTACATATATGGATGGGAATGGTATAAGGCGAACATATGGATGCATCTCAAATTAGGTTTTGTTGGATTACTACTAGTCTACCATTTCGTTTCTCAAAAGATCATGTTTGATCTTAAAAAAGGTAAGTTTAAATGGAAAAGTAACGGACTAAGATTATGGAATGAAGTGGCAACTTTAGCCCTGGTTTCTATCATCTTCCTTGTTGTTATGAAAGACGAACTCAATTGGATCAAAGGGACAGTTGGATTTTTTGCAGTAGCAATAGCACTCATGATAGGAATAAAGATCTACAAACGTATCCGTTCAAAAAAAGCTGATTAATGACTTACATTGATACACATGCTCATTTGTATGCCGATAAGTTCGTTGAGGATCGTGATGAAATGATCCAAAGAGCTATCGATGCAGGTGTAAAGAAATTATTCCTTCCAAATATTGACGAATCAAGTATTGAAGGTATGGAGGCCCTGGTCGACAAATATCCAGGTGTTTGTTATTCAATGATGGGAATTCATCCCTGTGATATTGAAAAAGACTGGGAGGCTCAATTAGAACGAATCAAAGCGAAATTTGATCCTCAAAGACACATCGCGATTGGAGAGATTGGAATTGATCTTTATTGGGACAAAAGTCTACAAAAAGAACAAACAGAAGCTTTCAGAGCGCAGATCAATTGGGCAAAAGAGGTTGGTCTACCTATTGTGATCCACTGTCGCGAATCCTTCGATGAGATTTTTGAAGTACTCGATCAGGAAAATGATGATCGTTTAACGGGGATCTTTCACTGTTTTACAGGTACAGAGGAACAGGCGCAAAAGATCTTGAATTACGGTGGTTTTAAATTGGGCATTGGTGGCGTAGTAACTTTCAAAAATAGTGGTCTTGATAAATCGATAGAAAATATTGGTCCTGAAAACCTGGTGCTGGAAACAGATGCACCCTATTTAACTCCTCACCCTCATCGCGGAAAGCGGAATGAAAGCTCATACATACCATTGATCGCTATGAAACTTTCCTCAATCTATGGAATGGATGAGGAAAAGATCGGAAACATTACGAGCAAGAATGCGTTAGAGATATTCAAAATCGATCAATAGCAATGGAGTCAAAAGTACTACTCATATATACAGGAGGAACCATCGGGATGATAGAAGAACCCGAAACTGGCGTGCTTACGGCTTTTGATTTTGATCATCTTAGTAATCAAATACCTGAACTCTCGAGGCTCAATATGGAGTTGAAAGCCGTTTCGCTTGGTATGCCAATTGATTCTTCAGATATGAACCCTGAGATCTGGCAGGATATTGCTCAGCTCATCGTAGATAATTATGAAGACTATGATGGATTTGTTGTTCTACATGGTTCTGATACTATGGCGTTTACAGCAAGTGCATTGAGCTTTATGCTTCAAGGACTTCGTAAGCCTGTGATCTTAACTGGGTCACAACTTCCTATTGGTACCATTAGAACTGATGGTAAGGAGAACTTGATCACATCTATAGAAATTGCAGCAGCAAAAGATAATGAAGGAAATGCGATCGTTAGTGAAGTAGCCATATACTTTGAATATTCGCTTTATCGCGGAAATCGAACAACGAAAGTTTCAGCGAATGCCTTTGAGGCCTTTTTATCTCCAAACTATCCAGAATTAGCTGTGGCCGGCGTAGATATTCGTTTTGATACGAACGCTTTACTGAAGACTCGAAAAAGACAACTTCGCTTTAATCCAAAAATGGATGATCGAGTTGCATTGATGAAGATCTTTCCGGGGTTCTCAACTAAAGTTTATGAGCGATTATTCGACATTGAGCAAACGCGAGCTGTTGTCATTGAATCATTTGGATCGGGTAATGTCCCAAACAATAGTTCATTTTATGATATGATCGACAATTACATCCAGGATGGTGGTATAGTGATCAACACTACTCAGTGTTATACTGGGAATGTGGAACAAGGTAAGTACGCAAACAGTACAACATTTAATAAGTTGGGAGTGGTTAGTGGCAGCGACATCACAACAGAGGCGGCGATCACTAAGATCATGTATTTATTGGGGAATTGCACTTCAACAGAAGAGGTCAAAACACTATTTGCTCAGTCACTTGTTGGCGAAAAGAATGAAAGTTAGAAACGGCACTTTCTCAACCGTATAATCAACCTTTACAACCACACAATCAACCGTATATTACTTAATTATTAAGATAGCCAGCGCTTTACTCTGTGGATTAATATTTTTTTGTACTTTAGCCCGTCGAAAAGGATCAGGTCCTTTTAGTTGGAGAGGTGCAGGAGTGGCTGAACTGGCTCGCCTGGAAAGCGAGTGTTCCGATTGTATCGGAACCGAGGGTTCGAATCCCTCTCTCTCCGCCATTGGACTTGTAAATTTTTGGTTAAATTTGAATAATTAATAATTTTACGGAAACGATTAATTTTTAATCTTTGGAACATGAAAAAAATAGTTAGTTCTTTAGTAGTAGCTGGAATGTTGACATTCAGCTTTAGTAATTTCACAAACGCTCAGGAGGAACCTGCAGCAGAAGGAGACAGTACAGAAATGGCGGAAGGAATGGAAGCCGATTCTGGAGCAGTTGAAAACACAGAACCTGTTGAAGAGACAGATCTCGAGGCTCAGGAAGAAGTAGTATCAACTACTGATGATGCGGCCGAAGAAGAAAGCACTGATGAGGAAGCTGGATTCACGTCAACATTGAAAAAGAAGTTCATTGAGGGTGATCCTTTCTGGATGGGTATTGTATTGATCGCGTTGATCATTGGTATTGCTCTTTGTATCGAGCGTATCGTATACCTTAACCTTTCTTCAATTAACACAAAGAAATTCATTGCAGCGATCGAAGATGCGCTTGCTAGTGGAGGTGTTGAGGAAGCAAAAGAAATTTGTAGAAATACACGTGGACCAATTGCTTCGATCTTCTACCAAGGTTTATCAAGAACTGACGAAGGACTAGAGGCTGTTGAAAAAACAGTTGTAGCATACGGAGGTGTTCAAATGGGACTATTAGAGAAAGGTGTTTCTTGGATCTCATTGTTTATTGCACTTGCGCCAATGCTTGGATTCATGGGTACGGTAATCGGTATGATCCAGGCCTTTGAAAAAATCGTTGAAGATGGTCAGGTATCTCCAATTACAGTTGCCGGTGGTATTCAGGTAGCACTTTTGACAACAGTATTCGGTTTGATCTCTGCAATCATCCTTCAGATCTTTTACAACTACATCGTTTCTAAAGTAGACGGTATTGTAAATGAAATGGAGAATGCATCTATCACATTAGTTGATATGATGATCAAGTACAAGATCGCTAAGTAAGCGGCAAGTACTTCAGAAATTAAACGAATTGATAATTAAACAACCATTATAATTATGGGAAGTGAAAAGAAATTAAACATTCTGGGGATCATCATTAAGGTGATCATCATTGCCCCAGCTCTTATCGCAGGTTTATTAGTGATGGGTTCTGGTGTAAATGCAGAAAGTCCGGAAATGGAACAGCAAGCATTTATGGATAGTGTATCCTTTGGTGCTGTAACGAACATAAGTTTCATCGCTATTATTGCGGCAGTTGTGCTTATACTTGGATTCTTTGCAATTCTTTTAGCTACTCGTCCTGGAACAGCGATCAAATCGATTCTTGGAATCATTATCGCGGCAGTGGTATTCTTTATCCTTTATTCTGTAGGAACAACGGATACCGTTGAATCACTGAACGTTCAAGGAGGGATCTCAGCGAGTGAATCGACAATGAACTTCACTCATGCGGGTATCTGGACCGCGATCATCGGAATGGTGATCAGTGCAGTACTTGCGTTATTCATGGGATTCATTATGAAACTAGTTAGAAACATATAAGGATGGCAAAGCGAGAAGCACCAGAAATTAACGCAGGATCGATGGCGGATATCGCCTTCTTGCTACTCATCTTTTTCCTTGTGACAACCACAATGGACAAGGATACTGCATACCTGCGTAAAATTCCAAAGAAGGTTGAGAATGTAGATTCTCCTCCAGTTCAGAAAAAGAACATTTATAAGATCGTTATCAATAGTAAGCAACAGATTCAGGCACGAGATTCTGTAATCGACATCAGCGAGATCGAAAGTCTTAATGGTAGAATTAAGCACTTCTACTTAGTGAATCGAGATAAGAAAACAAATCGTGAGCAGAACTATCCTTATTATGCATTCGGTACAAAAGAGCTTTATCAGACAAATCTTGATAACAACTACAATAAGTTAGATGCTCTTGAAGCTCAGGAAGAGATGACAGAGAAGATCGAGAAAACCATTGAGCAGACCATGGTTGCCATTGAAAAATGGAATGAAAAACTCGATATGATCACGATGTTCTCTAAATACAGTGGTAAGCGTGAAATGCCTGAGATCGCATTCGAGGCACACGTTAGATTAGAGTCTTTCATTGATACTGATTACTCTGCATACGTAGCTGTTCAATCTGAGGTTCAGAAGGCAGTTACCGAATTGCGTAATGAAGAATCGGAAGCCCTGTTTGGAATAACGTACTCGGCAATGAAGAAGTATTACCAACAAAATTTGTTGGAGGATACTCCGAAAGTGCGAGAGTATAGAGAGAAAATGGATTTGATAGAAAACTTGTTTCCACTTCGAATCATTGAAGTGAAACCAAATAAGTAAGATATGTCAAAGTTTAGAAAAAAAGACGGTAAAGGAGCTCCAGGGATTAATACATCATCCCTCCCGGATATTGTATTCATGCTTTTGTTCTTCTTCATGGTTGCAACTACAACCAAAGAAATAGATCCGTTAGTTCAAGTAAGACCAGCAACTGGTGTTGGACTAAATGACCTTACTCCTTTTAAACAGCGTTCTGAGGTAGACTTTGTATACCTTGGTGAGCCATTGAGTGGAGATATTTCAAAGTTTGAAAAAGGTATTGCTATTCAATATGATGGAATCATCCACAAAGATGGTATTGATCACATCGATGAATGGAAACAAGAAAAATTTGCGAGCAAACCTGCTGAATTCACTGCACCTCGAGAAGAAGTAATTACTTGCTTCAAGGCAGACGAAACAGTACCTATGGGAATCATTTTCCAGGCTCGTGAGTTACTGGGTAATGCCAATTTCAACTCGATCGGTTATTACGCACAAGAGAAAGGAAATAAACGCGATTACAACATTCGTCAACAGTAAATTATGTTGTAGTTCGCTTTCTAAAGAACTGATAATAGAGCAGTCCCATCAGCAGCAATGTTGATGGGATTGTTGTTTTAGGATCAATGTTCTCCATCCAGGTTGGAAAGCTCTCTGTTGACAACCACCATAAGTTGATGATATTATTCAACCCGTGAAGAATTACACCAGTCCATATATTAACACTGAAATAGTAGATCATTCCAAGCGCTAGTCCAAAAGTAAAAAGTGGCAGAAACTGTAAATAATTGAAATGAAGGATAGCAAATATAAAAGCACTACCGATCAAACTAACCCAAAGTTGTTTGGTATAACTTAGCATGTGTCCAAATAGTAATCTTCGGAAAGCAAATTCTTCTGAGACCCCAGTGATCACACCTATGATCAATACACCTATCCAAAAAGATAGATCACTGGTACTACCTAACAATTCAGACATTTGAGCATCGGAAACGATCTTCTGCTGTTCTAATTCCTTAAAAACTCCAATTGACTCGGTAAACCAAATATTAATCTCACTGAAAAAAGGAAGCAATAAAAAAATGGAAACGAACAATAAAACGGACCATGAAATTCCCTTGATATTGACTTTTCGTAGCTTGAGTTTAGAATCACTCCATAAGGCAAATAAAATGCCCGGAATAAGTAGAAAACCAACTTGAAAGGGAAAGTAATACATCATCATAAACTGAACAGGAAAGTTCTTCTGTTGAATCATGATATCATCTAAAGGCATAGAAGGATACAAACTACTCGTGATCAAAGCGACCAACATAGATAGAATAATAAAAGAAACAGCTCCAATAAGTATCAAGACGATGAGCTGCATGAATGGAGAAAATCCCTGAAATCGATCCTTCATTAGAGTACTTCTTTTCGTTGACTATCTAATTTGAGTAGAATAAACATCATCATTAAGAACGACATCATGGAAGAGCCCCCGTAACTGAAAAATGGCAGAGGAATCCCAATAACAGGAATTATCCCGATGTTCATTCCAACATTAATGGCGAAATGATAAAAAATGATCATCATTACAGCATAGGCATAGACTCGTGCGAATCTACTCTTTTGTCGCTCAGCAATAACAACCAGTCGAATAAGCAAAATCGTGAATAAAGTGACCAATAATAAGGATCCCATAAAGCCCCATTCCTCGGCATAGACAGAAAAGATAAAATCAGTTTCACTTTCAGGAACGTGCTGAGACCTTGGACTTGCCAAAAGGGCCTCTTGATACCCTGCCCCAGAAAAACCACCTGACCCAACAGCTGCTAGGGCTCTGTTTCTGTTGTAGTCTTTCCCATCCTTGTCCTCTATCTTTCCGAGCCACAGGTCAATTCTAACTTTTTGATGTGATTGAAGCACATTTAAATAAGCATAGGAGATGGTTCCTACAAAACCTATCGATACAAAATAGACGATCATTGCAATCGAAATAAATCGACGTCGCACTCGCTGAGAAATAAAATTTCTCACCAAGACGACTGCCAAAACGAAAATTATCGTCAAAATAGCGATCAATAGAGCCCAACCGGGAACGTCAAAACCTGGTAAAAAGGAAAAGCGATGCACAGATTCCGTAAAGTAAAGCGTTATGATGCTAAAGAAGATCACAACGAATAGTACGGGAATAAAGTGAACACCAACCCATGTTCTTTTCAACCTGAACCCCAGCAAATTATTAAACACAAAAAGTATGATCGGATCGAATGTGATCCCTTCTCGATACATTACAAAGAAGAAGGCTGTAAAGACTAAAAAAGTACCAGTATCATTCTGTAGTAAGATCAAACTCATCGTTACCAGAACAAGGCCAATAACAAAGATCACAGTTTTACGACTGACTTGTTTTGAACGACCTTGAGCTATCAGAAAAGCGATCATTAAGGAAGTAGTCAGTTTCGAAAACTCAGAAGGCTGAATACCAAATGGTCCGACTCCCAGCCATGAACGTGCACCATTGATCGGTTTGGTAAACAGCACAGCGATCAGTAGAAAAATCACAACTCCAAATGCTATCGGAGTTAATTTTCGTATATAATCTGCATCGATCAAGGCGGCAATTACACCCATAAATGTTCCAACACCGATCCACATGATCTGCTTACCGTACAACGTTCCAAAGTCAAATAAAAACGGTCTATCAGGATTGTAGGCTGCAGAATATAGATTCGTTACGCCCATAATAACCAGCAAAGCGACAATCAACGTTGTCCACCAATCCCATTGTTCCTTTTTTGTTAAACTTCTATCGCTCATGGATCAGATCTCCTTCCAGAATACGTTTTTCCTTGCGTTTACTTTCCTCACTAATATGACCGCGTAGATATTTTTCGATCATTAAACTGGCAATTGGTGCAGCCCATGTGCCTCCAAAACCAGCATTTTCTACAAATACCGCAATGGCGATCTTAGGCTTATCATATGGTGCAAAAGCCATAAATACAGAGTGATCTTCACCATGAGGGTTCTGAGAAGTACCTGTTTTTCCAGCTACTACGATATCATGAATCCTTGCTCTACGAGCTGTACCACCAGCTTCATTCACAACTTTTCGCATACCCTCTAAAACACAATCGAAATGTTCTCGATCGACCTTAGTATATTTTTTCTTCGTAAAACGGTCCAATGGTCCGGATTCACCTATGCTTTTTACAAAGTGAGGCTCATAATAGTATCCCTTATTTGCCATTATTGCGGCCAGATTAGCCATTTGCAAAGGTGTCAGTTTCACCTCACCTTGTCCTATGGAATTAGATCGAATCGTAGAAAATGCCCAACGATTTTCACCGTACCATCGGTTGTAAAACTCGACATTTGGGATCACCCCTCCTCGCAATCCGTATATATCCGTTTCTGGCTTTACACCCAAACCAAAGCTATTCATATAATCCTCCCACAACTCTAAACCTACGGCTGCATCTTTGAAAATACTCTCCTTTTTACCTTGTTGGATGATTCTCTTCACCTCATAATAAAAATAAGGGTTACACGAAAACTGTATTGCTTGAGATACATTTTGAGCATTTGGGTGGTTGTGACAACCAACTAACGCCTTATTACACGGAAAACCAGTTTCTTCATCGATAACTCCTTCCTGCAAACCGATAAGTGCCTGAACTGTCTTCAAGATAGAACCTGGAGGATATTCAGCTGCTAAAGGTCGTGGGAAGAATGGTCGCAGAGAATCCTCATAGAGCTTCATATAGTTCTTACGAATATTTCTTGCTCCAACCATTAAATTTGGATCGTAATTCGGCGCGGACACAAGCGCCAGGATCTCTCCTGAAGATGGTTCTATCGCTACAATAGCTCCTAGTTTATTTTGCATAAGTTTTTCACCGTATCCCTGAATATCGATATCTAGGCCTAAATGCAAAGGAGGCCCTTGAAGTGCATTCGTATCTAGTTTACCATCGGCAAAGTTGTCCACCGCTCTTCCTCTTGCTGAGGTCAAGATCATATGTACCCCTTTCTGCCCACGAAGTTCATGCTCATAATAGCGCTCAAGACCAGAACGACCAATAAAATCTCCCACGCTATAGAAGTAACGATCAGCATTCAACTCATGGGGTCTGATCTCGTTAAGATAACCAAAGATGTTCGCGCCATAAGGAAATGGATAGTTCCTCATACTCATAGGTTCTTCGTAAAACCCTTTGAAATTCGGCAGATCAACAGCAATTTGAGCAACCTCATCTGCCGAAAGTTCTGTTAAAAAGGCATAAGGTAAATATGACCTATAATCATTTACAATAGTGTCATTTCCAGTATATTTACTCTTAGTTTTTCTATCTAAACTTTTGCGAATAGCTTCAAATCGCTTTCGAATTGAGTCTTTAGATATACCGATCAGCTCTGAAAATGCATTTGTATCTAAATCCTCGATATTATCCTCAACAAACATGAGGTTGTAGTATGTCTTATTTGAAACTACTTTTTGTCCATTTCGATCATATAAAATTCCTCTCGGAGGCTTGACATCAACTTTGCGTTTAGCCACTTCACCTGCACGTTCGATCCATTTGTCATCCACAACCTGCATGTAGAAGAGGCGAATTCCAAAAATCACACCCACTGATACGAACATGATCAGAAATACTAATCTGCGACTATCAAGATTCATACTTTCTTAGGCTTTTTGAAGAACAGCACTTGAATTACAATGAAGATCACAAGCGTAACTATTGAACTCAAAATGGAACTTTGCAGTATTTCAGTCCAGGCCGACCATTTAAAATACTCCAGAAGGAAAAACCAAACGTGATGAATAACTATAGTTATCCCTGCCACCTGTATGAACCATTTAACTCCCCATTCAGACATGCTTGGTTCTTTCAATGAATCATAACCATCACGAGGAGAGAACAATCTAAATAATTCAGGTCGGATATACGCAATAAGTAAAGCCGCACTAGCGTGCAATCCGAAGGTATTCATGAAAAAATCGACACCTAGACCAGTGAAAAAGGCCACCACCATTAATACGACAGGTCTCGTATCGAAAGGAAGCATTAAGATAAACAACGGGTAAACCATTGGATGAATTCCCCAACCGAACTCGAGTTGACCAAATATCAACCCTTGTGCTATTATAAATAGCAGCATTCTTCCGATCTGTTTAGGTAAACCTGTCATTCTAACTCTTCTACTTTATCTTGAAGTTCATTCAGTTCTTCTTGAAAAATATTCTTCACAACGTAAACGTATCTCAGTTTCCTCATGTCTTGAGAAAGTCGGACAGTAATATCCCACATCGGTTTCCCTTCAATAGGTTCCAGTTTTTCAACCGTTCCGATCCGAGCACCATTTGGGAAATATCCTCCGCTACCTCTTGCGAAAACTCGAGCACCTTTCTTTATCTTAATATCATTCGATACACCAGTTAAGTTTACCCTTCTTGGATCGTTCTCTAAATATTTGATCAATCCGTAAGCGTTGGAGCCTTCAACAAACGCACTGATATTAATTGAAGTGGTCAGTATTGATTTAACAACCGCATAATGGCTTGAAACATCATAGACTATTCCAACAACACCTTCTGGTGAAATAACTCCCATTTTTTTCTTTATACCCTTATTCGATCCTGCATTTATCGTAAAATAATTATTCTTGTGGCTGTAAGAAGAATTGATCACAGTTGCTGGAATTCTTTCAAAAGATAACTCATGGATTGTATCCCTGATTATCGAGGTTTTCGGATCAACAGAAATATAATTTTCAGGGATCTTACGAGCTAACTCCTTGTTCTCATTCATTAGTTTTCGATTGGCCTCGTCTAAATAGACGTATTTAGTAACCTCTCGTTCAAATGACAACAATGATCCCGTAACCTGATTTGCAGTATTAAAGAATTTTGTCCTTGGAAAGGACATTAAAGAAAAGTAAGAACCTAAAGCGATCAATTGCAATACTACAAAGACGAGAAAGACTCTAAATCTTCGAAGAAAAGCAATTAATTTACGCATGAATGATCACTTTTTTCTAATCTCTAATTAAGAACTGGAATCTATCGATATTTTTCAAAGCAATACTCGTTCCTCTTGCTACCGCTCTCAACGGATCTTCAGCAATATGAACAGGTAACTTTGTCTTCAATGAGATACGCTTATCCAAACCTCTCAACATTGAACCTCCACCAGCTAAATAAATACCGGTTTTGTAAATATCCGCAGACAGTTCTGGCGGAGTCATCTCAAGGGCACTCAAAATAGCCTCTTCGATCTTTGAGATTGTCTTATCCAGTGCATGAGCAACTTCCGTATACGTAACAACTATTTCCTTAGGAATACCCGTCATCAAGTCTCTACCACGAACGGCAAAATCCTCTGGTGGATTATCCAATTCAGGTAGTGCGGCTCCAACCTCTATCTTGATCTGTTCAGCAGTACGTTCACCAACAAGAATATTGTGCTGACGTCTCATGTACTCCTCAATGTCATTTGTAAAATCATCTCCCGCAACACGAATTGATTTATCACAAACAATACCTCCTAAAGCAATTACGGCAATTTCAGAAGTACCACCTCCAATATCAATGATCATGTTACCCATCGGCTCTTCTACATCAATTCCGATACCGATAGCAGCAGCCATCGGTTCGTGAATCAAATAAACTTCTTTCGCACCAGCATGCTCAGCAGAATCTCGAACGGCACGTTTTTCAACTTCAGTGATCCCGGATGGGATACAGATCACCATTCTCAAAGAAGGGTTTACCATGTTTTTCCCTTTCTTGATCATCTTGATCATTCCACGGATCATTTGCTCAGCACTCTGGAAATCTGCGATCACACCGTCTTTCAATGGACGAACGGTCTCGATCAACTTGTGCGTTTTACCATGCATTTGTTGAGCTTTCCTTCCTATTGCAACAACTTTCCCTGTTTGGATATCCTTTGCTACAATTGAAGGCTCATCCACTACAACTTTATCATTTTGAATGATCAAAGTGTTCGCAGTTCCTAGATCGATAGCGATCTCCTGCGATAAAAAACTAAATAATCCCATAATTCGTTTGAGCGCTTATACTGAATAATATTATAAGTATAGTTATAAATTTTAAAATTAACTAACAGTTTAAAAAGTTATTCTTCAAATCAATGTTTGAAGTGTCTATTACCTGTGAAAACCATTGCCATGCCGTGCTCATCACAGTATTCAATAGACAATTTGTCTTTGATTGAACCTCCAGGTTGAATAACACATTTAACTCCTTCTTTATCTGCAATTTCCACACAATCTGGGAACGGGAAAAATGCATCTGAAGCCATCACTGCTCCATTCAGATCAAAATCAAATGATTTCGCTTTATGAATAGCCTGATTCAATGCGTCAACACGAGAAGTTTGACCAGTTCCACTAGCTAATAACTGACCATTTTTAGCAAGAACTATCGTATTTGACTTCGTGTGCTTTACCAACTTGTTTGCAAAAGCAAGATCCTCCTTTTGCTGATCAGTTGGGGCTACTTTTGTTACTGTTTCAAAATCAGCTGGCTCATCTGTGATCAGATCTCTATCTTGTTCTAATACACCATTCAATATTGTTCTGAACTGCTTCTTAGGAAGCTCAACTGGTTTTTGAACAAGGATAATTCTATTCTTTTTTGACTTTAGCGTCTCTAATGCAGCTTCATCATAAGATGGAGCAATAACTACTTCACAGAAAAGCTCATTGATCAAATCTGCAGTTCCACCATCGATCGTCTTATTTGAAATAAGAATACCCCCAAAAGCGGAAACTGGATCTCCGGCTAGTGCATCCTGATAAGCTTGTTTGATCGTCGAACGTGTAGCAAGACCACATGCATTATTGTGTTTCAAGATCGCAAAAGTTGGATCATCATTTTTAAATTCCTCCATCAACGTTACTGCTGCATCAACATCTAATAAGTTATTGTATGAAAGTTCTTTACCATGCAACTTATCAAATATCTCATCAAGTCCACCATAATAAATACCTTCCTGATGAGGGTTTTCCCCATATCTAAGAACTTGAGAACGCTGTATGCTTTGTTTGAATAATGCCTTTTCTCCCTGATTGAAATAATTAAAAATATGTGTATCGTAGTGAGATGAAACATTAAAAGCATCTCTTGCAAAAGCTTTTCTTTGCTCTAAAGTTGTTTCACATTTCTGCTCTTTCAATAGCTCTAGTACATCTCCATACTGGTCTCTATTTGAAACTAACAATACATCGTTATAGTTTTTCGCTGCAGCTCTGATCAATGCAATCCCACCAATATCGATCTTTTCAATGATCTCTTCGTGAGTTCCTCCAGCGACAACAGTTTCTTCAAATGGGTAAAGATCAACCATTACAAGGTCCAAGGATGGTATTTCGTATTCTTCGATCTGTTTTTGATCTTCGTTATTATCTCTTCGATTAAGTATTCCACCAAAAACTTTTGGGTGTAGTGTTTTTACTCTACCACCTAATATAGATGGGTAAGAAGTAAGGTCTTCAACTCGCTTTACAGGAATACCTTGTTCTTCAATGAATTTTTGAGTACCGCCTGTACTGTAGATCGTAACTCCTTCTTCATGAAGTTTTTGAACGATCGGCGCGAGACCTTCTTTATTAAAAACTGAAATTAATGCACTGTTGATTTTCTTACCCATAACTTACTTTGATTGAGGACGCAAAAGTAATGAGATTCAGTTAAAAATGACAGCCTTTTGAAGGTAAGATTTTGAAATAATTTAGGCAATTAAGACACTAGTGTGAATTTACCATATGATTTGCCAACTTTGGGAAACAATTGTAGAGAGCATCTGAAAGATGATCATTCAGGTCCAAGGTGCCAATAGCTTCTTTCATGCATTGTAACCATGCCTCTTTAGCTTCGTTATTGATCCGGTGTGGCATGTGACGCATTCGCATTCTTGGAGGGCCATATTTTTCGTTATATCTAGGCGGCCCTCCCAAAAATTGACTTAGAAAGCAAAATTGCTTATCTTTCACCTCTTTTATGTCATTGTTAAACAATGGTATAAGAGTTGGGTGATTGTAAACACGGTCATAAAATGCATCTACTAGTTCCTTTAGCTTTTGGTCACCAAGGATCTCGTAGAATGTTTTTGTGCCTGAGTTTTCTGCCATATCGCGAAGATAATAGTTCGAGCGGTACGAATATTGCATAATGTAGATTAATTATGTTATTTAGATTGTTGGTAATATTAAATCTGATGAGCTTTGTTTGTCTCTCTCAAAGAGATACAGACGCATTGGATATTGCCGATTGTTATGGTGGAGTTTTCATAGATCGACCAGGTGATTTTACATTGCAATTCACGGCAAGAACCGGAGATAAAAATGATATCGAGGCCTTCCCTAGTTTGACAAAGCGAATGGAGGAAACGAATTCTCTATGGGCTTCTTTTGTGGCTCCATACGACGGAGTTTTCTTTATGATGGCTTATGCTCCTAAAGGAAGTATGGACTTTGTTGTGTTTAAAGCTGAAAATAGTGATATCTGTGGTGCAGTTGAAGCAGGAGGTGCCGAGATCGAACGTTTATTGCAAGTGGAATCAAAAGATTCTTTTGGTTTAAGTAAAGATCCGACACCCGAAAATCAGTATCTCTATGGTATTTCAATGCAAGCTGGTGAAGAGATCCATATGTTCTTCAATAACTCTGTTCAGGAAAGGATCAAACTATTTTTGAATATAACCTACGAAGGAAAAGGAATCACGGAGGCGGATATTAAAAAACAAGTTGAAGTTAAGGATCATAGAACAGATGAAACGCTAACTCATATTGCAGTTAGATTACGTGACAGAAGCACAGGGCTTCCTGTAAACGCCCAGTTGATCATAGAAGATTCAAGAGACAAGAACGGGCTTTATATGGGTACAGATTTCCTATTTACTTTAGGAAAAAGGACGAACATAAATATGAAGATCGATGCTCCAGGATACTTTTTCAGAGATGAAGAATTTAGTCTTGAAGGGAACAGAAATGAAGAAGTCATTCTCTGGTTAGAACCCGCGGCTCCCGGTAAAAAAATAGAGCTAGAAGGTATTCAATTCAATATGGGGTCTAGTGATTTTGCTTCTGGTTCTGAACAAAAGCTTAGGCGTTTAAAAGATTTCATGTCGTTAAATTCAGAAATCCATATCGAAATTCAAGGTCATGTGCATGCTGTAGGAGAAAACTCTTTTGCAGGACGTCGACTATCATTAGCACGCGCCAAACAAGTGATGGAATATTTAGAAGATAGTGGAATTGACAAATCCCGAATGGAAGCTGTTGGTTTTGGTAATGAACATATGGTTTATCCAGAACCTAAATTCACGTGGCAGGAACAGGCTAATCGTAGAGTGGAGGTAAAAATCGTTAAGCCCTAATGAGATTCCGAACCTTAATTTTATTATTTACAATGATCTCATATGGTCATGCTCAGAATATGGTTCAATCAGAAAATATTGGTGATTGTTCTGGAGCTGTATCTATCAACAAACAAGAAGAATTTAAAGCAGAATTCACTGGGAAAGCAGGGTACAATAATGATGTGGCAGCTTACGAAGATAGATTGGATTTTGAACCATTCAATACCTTTTGGTTAAAAGTGGAAAGTCAGGTTTCAGGTAACCTCTCGATCTCCTTTAAAGATCTCCCTGAGTCAACTGAAATAGCTTTGTTTAGTGCAGTTGTTGACTCCTCTTGTAATGCCATACAAACTGGTCAAGCACATCTTGAATCTGTTGTGAAATTGGAGCAAAAAAATGTGGCAACATTAGCCAGTAAAGTGGAAAAAGGGTTCAGGTACTTTGTTTATTTGAATTCAAAGAAAGAAGGAACTCCTGCCTTTTCAATCACTACATCTTTCTTAGATGAACGATCACAAAAAGAAGTTGACGAGCTAATGAAAGTAAAAGACCTGAGATCGGATAGATCAGCTGCTGGTTTTTCAGTTCATATTCTTGATCAGGAAACATTACTCCCAGTGGAGACTTCTATTGTTGTAAAAAACACTAAGTCCTACAATGCATTGTACTCAGCAAATGTCATTCGATTTCCAGATAGTGAGTACTTATCTTTCGACATGGAGATCAATGCTCCAGGTTACTTTTTTAAGGACATTTCCGTAAATCGACGAAACATTAAATCAGATACATTGGCTGTTCAATTAAAACCAATTCGTACAGATGATCAAATCGAATTAGAAGGTCTGCAGTTCGAATCAGAAAGTGACGTTCTTCTTGAATCTGCTAAAAATAAGATCAGAAGATTAAGGGACTTTCTTGCACTGAATAAAACAGTGAATATCGAAGTGATCGGACATGTTCATAAGGAGGGAAGAAATAGCTGGAAAGCAAAACGCCTCTCGAAAAAAAGAGCTAAAAAAGTAAAGTCTTTTCTAGTAGATAGCGGAATAAACGAAGATAGGATCTCAATTGTTGGAATGGGAAATGAACAAATGAAATATCCTGAACCTGAAAATGATAAACAGATCCAGGCGAATCGAAGGGTTGAAATAAAAATTAAATAGCGCATTCAAATTAAACACGCTATTTAAATTTTGTTGAGGTGAAAAATTAGTGCTCGTGACAGTGAACCTCGTAAATTGTGTCATTTACTGCATATCCGTTCTGCTCAGCATCTTCCAGTTCTTCTTCACAAAGTTCTCCTAGTTCAACCTCACCGTTTGGTCCATCATAATGACATTCCTCACATTTTTTACAAGATGTAGCGAAGAAAAGAAATCCCGCTGCGATCGGTAGAAATATTTTCAATGATTTTTTCATAACTCTATTTATTTCGATTTATTAAATACATACTGAATACTCCCGAAGAAGTTAATTCCTGGTTGGTTTAGTCCTAAGTTCTTTAAAGCGGATAAATGCCCCACATAAGTAGTGTTGAGCGCATTTCTAACACCTAATGCTCCTGTCCAGGCTTTTGAGTCCCCTAATTCAAAATTCACCGCCATGTTGATCAAATGAAAATCGACTGTTGGCGTTTCATTCAATCCAACTCTGTTCTGTGGGAGAAAATATTGATGTTCGATTACAATATCTTTTACACTGACAGAAGATTTGTTATTCACATCAAATCTTAGGAGTGTGTTTATCATAGGCTGTGGGATCAGATTGATCGGTTCGCCATTTGCACGTTCAGCAATCGTTAAGGAAAAAGTTGATTCAAGGTGTAAACGATGCAGCTGATGAGGATGGAAGTGAAAGCCAGCTTCCCCTCCGTACAAATAAGCCATATCCGCCTGTCGAAATTCGAAAATCGGGAAACTACCTGCAAACTGATCGCTTTGATATAAATAAATGAAATTCTCAATGCGATTGAAATAAGGATTTACTATAAACTCAAAATGATCAAAATGCAATTCCACAGTGGCATCAAATTGCAAGGCTTGCTCTGCAGCGAGACTAGCATCACCTTGTTCATAACGTAATGAGCCATGATGAAACCCATCTGCCTTTAATTCTGCTAAATGAGGTGCTCTATATTCACTTGAGGCATTAAATCGTATGGTTGTATGTTTATCGTTCCTTACAAATCCCGCTGCGTAATTTATTTGATCAAAGGATCTGCTTAATGGAGTGTCATCAATGTTCTGAGTGATTGTTGAATCGACTCCAGCTATTTGAAATGTTCTCAAATCTCTTCGGTCGTAACGTACACCTGCCTGAAAATCCCATTTCTTCAATTCGTAATTCAACATTGTGTAAATACCATTGTCAAGTGTGTTCGCGTCCGGAATTAAAAAAGACTCTGTAGGAAAGAAGTTTCTATTGATCTGAACCATACCTTGAACTCCTGATTTTAGTACAAGATGCTCCGTCCAATTAAAATCATATCGAACATTGTAGGTGCCCTAAGTTTGAAATC
>DCYS01000007.1:0-151913 GCA_002331485.1 Flavobacteriales bacterium UBA2104
GTAAGTCGACGCCACTTTTTTAAAACCCCAGTTACTTTGGTAGCTGGGGTTTTCTTATTTTATGAAGAATCCAAATTATATAGGTGCGTCGACTTATGCAGACATTCATCGTCCGTATAAGTCGACGCCACCGCTGATGTAGCTATCGCTAATCAGGATTTGCAACTTTTTTAAAAGCCTCATACATTCAATTGTGTGAGGCTTTTTTTATGGACAGTATTTGCCAAAATCATAAAATAACTTTCTTAATTCTATTCTTGAGATTTATATTTGACAACGCATTACAGTATATGAACACTTCATGTTAGAGGCACATACCCTTAACAAGTAAATGAAGTCATCCTTGAATATTTATTTTTGCTTTGTAGGTATACTGAATCCTAATCCAGCTGAGAACCTAAATTCACTTAAAGACTGAATACGATAATTCGAATGTTTCCCTAGTATCGTTTTTCCAAGTAAAAAGAAATGGAAGTATTCATTGATGAAATAGTTATATCCAGTATTTAATGACGCAATTGGATTAATACCCATTCTTTGTACTTTGTTTTGCTCAGCTAACATTGTAAACGATATTCCAGGAGTGAATCCAATGAAAAGATCTGACGCACCATTTTTTAAAGGATGATAATTGAAACCAGCAAATATTGAATTATTGTATTTAAAAATCTCGTTTTCATTAAGGTCACCTAAATAGAAAGATCCCTCTCCTGTTACTGAAAGCTTTTCATCAGCATAATATTCTATTAAACCATGGAAATAAAACGGCTGACTCTTACTATCAAGCATAAATCCCGGCGAGATCGTTAGAGTTCCTTTAAGCAGCCCGTCTCGATTAACTTCTTGCGCTCCACCAATGAACGCATTACATATTAGAATGATTAATACTATTTTCTTCCCCATAGCTGACCAATTTTATAATTCAAACTAATTGTCGTTAATAGATGGCCTTCTAAATCACTATGAGAATGATCACCAAATTCAACAACGGGTGTACCATCAACTGTATGAATATGACTTCCAATCTCCGGTGTTAAGTGAATCATATACAACGAGGAAATACTGATATCAAAACGTTCAGTCAGGTTTATATGTGTTCCAACACCACCTTGAACTGCAGAACCCCAGCGATCCATTGAGTTTTCTGGGTTACGAACAGCGAATTTCTTGTTATAATCGAAGCAATGACCGGCAGAAACATACGGCTGAATTCTTTTCGGATAGCTTTGATCTTTCAGAGGGTAGAACATTACAGACCATCCGATATGAGCATAATTACTTTTAATGTCCTCATCACCGACTGAAATGTAGTCAAAAAACCATTCTGTATTAATTCGATCAGTTAACTGTATTCTAAAATGTGCTCCAGCTCCTAATCCATTTCCATCATGGCTGAAAGAATTATAGGTTGTTCTCGCTCCTAGTGAGAACATACCTTTTGAAGGTAATTGTGCACTTGCAATAAAAGGGATTCCGATGAAAAATAAGATCAAATAGCGCATTCTTAAATTTTGAAGGGGTTCACAGAATAGAACGAAAATAATTTCAATTTAGTGTAAACTTCAATTAAGTCAACAATATACAAATTGTCAGTCACATGACTATATTAATATCTCCAGACAGAAAAATCTGCGCTTATATTACTTAAGCGCATCGTTGGTTTCTGAAACCCTTTACTTAACCTGTAAACTTCCTCTTGGAGTATATTTCTTAATTCAGAGACACTTACTGATCGATCATTATTTAGATCAGATTTTTGATTTTTAATGTTATTGATAAGGCAATAAGTGAATAGACCATTATTCCACGCACTACTCTCAAAAGCAAATTCTACACCTCCTGCACTTGAGATAACAGTTGTACCTGTACCTTTCCTTAAGTCAAGGAAAAGAGATTTACTCATTTCTGAAATAGCACCTTTCTTCACTTTCTGAATGGAAGTATTACGTCCAATAGATCTAAACTGAATATTATCTATATCTACAGTTGTTTCTGTAATTTGATCTACTTCGTCTTTATCAACCTCTCCACTGTGACATGTATCCATGAGAAGTAGTTTTCTATGACTCTTTGCGGCATCTAAAAGTTCTTCTAACTCGTTGAATGATATACCTTTTACACTAGGATCATCAAAATCTATGTCATGCGTTGCATAGATATAGTTGTAGTCTTTGTCTAATAGTCCATGACCAGCAATGAAAAAGACCAGTACGTCATTGACAGTTGAAGCACTAATGAAGGACTCAATACTATCTAAGACAGCTTTGGTAACTTGATGATCGATCAAGGTCATTTTATGAATAGCTCTGTAGTCCTTAGATTCTCCAAAAAAGCTCATTACATCATTTGCATCCTTAGCGGCATACTTTAAGTTGAATGATTCATTTTCGTAATTCGAAACACCCAGGGTAACAATATACAGATCACACGTTTGTGCTTGATTTGAGTAAAATTTAGATTCATAAGCATTGAGGGACTTTATACCGTTAACATTTTCTACGTTTAAACTGATCTTGTTTTGTCCCGAGGCTAGTTGAATTTTGATGATGGTATCTAAATGATCGGTAGGCATTATAGATAAACCTTTTCTACCAAATACTGGGACATCATTGTTGAAAACATTGAGTTTATGTATCTCTAAATTTTCGTCATCGGCTTTGATCCTGATAAGTAATTTGTCTTTAATTCTTTTCGTTTCGTAAATGGATAGTTCTGGAGCATTGAATTCCGAAGTAAGATCTTCAATTGCGTAACCCATTCTCTCTAGTCTTTTTTCATATGCTTTTTTATACAATGGAATATATTCTTCAAATCCCATATCTAGCTCATCAAGTATAATATCAGGACGATTGTATTTTAGATCAAACTGTTCGAATGGATAGAAGTTCGCGGCTTTGTTCTGTCCACGGTTTACGTGGAAACCTACATTCTTTGCACCTTTCAAAGAGGCTGTAAAGTAACCGCTATTATTCCATATAACCCACTCACCGTTCTCGTCGATGTACATGGATAATTTCGGATATATTGTGTTATACTGAAAATCGTAGTACTTTTTTTCCATTAACTGATACGGATAATTATATCGTTTGAATACTTCAACCGCAACTTTCCAGGCCTCAAACGTTTTGATACTTGTTAGGTCTAAGATTTTTGCCTGTAGAAATAGTTGCTTAAAAGGGCCCCATATGTCCATTTTCTTGCAATATTCTTCAATTGTATACGGGGGATAATTACTTTGTTTTTTGCCAACTTCGCTCAAATCCCAAAATCGAACAGTCTGATCAGCTGCACAAGTTACCATTACCGTAGTATCAGTATTGAATCCAATTGACCAAATGTCACTTTCGTGGCCAACGAAATTACTCACCGCAAACCCCTTCATGTTGTAGGCTTCCATTACTCCCTGAGCACCGCCAGAGATTATGTATTCTTCAGGAATTAGAGTGAAGCAGTTATGACGATCTCCGAACCACCATTCTCTTGTAATGGTATCGGAAGGTTTGTTTTGCTTAGATATAAATAATTGACTGTTTCGATGCACTCCGTTACCTTCATCAAAAGTGCTTAATGAATAGTTGTCATCTTTATGATAAGCACGTGCGAATTTTACTTTGTTATCTGCAGGTTTGAACTGCTTTAAAAAAAGGTCAAACGTTTTGTTGAACGACGAGAAACCATATTGTTTGTTCCATTTTGAAGCCAAGGCTAAATTCTGGTCACTGACAGATACTCCATAGAAACTTCGTCCATTACCCTGATATGTTGATGTGTTTTTTATTGAGTCATTTGTTCTTTTCCAAATCTTTATCTCATCCTTTAAACCACCACCTGTTACGAAATGATCTTTAGAAATGATCTTCCCCGCTAATACTGCATCTTGATGACCTACAAAACGACCTGCTTCTTTCCAGCTTCTTCCATTTCTTTCCCATAAATAACAATCGTTCTGTCCTCCTGAACCAACATTTCCGTGAAACAGCAGATCACCACTTTTATCATATTCGATAAAACCTGGATGAAAGCTTAAGTCAATACTCCCTATTTCTTTCAGTTTGAAATCATAGAAGTAGATCGTGTTGTCTGCACTAATTGCGATTTCTTCTTTTTCTTCGGAAATGGATAGTGAGGCGTTAATATAATTGAGCTGCTTCTTATAAGTTTTAGTATTCACTGCAATTGGTTCATCTTTACCAAGCTTCCACAAGGCGAGGTTTCCAAGTTCATCAACAGAAATAATGTGTTCTCCATCGGCTGCGGCTTCATATAATCCTTCACCGTAATTTTTTGAGTGGTACTTAAGATCGGCAATTAATTTCTTCGTTTCTACATCCCAAACGAAAATTGAGCTAGATTGATCTGCGGCCATTAATAATTTACCATCAGACAGGAATTTAATTTCTGCAGGAATATTTTCGAGCCCTTTGAATACGTGAAGAATTTTACCATTTTGGATGTCATATAGTCGAATATCACCGAGAACTTCACTTTCATCATCTTTACCGAACCAACCGCCAGCAGCTAATAGCTCATTTGTTTGATTGACGGCGATCTCATAAACCATTCCTTCTGCTCCATATCCTATCTCTCCTCGAAATTCTTGAACAACTCTTCCCGAAGCGAGATCCCACTGTTTTATACTTTTGTCAAGACTAGCACTAAAAGCATATTTGCCATCGCTAGATACTTCAAGGTCTCTGATCTGCGCCATGTGACCACCAGGATTTATTCTAATTTCTGGCTGCTGACCAAGTGTCAGTAAAGGTGTTAACAGAAAAAAGAGCAACGTTCTCATTTGATGATTTTTACTAATTTACTTAAAATCACCATTGGTTCCAGCAAGATAATTGTGAACCCGAATAATTCCGTAGAATTACGGATTAAGACAAACTGTCTGTTTTACTTTTGATCTTCTTCGAAGCATTCAAAAGCAATTTTTGCACTGTTTAATGCTAATGGTATGCCTCCACCTGGATGCACCGTTACTCCAACAAAGTATAATCCCTTTATGTCTTTGGAGAAATTAGCATGTCTATAGAACGCAGCATATTTATTGTTTGAAGAGTTGCCATAGATCGAACCTAATGCACCGGAATATTTCTCTTCGATAAATTTAGCATCCATTACAAACTCCTCTTGAATCAAAGATGAGATATCTGTGTTAAGTTCTCTAGATAGACGGTTAATTATTGCTGATTTAGCTCTCTGTCTATATTCGCTCCAATCTTGACCTGTATCAACAGGACAATTGATCATTGCAAACCAATTTTCAGCATTGTCAGGAGCATCATCTGATTTCTCCTTACAAGTGATGTGTATATAAATTGAAGGATCATCATAAAGAGTCTTAGTCTCAAACAACGACTTAAACTCTGCTTTGTAATCATCTGAAAAGAACATGTTGTGAACTCCTAGCTCATCAAACGTTTTGTTGATTCCCCAATAGAAAACCATGGCAGAACTTGATCTTTCTTGGTTCAGTATTTTTTCTGGGGCTTTCGAAAAGTCGGGTAGAAGCTTGTTGTAAGTATGGAGTACATCCATATTGCTTACCACAATATCGAATTCGTATTTGCTTTTATCTGTTTTTAGTGACTTGATCTTCTCATTATCAAGTTCAATGCGTTCCACCTTTTCATTAAAATGAAATTTGGCTCCCTGTTTTACGGCAAGTGAATGCAAAGATTTCGCTATCTGGACCATTCCATGTTCAGGTAAATAAACTCCTTCATTTATCTCTAAATGTTGGATCATGTTCAGCATTGCTGGAGCCTTATATGGACTCGAGCCGTTATAAGTTGCATATCGATCAAAGAGTTGGGCCGTTTTCGCGTTATTGAATAGCTGAGCATTTTCCTCATGCATGGTTTTATTCAACTTATATTTTGGTATTCTGCTTAAGGCCTTGAAGAGTTTTTTATTCATCAGGTGTCTCCATCGGTGAAGACTGGTTTCGATGAACATTGGAGCAATAGCTTTATAGTTCTTACCACATTTATCTAGGTAGTTCTTTAATGTAACTTTATCTTCTCCTAACTCTTCGGATAATGTTTGAATCAACTTGTCCTGTTGAGCACTCAATGAAAATCGGGTTCCATCTTTATAAAAATACCTGAAGGATTCGTCTAGTTTTTTAAACTTAAAGGTTGAGAAGTCTTCACCACAGAGCTCATATAATTCCTTAATATACTCTGGACCAGTAAATACAGAAGGTCCCATGTCCCACCTGAAATCACCGAGCTCTAGATTGTTGATCTTCCCGCCAGGATGTTCGTTTGCTTCAAAAACAATTACATCGTGTCCAGCTTTAGCAAAACGTACAGCAGCACCGAGACCTCCAACGCCTGCACCAATGATTCCAACTTTCATTCTTAACGGTCTATATTAATTACGACCGTGACATTGCTTATACTTCTTACCACTTCCACAAGGACACGGATCATTTCTATTAATCTTCTTATCAGCAACAACTGGCTGTTGTTTTGGTTGACTCTGACGTTGAGATTGTGCCATTGCCTGATCATATCCCTGGCTTCCTTCAAACTGTGGTGTGTTTCCAGATGTACTTTGACTTACTTCTTGAGCTTGCGCGTAGTTATTGCTTTGTTGAGCAGCTTTGTTTTGAACAGAAGCAGCGTCTTGTTGAACTGGTATAGCACCTTTCACTAGGAATTCAACTGTCTCAAGATTCAAGCGATCTAACATTGCTCTAAATAGCTCAAATGACTCAAGTTTATAAACTAACAACGGATCTTTTTGCTCATGTCTTGCTTGCTGAACTGATTGCTTAAGATCATCCATTTCTCGCAAGTGCTCTTTCCATTCGTTATCGATCAATCCTAGAACGATAGCTTTTTCGAATGCTTTTATTATCGAGAATCCTTTAGTATCATAAGCTTCCTCAATCGTTGTAGATACTTCAATTCCTTTGTTTCCATCAGTTAAAGGTACGCGGATATGACGAGATCTATTTTCTGGTTTTTCGTAATGTTGTTTAACATTTTCAAATACCAATGAAGCAAGTTTTTCGTTCTTCTGTTCGTATCTGTCGAGAGCAGCATTGTAAACCTTCTCAACAAGCTCTGGTTTGTTCAACTTTGTAAATTCATCTTGATCTACCGGGGATTGAATACCTACAACTCGCAATAATTCAAGTTCGAAATCTTCAAAGTCGTCTTTACCATCATATTTACTACTCACAACTTCTACGGTATCATAGAACATGTTAGCAATATCAAGATCTAATCTGTCACCGTAAAGTGCGTTCTTACGTTTTCTGTAGATTGCTTTACGTTGAGCATTCATAACATCATCGTATTCCAATAGATGTTTACGATTTCCAAAGTTATTTTCCTCAACTTTCTTTTGTGCTCTTTCTATCGATTTTGAGATCATTCTATGCTGGATCACTTCACCTTCTTTAAGTCCCATACGGTCCATTAATTTGGCGATTCTTTCTGATCCGAACTTTCTCATTAGATCATCTTCCAACGAAACAAAGAACTGAGAAGAACCTGGATCTCCTTGACGACCAGCACGACCTCTTAACTGTCTATCAACTCGACGAGAATCGTGTCGTTCAGTACCGACGATTGCAAGACCACCAGCTTCTTTAACTCCTTCTTGCAATTTAATGTCAGTACCACGACCTGCCATGTTTGTAGCGATCGTAACAGCACCTTTTGCCCCTGCATCAGCAACTATTTCAGACTCTTTCTGGTGTTGCTTGGCATTGAGGACATTATGTTTAATACCTTTCATCTGAAGCATACGACTCAATAATTCAGATATTTCTACTGTCGTAGTACCTACAAGAACAGGTCTTCCTTTTTCGACAAGATCGGCTACTTCTTCAATTACTGCGGTGTATTTTTCACGTGCAGTTTTATAAACCATATCATCCATATCTTTTCTCGCGATAGGACGATTCGTTGGAATAACAACTACATCTAATTCATAAATATCCCAGAATTCTTTTGCTTCAGTTTCAGCTGTACCTGTCATACCAGCAAGTTTGTGGTACATTCTGAAATAATTCTGCAGGGAAATCGAAGCGTATGTTTGTGTCGCCGCTTCAACCTTTACATCTTCTTTTGCTTCAATGGCTTGGTGCAATCCATCAGAATAACGTCGACCTTCCATGATACGACCTGTAGACTCATCTACGATTTTGATCTTACCATCCATGATCACATATTCCACCTCTTTTTCAAATAAGGTATATGCCTTCAACAATTGGTTAATACTGTGAATACGTTCTGATTTCACAGAATAATCTCTGATCAATTCGTTTTTCTTTTCAGCTAATTGCTCTTTATCAAGTCCTTGCTTCTCAATTTGAGCTAATTCAGTACCGATATCTGGCAGGATATAAAAATTCGGATCGTTCTTTCCAGATAGCAGATCAATTCCTTTATCCGTAAGATCGATAGTATTGTTTTTCTCATCGATCGTAAAGTATAGTTCTTTATCGATGATAGGCATTTGTTTATTTTGCTCTGCCATGTAGAAATTCTCAGTCTTTTGAAGGTGTGCTTTCACACCTGGTTCAGATAAGAACTTGATTAGAGCTTTGTTCTTTGGCAAACCTCTAAAGGCTCTAAGAAGCTTTTTTCCTCCTTCTTCAAGACGTTTCTTTTGCTCTTTTTTATCTTCCAAGGGCTCGTTGATTACAGAAAGTTCTTTCTTAGCTTCTGCCAGTACTTTGTTGATCAATGTTCGCTGAGCACTTACAACTTTTTCAACCATTGGCTTCAAAGCACCATATTCCTGCTGATCGCCTTTAGGAGTAGGCCCAGAAATAATTAAAGGAGTTCGAGCATCATCGATCAATACAGAATCGACCTCATCAATGATAGCATAATGGTGTTTCTTTTGAACGAGATTACCGATATCACTTGACATATTATCACGAAGGTAATCGAAACCAAATTCGTTATTTGTACCAAAAGTAATGTTGGCTTTATAAGCCTCTTTTCGGCCATCTGAGTTTGGCTTATGTTTATCGATACAGTCAACAGTTAGACCATGGAACTGATAAAGAGGTCCCATCCACTCACTATCACGACGAGCTAGATAATCATTAACTGTAACCAGGTGAACACCTTTTCCAGCAATGGCATTTAAGTATACTGGTAAAGTCGCTACCAACGTTTTACCTTCACCTGTTTGCATTTCTGCAATATTTCCTCTGTGCAGAACGGCACCACCCATTATCTGAACGTCGTAGTGAACCATCACCCATTCCATTTGGGCTCCTGCAGCACTCCACTTATTTTTCCAGATAGCCTTGTCTCCATCTATCTCTAGTCCATCGTGCTTTCCCGCAAGTTCTCGGTCAAAATCTGTAGCCTGAACAACTAACTGACCTCTTTCAGCCCAACGACGAGCAGTTTCTTTCACTGTTGCAAATGCATCTGGTAATATCTCCTCCAAAACTTTTTCGATTTCATCATCACTCTTCTCCTGGAGTTTATCAATTCTTTCGAAGATATCCTCTTTGTCGAGAACAGGTGTCGATGGATCGTTAGCTTTATTGTTTAACTCTTCGATCTCTTTTTCTAGACCAGCGGTTCTTTCTTTTATTTTAGCTTGAAATTCTTTTGTGCGATTACGTAATTCATCATCTGATAATGATGACAACCTCCCATAAATCTCGTTAACTTTATCTATGATTGGTTGATATTCTTTTCTGTCTTTATCAGATTTATCACCAAGTATTTTCTTTAGAAGTCCTCCTATCATGTTAAGATCTATTAATTGCCACCAAAAATAAGGTTAATCCCGAAAGTTGCAGCAATGATTTTAGGATAATTTGCAGAACATAATTCGTTCCAAAAGGTGGTGTATGACAATGTGTCGCGAAAGTAGGTTGGAGAAGTAAAAAGCCTTTCTGAAAATACTGTCAGAAAGGCTTGGCAATCAGTTTAATATTCATCTTCATTAAAGAAGAAATCTTCTTTCGAAGGGTAATCAGGCCAAATGTCTTCAATATTTTCATATATCTCTCCCTCGTCCTCAATATCTTGTAGGTTCTCAACTACCTCTAAAGGTGCCCCTGTACGAATTGCGTAATCGATCAGCTCGTCTTTCGCTGCTGGCCAAGGTGCGTCCTCTAAGTATGAAGCTAGTTCTAGTGTCCAGTACATATTTCTCTACTTTATAATTTGCTGTTATTCAAAGCGCAAAAGTATATTTATTTTTTTTAAATCCAAATAAAATTTTAAATCCCCTGTGGATCAGTATGTAACGACTTACATTCTCGGTTTCCAAGGGATCTCTTTTGCATTTAAATCCAATGTAAGCTTTCTTGATAATACGAACAAAAAATCGCTTAAACGGTTCAGGTACTGCATGCTTTTTTTGTAAGATTCTGTATCATCATGTAAAGCGACGACAAGTCTTTCGGCACGGCGACATACACAACGAGTAATATGACAATTAGAAACAGTTGTGTGCCCACCTGGAAGAACAAACGATTTCATTTCTGGAAGATCTTCATTCATTTTGTCAATGGCGTCTTCTAAAAACGTGATATCTTGATCAGATAATTGCGGTAGCTCCATTTTTGAACCTTCCGGAGATTGCGCAAGTAGTGAACCGATCGTGAACAATCGATCCTGAATTTCCAATAACTGTTCGTAAACAATTTCATCTTCCAGACAGAGGTCACGCAAGAGACCTATCCAAGAGTTAAGTTCATCAACTGTCCCATAACTCTCAATGCGAATATCGTTCTTATCCACTCTTTTTCCACCGATCAACGATGTTTTTCCTTCATCTCCTTTCCGTGTATATATCTTCATTCTAATTGCTTTTCGTTGCTAACAAGTATAACAGAATTTTCTACAAAATGGTTGGATTAAGCATAAAAAAAGCATCGAGTTTAACCCGATGCTTCTCTGATTAATTTATTCTCTTTTATGCATTCAGAACGTTTCTAGAGATTACTATCTTCTGAACCTCAGAAGTTCCTTCGTAGATCTGAGTGATCTTCGCATCTCTCATTAGTCGTTCTACATGGTATTCTTTAACAAATCCGTAACCACCGTGGATCTGAACAGCTTCAACCGTTTGCTCCATCGCTACTTTTGAAGCATACAGTTTAGCCATCGCTCCTGATTGATCATAGTTTTCACCATTATCCTTTTGCCATGCTGCCTTATGAACTAATAATCTAGCTGTTTCAACAGCCGTAGCCATATCAGCAATTTTAAATGCGATAGCCTGGTGTTTCATGATCTCTTTCCCAAAAGCTTTTCTTTCTTTTGAATATGCTACTGCAAGGTCCAATGCTCCTGATGCAATACCAAGTGCTTGAGCTGCAATACCAATTCTACCACCAGAAAGTGTTTTCATAGCGAATTTGAAACCAAATCCATCTTCACCGATTCGGTTTTCTTTTGGCACCTTCACATCGTTGAACATAAGAGTGTGAGTATCACTACCACGGATTCCCATCTTATCTTCTTTCGCACCAACAACGAAACCGTCCATATCTTTTTCAACGATCAAAGCGTTGATTCCTCTATGTCCTTTTTCTGGATCAGTTTGAGCGATAACCAAATAGATCGAAGCAGAGGATCCGTTTGTGATCCAGTTTTTCGTTCCATTTAATAGATAGTGATCTCCTTTATCTTCTGCCGTTGTTCTTTGAGAAGTAGCATCAGAACCTGCTTCAGGCTCTGATAAACAGAATGCTCCAATTTTTTCTCCTGTAGCAAGCGGTTTTAAGTATTTCTCTTTCTGCTCTTCTGTACCAAATGTTTCAAGTCCCCAGCAAACCAAAGAATTGTTAACACTCATACAAACTGAAACAGATGCATCAACTTTTGATATCTCTTCCATTGCAAGTACATATGAAAGAGTATCCATTCCGCCACCACCATATTTAGGGTCAACCATCATTCCCATAAATCCAAGTTCAGCTAATTGCTTGATCTCATCTTTAGGGAAACGCTGTTCGTTATCACGCTCAATAACACCCTCTTTCAGTACATTTTGAGCAAAATCTCTTGCCGCATCACGTACCGCTAAATGCTCTTCTGATAATTGAAAATCCATATTATTTATTTTGTTTCTTATTCTGTGTTTGAAAAAATCGACCCAAAGGTAACGATTTCGGCATTTTGTTTACAACTTTACATTACAGTTTATTTGTCGCTGAAGAGCAACTTTCTATTAATTTCTGTAATATTGAGGACGTAAAAGTAGCAGGATTATTTGATATTTTCCTACCTGATGATCAAAGAAATGAAAACTTTTCGACTAATAGGTTTGATGTCCGGAACGTCTTTAGATGGGCTAGATATCGCCGACGTATCTTTTTCTTTGATCGATGACCAGAAGTGGACTTTTTCAGTTAACCATGCCAAGACTGTTGCTTATAGTGATTCGTTTCGTAAAGAGCTGATTTCTGCTCCAAAAATGAGTGGAGAGGAGTTAGGTTTACTCAGTGTCAAATTGGCAAAGTTTTATGCAGAACAAGTCAACCTGTTTATTTCGACGAACGATATAAGTCGAACAGATATCTACGCGTTGTCAAGTCATGGTCAAACAATATTTCACCAACCTGAAAAGTCATTTACCCAACAGATTGGGAACTTACCTCATCTAGCAACCTTGACAGGTTTAAAAGTAATAACTGATTTTCGAACTAAGGATGTTGCTCTCGGAGGCACAGGTGCTCCTCTCATTCCTCTGGTTGATCATTCTCTATTTGCAAATGAAGCCGAAGCATTTCTAAATCTAGGAGGATTTTCAAATCTATCATACCGTAAAAATGGAATCGTTTATTCGTTTGATGTTGGTCCAGCGAACATTGTCGTAAATCATCTAATGCAGACGGATTTAGGTCAAAGCATGGATGTTAGAGGTCAACTTGCAAGATCAGGAAAGCTGGATGTTGGATTGTTTGATTCGCTCAATTCGTTGGATTATTTTAAGCTGAACGGACCGAAATCTTTAGGATGGGAGTGGGTTGAGAAAGAAATTCTTCCTATGATGGAAAAGGATATCGGTATCGAAAACAAGCTACACACATACATTAAACATGTATCATATCAGCTTGCTAAGTCTTTTGAGAATTGTGGAGCCAAATCTGTTTATGTGACTGGAGGAGGAGTGTATAATGACTTTTTAATTGAATGCATGAAGGAGGAATTTAAGGGAGATCTTATTATCCCGGATAAAGAGATAATCGAATTTAAAGAGGCTATTGGATTTGCTTTTTTAGGACTTCTGAGATCGTTGGAGGAAGTCAATGTCCTGAGTTCTGTTACAGGAGCGAAAATAGATTCTTGTTCTGGAGTTATATTTGAACCATGAATTTAATTTATAATTGATCGTAATAAGGATTGGAAATGTTTTTTACTTTTGCTCAGATTACAAAATGAAGATATGAAGGAGTTATTAGCCAAGTTTGAAAACAAACAACCAGAAATCGTTTTTGAATGGAGTGATTCTGAAACTGATGCCCAAGGATGGGTAGTGATCAACTCATTGCGAGGAGGAGCAGCAGGAGGAGGAACTCGAATGAGAAAAGGTCTCGATAAGCGTGAGGTTGAATCGTTGGCTAAAACGATGGAGGTGAAGTTTACAGTTGCTGGACCACCAATCGGAGGAGCTAAATCCGGTATAAACTTTGACCCGAAAGATCCTCGAAAAGAAGGGGTTTTGCGTCGTTGGTATGCGGCTGTTACTCCTCTACTAAAGCATTATTATGGAACGGGTGGAGATATGAATGTCGACGAGATTCATGAAGTGATTCCGTACACTGAAGATTGCGGTGTTTGGCATCCTCAGGAAGGTGTTTTTAACGGACATTTTCAGCCGAGAGAAGCACAGAAAATTCATAGAATCGGTCAGTTGAGACATGGAGTGCTAAAGGTTATAGAGGACGAAAAATATACACCAAGCATAGATCGTAAGTACGTTATTGCAGATATGATAACTGGTTATGGTGTTGCTCAATCTATCGAGCATTATTATAAATTATGGAGTGGTGGAGTCCAAAATAAGAAAGTGATCATCCAGGGATGGGGAAATGTTGCATCTGCAGCTGCATTCTACTTGGCTGAAAGCGGAGCTAAGATCGTTGGAATAATTGATCGAGTAGGAGGGCTGATCAATAAAGATGGGTTTTCTTTCGAGGAGATCAGAGAATTATTCCTTAACAAAAATGGAAACGAATTGAACGCTCCAGATATGTTGTCATTTGATGATGTAAATGCTCAGATCTGGGATGTTCCGGCGGATATTTTTGCTCCATGTGCTGGATCTCGATTGATCACTCAGGATCAGGCAACTCGAATGATAAAAGCTGGAGTAGAAGTAGTTTCAGCTGGGGCGAATGTTCCATTTGCAGACCCTGAGATATTCTTTGGTTCGATCGCAAATTATGTTGATGACCATATTGCTGTTATCCCTGATTTTATTTCAAACTGTGGAATGGCGAGAGTTTTTGCTTTCCTAATGTCTGAAGATCTTAAAGAGATAACAGATGAAGATATTTTTGTAGATACCTCTGAGACGATAAGAATCGCTTTGGAGAAAACACATCAGAAAAACCCACAAAAAACAGGTATCGCTAAATCAGCTTTCGAGATAGCGCTTAAACAATTGATTTAATACTAATTATTTGCTAACACTATGGAACTTTTTATTGTTTTTGTATTTATTTTAGGGTATTTAGCGATCACGCTGGAACACAGCTTGAAGATCGATAAGCTTGTACCATCTTTGGTAATGATGGCTCTTGCATGGGCTGGGATCGCTTTTGGACTGGACGGATTCGAACAGTGGTTTGACAGTCATGACAGTACCTTAATGCAGCTAGAGACATTCGAGGGAATTAAGTATCTGGCAAATGGAGATATGACTCCTGCTTATGCTGAATTTCATGAGCATAGACTGCACTTGATGGAAGGGACACTTCTTCATCACTTTGGTAAGACTTGTGAGATCTTGATCTTCCTGATCGGAGCTATGACTATTGTTGAGATCGTGGATCACTTCCATGGTTTTTCTACCATTAAAGGATATATCAAAACGAATAAGAAGCGTACCTTATTATGGATCGTTTCAGGTTTAGCGTTTATTCTTTCTGCGATTATCGACAACCTTACTGCAACGATCGTATTAATCACTATCCTACGTAAGCTATTGGATAAATCAAGTGATCGTATTTGGTTCGCGGGTATCATTATTATTGCGGCTAACGCTGGTGGTGCGTGGTCACCAATAGGTGATGTCACGACAACAATGCTTTGGATGGGTGACAAGGTAACAGCAATGAACCTGTTCCAGTACTTAATTGTACCATCTTTAGTGTGTATGATTATCCCGACGACAATAGCGAGCTTCATGAAGCCATTTAAAGGTAATTTTGATCTGCCTGAAGAAGAGCAGGAAGTGAATTCTAGAGCTTCACTCATGCTCTATTTAGGTCTGGGTATGATCGTATTTGTTCCAATCTTTAAGACAGTTACACATCTTCCTCCTTATGTTGGAATGATGCTTTCTTTAGGTATTGTAGCACTCTTTGCTGAGATAATCAGTGTTCGTCAATTTAAGATGGCTTACGTTGGAGTTGTTAAAAAAGAGACAGAGCAAGATTATGTTTCACCGGAGCCACAAGGTCATCATGAAAGCCCAACATTTAGAGCTTTGACGAAAATTGAGATGCCATCAATCCTGTTTTTCTTAGGGATTTTGATGACAGTAGCAGCATTGGAGTCATTAGGATTGGTATTCATGTTTGGTCAGGATGTTCAAACAAGTATGGACAATGATATTTTCGTGATGTTATTAGGTGCTGGTTCAGCAGTGATTGATAACGTTCCTCTTGTAGCTGCAAGTATGGGGATGTTTACAGAACAAACAGACCATCACATTTGGCACTTTATAGCGTACGCAGCTGGAACAGGTGGTTCGATGTTGATCATTGGTTCTGCGGCAGGAGTAGTAGCAATGGGAATGGAGCGTATCTCATTCTTCTGGTATCTTAAAAACATTGCATGGTTAGCATTAATAGGTTATTTGGCTGGTGCAGGAGTATATCTAGGTATCAGTATGTTTATATAATAGTCTGTGTAACAAAATTTAATTAAACTCGTTTATACCGATATGAAAGGTTCTTTTTTACTACAAGTTGTTCAAGATTCTACTGCCGTTGGAGCAGAGGAGAATTACAAAGAAGTAGCGATCTGGCAAGCTGTATCAGATGCAGCTAGTGATGTGATGGGATTGATCATCCTTCTACTTTTAGCTGTGATGTCTATTTATGCAGTTTACGTTTTTGTTGAGCGTCTGCTTGCATTACAACGAGCTTCAAAGAAATCACCGGACTTTTTGTCAAAAATCAAAGATTACCTTTCTGATGGTAAAGTAGAGGAAGCAAGAAATTTGTGTGTAAGAACGGATTCTCCATCTGCTCGAATGTTAGAAAAAGGTATTGATAGGCTAGGTAAGCCAGTAGATGTAGTGGCATCAGCAATTGATAACACAGGTAAACTTGAAATATCACGTTTAGAACAGCGATTAAGCTTTTTAGCGACTGCTGCAGGTGCTGCTCCAATGATCGGGTTCTTGGGAACAACGATTGGTATGGTTAAGACTTTTAACGCGATGAAAAACCTTGATTCTTTGGATCTGGGAACTATCGCTCCGGGTATTATGACCGCTATGGTTACAACGGTTGCAGGTTTGATCGTCGGTATTATTGCATACATGGGTTATAATTACTTGGTATCGAAAATATCTAAGGTTGTATACCGAATGGAAAATGATGCGATGGAGTTTATGGATCTTTTACACAAACCATCAAAGTAGGAATTAGATGAATTTTGGCTCAAGAAATAAGGTTAAGGTTGAAGGAGGTATGGCGTCCATGACGGATCTCGTATTCTTACTTTTAGTGTTCTTCATTATCATGAGTACCATGGCGGAGAAGAATACTCCTGTAGAACTCCCACAGCCATCTGAAAAACTTGAAACGTCGAAAGAGAATACTACAACAACAGTTGTGATTACGGAAGATGATATGTATCAGATCATGTTGAGTGATATCAGTAATGCGACTAATCCATTTGGTGTTAAGACTGACGGAGCAAGTTATGAGCAAATGAGAGAATTCTTGATTGCAGAAGTAGAGAAAACACCTGAGAAGAAAGTAAAGATCGCAGGAGCAAGGGAAGCTAGTTATGAAGCAGTTTTTCAAGTTCTGGCGTTATCGAAAGCACGAGGTTGGAAACCTGTTCTTGCATATGACTAAAAACAGAGATTATGGCACAAGTTCCAGTTGTACGAAAAGAAGATAATCGTAAAGGAATCGTCACAGCAGCGATTTTCCTACTGGTAGCCCTATTCCTTTTGTTTTTTATAAAATACCACGAGCCAGATCCACCGAAGGTTACCACGCCCATTCCAATTACCATGGCAGACAATGGTATAGAAGATTTTGAAGTTAATAACGCAGGGGGAGGTGAGCCAAGTGAAACGGTAAATCCAACACCAGAGACGCAAGAAAATCCAGAAGAGCAGCCCACTCAAGAAGAATCTCCAATAACCACAGAAACAGGTACGGGAGATAGTGAATCATCAACCACAACAGAACAGGAATCAGAATCAAGTCCGTTTTCAGGAAATGGTTCAGGTGGTTCGGGAACTAGTGGTTCAGAAACAGGTTTTGGCAGTGATGATGGTCCAGGTTCTGGAACAGGTGAAGAAGGTAATGGTGGTTCAGGTGATAGGGTTAGACTGAATGACTTAAAAACTAAGCCGAAAACGCCAAACGATCAATACGCAGTTATTCAATTGATTGTAACGATTGATTCACGTGGTAAGGTTGTGAGGGCAAGAGTAGATCCGAATAATACAACAACTAATAATCAAGATCTAATCGATGAGGTCATAGAACTCGTAAAAAAGGAAATTTTATATAAAGAAAAGCCAGGAGCTAGAAATGAAACCGCTTATCTTCCTGTTAAAGTTAAGCCAGGGTAGTGATAAAGCATAAATATTTGTCTAGTTATCAGGAAAATATAGACTGGCTATTTAACCAGTTCCCCGCGTTTCAGAAAGTTGGTCAATCTGCATATAAACCAACACTTGATAATACAAGAACACTGATTGCCCAGTTTGAGGTTATTCTAGAAAAGCTACAGTTTGTTCATGTTGCTGGGACCAATGGAAAAGGAACAACAGCTTCAATTATTGCAAGTACATTTACAGAGGCAGGGCTTAAAACAGGACTATTTACTTCCCCACATATTAATGATTTCAGGGAACGGATTCGAATTGATGGTGAAATGATCTTACAAAATAAAGTGAATCATTTTATTGAAACTGTACGTGAACTAGACTTTCAGATCAGACCCTCATTTTTTGAAATAACCTGGGTAATGGCATTACTTCATTTCCAGCAAGAAAAATGTGATGCTATTGTTGTAGAAACTGGATTGGGAGGTCGGCTTGATGCGACTAATGTAATCACTCCATTGATTAGTGTTATAACGAATATCGGTCTGGACCACACCGCGATACTTGGAGATACATTGGGTCAGATAGCAATGGAGAAGGCTGGGATAATTAAAGAAAACATCCCTGTTGTAATCGGACAAACAACCGCAGATACATTACCCGTTTTTAAGCAGTTCTCTGATAATCGGAATTCTCCCATGTTTTTAGCAGATTTAGATAATACCAACACCACATTTGAAGTAAACAAAAAGATCGCTCAAACAGCATTACAACGAGTTAAACTTGATGGATATTATTTCGATGAAAGCGTATTTGATAGAGCTTTAAAAAATCTAATCAGTAATACTGGTTTTAGAGGAAGGTTTCAAACCATTCAAAAAGATCCATTAACAATCGTTGATGCCGCTCATAATATTGACGGAGTAACACGATTGGTTAAGGATGTAGCTAGTTTATACAAGACTAAGAAAATCACAGCAGTTTACGGAGCTTCAAACGATAAAGATATTGAAGAGATATTGAAGCTAATACCTGAGGATTGGAATGTGATCTTTACAGAATTTAAGAACAGTCGAAGTCATTCACTAGAGAGATTTAGAAATGTTGCAAAGCATTTTAAATTCGATGCCAAATTCTATACAAATTCTACAGAGGCCCTTGATCATGCTCAATCCGCTAATAATAAGGATGATGTAATCTTGATATTTGGCAGCTTTTTCTTGTTGGAAGAAATAATTTAATTTTTTTTCAAAATATTGCTTGCAGGTTTGAAAATACCACTTATATTTGCACCCGCAGTTCGCACAACGGTGCAATAAAACACTGCAAGGATGGGCTCTTAGCTCAGTTGGTCCCTGACGAAGCATTGCTTGTCAGGATGCTGATCCAAAGCATCAGCATCAGAGCACTTAACAAAGTACTCTCGATCGCTAGCAAGTCCCAAAATTTAAAGAGGGCTCTTAGCTCAGTTGGTTCAGAGCACCTGCCTTACAAGCAGGGGGTCACTGGTTCGAATCCAGTAGGGCCCACAAAAATGAAGCTCGACACGAAAGTGTCGGGCTTTTTTTTGTTTGGGCATCACTGAATGAGAACCATCGAACCGAGACGAATTTATGAGACGAGTTCACAACCGGAATGAAATGGAGGGCGTAATCCAGTAGGGCCCACAAAAAATTAAGCTCGACACGAAAGTGTCGGGCTTTTTTTGTTTGGGCATCACTGAATGAGAATCATGGAACCGAGATGAAGAATAACTTTGATTTTGAATCAAAATAACGCCCAATTATTTTTAAAATAAAATTTTTCGGTATTCCATTTTTATTCCTGAATTTTTATTTAAATTTGCACTCGCTTTTAAAGAGTGGTTTGAAATAGAAGAAATAGTAAATAACGATTTATTAGAATTTCTTCAAGTCAAAAATACTGTTGATTATTATTGATTCAGTATTAAACGCTGAAAAGCAACTGCGGATGTGGTGAAATTGGTAGACACGCTAGACTTAGGATCTAGTGCCGCGAGGCGTGTGGGTTCGACTCCCTCCATCCGCACCAATTTAAAAGTGGTATGAGTTTAGGCTTATACCATTTTTTGTTTGAACATATTTGTGATTAAATTTTAAGTGCAATTCAATTAAGTTATGGACGTAACATTAGAGAAAATTGATGATCTGAATGCCTTATTGAAGGTGAAGGTTGAGAAGAAAGATTATCAAGAAAAAGTAGACGAGACCTTAAAAAATTATAGAAAGCAGGCAAATATTCCTGGTTTCCGTAAGGGAAAAGTTCCTATGGGAATGATCAAAAAGCAATACGGTCAGTCTGTTCTTGCAGAAGAATTGAATAAACAAGTTAGCGAAGCGCTATACAAATACATCGATGAGCAGGAGTTTGAGGTTTTAGGGAATCCACTTCCTAAACAAGATGAAGAAGTTAAAGGTGACTTTAATAATCCTGAGACTTTTGAATTTACTTACGAGATCGGAATTACACCAGAGGTTGATGTTAAACTATCTGGTCGTAATAAATATGAGTATACCAAGGTAAAGGTTGATGATAAATTGGTTGATAAGCAATTGGAAGACCTTACTCGTAGATATGGTAAACTTGTTTCTGGAGAAAAAGTAGGTGAGAAAGACATGGTTCTTGGTCAGTTCGTAGAACTTGATGAAGATGGAAAGATCAAGGAAGGTGGAATTATGAACAGCTCTACTATCTCTCTTGAATTCATTGAAAAGAAAACTGTAAAGAAAAAGCTTATTGGTAAGAAGCCTGGAGATAAAGTTACAGTTAATCCATTTGATGTTTCTAGAGGAGGAAATGATACCGCTTCAATGCTCGGAATCAAAGAAGAAGAGCTAGATAACATTTCTGATAAATTCGAATTGACGATCAATGAAGTGAAGGTGATGGAACCAGCTGAATTGAATCAGGAATTGTTCGATAAACTTTTTGGAGAAGGAAATGTAAAGTCAGAAAAAGAAATGCGTGAGCGTATTGTTAAAGATCTTGAACAAATGTTTGAGAAGGATAGTGATAAGATCTTAACGCGTCGAGTTTCAAATGACTTGATAGAGAAAACGAAAATTGATCTTCCTGATGAATTCTTGAAAAGATGGATACATGCTTCTCAGCAGGAGCCTGTAACTATGGAGGCAATTGAAAAGGATTACCCAAATTACCAGAAAGGTTTGAAATGGCAATTGATCCAAAATCAGATCTTCAAGGATAATGGAATCAAGATCGAACAAGATGAGGCACTAAACTATACTAAAGGTTTACTTATTAACCAGTATGCTCAGTATGGTATGCCTGCTCCTGAAGAAGCAGAATTAAATCAAGCTGCTCAGCAAGTTCTTGGAAATCAAAAAGAGTCTCAGCAAATATTTGATATGTTAGCTGAAGAAAAAATGACGAATTTCTTTAAGGAAACAGTAAAGCTTAAAGACAAAGAGGTTGATTACGATGAGTACGTTAAGATCGCTGAAGATAGTAACGCATAATTAATCAGATAAGAATTGGAACGCCTCGTGAAAAAATCACGGGGCGTTTTTTTTGATGAATTGAATTTTCAATCTATCAAATTTATATCTTTGCCACGATTAAAAATTTAAGCATGATCGTAGTTACCGGAGCAGCAGGTTTTATAGGGAGTTGTCTAGTGAGTAGACTTAATGATTTAGGGATAACTCACATTACAATAGTTGATGATTTTTCAAATACTGATAAAGAGCATAACCTCGTAGGGAAAAAGTATTCTCAACGCATTGATAGAGGTGCTTTTATCAACTGGTTGAAATCAAATGGTGACAATGTAGAGTTTGTTTATCACATCGGTGCAAGAACAGATACTGCCGAATTCGATAAAGCGATCTTCGACGAATTGAATCTTAACTACTCAAAGGATGTATGGAAATGGTGTACTCATTATAAGATTCCTTTGGTTTATGCAAGTTCTGCAGCAACTTACGGACTCGGTGAGCACGGATATAAAGATGATCATAAGATCGTTGATAAGCTTAAGCCTTTAAATCCTTATGGTGACTCAAAGAATGATTTTGATAAATGGGTATTAAATCAACATACTAAACCTCCTTTTTGGGCTGGATTGAAATTCTTCAATGTTTATGGACCAAATGAATACCATAAAGGAAGAATGGCCTCTGTAATTCTTCATGCATTCCGTCAGATCAATAGAACTGGTGAAATGAAACTGTTTAGATCTCATAATCCTGAGTTTGAAGATGGAAAACAGAAGAGAGACTTTATATATGTGAAAGATGTTGTGAATATCTGCTATTTCTTGATGGACAAGAAGCCTGAAAGTGGATTATATAATGTTGGTTCTGGAAAAGCACGTACCTTCCTTGATCTCACGAATAATACATTCGATTCAATGAATCGGGAAAGAAAAGTTTCTTTCATCGATACTCCTGAAGATATTCGGGATAAGTATCAATACTTTACTGAAGCGAGTATCAATAAATTGATATCAGCGGGTTATCAAAAAGGTTTCCATACGCTGGAACAAGGAGTAAGTGACTACGTTGAGAATTACTTGATGGACCACAAATATTATTAGTCCACTAATTTTTGTTCTCTTTCTTTTCGAAGCATGATCTCAATTCCTATGATCATTGCACATGCACCATATACCGGAATTGAGGCTTTGTCCGTGTCTAGATAGTTATTTAATAATCCATGGAAAAAATAAGTGCTCATGGAAAGGATTGTCGCCAACAAAAGTAGTCTCAGTTCTTTTCGATCAGGATATTTTGCTTTTAGCTTTATGTAAAGTAAGATCCCATGTGCAAAAAGTGCACTCACAAATGCGATCATTGCGAATAATCCAAACACTCCCATTTCCGCTAGCGGACCCAGAAATTCGGAGTGAGCATTACCCATGTCACCGAAATTGGTAGAGATAATCGTTAGGTTTTCGGGATCTTGATATGGTGCATATTCAAACGCATAAGTCGCAGGACCAAAACCGAAAACTGGGCGATCATAAAACATCGCTATAGCGGCGTCCCATCTATTTAGTCGTTCGAGGTTTGAAGCATCTGAGGTAATATTTGCTGCAGATTGAAGTCGCTCGTCAAACGCAGTAGTCGTATGTTCCTGCTTGTTTCGGGCTAACTCCATTTCAATCTTACTCCAAAAAATAAGTACAAGTGCAAGTATGGAAATTCCAATTGCAAATAGGTACTTGAACTTGACCTTAAAACGAATGAATAGCCATACTACCCCTGCAAAAACGACACTCAACCATGCTCCTCTTGTATAACTAAAATAGAGACCTATAACTGTGATCACGAGCATAGAGATCAAGGTGAGATGAACAAGTGGTGAATTATTCTTGCCAAAGAAAAGACCAATGATGAAAAATAAACTCATTGCAACAGCGGCTCCATAGATGGTATGGTCTTTAAAAAAGGGTGACATCACCCAGTGACCTTCCTCTTCACCAAATCCATAACCTGAATGCCGAACCAGTGTAAATAAGATCACGATCGTCATTCCGATAGAGTAGAGCCAGAGAAATTTAGAGATGTTGGCTTCTTTTTGAAAAAGCTTAACTCCAATAAATAAGATGGGAATGATATACCAAAGTTTCATCAATAGAAACTTAAACGATACAGCTGGGTTTGAACTTGTGATAGAAGTCATGAAAACCCACAAGAGATAAAATCCTAATGCCAGTGTTATAGGATGCCTCCAGAAATACTTACTCAAATATGGGGTTTGGATCTGTCTAAGTATCATTAGGATCATCAAACCAAACAATATAGGTTCGGTAGGGACGAATAAGCCTATTTTCCCCGCTGTAAATTCCTCAAGATTTACAGAGAGTGGAGTAAGCAGGACTGTGATCAAAAAAGCAGTGTTCGTTTGGTAAATACCTATATAGGCTATTGCCAGAACAAGGGGGAGAGCACTCAAATAGTAATTATCCTGAAAGAATAAATAAGAATTAGCTCCTAAAAAAAGAAGCACAAGTAGGATTACCCAAGAGTTATCTTTTACCCAGCTCAACAAATTAAGCAGCTTTCTTGATTTCTTTAAGTCGCTGACGGATCAACATAACAATGATCGCGAAGAATAAAGCAGAAAAAGTGATCACGAGAACAATGATCGATCGCTTTGGTTTAGCCTTCTTATCAGAAGCTACAGCCCATTCAACGACGAATTTATGATTGAAATTCTCCCGGGCATCCGACTCAGCTTGTTCGTAAGCAACCTCCTGTTCAGTAAGCTTCTCAATTCGAAACTCTCTCAAGTCAGCTAAGGCATCGTAACGAGCTCCATACTTTAGGTTTACATCGATCTTATCTTTAAAGAATTTTTTATCCTCAGAGGTCTTTGACTCATTCAACGCTGAGAAAAGATTCGCACGTGCTTCGGCATTAACAACTCCCATTGAAGATAAACTGTCCATTTCTGCGATCAATTTCTTTTGTTCGTTATTAAGCTGTTCAAGCTTTCTTTTGTTTACTTCATAAGCTGGGATCGTTCGCTCCTTGATCAATTCATTCTTAACTGTATCGATCAATTGTACGATCTTATTAGCGATTTCAGCAGCCAACTGAGGATCTTTATCAAGCACAGAGATCTCAATGGAACCGTATCGAGTTCTTTCAAAACTGATATGATTCTCATATGCTTTCCCAAGTTTGTGATGGAAATTTTCATCTTCTCGATCGATCTCATAAACTTTAGGTAGGTCGAACTTTTCGATCACCCTATTTCGAATTCTAGAGGACTTTAAAATTTGGATCAGTTGTTCGGCATGTTCTTCTTCACCAAAGTCCATCGAGCTTGCCTTTGCATTTCGCTGTTCACTGAATGAAACTGTACTTGTAGCTGCCGGGAATACGATAGCATTCGATTCATATAATACAGGTAACAAAAATGAGATTACAATTGATGCAATTCCAGCGATTAGACCTGTTAGAAACAATACCTTTCTTTTTTTCCAAAGAAAAACAAGTAGTTCGTTAGTTGCTTTATTCGTTTTTTTCTCTTCCATCATAAATTAGTTATTCGAATAACTCGATAGCAGGCTATTTATTGTCTATTCTTTGATCAGTTTCATTTCTTCAACAATGTGAGGAGCTTCTCCATAAACATCGATCAGCCACAATACGTAACGAATATCTACAGAGATATTTCTACATCTAGAAGCGTCAAACATGTAATCACTCATTGTACTTTCCCAACTTCTATCGAAATTTATTCCGATCAAGTTTCCTTCAGCGTCTATCACAGGTGATCCTGAGTTTCCTCCAGTAGTATGATTTGAACCAGTGAAACATACCCATAATTCGCCATCTTGGTCATAGCCACCATAATTCTTAGCTTCATATAGTTCTGTCATTCTAGGAAGTAGATCAAAATCACTTTTGCCAGTGTTGTACTTTTTGATCACTCCGTCTAATGTTGTATGAGGAAGATATTTCATTCCATCACGGGGCTGAGATCCTTCGATCTTACCATAGGTAATTCGCATTGTACTATTTGCATTTGGCCAATGTTTGTCATCAGGGAACATTTCGTATTTTCCTTTTACATATGATTTCATCAAATTATTTTTCATACCATAGTACATACGCAATTGAGGTAATACCTTTTCCTCGAAAACTTTGTTTACATCCATGAAAAGAGAGTAACCTGGATCTTTAGCGATCTTTTTCTTAGCCAACTTTTCAAATTTTTCAAGTACGCTTAAATAATTTTCTTCAGATAATAGTTTCGACTTTTCGTATATCGTTTCAGCCAGATCCTCAGCACTTGTTGTTTTTAAAACTTCTGGTAATTGATCTTCTGGGATTATAGAAGTATAATATTCTGTTTGTAATTTGAATATTTCACGATCGATCTCTTTGTTGAAGTTCTTGTAAAATCCTGATGCCGATTTTTTCTGAGCTTCGATTTTCTCTTTCAGTTCTTCTGTTTTTCCTTCTTTATATAATTTCATTAGATCGTTTAAAGCTCGAGCTCGATCAAATAACTCTGGACCAACGTAGATATATTCGATGAACAAGTTATATGCAAATTCATCTTTGTTATGCGTTTTTGAAATATCGCGGAGAGATTGAACCACTGTACTGAAACTTTCTTGCCAATCAGTTTTGGAACCTGCACGCTGTACATACTCTTTTTCGTAATTTTTCTTTTTCTGAACGGCATTTCCTCTCTTCAAACCATCGATCTGTCCCATCCATTTTTTCCAGGCATTCGCAATACGAGCTTGTTTAGACGCGTATTGAATTTCAGTTTTCTCAGATTTTTTGATCGCGGCATTGATCACTGAGAGTGATAGGTCTCTCATTTTGATCTGAGCAGGTCTCATTTCATTAATGATAAAATCAAGTTCTGTTGAAATTGTATGTTGATTCGTACGACCTGGAAATCCAAATACCATCGTAAAATCATCTTTCTTTCGAGGTTTTAATGAAACAGGTAGATAGTGAAGTGGAGAATATGGCTGATTGTCATCGCTGATGTCAGCTGGTTTATTTTCGTTGTTCGCATAGATTCTAAATACGGAAAAGTCTCCCGTGTGTCTTGGCCATACCCAGTTGTCAGTGTCCCCTCCAAATTTACCTACAGTTTTTGGTGGTGTTCCTACTAGACGCACATCTCTAAACGTTTCCTTAACCAATAGGTAATAACTGTTTCCGTAATCAAAAGCCTTTATTTCACCTTCGTAGTGCGTTCCATCTAAAACTTCAGCTTTAATTATTGCAATATTCGCCTGGATTTTGTTGAACTCTTCCTGTCCAGATAATCCTTCTGTTCCTTGAAGAACATCTTTGGTTACATCTTCAATTCTAACCATTCTTGCTGCAGTCAATCCTGGGTTTTTTAGCTCTTCACTATAGTCTTTAGCCCAGAAACCATACTTTGCGATATTGTTTTCTAGAGTAGAGTGAGAATATATTTGAGAAAAACCACAGTGGTGATTTGTAAGCAATAATCCTTTATCAGATACGATCTCAGCAGTGCATCCACCACCGAAATGAATGATTGCATCTTTAATACTAGCGTTATTAGCATCGTAGATGTCGGATGCACTTAACTTCATTCCCATTGCTTGCATATCTGACTCAAATGCATTGAGTAGAGTAGGTATGATCATTCCTTCTTCAGCGTAGGAGAAGATCGTAAATATTGATAATAAGAAGCTTGCGATTATCTTTTTCATAGAATCTTGATTTTTAGAATGTGTAAAGATACAAAGTGTGCAGAAAAATAACGGTTCTTCTATGTATAAAGCATAGATTTTTGCACATTTGCCGTGTGGATGTACTAAATTTTATATTTAGAATCGGAGTTCTGTTGGCGATTTACAATTTTTTGTGGTGGCTGATAAATCTGGGGATAAGTATGCTTCGTGGAGGTAGGAGAAAAATGCTAACCGAAGCTTACCTGATCAAATTCGTCAAGTACTTTTTTCTCGCAGATGTTACCCTTCTATTTTGTCTAGACAATGCCCAAGGGGATATCGATATGAGTAGAGTAACAATTGCCGGACTCGTTCTACTGATCTACTTTGTTGGTAAGATCCAGTCAAATCAAATGCGCAGATCGATGTTCAATGTTCAGGGAAATATGCCTGGTATGCAGGAGATGATGCAAAAAATGAGGCCAGTATTCGATGTTCGATATGAGATTGTAGTGATCGCTCTGGCAGTTGGTATCTTTACAGCTCTCATATTCTTCCCACAGTGGGCTGTCAATCCAATATCAAACTGGTTTCTTGAAACTATATTGGACATAGAGGATACCCCAATCTTTGGATTTATATTTAAGGTGATCGGATTCTTCTTCATGATCTCTATTTTCATGAAGGTAGCTCAAGGTTTTATGACATTATTAACCGGGGGAGGGCTTGTTGATCGAAATAATGACAATCGAAATGATGATGATTCAGACGATCATTTTGATGATTATACCGAGATCAAATAATGGCTAACGGTCGTTTAACCTATTTCATTTAGAATTTTCTCAAGTTGTGGTATGATGAGTTGATTACCATCGTTAACTATTTCAAAATCGGCCAATTTCTTTTTTCTTGAATCGGACCATTGATTTTCCATTCTACTTCGGATTTCTTCTTTTGAAGAATCATCTCTTTCCATTACTCGATTGATTCTTATCTCTTCAGGGGCGGTAACTAAAATATTCTTATCAAAATTCTTATATGAACCTGTTTCGAATAAAATAGCTGCTTCATTGAAAACGATAGTTGAGTTTTGCTTTTTACTCCAAGCGTCAAATTCTTCTCTAACAGCAGGGTGTATAATAGCGTTAAGTTTTTCTTTCAGTTGATTATCGGAGAAAATCATTTTCGCCAAAAACCCTCGGTTGAGCTCACCTTCAGCGTAAGCCTCATTTCCAAAGATGTTGATGACTTCATTTTGGATGTCTGAATTGTCTGATAAAAGTTCTTTTCCGACTTTATCAGAATAAAAAACTGGAAAACCCATAGTTGCTAAAACGCGAGCAACAATAGATTTTCCAGCGCCTATTCCACCGGTTAAACCGACTTTAATCATAAAGTGGGAAATTATATTTCCTCGACCTCGATCATTTTGAATGGAAGGTTTATGATTGCCTGGTAATCCTCACCAGCCTCTTCCATATCCTCATCGTCTTCTTCGAAGTACCAATTCACTTTGACCTCCGTGTTGTTACCATTTAGGTTTTCTAAAATTTTGAAAAGATCCAAAATACATTTTGAAGAAGAAGTATTGAAGTATTCTAACTTCACGTCAAATGTTGTAACAGACTGAGGAGAATTTCCGTAAGACTCAACCCATTCGTTCAATGGCTTGTAGAATTCTACAGAGTTTTCAGGAATTGACCTTCCCTTAATTTCCAAAACACCAGAACTTTCATCAAAATTTACCGTTGGCGTTTTTGGAGACCCTTCCATATTCAGATTTCCCATAATTTTTTAGTTAATTTTTACGTTTAAACAAAAGAAGTCAAATTTCTTATCAACCGGTAAGAAACTATACTCTAATTTATTCCCTGATTTTCTAGCAATATCTATCATACCCAATCCTGCCGTTCCTTTGTCAGATAGCTCACCTTCATTTAAGACCGACTTGTATAACGACCTCAATTCATCTTTGTTCATAGAATTGATGTCATCAAGTTTATCCTTTAATTCTTGTGCATTTCCTTTCTGGATGTAATTGCCTGTTTTAACCTCATAATGATCATCATTTTTAGAGATCATCAGCAAAGCGGATTTTGAGAAAAGTAGATTAATACCTTCTTCATCCTCCTGTATGTTCTCGTTGTGATGATAGAGGTTTTGCAGACACTCAACTAACACGTTGTAGACTTTCTTTTTCGTCTTATTTGATTTTTCAACATGATTGAGCTTCGATTCCATGATCTGAAGTACAGATGAGAGAAGATCGGGTGTTACAACGCCTTTGAAAGAGAGCATTGTGTGATCTCTTTCCATCGTTTTGTACAACTCATATATGTTATCCAATGCCATTCTGTAGAACCTCAGATTGAGTAAATTATAGACAAATATATCAAAATGTTCGATAAACACAACTTTTGAGGCAGAGTTTGAAAGTACCGAGGTAAAAAGTTATTGAGCTCCTTTATGCAACGATATTGCAAGAGTAAATTTATTCTTACTTTTGCTCAAAAATAGTTCAATGGTGAAGGATGATAAGAAGGAATGGTTTGCTGAATGGTTTGATACAAGTTATTATCACATACTCTATAAACACAGAGATCTCAAAGAGGCAGAGCGTTTTATTTCCAACTTATTAGGTTTTTTAGATCTTCCAGAGAATGCTAATTGTCTGGATCTGGCTTGCGGAAAAGGTAGGCATTCCGTGTATTTGAATAAATTAGGACTTAAAGTTACTGGAGTAGATCTATCTTCAAATAGTATAGGGAGTGCCAAGGAATTTGAGAATGAAAGTCTGAAGTTTGACGTTCACGACATGAGGGAAGTATACAAGTCAAATGAATATGATGCTATTTTCAATCTGTTTACGAGCTTCGGATATTTTGATAGCGATGAGGATAATCTTAACGTACTGAGATCAATAAATAAGATGCTGAAACCAGAAGGAATAGTAGTCATTGATTTTATGAATGTGCATAAAACGATCAATAACCTTGTAGAATCTGAGTCTAAAGAAATTGATGGTATCACATTTAATATTAAACGTTCTTTTGATGGTGATCACATATACAAGAATATAAGTTTTGAGGACAAGGGTCATGCTTATAGTTTTCAAGAAAGAGTGCAAGGAATAACTAAAGAAAAGTTTTTGGATCTTTTTGAAGCTACTGGATTTACAGTGAAAAATATCTTCGGTAATTTCTCTTTGGATGCATTTGATGAAAATAATTCTGATCGGTTGATTTTTATCTGTGAGAAGAAATGAGTGAAGTTGTAGGGATTATAGTGCTTATTGGATCAGTTCTTCTGGGAGGATTGTTGGTGGTCCTTTTACAGAAAGTTGATCGTGGTCAAATGATCAAGCTACTACTTTCACTTAGTGGAGGTTTTCTTTTAGCTATTGCGTTTGTTCATTTTATTCCCGAAATATACGTTCACAATGGAGAGCAAATTGGGTTTTACATTTTAATAGGATTTCTTGTCCAATTGTTTCTTGAATATTTCTCCGGAGGTATTGAACATGGTCATATGCATATTAAAAGTAAGCCAGGCGCGATTCCGTGGACACTTTTTATAGCCCTTTCTATACATTCGTTCATTGAAGGTATTCCATTAGAAGGACAATTCCATAAAGATGTAAGTGAACTTGCTGAGATCGTCACTCATGATCATCACCATCACCATGGTTCCGCATCGAATGGAATTCAAGGATTATTGTTAGGAGTTGTACTTCACAAGATACCTGTAGCCATTGCCCTAATGACAATGCTTCTGACCAGTGGTTTTAAAAAGGTAAAAGCATGGATTATTTTGGGAGCCTTCTCACTTATGGCTCCGTTAGGGGTAATGTTTGGTCACTTCGGAATGTCTAAACTTTCTTTTGATATTGAAATAGTGTTGGCGGTTGTTGTCGGAATGTTCTTACATATTTCAACAACGATCATTTTCGAGGCATCAGAAAATCACAAGTTCAATTTCGCCAAGCTACTTAGTCTATTGATCGGAGTTGCGATTGCATTATTTGTCATTTGATAATAACCCGAGACTAAGTTTAGCGCGAATGATTCTTTTACATGAAGCGTCAACTTTTTCTTTGAAAGAATCATTGCTTTTATATTCGTTGAGTAATTTTTCATGCGCTTCGAAAGCATTCAAGGGCATCAATAAAATATCACATCCTGCATCAATTGCTAAGATTTCTGCATTTTCAATTGACGAAACCCCTCCCATATTCATCGCATCAGTTACGATCAAACCTTCGAATCCTAAACTGTCTCTTAATAATCCAGTCACGATCGTTTCGGAAGTCGATGCAGGCATATCGTTTGTATTGTAATTTGGATTGTTCTTAACGGCTATGTGCGCGATCATTATACTGATCACTCCTTCTTCGATTAAAGGAATATAGTTTTTCACCTCTTTAAATTCCCCATCAATATAAACCAACTTCTTGTGTGTATCACCTTCAACATACCCATGACCAGGAAAATGCTTCGCTGTGGCTATGATGTTCTCGTTTTGAGTAGTCTCTATAAATGTTTGAGACCACGGAATTACGCTATCAGGAACATGACCGAAACTTCTCCACCCCACAGTTTTATTCGGTGACATATCGACTACTGGAGCGAAATTATAATTGATTCCGATCTCATTTAAATCGTCGGAAATCGTTTTTGCGGTTTCAGCTACTGCATTTTTTGTTTCTATCTTATTTGCTTTAGTTACTGGAGTCGAATTCTTGATCTTTCGATTTACTAGACTTGGTTCTGCGTCAGCACTATATAAAAAAGGTAATTTTTCATTTTCAAAATTCTGAGAATTGTATTTCTCAACCCAAGAAGAAAATTCATGAACTGTTCCATTAAGTAATAGTAATCCTCCAATTTTACCTTCACTTACCAGGGAATCAATTGTTTTCTCACTTTGACCATACTCTCCAATTGCCGGCATGATCAACTGTGCCACTATTTCACTAGAGCTCAATTTGTTAAAGTAAAAGTTTACTGCGTCATCTAATTTTTCGTTTTCTGTATAGAAATCCTTGAGAACGTAACTGAGTTCAAGATCAGTTACATTATTAAGTGTATCTAACTGATCTGAGTTTCCTTCTCCTTTATCAGTTTGACCATTTGTACATTGAAGCGATGCAGCCATAATAGCTACGAAGCATAGGAGATTAACTTTTTTTATTAGTTTCATTCAGCTAGTATATAAATTCAATTTGAACATCAATTTCAGTACTGACACTTTTTGCAACAGGACAATTTATTCCCGCTGTTTCAATTCGTTTGCGAGTCTTTTCATCCCACTCATGTCCCTTCAGATCAATTTTTATCAATAATTGATCCACTCTTCTTGGATTGTCCGTCATTATTTTTTCAACTTCACCCGAACAATGTTTCAGTTCGATATTGTTCTTTTGACAATAGATCCCAATTATCGTGATCATACAATTGAGATATGCGGTTGCAAGCAGATCTGTTGGTGAGAAATGTGTGCCCTTACCGTTGTTGTCGACAGGTGCATCCGTTTGAAGTTGGTCGCCTGATTGTAAATGCTCTGACTTAATTCTAAGATCTCCGAGATAGGAGGATGTGATCTTTGTCATAATCGTGGATTATTCTGTATCTTTGTTTATCAAATATTGTGAACGATCAAAAATACGTTTTTAGTTTGATATTTTAGTGACCAATTCACGTTAATCAAACCCTTTGTAAGAACAGAACGTTATTAAGATTGTAACAATGTAAAGTTACGCATGATATGGCTGAAGTAATTGAAGAGAAGAGAAAGATCAGTAAACCAAAGTGGTTGCGAGTGAAGCTTCCAACTGGTGAGAACTATCGTAAAGTTCGTCAGCTAGTAGATGAACATAAACTACATACAATATGTGAGAGTGGTAGTTGCCCAAATATGGGAGAATGCTGGGGAGAAGGGACAGCAACCTTTATGATCCTTGGTAATATTTGTACTCGTTCATGTGGATTTTGTGCAGTAAAAACTGGACGCCCAGATGAGGTTGATGAATTTGAACCAGGTAGAGTTGCGAACTCTGTTAAACTGATGGGTGTCAAGCATGCAGTCATAACATCTGTAGATAGGGATGATCTAAAGGATGGTGGTGCTAATATTTGGGCGCAGACTGTTCGAGCAATAAGAAAACAATCTCCAGGGACAACTTTAGAAACATTGATCCCTGACTTTGCTGGGAAATGGGAGAACTTGAAGATCGTTACTGATGTAGCTCCAGAGATAGTTTCTCATAATTTAGAAACAGTTAGGAGACTAACAAAGGAGGTTAGAATTCAGGCGAAATATGATAGAAGTTTAGAAGCTCTTTTCAGAATTAAAAAAGCAGGGATGCGGACGAAATCTGGTATCATGCTTGGTTTAGGTGAAAGTCACGAAGAGGTTTTAGAAACACTTCAGGATTTAAGGTCTGTAGGAACTGATATTGTAACTTTAGGACAATATCTGCAACCTACTCCTAAACATCTGCCTGTAGCAGAATTTATAACTCCTGAAAGATTTGAAGAGTATAAAACAAAAGGACTGGAAATGGGCTTCAAATATGTAGAGTCTGGACCTCTAGTTAGATCTTCTTATCATGCAGAGAGACATATCTTTGATATGAATGAGGAAAAGGAAGTAAGTTAGACTTGTAAAGTTTTGGTTTGAATCCGATCATTACAAGTTAATTAAGTAATAATTTGGTAATAATTTTACAGAATATTGAAATGCAATTAACAGAATTTAAGAATTTAAAAATAATTGCTTAAATTGGCGCTTCAATTTTGTTAAGAAACCGTATGATAAATAAGAATATGAAACGAAACAGTTTATTAATTGGAGGTTTAGGTGTCGCTGCAGTCGCTGCGTCATTAATACTATCAAACTCTTTCAGTGGTGAAGTTTCCGCGAAATATACTAAAGCTCGTGAAAGCTTGAGTCAAGAGCAGGATGCTAATGACATGTTAGAGTGGTTGAATGGCCGAATGGTTGATGTTGAAACAGGTGAGGTGATCACAGATTCCAGATTGGAAGAGGTGATGGCAAACTATCGCAGCAACATGACCAAAGCGATAACTGTAGATTGGATCGAGCAAGGTCCAGATAATATCGGAGGTAGAACTCGCGCAATTCATGTTGATCATACGAGTGAAAATATTATATGGTCCGGTGGTGTATCAGGTGGATTGTATAAATCTACTAATGGTGCCAATGGATGGAGCAGAGTTGAGAACTTTCCAGGAAATCAATTCATTTCATCAATTGCTCAAGATGCTGGAGGAAACGTATATGTAGCTACGGGTTCTAATGACGAGGCTTGGTCAGGTGATGGACTCTATGTGACTCCAGATGGAGGTGATACATGGGAACTTGTTCCAGGTACGGGAAGTTTAACGAGAATTAATAGAGTTGCTGCTACTCAGGCAAGTTCAACTGTTTATTTTACGACTTCAACAGGACTTAGACAATACACATATGGTGGATCTATTCAGAACGTTGTTTCGTACGGTGGTTCAGGAAGTAAAACGCTAGCATATTCTAGAGACGGCCAAGTGCTAGTTGTTGCTGCAAACAACAATAGAACATGGGTTTCTTTAGATTGGGGAGCAAGTTTCACAGATCAATCAGGAACAGGTTCTGGAGAAATTAGTCCAAGCGGCTTCTCAAGAATTGAATATGCAGTTTCATCTCCAAAGTCAGATGGAACTTATTCAATATATGCGGCTACAACTTCAGCGAATAACCAAGGTCAGTGGATCTCACTGGACAATGGTGAAACTTGGTATGAACATACCCCTGCAACTGGAGCAGATATTACAAATGGAGTAATTGATTACAGAAACCAAGGTACTTACAACTCTGTAGTTTCATTTGATCCAGATGATCCAGAGAGAGTAATCGTTGGAGGTATTGATCTTCACGAATGGAAACAACAAATTAATAACCCACCTTCAGGAGGTTGGAACAAAATTTCTTTATGGTTTACTAATCCAACAAGTGATCTTTACGTTCACTCTGATAATCATGAGTTGAAGTGGGATAGCAATGGAAAACTTTATATTGGTAACGACGGTGGTATCGGGGTTTCAATCGATAAAGCTCAAACGTTCTATCCAGCGAATAGAGGTTACAATATTACGCAATTCTACCATGTAGGATTTGATAGAAATGGTGCTGTGATCGGTGGTACACAGGATAACGGGTCGTTATATAATGATCATTCTAATTCTACTTATCAGGAGTTCAAAGAAGTTTCGGGTGGTGATGGTTTCGCTGCTGAGATCTCATTCTTCAACCCTAATGTATTCTTTACAAGCAGTCAGTATAACTCATTCTTTAGAACAGCTGATGGAGGAGAAACAATGAATATTTTTGCGCCAAACTTGCCAGGGTACCCTGCAACAGGAGAAGCAAGTGGTGTTCACCCTTTTAGTTCATCATTCCATTTTGCAGAGTATTACGATGAGAATTCAGAAGATACAGTGACTTTTGTTCCAAGAGATAACTATGATGCAAATGATACTGTGAAAGTACCAAGTTTAGCTTCAGGAGACACTATTTTGTATGTAACTCCGAATGCATTGTATTTCGATGATACTTTATTCTATGATCCAACATTAACAACGGTAGAGTACGAAGTAGAGGATGATATCACAGGGAATATCTATGATCTAGGTTTGTATGATTTCACTCCTTTCCCTTCTGCATCTCAGCAATATCCTCCTGTAAATGGAGATACGTTAGAGGTATTTGTACCTAATGGTCCAGACACTGTAGTAGTAGCAAGTTCAACTCCTTACAACTATTACTATGGTTCTAATGCAGGAGCTCAAGATACTATAGACCTTGGAAAAGATACATTCCAGCTAGGTGTAGCGTGGGATACAATTGATGTACAAGATCCATATCAGTCATGGTTTGTATTCTATACTGCTGCTAATGGAGGTGAAGTTTGGGGTACTAGAGATGCAGCAAGGTTGTCTGTAGCAAATCCTAAATGGGTTAGATTGATTGATGGAATCGGAAGTGGTAGTTCAGGTTCAAACGCTGCACCAAGACCTGATTGGGCTTGGAGTGAAGATCTAAATCACATGTTTGTTACTACTGGAGGAGCAATCTACCGCCTCGACAGTCTAGGATCTGTATATTCTTCTGATGATGATTTCGAATTGAAGTGTGATATTGATGATGGTGCTACAGCCACAAATTCAATCACTGTTCAGACAGGTTCATTTGAGGCTATTGGTATCAATCCGAACAATGCTGATGATCTTGTAGCTTGTCAAGGATTCAACGGAAGTGTATATCGTTCTTCAAATGCTACAGCAGCTTCACCATCATTGAGTGTTGTTGGTTCGCAAGGAGGTATAGCTTATTATGATATCATTATTGATAGAGATGATAGTGACATATTGATGGCAGCTACATTTAATGGAGTTTCATTATCTGAAGATGGTGGTGCAACTTGGACTGATGTAACAGATCCTACTGCTGAAGGTACTCCTTGTTTCGAGATTCGTCAATCATGGAGAACATTTGAAGAAGGAAACCGTCGTCCTGGAGAAATTTATGTTGCTTCTTACGGACGAGGAATCTGGTCGACTGAAGCTGTATTGAATGTTGAAGGTCAGGATCCGATTTCTGAATTAAGTAAGGAAAGTGGAATTTCACTAGAGGTTTATCCAAACCCATCTCGTTACAATTCAACACTAATTGTTGATTTGAAAGAGAATAATAACCTTGAAATTCAATTCTTCAACATCTCAGGTCGATTAGTGAAGCGCATTGAAAAGACTAATGCTCACATCGGTAGAAATGAAGTAGTGTTCAGTGCTGAGGATCTTCCACAAGGTACGTACCTTATCCGTGTGAAGAGCGGAACTCAGATGGAAACAACTAAGTTTATGAAGATGTAAGAGATTACATGATGATATAAAAAGGGTCGGCATTTACGTCGACCCTTTTTCGTTATGTAAAATTTATTTAGGACTTATGTACAAGTGTGTATAACGTAGTTCAGTTTGTTTTAGCCAGACCAATGATTAAGAACCTAAGTATCGCAGGTACTTCTCCTTATTCTGATACTACGGTCCATTTATGAATAGAGTGAGTAGATACTACAAGAATGAAAGAAATAAAAAAAGCGAGCTATCCTTTAGCTCGCTTTCAAAACAATAATAGTTCCTGTTATATAGTCATTATATCTTTTTCTTTGCTTTCTATTCGCTCATCGATGATCCCAACATATTTATTTGTGATCTGCTGAATTTCATCTTCTGCAGTCTTCGCTTCGTCTTCCGACAAACCTTCATTCTTTAATTCCTTGACATAATCCATGGCATCTTTTCGGTGATTTCTAATACCTACTTTTGCATTTTCACCCTCTGCCTTGGCACGCTTAACAAGCTCTTTACGTCTTTCTTCAGTTAATGGTGGCACGTTTATGATAAGCATTTCTCCATTATCTTGAGGAGCAAGTCCTAAACTTGCATTGATAATTCCAGTTGCGCATTCAGATAATAATCCTTTCTCCCATGGTTGAACAGTTAGCGTTCGTGCATCCAATGTACCTATGTTTGCTACTTGCGTCAATGGGGTTTGGGTACCGTAATAATCAACTGTAACACCCTGAAGCATATCAGGTGTCGCTTTACCAACGCGAATTTTTCTGAGTTCAGCGTCTAAGTGAGAAATACTTTTCTCGTTAGCGCTTTTAAATTCTTCTTTGGCCATATTAACTTCTTCACTCATGCTTTATTTATTTAGCTAATAAAAATATAAAATATTCTGTCTCGAAATAGAGTTTAAACCAATTAGTCTACGACTGTACCAACTTGTTCACCTTCAATCAATCTTTTCAGGTTTCCTTCTTTATTCATGTTGAATACTATGATTGGTAGATTATTTTCTTTACATAGTGTAAACGCCGTCATGTCCATTACATTCAATCCGTTGGCATAAACATCATCAAACGAGATCGTTTCATACTTTTCTGCATTTGGATCTTTTTCCGGATCCTGAGTATATACTCCATCAACACGCGTACCTTTAAGAATTACATCTGCATTGATCTCTATCGCTCGAAGTGATGCTGCGGAATCAGTTGTAAAGAATGGATTTCCTGTTCCAGCTCCGAAAATTACAACTCGACCTTTCTCCAGGTGCCTCACAGCTCTTCTTCTAATATAGGGTTCGGCGATCTCTTTCATTTCGATTGCGGAAAGTAGACGAGAATCTATACCTGCGGTCTCCAATGATGATTGCAGTGCCATAGCATTAATCATCGTCGCAAGCATTCCCATATAATCTCCATGGGTTCTATCCATCCCACCTTGTTCAGCTTGAACACCTCGAAATATGTTCCCTCCACCAATAACAATGGCAAGTTCAACTCCCAGATCTGTAATTTCTTTTATCTGCTCAGCATACTTTGCTAGTCTTGCATTGTCTATGCCGAACTGTTTATCTCCCATTAGGGCTTCACCACTTAACTTGAGAAGAACTCTTTTATATTTCATTGTTGTTTGTAATTGGGTAAAAAATCACACGAAAAATAAGACAAAAAAAAGAGAGAAACAATGTTCTCTCTTTTTCCAATTCATATTTGTTAGCTTAACGAGAAGCGCTTGAACGCTGTAACGGTTAAACCAGACTCAGTTTCATTTAAGAACTGCTCAACATTCTTTTTGTTGTCACGCACGAAAGCCTGACTTAAAAGAGTATTCTCCTTGAAGAACTTATTCAGTCTTCCCTGAGCGATTTTCTCAGCAAGATCTGTAGGTTTACCTTCTTCAATAGCTTGCTCTTTACCAACTTCTAGCTCTCTATCGATAGTTTCCTGGTCAACACCATCTTTATTCAAAGCTACAGGATTCATAGCTGCAACTTGCATAGCAACTTGCTTACCAGCTTCCTCAGCTTCGTTTCCAGATTTGTTAAGACCAACTAATGCAGCCAATTGGTTACCTGGGTGGTTGTATGCTACAACGGCATCAGAAGAGATCTTTCCGTAGTTAGATAGATCTAATTTCTCTCCGATAACACCGATTTGCTCAGTGATCTTCTCTTCAACTGTAAGTTTATCGTTGAATTTTAGACCCTTAAGATCTTCAACAGAATCAACATCATTTTTCACTGCTACATCTAATAGAGATTGAACGAAGTTTCTGAAGTCTTCATTCTTTGCAACGAAATCTGTTTCACAATTCAATTGAAGAATGTATCCTTTTCCTCCTTCAGCTTGAGCAAAGATAACACCTTCTTTAGCCTCGTTGTCACCACGTTTAGCAGCAACTTTCTGACCTTTTTTACGAAGTAGGTCGATAGCTTGTTCCATATCGCCATCAGCCTCAACAAGTGCTTTTTTGCAGTCCATCATACCTGCACCAGTCTTTTTTCTTAATTCATTTACTTGACTTGCTGTAATTGCCATAATTCAATTAATTACACGATTATTTATCGGTTGTCTCTTTTTCTTTTTTATCTGCTTTTTTAGCAGTTTCTTTCTTCTCTTCTTTCGCTTCAGCTTTAGGCTCCTCTTTCTTAGTTTCTTTTTTCGCCTCTTTCTTTTCAGCAGCTTTTTCCTCTTTCTCTTCTACTTTTTCTTCTTTCTTAGCTGCTTTCTTTTCTTCTTGAGCCTTATTATCTGCTTCTTGTTTCGCTTTAGAAGATTTTCTTTCTTCCAAACCTTCCTTAATTGCAGCAGTAACATGGTCGAGAATGATAGCTATAGACTTAGTAGCATCATCGTTTGATGGGATAGGGAAGTCTACAGATTTTGGATCAGAGTTTGTATCAACCATTGCGAAAGTAGGGATGTTCAAACGTACAGCTTCTTTCAATGCGATGTTTTCTTTCATTACATCAACAATGAAAATTGCCGCTGGCTGACGAGTCATCTCAGCAATAGATCCAAAGTTCTTTTCTAGTTTTTCACGCTGACGAGTTTTGAATAGACGCTCACGTTTGTTTAGCGTATCCCAAGTTCCGTCAGTTTTCATTTTATCAATAGAAGCCATCTTACGAATCGATTTACGAGTCGTAGAGAAGTTTGTTAACATACCTCCTGTCCATCTTTCAGTAACGTAGGGCATGTTTACCGCTTTAACACGGTCTGCTAATATTTGTTTTGCTTGCTTTTTCGTTGCAACAAATAAGATCTTCTTTCCAGATTTAGCGATCTGCTTCATTGCTGCACAAGCTTGCTCTAAATGAGCGATTGTCTTATTTAAATCAATTACGTGGATACCTTTCTGCTCATCAAAAATGTATGGAGCCATCGCTGGATTCCACTTTCTTTTCATGTGTCCAAAATGAACACCTGCTTCTAAAAGTTCTTTAAAGTCTGCTTTTTTTGACATTTCTTTTAATTTTTCATGTTTACGTTCCTTTAGTAATCAATTGTTGAGGGTTCTTTCGAAAAGTGCTCAACAACTTGGATACTAAACAAGCGCCAAATAAAGTTAATTCTCGTATTAACGTTTCGAGAATTGGAATTTTTTACGTGCTTTTGGTTGACCTGGTTTCTTACGTTCAACCATTCTAGGGTCACGTGTCATCAACCCTTTTTCTTTTAATGCTGGCTTGTGCTCTGCATCAACTTTTACTAATGCTCTTGCGATTCCTAAACGTACAGCCTCAGCTTGTCCATTTATTCCTCCACCTGCAACATTTACAGTTACATCGTATTTACCCATTGTTTCAGTAAGCTCAAATGCTTGCATGATCTTCGCTTGAAGCGTAGCTACTGGAAAGAATTCTTTGTAGTCACGCTTATTAACCGTAACGTTTCCTTTTCCTTCCTTCAGGTATACACGAGCAACAGAAGTTTTTCTTCTACCTAATGTATTAATGATTTCCATACCTTACTATTTGATTGATTCTAGATTGAATTTTTCTGGCTTCTGTGCGTCATGAGTATGCTCAGTACCTACAAATACCTTAAGGTTTTTGTAAAGCTGATTTCCTAATTTGTTCTTAGGAAGCATCCCTTTAACTGCCATTTCTACTAAACGTGCTGGACGTTTTTCACGTAGCTCTTCAGCCGTTAGAGAACGTTGACCACCAGGATAACCTGTGTGACGGATATATGTTTTATCCGACCATTTGTTACCTGTTAACTCTACCTTCTCAGCATTGATTACGATAACATTGTCACCACAATCTGCGTGAGGAGTAAAGTTTGGTTTGTGTTTTCCACGGATTAATTGCGCTACTTTGCTTGCTAGACGCCCAAGCGTTTCGCCTTCTGCATCAACCAATAGCCACTTCTTATCAGCGTTCTCTTTATTGGCAGAAACAGTCTTGTAACTTAATGTATCCACTTCTTTATAATTTAAATAAGACAATAAATCCCCAAAATTTGGGCTGCAAAGATATAACTTCTTGTTTTCATTCACAAGAAGATTGTTGAAAAGATTGAAAAAACTAAGCGCGTTAATGCTTTTGAACCTGCGAAATTATGAAAATAATACTCGAATTCCTTTGCTTTTAGTACTTTTAAGGCTCTAAATCTGTAAATGACATGAAGTTTATTAGTTCTTTAATATTAGCGATCCTTGTTTCAGTTAATGTTTTTGCTCAAAAAGAGCTTACTCTTGAAGAAGCTGTTATGGGACAGTATTCAAAGTTTTACCCAAAGCAGATCTTTGGTTTTAACTGGATTCCAAAAACAGAGGATTTTGCCTATGCTAAAGGTTATATTGATCTAATGAAGTCAGATGTTAAAGGTAACGAAGAAAGCCTGATCAACATTATGAAGCTCAATGAACTTGTGGGAAGTAAGTTTCAATACTTTGCTAATGTTGAATGGAAAGATGAGAACTCGATTTATGTTTATCAGGGAAATGACTTTGTGGTATTCCATTTAAATGAAATGGCAGGTCAATACATTAAATTACCTGAAAACTCTAAAAACCATGTTATTCACAAGTCAACTGGACGCATTGCGTTTACGATGGATAATAACATTTACATAACCGATTTTAATGAATTTCAATCTGATTCTTATGAAATAAAAGAACCAACTGCTGTGACCGCTTTCGATGATCCAAACATTGTTTCAGGTCAGGCTATCGCACGAAGTGAATTTGGAATAACTGGTGGACTGTTTTGGTCAAATGATGGTGAGCAACTTGCATTTTATCAAAAAGATGAAACTGAAGTACATGACTACCCATTGCTTAATATAAACGAGTACCCAGGTGAATTGAATTCGATAAAGTATCCAATGGCTGGTCAGAAAAGTGAAAAAGCAAAAGTTGGGATCTATGATCTGGATGGAGAAAGCGTAAGTTATATTTCTCCAAAGTCTGGAAATGAGAGTTATCTCACAAACTTTTCTTGGTCACCAGATGGCAAGAAGGTTTTGATAGCAGAGGTTAATAGAGATCAAGACCATATGTGGCTATCAGCATATAGTAATACAGGTGAGTTTATCAAGACGGTATTTGAGGAAAAAAGTGAAACATGGGTTGAACCAGAAAGACCAGCCCTTTTTGTTGGAGGTTCTAATGATCGGTTCGTTTGGGTAAGCGAGAGAGATGGTTATGATAATTTTTACTTGTACTCGATCACTGATGGATTATTAAAACAGTTAACAAAAAATGATTTTCCAGTGAAGTCAATTTTAAATTCAACTAAAGAAGGAGAAGTTTTCTTCACTGCTACAGGAGAAAATCCACTAAATACAATGGTATACAAAGTAGATCAAAATGGTAATCAGGAATTAATAACTGAAGCTGAAGGAACACACAGTGCAGTGGTGCATAACGATGGAAAGTTCGTTTTCTCTAATTACTCTTCGCACGATGTTCCCTCTCGTTCCGTGATCTATAAAAATGGAAAGGAATATCAAGAACTGATCAAAGCTGCAAACCCTTTAAAGGATCACAAGATCAAGCATGCTGAGATTGGAACAATAGAGGCAAAAGATGGAACACAGTTGTATACTCGAATGATCAAACCATATGATTTTGATAGCACAGCCAAATATCCAGTTTTAGTATATGTCTATGGCGGACCTCATGCTCAGCTAATTACGAATAGATGGTTGGATGGAGCAAGTCTTTGGATGCATTGCTTAGCAAATCAAGGATATATCGTTTACACAGTAGATAATAGAGGATCTGCAAACCGTGGAGCAAAATTTGAACATGTGATTCACAGGCAGTTAGGAACTGTTGAACTAGAAGACCAACTTGCTGGAGCCAACTATCTTAAAAGCTTGCCATTTGTCGATGCTGATAGGATCGCTGTTCATGGCTGGAGTTTCGGAGGTTTCATGACAGGTACAATGATGATGAAAGCTTCGGATGTATATAATGTAGGTGTAGCAGGTGGACTTGTAACCGATTGGAAGTTTTATGAGATCATGTACGGTGAGCGCTATATGGACCGTCCTGACCAAAACGAAAAAGGATACAAGAACGCTAGTTTACTTGAAAACGCAGATAAGCTTAAAGGAGACCTTTTGATGATCCATGGTACTGCAGACAATGTCGTAGTTATGCAGCATAATCTCGCTTTAGTTCAGAAGTTCGTAGAGCTAGGTATTCAAGTAGATTTCTTTCCATATCCGATGCATGAACATAATGTCCGAGGTAAAGATCGGGTTCATTTAATGCGTAAAGTTTTAGATTACGTGATTGAACATAATCATTAGTGATATTTAAGCGACAAACGATTAATTATGCCTTTGTAGTTTTTTTTCGTTATTTTGTATTTCTGTTTTATAAATCACACAAACAGTTATGCATATGAAACTACTACTGGCTTTATTCTGCCTCACATTATCGACTCTATCATTTTCACAAGAGGAATTATATTCTTATTCGTTTTCAGGTGATATCGATTCAGCTTTTGTAAAAGAACTGGAGAAAGAATCTATGAAGATCGAAGGGGTTACTTCTGTTAAGGCAAAATATAAAGTGGAAAAGAAAATGGGTGAGCTTTTGATTTATACTAAGAAAGACGAAAGCAAAAAGGACCCTTTTATCTTCTCTCCTGCTGAAATTAAGGCCATCATTTTGAGAAATGGGCTGAAGCCAGAAAGGTTCATTCAATTAAAATCATCTAAATAATTCAATTATGATGTTAAAAAATGCTGTTATGATATTAATGGCTGCACTTTTTGCGGCTACTGGTTTCAGTCAAACAGATGGATGTTCTTTTTCTCCAGCGTTGTCTGTGACCGCGAACTGTTCAGCTCCAACAATTGGTACTTCTGCCGGAGCAACTCAAACCATACCTGGATGTTCTGGTAATGCAGATGATGATGTTTGGTATGAGTTTGTTGCGACTTCTTCATCTCATGAGATCACGGTCGGTGCTAGTTCGAATTACGATCCAGTATTACAAGTCTTTTCCAGTACGTGTGCTTCATTGATCTCTTTAGGTTGTACAGATAATTTTGGAACTGCAGTTGATGAATCATTTTCTTATACTGGATTTACTCCAGGTCAGACTTATAAGATCAGAGTTTATCATTGGGGTACAGGTTCTGGTTCCGGTGATTTTACAATATGTGTAACGAATCCTCCAACTCCTCCCTCAAATGATGCTTGTAGTGGTGCGATAGCTTTAAATGTAAACTCTACATGTGTTCCCGAATCTTACAACAACAATGGAGTTACGAATTCATTACCTGGATGTTCTGGTAATGCTGATGACGACGTTTGGTTCAGTTTTGTAGCTACAAATGCTGTGCAGGAGATTAATGTTTCACCTCAATCAAATTTAGACCTTGTAGTTCAATTATATGAAGGGTCTTGTTCATCTCTGACGAGCTTATACTGTGCAGACAACACATTCACGGGAGGGACAGAAACGATCAATGCAGTAGGTCTGACTCCAGGACAAACATATTATTTCCGAGTATACGATTATTACACAGGAACTACAGGAGATTTTGATGTGTGTGTAGTTGGAACCCCTACACCAGCTCCTACGAATGACGAACCTTGTTCGGGAATTGTTATGCCGGCTGTAACTTCGGCGTGCAGTTATGCAACGTTTACAAACGTTGGCGCTTCAACATCTAGTATTCCAGCTCCATCATCATGTGTTGGTGGTAGTGGGGCTGCTCAAGGTGGATTTACCAGTGGAACAGCGGATGTTTGGTTTAAGATTGTTGTCCCATCCACGGGTAATATCAACATTACCTCGGAACCGAATTTAGGAGGTGGTGCATTAACGGATGGAGTTATGGCGTTGTATTCTGGTAATTCATGTAATACACTCACTCAGATAGCGTGTTCAGATGATCATAATTATCCCGGTTCAGGACATGATCTGTTACCAATGATCACGGAAAATGGATTGACTCCCGGAGATACGGTGTACCTGAGATACTTCGGATATGGAACAAGTCAAGGAGAGTTTGGCTTTTGCGTTAATACAGCTTTGAACGATGATTGTGTGAATGCACTCTACATTTGTGATATCAATGGATACTCAGGATCGACAAGTGCAGCCTATACTGCTACAAGACCTGGAAACATGCGTGGAAATGCAGAGCAAAACGATCCGCCGAATTATACCTATACACCAGGTACGAATACAGGAGGTATATTTGGACAAGGAGGATCTTGGGGTTCTGGTGCTCCGTTTTATGATGTTTCAATTGACAATAACTCATGGATCTCATTTACTGCTTCTGATGTTACTGCAGTTCTGAACGTTTCAGTCTATGATTGTTATGTAGGGGGTTATCCAAGCGGTGGAATTCAAATGCAGATCTTTGACGGTGAGAATTGTGATAACTTTATTCCTGTTTCAAATTTCGAGGAAAACAGTACTGGCTTTACGATCACTGCAAATAACTTGACTATTGGAGAGGACTACTACTTAATGGTGGATGGTTATGCAGGTGATATTTGTAGTTACATGATATCTGCTAATTCGGGTGTTCAATTTCCTGATATTCCAGATGTTCCAGCAATATGCGTTGGTGAATCTACTACTCTCACTGCACCGTCTGGAGCAACTAGCTACGAATGGACACACAATGGAGCAACATCTCAGAGTGTTACTGTTTCTCCAAGCGTCACAACGACATATACATGTGAGGTCACTGGTTTATGTGATTATAAACAAACTCTCGAAGTAACCGTTGAGGTAAATCCTCTTCCCTCAATAACTTTAAGCACAGGAATTAATACGACTATATGTGCTGATGAATCAGTAACAATAACAGCGGGGGGAGCAACAACTTATACTTGGAGTAATGGAGCTTCTGGAAATACGATCACTGTTAATCCAGGTACAACAACAAATTATACTGTAACTGGGAACCTAGATGGTTGTGAGTCTTCAGAAATGGTTACCGTAAATGTGAATCAACTCCCTACTTTATCGGCAAATCCGTCAGCAACAGATGCAGATTGTGGATTAAGTAATGGAGCTTTGACTGGAGGTGTTGTTTCTGGGAATCCAGGCTTTAGTTTTGAATGGGTAGATGGTAATAACAATACTGTTGGAACAGCTCTTGACCTCAATAATGTTCCTGCTGGTTTATATCATTTAACTGTTACAGACGCAAATTTGTGTAGCGATGAATTTGGACCTTTCAGTATTTCTAATCCTGGCGCACCTCCTGCTCCTAATGTTACTGTTACATCGAATTCAGTATGCGATGGGGATTCAGTTACTTTTACTGCGAGCAGTAGCGATCCAAATGCTACTCTGACATGGTCAGGACCTAATAGTTTCAATTCAAATGATAATTCATTCACATTGGAGATCAATAGTGCAACGGATGGTAATTATTGCGTTGTAGCTGAAGCTTCCAACTGTGTAAGTCCTTCTAATTGTGAATCAATATCACTAAACCCGAATCCAACACTTAGTGTGAGTTCTTCAGCTCAAGATACTTCTGTTTGTGCAAACAATGAAATAACACTAAACGGTAGTGGGGCATCATCTCTTAGCTGGACGGGTCCAAATGGTTTTTCAGCTGTTGGTAGTCCAGTTTCTTTGAACAATGTTGATACAAATGATTCTGGATGGTATGTACTAACAGGAGTTGATGGAAACGGTTGTTCATCTTTAGATTCTGTGGAAGTGACAGTTGTATCTTTACCATCTGCAAATGCATCCGCTGATGGAAATACAAACCCTACTTTTTGTGAAGGGACTGTCGGAGAGCTTTATGGTGATGGTGGAGGATCGTATAACTGGTCAGGTCCTAACGGATTCGGTTCAACAAATCAAAATGTTGTTATAACGGACTTTTCAATAGATAATGAAGGTTATTATTTACTGGAAGTCACAGATGCAAATGGTTGTCAGGATTCAGATTCTGTTTTTGTTGAAAGTGCAACTTTTGATAATGTCGACTTAACGGCAAGTGATTCTGTGTTGTGCCCAGGTGATCCACTTTACCTCAATGCTGAAGGTGCTGCAACGTATTCTTGGTCAGGACCAGATGGTTTTAGTGAAACAGGGTCATCTGTAACTATTGATCCTGTGGCGATTGAGAATGGAGGGATTTATTACGTGACTGGAACAAGTACAGAAGGCTGTTCTGATACCGATTCCGTAGAAGTGGAAGTAATTGTATCACCTGAATGTTTGTTTATTCCTGAGTTTATATCACCTAATCAGGATGCACAGAATGATGCCTGGGTGATAACAGGAATAGAAAATTATCCTAATGCCGAAGTCTTTATCTATAATCGATGGGGGAACTTAACGTTTTATGCCTCACCTTATCTAAATGATTGGTCAGGTGAAGTAAACAGAGGGTTAAAAGTTGGAAGTGAAGAGGGGAAAGTACCGAGTGGAACATACTTCTATGTGATCAAGCTGAATGATGGTGTTACGGATCCTTTCAAAGGATACATCGAATTACAGTATTAATAAAGGAGGAATGATGAGATATAAATACATATTTTGTTTGATAGTTTTTTGTTCGACTTTTTCGACTTCTTATGGTCAACAGGACGAACAATTATCATTATACAACTACAACCCGTTATATTATAATCCAGCTTATGCAGGAAGTAAAAGTGCTTTGAGTATTGTCTCTATGGCTCGTTTTCAATGGGTGAACTTTGAAGGTGCTCCAAGTACTCAATTCCTTTCTGTTCATACGCCAGTAATGGGACAAAGTCTGGGTATGGGGTTGAACCTTGTAAACGATCAGGTAGGATCAAGAAAACGAACAGCAGCATATTATAATGTGAGTTCTGGAATTCGTTTGAACGAAAAGAATGATCGATTAGCGTTTGGGCTTTCGTTTGGAATGGATGTTATGTCTTACGATTTCACTGATCTTAGTGTTCAGGATCCAACAGATCCGTTTTATGGAGAACAGGTTTCTGCTACAAAAGGTAATGTTGGAGGAGGGCTCTATTACTACAATGAATCATTTTACTTTGGGGTTTCAAGTCCCAGATTATTTGAATCCAAAGTGTTAAATACGGATAATGTACAAACTGCATTAAACCAACGACATTTCTTTATTACGGGAGGAAAGGTCTTCACATTGAATAGTGTAGTTAAGTTTAAGCCAACAACACTTTTAAAAATAACTCCGAATAGCCCATTGACCTTTGATCTAAATACAAACTTCTTGTTGTATGAAAGGTTCTGGGCAGGAGCGTTTTATAGGTTCCACGAAGCTGTAGGATTGAATTTTGTTTACAATTACAAAAACTTAATTCATGTCGGTTATGGATTTGAATTCCCTGTGAATAGATTATCTAGTTACCAATCAGGATCTCACGAGATCTTATTGCAAATAGATATTGCTTCCAAGAAGAACTTGTTTACATCACCAAGATATTTCTAAGATGAGATCTACTTTATCATTGATTTTTTTGTTCATTATTAGTGTTTCACAGCTTAATGCACAATTGAAGGCGAAGCTGGCTGATGATCACTTTGAGAATTTAGCCTATTTTGACGCGGCTCCAATGTACGCAGAACTTGCAGATAAGTTCTTGGCTAAAAAGAAGGGTAATAAAGATTATGTAAGAAAAGCGGCTATTTCATATGGTAAAATTTTTCAATTCGAAAAGTCAAATTACTATTTTGATCAATTGCAGAAGATCGATTTCAAATCGCTAACGGAGAGTGATTATCACATGTACATCAATCAGTTGAGGATGATGCGTCAATATGATCAATCTAAATCGGTTGCAAATACCGCGAAGAATATATTTCCTGATAATACCTTTTTTCAACGAATTGCAGACAAGGGAACTGAGTTATATGTAATAATGAAGGACTCCGTGATGAATGAAGTAAATGTGATGCCATTTAATTCGGATCAGGGAGATTTTGCTCCGTTCTTTTATGATGATGGACTAGTTTTTACTACAAAATCAGTTAATAAAGGTTTCTTGACAGGAAGATACGCCTGGGATCATGGATATTTCACGAATATTCTGCAAGTTGAAAGAGAAGGAGAAAGTTGGGGTAAACCTAAACCTCTTTCTGGTAATTTCTTTTCACGTAAACATGATGGACCTGTTGCTTTTAATTCGAATGAAACGAAAATGGTTATTACGCATAACTATAGTAACAAAGAAAAGAATGATGGTGTTAGATACCTTGCTTTATACTTGAGTAGCAAAACGGATGAGGGAGAATGGTCAGAGTTAAAAAAGTTTCCTCATGATGTCAAAAATGCAAACACAGGCCATGGATGCTTTTCACCGGACGGGAAACGTTTATATTTTGTTTCAGATCGACCTGGTGGGAAAGGGAAAACCGATATTTATTATTCAGAACTAAAATACGGTCAGTGGCAAGAGCCGGTGAATTTGGAAGCGGTAAATACTGAAGGGGAAGAAATGTTTCCCTTTATCAGTTCGAACAATAAACTATACTTTGCATCAAATGGTTTGATTGGCCTTGGAGGTCTGGATGTTTTTATGCTTGACTTGAATAACCCAGGAGCTCAGCCTTTAAACATGGGAAAAGGGATAAATTCTGAGGCTGACGATTTTGGTCTTATTGCTGATTCCACAGCTGAAAAGGGATACTTTTCTTCAGATCGCGGTGATTTTATTGATCGTATTTATAAATGGAAAAAGGATTATCCTTCTATCACGCTAAAAGGAAAGGTTTATGTCAATTATAAACCAAGAGAATACCTCAATGATCAGCCAGTTTGTTTGATCAATAAGAATACCTCAGACACAACGTTGCTTTCTTCTGGCATTGACGGTTCTTTTGAAGCTAAATTGAGCATATTCAATGATTATGCATTGTCCACAGAAAAAGAGTTCTTTGAACTTGATGAGAAAGTAGCATTTAGTACCTACAATATAAGTTCAGATTCTGTGATCGAAAGAGATCTTGCCTTGAATCCAACCATGATAACAGTAAAATTACATGTTGTCAAAGAGAGTAATGGAAAACCGATTCCTTCGGCACTTGTAAGTGTATTGAATCAAAAAACGCAGAAGGACACACTTGTTTATACAGATGAGAATGGAAATGTTTCAATTCAGGTTAAGCGTCATCAGGATTACTGGGCTAGAGCTTCTAAGAAAGGATACATTGATGGAGAGTCTGGGTTTAAAACCGGAAACTATAGCGACAAATATGTTGAGTTGGAACTGGCACTTCCTAAGATCAAAGAAGGTGAAAAGTTCAAACTTGAGAATATATTCTATGACCTGAATGAGGCAAGCCTAAGAGAGGAAAGTAAAACTTCTCTAGATAAACTAGCACAATTTTTAATTGCTAATGATCTAAAGATCGAGTTGAGTGCCCATACTGACTCAAGAGGTAGTAGGAGATACAATCAAGATCTATCGCAAAGAAGAGCACAAAGTTGTGTGGATTACCTGATCGAAAAAGGTGTTCCAAAAAATGCTATAAAGGCAAGAGGGTATGGAGAGTCTAGACTTGTAAATGAATGTAAGGATGGAGTGGAGTGTTCAGAAGAAAAACACCAGGAAAACCGAAGAACGGAGGTGGAGATTCTTGAAGTCAATTAAAAGGTCTCGTTAGCTTGGCACAGAAATTGTTTTCATTACAGTAAACATTGAGTCATGGAAAATAAGATTATAACAACTGGTATTTTAGGTGCGTTAACACTTATGTTTAGTTTTCAAAGTTACGCTCAAGAACGAAAATTGGATAAACCCAAAGTAGAATACATCAAAGCTCATCACATCAAAAAGCAAAGAGCGGACATCGTTCCTGTAAGAAAACGAAAGGTCGTAGGGATCAAAAAATCTGTGGATTCAAGAGTAATCGTTCATAATTTAAGAGCAACAGATAGAGTTTATCGAAAAAAACAAGAACGTTTCAGAAAACCGTTGAGATATAAAAAATAATTCTTTCCAATAGTATAGTTAATGAAGGTCACTTTTAAAGTGGCCTTTTTTGTTGACATTCAGCGGATTGTTAAATAAAAATATGTGTGGTTTTAATGCAGTTAAAATCCGCACAATTTCTTTTTTTTAATTTTTTTCTTGGATGTTAAATATATTTATACATACATTTGTGGCAACGATTCCCATTCGGGAAAAATTGAAATTTATAAAGATGAGGTGAGAGACTGGCTCTATGACCCTCGGGCAACCAACTTTAAGTGTTGAAGTTTATTTCAACATTGGAAAACCGGTGCCAATTCCAGATTCTGCAATAAAGCAGGAGAATATAAATGCAAGTTATGGAAGCACAAGAAAAAATTACATTCCAAATTAGTTCGCGAGAAACGCGACTCTCACAAGTTATTTTATCGTCTTTCAGCTCGACGATGTGTTGTTGCTGTTGGTGCATGTGTTGCTGCTAAAATAAGCGGTCAACATATGTTTTCTATTTAGCCAGTCTCAAGGGCCCAGAGACTGTATTCCCCTTTTTTTATTCAATTTTTTAATTAAACAATTATGTCACAAGAAAATTATCATTTCGAAACACTTCAGCTACACGCTGGACAAGAGGTAGATGCTCAAACAGGATCAAGAGCAGTACCTATTTATCAAACATCATCTTATGTATTCAATGATTCTGAACATGCCGCAAATCTTTTTGGATTGAAAGAGTTCGGAAATATTTACACAAGGATCATGAATCCAACTACAGATGTGTTCGAAAAAAGAATAGCAGCTCTGGAAGGAGGGGTTGCCGCTGTTGCAGTAGCTAGTGGACAAGCTGCTCAGTTTATTGCATTGAACAATATTCTTCAAACAGGAGACAATTTCGTAACGTCCCCGCACTTATATGGTGGAACGTTCAATCAGTTCAAGGTAGCGTTTGAACGACTAGGTATAGAAGCAAGATTTGCGAACGGAATCGAGCCAGAAGATTTCATTGATCAGATAGATGAGAACACTAAAGCGATCTACCTAGAAACGATCGGAAATCCGGCCTTCAGTGTTGCAGATTTCGATGCCATTTCAAAATTAGCTAAATCTCAGAATATTCCTCTAGTTGTGGATAACACGTTTGGAGCTGCTGGTTATTTATTTAGACCGATCGAACATGGAGCAGACATTGTCGTAGCTTCAGCAACTAAGTGGATCGGAGGTCATGGAACAAGTATTGGAGGTGTCATTGTAGATGCAGGTAAATACGATTGGGGCAATGGTAAATACCCACAATTCTCTGAGCCTTCGAAAGGTTATCACGGGTTAGTATTTTCCGATGTTTTTGGAAAAGATGGTCCGTTTGGAAATATCGCTTTTGCCATACGGGCAAGAGTTGAAGGTCTCAGAGATTTCGGGCCTGCTCTTTCTCCATTTAATTCTTTCCAATTGATCCAAGGTCTTGAAACACTTTCTCTAAGAGTTGAGAAGACAGTCAATAATGCGTTAACCATTGCGAAATGGCTAGAAACGCACGAGGAAGTAGAGTACGTAAATTACCCTGGACTCGAAAGCTCTAAATATCATTCCAGAGCAAAAGAGTATTTAAAAAATGGGTTTGGCGGTGTGCTTAGTTTCAAACTGAAAGGAGGAAAAGAAGCAGCGGACAAATTTGTAAATAGTGTTCAGCTCATATCGCACCTCGCCAATGTCGGTGATGCGAAGACGCTGATCATTCACCCTTCATCTACAACTCATGAACAGTTGTCTTATGAGGAGCAATTAAGTTCTGGTGCAATACCTGGATTATTAAGATTGTCAGTAGGTATAGAGCATCCTGAAGACTTGATCAATGACCTTTCACAAGCTTTTGTGAGAACACCTGAACCAGAAAAAGTAATATAAAAACATGGACCCCGGCAGTAAATTTATTGCTGGGGTCTTTAAATCAAATGATCATGAGAAAAGAGATAAGTTTTGAAGCGATTTTACTTGAAGGTGGAGAGTTTCTTCCTGAAGTAACAGTTCAATATTCAACGTATGGAAAATTAAACCGTGACGGATCAAATGTGATCTGGGTCTGTCATGCTTTAACTGGTGATGATCAGGTTCACAAATGGTGGAAACCTATCTTTGGTAAAGGTAAATTCCTTGATCCTGATAAGTACTTTATCGTATGTGCAAATGTATTGGGGTCTTGCTACGGAACTACTGGTCCATCCAGTAAAATCTTGCCTCGTGGTTATGAAAGAAGAAATTTTCCTGTGATCACGATCCGGGATATTGTGAAAGTTCATGAGCGCCTAGCTGATTTTCTGGGATTGGAAAAGATTAAAACACTAATTGGACCTTCATTAGGAGGTCAACAAGCTCTTGAATGGACACTTCAGGACCCTGATAGATTTGAGAATGTCTGTGTAATTGCTGCAAACGCTAAACACTCTCCTTGGGGCATTGCTTTTAATGAATCTCAGCGAATGGCGATTTGGAGTGATGAAACTTTTCGGTCAAATTTTAAAAATGGTGGAAAGTATGGGTTGAAAGCAGCAAGAGCGGCAGCACTACTAAGCTATAGAAGCTATGATTGCTATGCCGCCACGCAAAATGAAGAACATGATTTTAAGATCGATAGTTATAAAGCTTCATCATATCAAAACTACCAGGGAGATAAGATTGTTGAGCGTTTTTCACCTTATTCGTATTGGACATTAAGTAAAGCAATGGATAGTCACAACATTGGTCGTGATAGAGGAGGAATCAGACATGCGCTTTCAAATTTATCGACTAAACTTCTGACAATTGGTGTTTCAAGCGATGTGCTCTTTCCTCCAAATGAACAGGAAGAGATTGCTGAATATGCACAAAATGGAGTGTTTAAAAAAATAGATTCCATTTACGGTCATGATGGATTTTTGATCGAAGGAGAGCAGTTGAATAAGATTCTTATCGATCTACATGAGCAAAAACTAAGACCAACTACTTACACAAAATTTAAATCAAACTATTTAAACTAAGCAAAAATGAAAAAAGAATTAACTATTGGATTATTTGGCTTTGGATGTGTTGGAAAAGGACTCTACGATGTCCTTGAACAAACAGAATTAATAAATGCCAACATTAAACATATTGTTGTAAAGGATAAAAGTAAAAAGCGAGAGATCGACGCGAGTAATTTTTCGTTTGATCCAAATGTGATCCTTGAAGATGATGAAGTAAATACCGTCGTGGAATTAATAGATGACGCCGATGCAGCTTATCACATCGTTGTTAAAGCATTGAAACGTGGGAAAAATGTGGTTTCAGCTAATAAAAAGTTGATCGCAAACCATCTGGAAGAGTTAATTAAAACAGCTCGAGAAAATCAAGTTTCCTTTTTATATGAGGCAGCTGTATGTGCCAGTATACCCATCATTCGAACATTGGAAGAATACTATAATACGGACTCTATAAGTAAGGTGGAGGGAATTTGCAACGGGACGACTAATTATATATTTTCTCAAACAGATAATGGTAAAAGTTATGCTGAAGCCCTGCAGGAAGCACAAGATCTTGGTTTTGCAGAAAGCGATCCGACACTTGACGTCGATGGGTTCGATGCAAAATATAAATTGTCCATACTTATAAAGCATGCATTTGGATTGACGGTTGATCCTGATCAGATCTTTAATTACGGAATAAGACATGTTAAGAATCAAGATGTACAATTCGGAAAGGAAAAGAACTTTCGCCTCAAGCTCATATCTAATGTGATTCGAGATAAAAATCAATTAATTCCCGTTGTTGCTCCTCACTTTGTTAAGGAAGATCACCCTACTTATAATGTAAATGACTCTTTCAATGCTGTGGCAGTAAAGGGATTATTCTCAGATCAACAAACACTGGTAGGCCGAGGAGCTGGAGCTTTCCCAACAGCGAGTGCTGTGTTGTCGGACATAAGTGCATTACAATTTGATTATAAATATGAGTACAGAAAAGAGATCGTCGCATCATCTCTTTCGATAACGGATAACTACAATATTAATGTATATATCGGTAGTACAAGTGCTCAAGAATTAGCTGCAGTTCGTTTTGAAAAGACCAGTGAGGAATATCACGGTAACGATTATCATTACAAAACAGGTTTCGTTTCATTGTCCACGTTGAAAGACATAAACTTTAACGATAGAGAAAGTCTATTTTTAGCGGTACTTCCGGAAAATAATAAAGGTACTCTGGATAAAAATGATCAAACAGTAATAGCTGAAAAAACAGAGATATGAAGGAAAGTACATTAGCCATTAGAACGAAAGCATCCAGTAATCAAATTCCTGGACACAGCTCGCCGATTCATTTAACAAGTAGTTTTCAATTCGAAAACAGTGAGGAAATGCGAGCACTTTTTGCAGAAGAGCAACAAGGAAATGTATATTCACGATATTCCAACCCATCCGTGGAGGAGTTTCTGCTTAAACTAACAGCCTTAGAGAAAGGACAGGCAGGTTGGGCTACAGCTTCTGGGATGGCAGCTGTCTTCAGTACTTTTGCAGCATTACTGGAACAAGGAGACCACGTGATCTCCTCAAACGCTTTGTTCGGAAGTACGCACAAACTTCTGAATGAAGTTTTTACTAAGTGGGGTATTTCCAGCGATTTTCTTTTGGCTGGGGAAATGACTTCAATTGAAGATCATATCACAGACCAAACAAAAATAGTTTATATAGAAACACCATCTAACCCAGGTCTGGAACTTATAGATATTGCTGCTGTGGCTGAAATTTGTAAGGCGAGAAACATACTCTTGGTTGTAGATAATTGTTTTGCTACTCCGATCTTACAGAAGCCATTAGAATTGGGTGCAGATATTGTTATTCATTCCGCAACGAAGTATATTGATGGTCAAGGAAGAACGTTGGGAGGGGCAATTATCAGTAGTCAGGAGATCATTGACAAAGTACAGGCATTCTCACGTCATTCGGGACCTGCACTAAGCCCTTTTAATGCATGGGTGTTGTCAAAATCACTTGAAACGTTGGACGTAAGACTGGAGAGACATTGCAACAATGCTCTTTCAATTGCGAAATGGCTGGAGCAAAACGAACAAGTGAAATTTGTGAGATATCCTCATCTACCTTCTCATCCTCAATATGATCTAGCTATAAAACAAATGAAAAAAGGTGGAGGAATCATATGTTTTGAACTTCAAGGAGGCAAAGAAGCAGGTTTGAGGTTTATGGATGAATTGAAACTTTTTTCGATTACTGCCAACTTAGGCGATACTCGATCTATCGTGACTCACCCTTCTAGTTCAACACATTCTAAATTGTCAGAAGAAGTAAGACTTGAGATGGGGATAACGGATGGATTGATCCGATTATCTATAGGGTTAGAGGCGGTTGAAGATCTTCAGGAAGATCTGAATCGGTCATTAAAAGCAATAAAAAAACCGCGTTTTGTTAACGCGGTTTAAGCTATTTATTCTTTATCAAGAAATTGACTGATTATTTTGGTCTCTTGCGTGGATGGGATGTCTTCTACGCAGTCAGTGGTAAGAGAGGCGATCTTTTTTCGAAGGACATCAGTAGCCTTATCAATTATCTCATTGTGATCAAAAGCTAGTTTAGGCATCATGTTTAAAGGCAGCCATTTTACACTTTTCGCATCATCTCCAGCTTTGATCGAACGCTTTGATTTATTGATCAAAACCAGGTGAGCTATTGATATTACCCGCCCTCTTTTATCGCGATCTACAGCTCCAAAAGTCTCAAATTGCTTTAAGTAGGTAAGGGATAAGTTCGTCTCTTCCTTTAATTCTCTTTTCGCAGCATCCAGAAGATCTTCGTTTACTTCTACAAATCCTCCTGGAAGCGCCCACTTCTTTTTACCATCCGGACTTTTTCGTTCAATAAGAAGAACTGAAAGTCCCTTCTTATCATATCCGAAAACAACAGTATCAACCGCAACCTTTATTCCTTGATCAGTTTCCATTTTACACGCGTCCAGGATATACCTCTAACGCCTTTTCAAGGCAAGCAAGAGCTTTTTTAAGTTCGTCTAATTCTAAAACGTATGCAATTCGAGCTTCCTTTTTACCTAAACCAGGAGTTGCGTAGAAACCACTAAGTGGAGCCATCATTACAGTATTACCATTTAGTTCAAAATCCTCGAGAAGCCATTGACAGAATTTTTCTGTATCATCAACTGGAAATTCAGCTACACAATAGAACGCTCCTTTTGGACGTGGACAAGTAACACCTGGTATATTATTCAGACCATCAACCATTGCATCACGTCTTTTAACATACTCTTCTGTTACTCCATCAAAATAACTGTCCGGCGTATCTAAAGCTGCTTCTGCTGCTATCTGAGCGTATGTTGGTGGTGAAAGTCTTGCCTGTGCAAATTTAAGAGCAGTATCCAGTACCTCTTTATTTTTAGTGATCAATGCCCCAATTCGAGCACCACACATTGAATATCGTTTGGAAACTGAGTCAACCATTACAACATTGTCATCAAGACCATCTAATTGCATTACTGAAAAAGGTTGAGCACCGTCGTAACAAAATTCTCTATATACTTCATCTGCGAAAAGGAAAAGATCATGCTTTTTGACGATCGTACTCAATTTCTGTATTTCTTCTTTGGTGTATAGATACCCAGTTGGGTTAGCAGGATTACAGATCATTATAGCTTTCGTCTTTGAAGTAATTCTCTTTTCAAATTCTTCTACTGGAGGAAGCGCAAAGCCATCTTGAATTTTTGCAGTTACGGGTATCACTTTCAATCCAGCGTTTACAGCAAATCCATTGTAATTCGCGTAGAACGGTTCAGGAATAATGATCTCATCACCTGGATTACAGCAAGAAGAAAAAGCAAAAGACAATGCTTCAGAACCTCCAGTTGTTACAAGTAATTGTTCATGATTTACTTGAATTCCAAACTTTTTGTAATACTTGGTTAATCCTTTTCTGTAAGATTCAAAACCAGCAGAGTGAGAGTACTCCAATACTTTTAAGTCATTATTCTTAACAGCCGTTAATGCAGAATCGGGAGTTGGGATATCGGGTTGACCAATATTCAAATGGATAACGTGTTTTCCTTTATTCTTGGCAGCTTCTGCAAATGGAACCAATTTACGAATTGGTGAAGCCGGCATCTGTCTCGCTTTATCTGATAACTTTGGCATATCCTATACGTTTTTATGTCGCCAAAAATAGGCAACGGATATAACTTTGCTAATTTTTTTTCAAAAAAAACTAATTTTCTTCCAACCCTGTCACTTTTGTTTCCGTTAAATAAGTGAAAGCTACAGTTAAATTGAATTTACGGTTCGGTTTTTGCTGTATTTCAGGAAAGTACTATATTTGGGTTTAACTAAAAACGAAAACGCTTATCGAAACATTTTTACTCTAAGAACATTTTGAAATTTTTCTAATCTCAAAAATTGAGTAATTATGGATTTACAACAGCTAGAAGATAGAGCGTTAGTTTCTCATTATCTTAAAGGAAATGAAAAGGCGTTTGAAACGCTTTTGATGCGTCATAAAGACCGTATATATAACTACATCTTTATGAAAATTCGCGATCATGCGAAGTCACAGGATATTTTTCAGGATACTTTCATCAAGATCGTTAAAACCCTAAAAAAAGGGAAGTACAACGAAGAAGGTAAATTTCTGCCTTGGGCAATGCGTATTGCACATAACTTGATGATCGACCACTTCCGAAAAGCAAATAAGGTTCGAATGATCTCTGAATCGAGTTCGAAATCAGATGACTTTAATATTTTTTCAGTTTTAGAATTGAAGGAAGATAATGTTGAAGACTCTATAACAAAGGAGGAACTTGAACAGCAAATGGTAGATCTTATCGATCATTTACCAGACGCTCAACGAGATATTCTGCAAATGAGAATATTCAAGGGTATGTCATTTAAGGATATTGCAGAGAAAGAGGATGTTAGCATTAATACTGCTCTAGGAAGAATGAGATACGCCTTGATCAATATGAGAAAGTTGATCGAAAAGCATAATCTTGTTACTCACTTTTAATTGTTGTAAGTTAAAAGTAGGTTTCCTGATATCCTGTATATCTCTAAATATGTTTGAATCCGTTGAAATAATAAATTGGTGTAGTTGAGCTTTGCATTCAAATAGGCATTGCGTAACTGCGCCAATTCTATACTATTAATTGCCCCTAACTTAAACCGCTTTTGACCCAACTCGAACGCTTGCTGAGCATAGTTGACGTTTGTAGAAGCCACATCTACAAGTTTATTTCTTACGATGAATTGTTTCGATAGATTAATTGAATTAGTGACCAATTGCTTTTTCAATTCTTCCGTATTCATCTGTGTTATTTCTTCCTGTATTTTCGAAACTTCTACTGCTCGTTTGTTCTTCCAGTTATTGAATAAAGTATAGCGAAGATTCAAATTCGCGAAATAGTTGATCTGCTGGGTTTCAGCTTCGAGGTTATTGTCACTAAGCGATCTGAAATCCCCAAAACTCGGACTAGCGCCTAACTGAAGGTTCAGAGTAGGATATAGAAAAGAGCGCTGCAATTGAGTATTTGTACGTTGAAGTTCTACATTGATCATTTGATTTTTCAAATTTTGATTGTTCTCAGTTACCTGGTCCACCAAAACATCTTCATCAATTGGTTCTAATTCAATTTTTAGTGAATCGGTTAAGGTAGGGAATTTACTTCCTTCGATATCTTCCTGAGGAGCGTTCATCAATAGAAGTAAGTTCCGCAGTGCGTTTTCATAATCGATCCGTTGTTGAATGATATTTATACTGTCAGAATAGAATTGGTTCTGTATCTGAGCCAGTGCTAGTTTATTTGATTGACCGAGATCTGTTCTTTTTTCTTCGTAAGCAACTTGTAATTTAGTTGTTGAAAAAACCTCCTCCAAATTATTTAACTGAGCACGTTGCATCAAGCAATTGTAATATGCAGTTAGCACGTCGTATGCAGTGTTTTCCAATATTGTATTTGCGTTACCATTGCTTTGCTCTTCAAGCTGTGCTAACCTATCTTTCGTGATCTTTACCCCTAATCCCGTGAAGATGTTCCAATTAGCAGTAATACCAGGACTTAATGACCTATTATAGATGAGTCCTGGTGTAAAAGTAAAAGGGTTGTTGGTATTATCGACAACTGTGTTATTGAGACTGGCAGATAACTCAACAGTAGGGAATAATCCAGCCTCAGACCAGGAATTGTTCTTCTCAGCTATCTCAACTTGTTTTTCACTGATCTGCATCTGAAAATTATTTTCAAGAGCTTCAATGACCGCTTGCTTAGCAGATAGTTTCTCTTGAGCAATTGAAGAAAAGCTCAAAAGCGATATGATCAATAAAGATAAGGTTAGCGTTCTCATGATCTTTTTTCTTGAATTTCATTGTGTTTATGGAGGACAGTCTCAACCTCTTCTTCCTTAGGATATTTCCCTGTCCAGATATAGCTGAATATTCTTTTTATATCATTTCCATAGAGGATGGCTGAAGGGAAGAATGCCAATATGAATAGAGTTCCAAATAACACCCCAAATGCAATTGAAACTGCCATTGGAATCAGGAATTGAGCCTGCATGCTCTCTTCAGCTATCAGAGGTAGTAATCCGGCTACTGTAGTAATAGTTGTCAATAAAATGGGGCGGAATCGTGCGATAGCTGCTATGTATGCTGCTTCACGACTTGACTTCCCCTCAAGGATGGTTTGGTTGTATTTATCTAGGAAAACAACTGCATCATTGATCAATACACCGAGCAATGCGATCATTCCAAATGCACTTAATACAGATACAGGTATTCCTACTATTCCATGTCCCAGTATAGCTCCAGCAATTCCAGCAGGAATAACAAGAAGTATCATAAATGCCTGGAAGAGTGAATTAAAGTGAAGTGAGATAACAATGATCATCGCTACTAAGACGATCATAGTCATATACATCATACTGTTTCCTGTTTTTTGAGAACGCTCAAACTGTCCCATTTTGGTGAAATTCACTCCGGGGAAAGCGGCTTCTATTTTCGGAACGATCTCTTCACTGATTTTCGTGTTGAAAACAGCTACTGAATCAGGATATAAAGATGTAGCATCGACCTTGACTTGTCTGACTCCATCTCTTCGTTTTAAACTTTCCGGACCTCGGTCGATAGAGAAATCAGCAACTTGATAAAGTGGAACTGCAGTACCTGTAACGGTTTTAATTCGCATGTTCTTTAAGTCAGACACCGTGTTTCTATCTTCTTCTGGATAACGCACCCAGATCTTAACTTCATCTGTACCAATAATAACGCGTTGAGTCTCTCGTCCAAAGAAACCATTTCTGATCTGATTAACGACTTCCGCCTTTCCTAAGCCAAATACTTCAGCCTGAGGAAGTAATTTTATGTCTACTTCACGTCGTCCGTCAGGAGAGTTGTCCTTAACATTTTGAACTCCCTCCATACCACTTAGCTCTGCTTTAAAAGCTTTTTTCGCAGCATTCAATTCCACTGCGTTTTCAGAAGACATACCGAACTCTATGTCGGCTCCGAAGCGATTGAAACCACCAACGAAGAAATCATTAGCTAACTTACCTTCTTTCTCAGCATTAATCCTTCTGATCACTCTATTGATCAAAGTATCAACCGGAATGTCATCTATTGAATTGTAATATACATTGACCATTCCAACATGATTCCCGAATTGTCCGAGGTTCATCGTTGCACCAATTGTACTCGTATAGTATGATAGCATCGTGTCACCCGTAGCATCAGCGATCTTCTTGTTCTCTTCCAGTAGGATCTGAGTCGCTCGATCAATAAACTTTCTTGTTTTGACTTTAGTGTCTCCAGGAGAATAAGCGACTTCTATATTGAAAAAATCTGGTGGAATGTCTGGAAAGAATGTAGCTCCAATTTTACCAGATCCCAATAGACTGATCGTTGTGATCGTAAATATCAAAGGAATGAATACTGCAATTCTTCGAACACGCAAAAATTTCCAGTTAAAGAGTTTAAAGTCTGAAGTGAACAAATTCAAGAAATCTACGAAGATCACATCACGAACTTTTCTTATAAACCACTCTGCACCTTGTCGGACTTTTTGTTCGATCGGTGAACCTGAGAAGCCAGTGTAAACAATAACAGCTCCAACGATCATTAAAGCAAAAGGAAATAAAGTTGCCATCACGCCCTTCTCCAGGGTGATCAATCGACTTCCGAAGTATATAACAACGATCCCAACGATCATAAGGATCAAACCAATAACCATGTTCATTCTGGTGTCCTTATTTTCTGAAAGTATCTTTTTACTTGAAAGGTGAGAAGGAAGTACAAAAAAGGCTTCGAAAAGAGAGAATGACAAACAGGCGATTACAACAAATGCCATTTCCCGCATCATTTCTAATCCTTCAACAAATAATAGCACAGAGAATGCTAATATGGTCGTGAGTACAGATGTAAACACTGAGGGAAGAACTTCCATAGTGCCATCTAACGCAGCCTTTGAAGCTGTTTTTCCTTTTTCGAAGTGAGCATAGATATTTTCTGCGATCACGATCCCATCATCAACCAGGATTCCTACTACGAGTATCATCCCAAACAAAGAGATCATGTTGATGGTCATACCATACCACATCCCAAGGATAAACATCCCCAGAAATGAAAACGGAATACCAAAAGCTACCCAGGCCGACAATTTAACATTCAAGAAAAGACCCAAGGCTAGCAGTACCAGAGCTAATCCGAAAACACCATTCTCACTAAGCAAGTTGATACGTTCCTTCAGCATGGAGTTAAACTCAAAATAGATCTCAAAAGAGTAATCATCATATTTCTCATTAAACTCTTTTTTATAGTTCTTGATAGCGTCTGAAATTGCAGCAATATCCTCCTCTGCCGTTTTCTGTATTTGAAGTGAGATAGAAGGCTTGCCATTAAAACTAGCTTCCTGAGAACCCTCAGCGTAATCAAGTTTAACGTCAGCAACATCTTTTATTCTAATTTTTTCTCCTGTTGGTGATGTTCGAACAATTATATTTTCGATCTCAGAAGGTACAGTTGTTCTGTTATTGTACCTAATATTCATCTCCTGATTCTCACCTCGAATTACTCCCGCTGTTATGTCGTTGTTCTTTAAGCTTATGGCCGAAGCGATCTCTTCCATGGAAAGCTGAAATCTCAACAAGTCATTTTCTCTAATATTTACTACAAGCTCATTATCCGGGAAACCTTGCTTTTCGATCTGAGTGATGACACGAGTATTGAGCAGATCCCGCTCAACTTTGTTTGCCATTTTAGTAAGATCGGTTTTGTTGATCTTATCAGGATTTTTAGCAGTTATGCCGACGAAAGCAACGTTACTCGACATGCTATTCGTTTTTAGTCGGGTAATGATCGGTTTTTCAGCTCCCTGTGGAAAGCTATTTATACTGTTGACGGCGTTCTCCACATCACTTAGGAGCTCCTTCATATCAGTGTCTTGATATGCACTTATAGTTATTTGGGCGGAATTCTCCTGAGACGTAACGTCGATGTGTTCGATTCCCTTGAGTCCTTTTATGGATTGCTCAACTTTGATACTTACACCTTCCTCCATTTCATCTGGAGAAGCTCCTGGATAGAATACTGATATTACAATTCTATTTGGATCTAATTCAGGAAAAAACGATCGATTTAAATTAAAAACTGACCACAAGCCAAACATGACTACAAGTGCGATAGATGCATTTGTCCAAATTGGTCGTTCGATGAAGAATTGTACTATTCTGCGCATGATCTAGTTTCTAATTATTCCAATGAATTTGGTTGAATCAGTATAACTCTCTACGGGCTGTAAAATCACTTTTTCTCCATCATTTATTCCACTTACAAATACTGAATCTGGTTTAGTTCCTAATATGGTGATACTTTTCTCCATGATCAGAGAGTCCTTGAGGATCTGCACTCGTCCATTTTGAGCGGTAATTTCAGGGAGGACAACACTGCTATCCTTTACTTCAGAAATCACGCTGACATTTACAAAAGATCCAATGACTGGTTTTGCAGCACCATTCAAAGAGAAATATGCATCAACTGATTGTGTTTGAGTGTTGATCTTGGGTGATGTTCGAAGCAATTTCCCAAACCCTATTGTATCTTCTTTTGAAGAGGTAAAGAAAACGTTTTCTGCAGACTCGTAATTAGCAATATCATCAATACTGATCGGAGCTTTTACTTCAAACTCATCATTTTCAGCAATTGTAAACAATCGCATCCCTGGGCTGATCATCGAACCAGGTTCAACGAAACTTTCTACAATTACACCGTTGAATGGAGCGACATAAAAATACTCTTCGATCTGTGACTCGGCAGATTTGATACCATAATACTCTGCCATAATATTTCGCCCATTGATCAGCAGTTTTTCTTTTTGACTCTTGATCTCAGGTAATTCAGGAAGCGGTGCTGTAGGCATGATCATGGCTAAATAACGCTTCCATTTATCTTCCTCATCTGGAAGGTCTATACTGATGTCTGGAATTACGCCTGAGATCAAATTGATAAACTGACTTCTTCGTGAAAGAAGATTATACAGTGCTTCTGTTCGGTCGACTTTAACAAGTATCTCATTCTTTTTAAAAGTCATACCTGTTTTTAGTAAACGATTGTCACGATCAATTTCTCCCTGAACTTTCATGGTTACATCGAACTGTGCAAGACCTACGATTTGACCATAAGAATCAAGTTGTTGAACTCGTTGACTGTTCTTTGCATCGTAAATTGGAACGAAGTTTTGCTCCTGCTTTATATTGTTATCTTTTTTGACCTCCTTTTCTGATACGATCGGAAAGTATATAAGAGCCAATACGCCTAAAAACAGAATCAAGATGATAAATTGTCGCGTTTTCATAATTACGTTCTATACTGAATATATTAGGACAAAAGTAAATCTTAAAATGTTCTAATGTGACTAAAAATCCTTAATTATTCAGCTTTCTTAGGTAGGTGGTCAAACCCAGTGATGGCTGGATTGCACTGGTTTGACAAAGTTTTATGTAACTTATTTTAAACTAGGTGATTGCACTGTTTTGAACAAAATAGTCTAGTTATATTAACATTGAGAGAATACATTGTTAATAATATTGTTGAAAACGTGGTTTTCGCCTTTGGGAAATGAGTCTTTAAGCTTAATACATTTGTATTTGAATAATACCGTTAACCGATATGCTCAGTACAATATTCAAGAAAAAACTATCTGATGAACAATTATCCAATGTGTTCGTAAATGGAGTTTTGGATGTGGTAGATAAAGGATTTAATGAAGTAGCTTCATTGATCGAGGAGGATCCAGCTTTTGTAAGAAAGCCAGACCTCATGTCTGCAAGTGATGGACATTTCACAATGATCGTAATTGTTGCGAATGTTAAATACTTACAAGATAGTTTTCCGCCAGAGCAGGTTAAATCATTAGAAAAGTTGATCTTTCATAAGTTCGCAGAAACTTTTGGTATGGAAGAATCTACTTTCATGAATTATTTTAAGGATTATTCAAGCTTCATGTCCAGAGTCAATCATCCTTCTAAGAGTGTTCTATACAGCATGTCTAAAGGCGTATTTCACAAATACAAGCTGAATGAGTGTCAGGATGAGTACTTTAAAAGATTAGACTGCCCCAATCCACTATTTCTCAAAAGGATGGATGAGGTGATGAAAAACTTCATTTGGAATTGGGAGGCTTTTTTTAGAAGATACAAGATGTCTAATTCTTAACCTCGAGAAAGACTTATTTATATACCTCTTGTTGGTCTCTATCTTTTTTCCATTAGGTTTAAAAAAATGCTGATATTTACAGTTCAGTAGGACAGGGGTGTTATGAATTCAATATTTAGTAACGGTTTACTTTATGTAGTCGGATCAATAGTCGGATTAAGTCTGATCTATTTCCTATTGTTATCTATCGGTATTCTAACAGAAGTGCCTGATGCCGTAAATCTTAAAAACTGGGATGGTTCATGGTACTCTTCTATCGTAGAGGACGGTTATAATCTGTCAACAGAAGGTCAATCGAATTCAGGTTTCTTTCCGGGATTCCCTTATTTGTGGTCTATAACTGGAGTTGGAGTTAAGGGTATCGCAGTTATTAATTTCATTTTATTTCTTTCAGGCACTTTCTTTTTGTCTATATTGACTAAAACTGGATTATTGGAATTTGCCGTTATAGTTGCATTTCCATCAACCTTCTTTTTTTATTTGCCCTATTCTGAGGCTTTGTTTTACCTGCTTGGCGTTTTGTTGATCTTTTCCTGGAAAAAAGGCTCTCTGCTGTGGATGATACTATTCAGCATTTTATTATCATTTGTAAGACCAGCTTTCTTCTTTTTAATACCTGCTGTCATAGGTATAGTGCTCCTAAGTAAAGATCCACTAAAGGAACTTAAAACAACATTTCTGATCGCTTTTTCTTTAATTACAGGTGCAACTTTGGGGTTTCTTGCGATTGGATTAGAGGTAGGTGATTATATGGCTTACAGTAAGAGTCAGGTGAATCATTGGGGGCATGAATTCAAATTACCTTCATTTCCATTAACAACCTGGAGAGGTTATAGAATCTTATGGTTAGATGGACTTGCATTGTTCGTAACAATTCTGGCTATGCTGGCATTAGTAGTAGACTTTATAAATGTTCGGTTCAAACAGATGCAGAGCTATTTCACGAAGCTAGAGATCGTTGGTCTTGGCTATTTGCTCATGATCATGATCTACATACTTTTCTTTCATCCACTAGAAGATGATAGAACAACGATGATCAGTATGAATCGATATGTATTTTGTAATCCCTTCTTACATTACCTTTTGTTGAGAAGAATGGGTAAGATCAGTCTGACGAGAAGATCAATGTTAATGATTATAATATCGGCGGTAATCGCAGTTTCGTTTCTTGGTTTTCCTTTTGCTAGTGTGGTGGGCTTGGATCAAACAAAGTCTATACTATTTTTAACTGGATTGTTCGGAGTGATGATCGCTTCAACATTGATCTTATTCAAATTGAAATACAACAAATTAGTTCATATACTTTTTGTTGTTGCAGGAGTTCTATTACAGCTTTACCTCTTCAATAGCTTCCTTAAAGGCAACTGGATCGGTTAAGAGACTTGATTAATCCCTTTGGAAATCACCATTCCTCCATGACTCAATGAATTTACTCCATGCAGCTGGATTAAGTAAATTATTCACTGGTGTCTGTCCTTGAGTATATAACCTCGTTTGTTGCTGTTCAAGCTGCCAATTGTATGAAAGAGATCCGTCCGTTGGAACCTTAGCAGCAGCGAATGCTAGACTTTCACCAGATAATTGTCGTTGAGCTCTTCTCAACGCATCGTCATAAGGATCCATTTCCACGAAAGCTCGAGCAAATTCCTCTCTAGAAGGCCATGGGTAAACATCAACTTGAGGAAGTAACATTGTGTCTGGTGTCATTACATGAATTATACTATATCTTGATTCGGTTAAGCTGTCAGGAACAATGTATGAACTTGGTTTAAATCCAAAAGCATTGAACATGATCGTATCTCCAGGACGAGTTACAAAACTGAAATAACCGTAGTAATCTGACATCGTACCTTTACCCGTTGTTTTATCGATCACCGATGCGAATGATACTTGATCCAGGCTGTCACTTGAAACCAAGACTCCCGAAAACTGTATCAGATCTGGAGTTTCCTTATCATCTTGCCCAAAACTAATTGTGCAGGTTAATACGAATAACAATAAGGGTAGTACTTTTCTCATGCCTTTAAACTTTTTACAATAATATAGTAAAAATATTGAAAATAACAGTGAGAATGGATATTTAACAACTCTTTAGAATAGTCGTTGAAGCTCTTTTTTGAGTTGCTGTATCGTGATGTCAGTTGGAAGTTCATCCAATTCCGCAACCAATTCAAATATTTTACTGCTTAGATCTGTGGAAGTAGCTTTTTCATCCATTTGTTTAGCAGCAATATTTATGATCTTTATCGTCTCTTCTTTACTCTTTTTAACCATTTCCCACGCCTGTGGAGAAATGAAGATCTGTTGAGCAACATTATGATCATACTCGTTTCGAATGTTTTGAAGTAATTCAGCCTGAAAAGCTACAGCTGAAGCTTTCGGGTTGTGCAAACGCATTACCAGGTTGTGTGGATTAATTCTTTCCAGAAGTAATACAATGCGCTGATAAGCATCAACTCTTGGTTCTAGAAAAAACTTTTGTCTTTCCTTTTTTAATTGAAGTGAAAGGTTCGCAATATCCTTCTCTCCACTTTTTTTAATCATGATATAAACCACAGCTACAACGGCTGCAGCTGGCAACAATGCTATAATAATTTGAGCGATCAATTCCATATTCATTCGTATAACGATTACACTTTCAAAAGTAACATAGTTCTTCTAAATAAAACTCCGTTCGATCTTAAAATATGTTGTTTTCCTTCGGTTTTTCAAATTATGCAGTATACTCTCCAACCTCAACGATTTAAATATCGTTATATTCGTAATTGATTTATCATGAGAAGCACTCTTGTCATATTTTTAGCTATATCCTTCTTTTTTGTTAGCTGCAGAAAGGAAAAAGCGACATGGTCCTCTAGTTGGACGGCACCACTCGTAAAGGATACGTTGCGCATTACTGATTATGTTAATGACTCAACTTTAGGAGTTAATGCTGATCAGTCGATTCAAGTTGTATTAGAGCGCGATCTCGTTGATTTTGATATTAGTGACCTTCTGGTGATTCCAGACACTTCAATAGAACAATCGTTTTCAATTGGAGTTTCTAACTTGAACTTAAGCCCTGGAACCACTTTTATAGATGATATCCAGGAGCATACTTTTAGTCTTGATGGGGCGGCATTACGTGAGGCTCGTATATCATCTGGAAAAGCCGAAGTAACTATTTTTAATCCAATTTCTGAAGGTGGGATATTCGAAGTAGAATTACCGGGAGTGACTAAAGACGGAGTAACCTTCACGCAATCTGAATTTGTTGAAGGAGGAAGTAATGGTAATCCAAACGCTAAAACATTCATTTTGGATCTTTCAGGATACACAATTGATATGACCGGTGAAAATGGTCTTTCTTACAATATACTTCAATCGAAAATGACGGTTACTACAGATCCTAACGGCTCATCAGTCAATGTTACGGATCAAGATGTTTTTGAATTTATTGTTGCATTTTCTGGCTTAAAAGTTGAATATGGTAAAGGGTATTTTGGTCAACGCGTGTTCAGTGACACAACCGTAATAGATCTGGAAGCGCTAAATGCAATAGCCGGAGGCAATATCAATATTGAGAATGTAAACTTTTATATCATACTCTACAACGGTGTGAAAGCTCCTGCCCAAGGAGTTATTACACAGCTGATCAGTACAAACTATAACGGTGATCAAGTTCAATTAAATCATCCTGATTTTAATCAAACACTAAATATTAATCCTGCACAATGGGATTGGGTTGATCTTACTTTTTCAGAGCGTACTTTAACATTTAACCAGTCTACCTCCAACATAATTCCTTTCATTGAAAATTTAGGCAAGGAATATAAACTTGGTTACGAGATTGAGTTGAATCCATACGGAAATGCCTCGCAGGGAAACAACGAACTCTTTCCACAAAGTTCGATCGGTGCAAAGATCAAAGCTGATTTTCCTTTAGTTCTAAGTTCAAATCAACTTAAATTACGAGATACATTTGATTTTTCTTATGAGGATAAAGAACGATTTTTAGAAGTTGAAGAGGGCTCTTTTATTTTATCCACGAACAATTCTTTCCCATACGGCGGATCTATACAATTGCGTTTACTTGATGAGAATTATAATGAACTTGCTATTCTGGAACAGAGTGAATCCGTTCAACCAGCACCATTAAATACTTCCACTGATTCGCATATCGTGCAGTCACAAGAAACGCAGATAGGAATTAGTCAAGAAGATGTTCAGGTGCTTAAAGATGTAAATCACATAGAATTAGAAGTAGTATTTGATAGTGCTACGAATAGTAACAATGTGGTTTATGAAAATGCTGCAATTGATTTTCTTTTAAGGGCAAATTTCAAACTTAGAACTAATCTATAATGCACAAGAATCTTTTTCTCATAGTGTTAGTGATGACGTTCTCAGTTTCTTTGGTTGGACAGGAATTGCTTCCGAAACAATTGGATACGACGGATCAGTCCCAGCGAATTTCATTACAGGGAAATGCCTTCTACCTGGCTTCAGGGATGCAGAACAATGTATCGAGTAACTTGATATTTGGAGGGAGTATTACCGAGGAAAACAAGGTCAGCTCATTGGACGAACATGATGAATTGAATCGGTTAGGAGGGGATGTAAGGTTTCGAGCACAATATTATTCGAATAAGAGGATTTTTAAGAATAAAGAGAGATTGAGTTGGATGATCGATGGAGGATATGAAACTCACTTTTCTGCTCAATATGCAAAAAGCCTATATGGTCTAGCATTCTTTGGAAATGATAACTATAGAGGAGAAACTGCTAATTTTTCAAATAGTTTTGGTAGAATACAATCATTCTATACGCTCGGATTTGGAATACATGATGTAAAATCAAAGTCCTTCATATCTTTGAATGCTTTATTGCCTACTTCGGATGCTTTGGTTTCCCTTGATAGAGGTACGCTATACACATCTGAGGATGCTGATTCTGTTATTCTTGGTCTTAGAGGTGAATCTGAATTTTCCAATTCGCCTGCATTTTTTCAAGGGATTGGTGCAGCAGTGAATTTTGAGTTTTTGGTTCCAGTGGGAAGTCGTTCAGGAAACATGAGTGGACATATGTCTATTGTTGGTCGCAATCTTGGAGCGTATTATATTAATCAGTTTTCGAAAACGAGTGCTGATGCCGTGATTCAATTTGATGGATATTCCCTTGCAGATCTAACTGCTCTTCAAGAGGATTCAGATGATATACTTAATGATTCATTGAATGTTGTACGTGATACTTCATCGGGTTGGAGATTTGCACCTGGATTTATCCAGGTTGGTAAAGTAATTGAAAAATATACTGATAAGCAGGTTCAAGCTTTTTTTGGTATTCGTATGTATACAAACCGTGTGTATAGACCTTTAGGATATGCAGGAGTGCATTGGAACCCTTTGCTTAATTGGTCTCTTGGTGCGCAAGTGTCATTTGGAGGATACGGCAATTTCAGAGGGGGAATGTATGCAGGATACTCAGGAGAAAAACTTTCTTTGAGCATTGGAACTGAGGACATAACAGGAGTTATTTTGGGAAGTCAATTTGGACAGAGCGCCTTAATTAGAATGTCATGGAGAATTTGATCAGACTAGTCATATTGTCATTTGCTATTTTTCTTTCGGGAGAATTAACTGCTCAGATCAGTTTTTATAAAACGTATGATGGTTCTTCTTTTGATACTGGAGAAGGTGTTGTTCAATTGCCTGATTCAAGTTATGCAATCACAGGAGGGTCAGGAGCGTTCTCTATTAATTCCGGTCAGGCATACATCATGCTGACTGATAGCACAGGAGAGCATTTATGGACGAAATCATTTGGTGGAAATGGAAGTGAGATCGGACGAAGGATCTTCTATGAGGATGGGGTTGGTTTTACTGTTGTAGGAACAACGAATTCTACTGATGACGGTCGATACAACTTTTACTATTTGAGAACTGATGAACTTGGAAATCTCATCGAGGAAAAGAATTTTGGTACTTCAAACTGGGAGCAACTCTGGGATGCAGTGAAACTTCCAGACGGAGGATTGATCATGGTTGGTGAATCAGAGGGTGAAGAAACAGCTATGAAAGATATATATATTGCAAGAGTTGATGATCAAGGTGATACGATCTGGACAAAAACCATCTCAACTGGAGTTGATGACGCTGCGAAAGCTGTTGATATTTTAAATGATACAACTGTTATTATTGGAGGATATCGCTACGATGGAAGTAAATCGAATGCCGCTCTTATTTCAATGCATATCAATGGAACTGAGAATTGGACAAATTTCTATCCAGGAACTGTCGATAATGCTAAGATCAATGATCTTTCAATTTATGATAACAACATTTATTGCGCTGGAGAAATTACATTACCCGGACATTCTGACCTTGACTGGTGGTTATGGAAAGCAGATGATGAAGGGAATGATATTGATGAATTGGTAGGTGAGTTTGATCGGTACGATGGACTCAGTGCGCTTTGTGTGAAAGATGATAATATTTACATCGGATTACAATCGGATTCTGATTTCTACAACACCTTCCCGATTGGGGTAGATGCTTTTGTTCTTAAATTTCATATTGATCTCTGGTATAATGGACTTTCTCAAAGTTATTCTGGGGTGAACTCGGATCTGTTTAATCAAATGATGGAAACAATTGATGGAGGAGTTATGATGGCAGGAACATGCGGCCAGGATAGAGTAGAGGCTAGTTTGTCAACCTCAGTTATGGCAATAAAAATTGGTCCTGGAGATGAAGTGACGAATGTAGCTGATCTTGGAAATGATCTTGTGTCAATTGAGAACAATGATGAGATCAGTGACGTGAAGATCTACCCAAATCCTTCAAGTGACTTCCTTCACCTGGAAGGTATAAAAGATGATTTTTCAGTTCAGATCATCTCGAATATTGGGGAGACGGTGTTCGAAGCTGAAAATTCTTCCATCATCGACATCAGAAGTTTCTCTGAAGGAGTATATTTGCTCCGTCTTACTGTGAATGACACTGTTTCATTCGCTCGAATCATTAAGCGATAAGTGAGAAGGAATTATGGGAGCGAAAGATAAGGTTAGGAAACTTTTCAATTTGTTACATCTTGATGTTACCAAGAATCTTAAGTATGATCGATTAACTCAAAAGATCATCAATACAGAGGTTAATACAACATCAAACTGTATTGATGTGGGGTGTCATAAGGGTGAAATTCTCGATATGATCCTTGAGAATGCATCTGAAGGGAAGCACTTCGCATTTGAGCCTATCCCTTCATTCTTTAATGATCTTAAGCTAAAATATGACGGTCAAGCGACGGTTTTGCCTTATGCTTTATCAAATGAACAAGGAACAACGACATTCCATTATGTGAAAAATGCTCCTGCTTACAGCGGTATCAATAAGCGATCGTATAAAGTTAAAACCCCTGAGATCGATCAGATCGAAGTTGAAAAACGAACACTGGATAGTACTATCCCAGAAGATCATAAAATTCACTTTATGAAGATAGATGTTGAAGGTGGTGAATTCGACGTGCTCAAAGGATCAAGTAGAATACTGGATAAAGATCATCCATTGCTAATTTTTGAGTTTGGTAATGGAGCTAGTGAGTTCTACCACGCTCAACCAGAGAACTTCTTTGATTATTTAGCAGATTTCAATTACGGTATATTCACCCTTGAAAGGTTTATCGATAAACAAAAGCCTCTAACTCGAGCGGAATTCAAAACGGTTTATAAAAATGGTAGCGATTACTATTTTGTTGCTAAATAACCTGTTACCACTCAAGAGACAGTTCTCCGAACCATTTCCCTTGAACGCGCAACGTTTGCTCGATCAAATCCCGCACACAATGTTTACCACCAGCGTATGGCGACTGGTAATGCGATATCTCTTTGATCTCAACTGCTGCATCTTGCGGACAAGCTGAAACACCAGCTTTTCTCATAACCTCGAAATCGGGAATATCATCTCCCATGTACAATACTTCCTCGTCTTTTAAATTCTCTCGTTCAATAATATGGTTATAGACTTCTAATTTATTTTTTGATTGAAGAAAAACCTCTTTTGCACCAAGACCTAAAAGTCGGTCTTTTACTGATACTGAATTACCACCTGTAATGATGTAAATATCGTAACCTAGCTTAGATGCATATTGTAATGCATAACCATCTCTGGAATTTAGAGATCGAACGACTTCATTTTGAAATAGGTATACATTTCCGTCTGTTAAGACTCCATCCACATCGAACATGAACGTAGTAACATTGGCTAGCTTCTGTTTGTAATTCATTTGTTACCAAATTTTCTGAGAATAGATTCACTTAACAAGGAGTAGATATCTTTTGTTTCCCCTTTAAGCGAATTAATATGCTTGTTAATTACATTTAGATCACCTCGCTTTGCAGGTCCTGTTTGAGCTTCAAAAGGTGAGAGAGTATTGAGTTTGTCGACAGTTTCCTTGATCAAAGGAATAAGGAGATCAAAGTCTAGGTCATTACTCTTCACGTGTTCGTCAGCAAGATCATAAATATGATTTGTGAAATTATTCACCATAACTGCCGCAATATGCAATTGGTAGCGATCGTTTGAATCAGCGTAAAGAACTTTTGAACTTATCTGTTCTGCTAATTGAAATAGTCTTTCACCGAATTCGTTGTTATCCGACTCGATCAAAAATGGCACGTTAGAAATATAAAGGTTTCTTTTTTTCGAAAAGGTTTGAAGAGGATAGAATACTCCGAGTCGATCTCTTTTTGGGAGTTCATCAAGCTTGACACTTCCTGAGGTATAAGCTACTGGAAGACTTTTAGGTAATTGCTTTATGACTTCAATGATAACATCATCAGGTACACAGATCAAAACGAGATCTGTTTTTTTGATCGAATCAAGTCTTTCAATAACATCTGTTTTGAACGTATTGGCAAGTGACTGAGCATTTTCGCTATTTCTGCTGAATATTCCATTGACCTTGATCTTCGAAACCGAAAAACTCTTCGCTAAATGACTACCAACATTGCCAGTTCCAACAATTGTGATGTTCTTGATTCGATCCATTAGTCGATAAAAGTACAATTGTTGCTTTTATTCTCCCAAAAAAAAAACAGAATAGCTTAGCAAAGCGTTCTATGTTGTGTATTTTTGTCTTCAAATCTTTAGGGATAATGATAGATCGTTTTTTAAGAGAATTGTTCTCTATGCGTATGATGGCTCTTGGCCTTCTACTTTTTTTAATTGCTATTGCCAAAGCTACTTTCGTTGAGTCCGATTACGGTACTCCAGCTTCTAAAATAGCAGTGTATAATGCCCTATGGTTTGAGCTTTTGCTGCTCTATCTATCGATCTCATTGATCGTGAATATATTCAGGTACCGAATGTATCAGAAAGAAAAGGTGGCACTGTTTGCATTTCACTTATCATTTTTACTGATCATCATAGGTGCAGCTTTAACTAGATATGTAGGTTTTGAAGGACAAATGAGGGTTAAAGAAGGTCAGACAACGAATGTTATATTTAGCTCAAGCCCTTATTTATCGATTAAAGCAAATGATGGTGTTAATCAGTTTACTTATAGAGAGCAAAGATGGTTATCAGAGGGAGTAGAGAATCCATTCTCAATAGACTTTCAAATGCCTGATCAACCGCAATTTAATGTTGAGTATGTTTCATACAAAGAGAATATTGTTGATTCTATAGTTCAAGCCGATTCATTGGAAGGTGAAGCTCTCGAGTTTGTGATACGTGGAAAAAGCAGATATCTGTTTAAAGGTCAGCAAATGCCAATTGGAGACCTTAACTTCTCTTTTGAGAAAGAAGGTGCTATTCCAGGAGTCAAGATCTGGGAAAAGAATGGTCAGGTTTTCATCCAGTCGATCAAGCCGTTTCAACGAGTAGACATGATGAAACTATCTAGAGAGGATCGAATGAAGAATAAACTTGATTCTTCTCAAGTCGATCAAATTCCTGCAGACACAGCAGTGAGGTTTTTCTCTTCTCAGCTTTATATGTTTCCTTCTGAAAGCATAATGTTCAGAGAGTATAAACAAAACATTGCCAAAGTTCAAATGAAGGCGGAAGAAGAAGGGAAAGGGCAAGATCTTTTAACTGTTAAATTAAGTTCAGAAGGTAAAGAACAACTGGTAACATTTGCTGGTGGGCCTCAGGTCATAATGGGGGATAATGTGACTCAATTCAATGGTCTAAACTTTGAATTGGGTTATGGTTCAAAACCAATTGAAGTACCGTTTTCAATTAAATGTAGAGATTTCCAATTAGATCGCTATCCAGGATCAGATATGGCAAGTTCTTATGCTTCAGAAGTAACCTTGATAGACACAGTAGAAAATTACACCCGGGATCAACGTATTTTTATGAATAATGTTATGGACTACAAAGGTTACCGGTTTTTTCAATCCAGTTACTTCCCGGATGAATCGGGTACAATCCTCAGCGTTAATTACGACTGGTGGGGTACCAATGTTTCTTATTTAGGATATCTACTGATGTCGATCGGAATGATTCTCTCTTTATTCTCTCCAGTCGGAAGAATGAAGAGTTTAAATGATCTGATTAAGAAATCAAGGGATAATCGAGCTAAAATGGTAAAGGCAATTGTGACGTTATTCATGATAGGAGGTATCGGTTTCAGTTCTTACGCGCATGAAGGGGATACGACTCACACTCATGATGATCACGAAGCTCACCAGCATGACCATGACCATGATCACGACCATAACCACGATCATGAACATGATAATGTAGAATCTAATACTGGCTTTGAAGCACCCAAGGTTGAATTGAAATATTTAAGTAAGGAGCAAACAATTCAGATAGCGGACCTTTTGGTTCAAGATTACCAGGGTCGAATCGTTCCTTTCCATACTCTGGCCGATCGAGTTCTAAGAAAAGTACATCGATCTGACAAATACAACGACAAGAATGCCGTACAGGTTTTGATGGCTTTCCATCATTATGGTCCAGATGTGTGGTTAGATAAGAAGATCGTTTATGTATCTAGCAAGATCAGAGAACGTTTGGGAACTGAAAAGTATGCTTCACTTGCTGAACTTGAAGATAAGTTTGGAAATTTCAAGTGGATGGAAGAATATCGAGAAGCACATGAGAAGAAAGACGCTAATAAGAATGAGTTTGATAAAAAATTATTGAAACTTGGAGAGCGTTATAGATTGCTTAAAGAAGTTTTTGCTTATAGAAGACTAAGAATTGTTCCCGTGCCTGGTGATCTGGGAGGAAAGTGGGTTTGGCCGTTTGCTCAGGAATTGAGAGATAAAGATCAAAAAGGTAATGAATTGGCCGCTCAATTTTTACGAAAGTCTTTTGCCGTAGCACAAGGAAATGATTCGTTCTCATCAGTTGAGGAGTATTTGGTGCCTTTGAAAACACTTCAATGGGAGTCTGTCGAGGAATACAGAAAGATCAATCCAAGTGCTGATCTCCCAACTAAACCACAGGTATCAGCCGAGATCACATACAATAGACTTAAAGTATTTGGTAAGGTACAATATGGTTATCTAATTGTAGGCTTTATTTTGCTGGTTCTCTTTTTCATTCGAGTAGTGAAAAACCCAACGTTGCGATCAGAATCATTTTTCAATAAAGTGAGTAAAGTGTTCTTTTGGATCACTATGGCGATCTTTTTATTTCATGCATATGGACTGGGAATGCGATGGTATATTACCGGTTATGTTCCATGGAGTAAGGGGTATGAAGCGTTGGTGTTTATTTCATGGGCGACAGTTCTCATCGGATTATTCTTTACGCGTAAAAATCCAGTTGTCTTAGCTGCTACAACATTGATAGCTTCATTATTCTTGTTAGTAACTGAACTGAATCTATTGGATCCAGAGATCTCTTCGATCCAACCAGTATTGAAATCGTATTGGTTGATGATTCATGTTGCAATAATTACTGCATCTTATGGTGCACTTGGAATTGGAGCGTTGCTTGGAGTAGTAAACTTATTCCTTTATTTACTGAAAACATCTTCAAACAAAAAGCGTATTCAGATGAATATCGTGGAGATCACCTCTGTAAATGAAATGGTAATGACCATAGGCCTCTTCATGTTGACGATTGGTACATTCTTAGGAGGTGTTTGGGCCAATGAATCATGGGGTAGATATTGGGGGTGGGACCCAAAGGAAACATGGGCGCTAGTTTCTGTTCTAACCTATGCGATCATATTACATTTAAGATTCATCCCTGGCTTGAATGGTAAGTTTGTTTTCAATTTAGTGAGTATTTGGGGATTCGGATCGATTCTGTTTACATTCTTCGGAGTAAACTTCATTCTAGTGGGACTACATTCTTATGCTCAGGGAGAAGGTGTTGCGACTATGCCGAATTGGGCATGGGCAACAATTTGGGCATTTGTAGTGTTCTCTATTGGGGCAACGGTAAAACACCTTGCTGATTCTAAAAAGAAAAAGAGCATTTAATATGAAGTTACACGATTTTGAAGTTAAAGATATTACGGGTGGAACATACGATCTATCACAATTAAAAGGGAAGAAAGTCCTTGTTGTCAATACAGCATCAGAATGCGGGTTGACACCTCAGTATGACGATCTTGAAAAACTTTATGAGGAAACAGATAGAGCTAATTTCGAGATCATTGGTTTTCCAGCGAATAATTTTGGAGCACAGGAACCTGGTTCAAATGATGAGATCGCAGAATTTTGTCGATCAAATTTTGGTGTGAAATTCCCGATGATGTCGAAGATCTCAGTAAAAGGGGAGGACAGACATCCGTTATACAAATGGTTGATCGAAGAAAGTAGAGCAAATGAACAGCACGAAGAAGTGAAATGGAATTTTCATAAATTCTTAGTTGATGAAAACGGTGATTTTGTGAAAAGCGTTGAACCAACCACTTTACCAACAGATGCTGAAATAACAAAATGGATCAATGGCTGAAAAAGTTGATATACTTGCTATAGGTGCTCATCCAGATGATGTTGAATTATCTGCTGGGGGAACGATTCTGAAAAGTGTTGCTCAGGGTAAAAAAGTTGCGATAGTTGATTTAACGGAAGGAGAACTAGGTTCAAGAGGAACTGTTCGATCTCGATATGAAGAGGCTGCTAATGCTGCTCAAATATTGGGTGTTGAACATCGAGAAAATATTCGTTTGGCAGATGGTTTTTTTACCGAGGATAGAGATAGCTTGGTTCGTTTGATCAAAGCAATTAGACATTATCAACCTGAGATAGTATTGGCTAACGCGGTTGAAGACAGACACCCCGATCATGGAAGAGGGAGCAGTTTCATTTCAAGGGCATGCTTTTTATCTGGATTACTAAAGATCGAAACTTCGCGAAATGGTGAAGATCAGGAAAAGTGGAGACCAAAAGTAGTTTATCATTATATTCAGGATAGATATATCAAACCGGATATAATTATTGACGTATCTGAATTCAGGGAAAAGAAGATGGATGCGATCCTGGCCTACGAAACTCAGTTTTATAAAGAAGGAGCCAAAGGTCCAAAAACACCGATATCAGGTAAAGATTTTATTGCTTTTCTTGAGGCTAGAATGCGCCAGGTAGGTCGTGACATTGGAGCAGAGTTTGGAGAAGGATTCACTGTTGAGAGACCTATAGGAGTAGATGATCTAACTACATTGATCTGAGCCTTTCTTTAAGTATTTAGTTCTTCTCATTGAAGAATTGATTTAAATCGACTATACTTGAATAAAAGTTTCGCGTGAGTCGCAAGAAGATATTATTTCTAACCAGTTGGTATCCGAGTAAAGAAAATGAGACATTGGGTAACTTTGTTGAGAAGCACGCTGATTGCGCTTCAGAAGTTGCCGATATTGTAGTTTTATATGCGACTTCGAGCGAAAATGTGAGTGATTTAACTATAGAAGAAAGAGATCACAAAGGATTCAAAGAGGTTCTTGTTTATTACCCAAAGATCCGTTCAAAATTACCAGGGTTTTCGAGTATCAAAAAACTGAACACTTATAAAGATGCTTTATGGAAAGCATACGATTCGATTGGAATCGATTTCGATTTAGTTCATTTAAATGTGGCCTTTCCAGCAGGACTCTTTGCTCTGGAGTTGAAGGAAAAATTAAATATTCCTTATATCCTTTTGGAACATTGGACGGGATACCTGTCGCATACGAACGATTACAAGAAAGCCACATACCCGATCAAAAGGATGCACAAAAAAGTGTTTCGTTCTGCGGAACGTCTGCTTACAGTCTCAGAGCATCTAGGGACTTCAATTAAAGATCTGGGATTGAGAGACGATTTTATGGTATTTCCGAATGTAGTAGATGAAAAAGCTTTTTTTATTAAGAAATCCTTTTCAGAATCAAATGTCTTGCGAATTATCCATGTATCCTCTTTCAATGATGATCATAAGAACATTTCTGGAATGCTTATGGCGATTTCTAAATTAGAACGTCCATTTGAATTAACATTAATTACAGAATCTTCCATTGATACTGTTGAGCAATTCGTGAAAGAAGCAGGGATTGATCTGGATAAAGTCAAAATTTATTCGAGGTTAGATCCAGGAAAAGTTGCTGATCATATTCGAGAAGCTGATTTATTCGTGCTTTTTAGTAATTACGAAACCTTCTCCGTTGTTTTAGCGGAATCTTGGATGACTGGAACTCCAGCGATCTATTCTAAATGTGGAGGATTAACCGAGATCGATGATCCCAAGATCGGGATTCAGATCAGAAAAGAAGATATCGATCAATTACACCGTGAATTAGAGGCTTTCGATCTATCACATTACGATCCAGTTGAAATTAACGCTTTTGCCGCTCAGTTTGAAAAAAGGTGTCTTTCCGATGAGATTATGAAAATCTACGACCAAATCTGTTAAAAAGCAGTTGAACCAGCATTTTATCTTTTGTTAACCAGGATAACTTTTATTAAATTTGGGTTCACATTGACTAAAAATTAAATTGTTATGAAAAAATCTTTACTTTTTGTTGTTGGACTGCTGTTTGCAGCTTCGACAAGTGCCCAAGTGATTTTCTCGGGTGAAGAACCTGCAGCTATTCAGGGTGCATATGATATGACATATGCTGAACCTGCTGGTGGTTGGGGTGTTCCGGATCTTTTAGATCCTAATAATGCAGTTCAAGATACATTGGTTCAGCTTTTTGACAACTCTGCAGCAGATTCGTTGGGTTGTAATGCTGCTATTAATGGAGTTGACCTTACAGATCAAATCGCGATTTTATTCAGAGGAGATTGTGAATTTGGTACAAAAGCGTTAAACGCTGAGAATGCAGGTGCGATTGCTTGTGTTATCATTAACAACGTTCCAGGTGGTCCTGTTGGAATGGCACCAGGTACTGATGGAGCGAACGTTACGATTCCACTTGTAATGATTGGTCTAACTGATGGTCAGTTGTTACTTGATGAAATGCAAAACGGTCCAGTAGAAGTATTTATTGGTAATAAAACTGGTTTCTATCCAAACGACATCGGTACACAAGATGGACAGGTTTTACGTTCTCAAAGTGCATCTGTTCCGGCTTTATTGGCTCAAGATGCGTCAGAATTTAGCGTTGATATGGGAGCAATGGTATACAACTACGGTTTCCAAAACTCAACAAATGTAACGTTGACTGCAACGGTTGATTTTGGAGGTAGTAACATTTACTCAGAAACATCAACTCCAGAAGATATCGCTGCTGGAGATTCTTCTTTCATTCAGTTGCCTACATTCTCTCAGGCGTCTTACCCTGTTGGGACTTATGAAGTGACTTATACGATCGATAGTGATTCTACGGATAACTATGACTTTGATAATACGATCGAAGCAGATTTCCAGATCAACGATTCTCTTTTCACTTATGCGAGTATAGTTGATACATCTGGAGCTCCTAACCAATCTGGAGGATTCCGTCCATCTACGAACAACAGTACTTATAGTGCATGTGTTGTGTTCCAGGATCCTAATGCAAGTCGTGTTGCTCCAGAAGGAATGACATTCTCTGCTATTAAAGGTGCTGATGCTACTGTACCTTCTTTAGAAGGAGAGCCAATGAGTATTGTTGCTCTACAGTGGAATGATCAATTTACAGATCTTAATGATGCGAACTTAGCATTCAATGATGTTCAAGAGATCGCATTCTTTGAATATACTTATCCTTCTGACCTTTCTGGAGAACCAGTAACGGCTTACTTTGAAGAGCCATTCGCGCTTCAGGATAACCAACGTTATTTATTCTGTGTTCAGACGTTCAATACAGAAGTATTCATTGGTTTTGATCCTACAATGGATTACACTCGAAATGTAAACACATATTTACAGCCTGTATTTCCAATCGAATCAGATGGAACTTATTCTGCTCTGGGATTCGGTGAGGATGCAGTTCCTGGTGTTGGTGTTAACTTTATCGACGCTGCATTACTTAACGTAAAAGATGAGCAATTAGCGATCGATATGAATGCTTACCCATCTCCAGTAAGTGAAGTGTTGAATGTCAACTTTAAAGGTTACGATGTTGATCGTTTAGAGTTAGTTAACTTAACAGGACAAGTTGTTGCGGCGCAAACTGTACAAACAGGTGCTAAGTCAACCAAAGTAGATGTGAATAACCTTGAAAATGGTGTTTACATCGTAAACGTTTACTTAACAAATGGAATGACTGAAACTATGCAGGTTGTAGTGAATCACTAATCACATAGTTTAATATTATACATTTGAAAGGGCTGCTCATTGAGTGGCCCTTTTTTAATACGTTAAACTTCGGTTTGTTCCCATTTGAAAGAAGAATCTTCCAGGTCGTTCTTTACCTGTTTCGTGAACAGGAGATCCTTTCATATCAAGCATTGGGTAGTTAACATTAGGTGTTCTCCATCTTTTCGGTATGAAAGGCTTATCATGCATTATTTTGTTCTGTAAGACATCCCTTATTCGTTCATGATCCACTCCGGCTGATAAATTTAATCGGTTTCCGTAACCGACCAAATAATCGACTCCCACTCCAATAATTCCATGACTAAATCTTCCAAATTTTGTTTCGCTAAGGTCTTTGTATCCTTTTATATAAATGCTATCAGCAGTGTTTCTTAGTTTTACACCTCGAGTGTCACCCGTCCATAATTGACTTTTGACACTTAAATTAATAATTTCATTATGGTAATGTAAACTGAAATCACTTGTTCTGAAACGATCACGACCACTTCCAGCGAAAAGGTCGTTTTCAATGAGCAAACTAAACTCACGTACATGAAGTCCGAACCCACCACTTCTCTGACTTGATCCAGCGTTGTCGAAATACCAAATGTAATTATACGCAAGACCGTATTCGTATTTAGTTTGATGATTGAGCCCATCAAAAATAAATTGAGGAATGGTATTTCTTTTTCCCCCGAGTAAAACTACTCCTAACGCAGTTCTATTTGAAAAGTAACTTTGACGATTAGCTAAATTTTTACCATTGAAGTATATAGAATGACCAACATTGAGCTGAGCAAATTTATATGCTCCATAACCTTGAAATCGAACACCTATTCGGTTGATATGTGTTCCAAGATCTGCAGATATCCCTACCTGAACTCCATAGTGATCTTCAATCAACTCTTGGGAAAATAGAGTAGAGGATGAAAAGATCAAAAAAAAGATGAGTTTTCGCATTCGCTAAGGAATTTCGTATGCCCCTATATCTGGAGAACCTAGATCTCGGGCATTACCTTCAATATCAAAAGGTACTGCAAAAGCATTTGTTCCATAATCAATACAAGGAGAGCTGCTAGTGATCTTATAGATCATTTCAGTTTCATCCTCAAAGCCAGGATTTTGATTCCAGAGGTTATTTGAAAAGCCAGGGTCAGACTGTAAAGTCTCTTCTTGCTTAATGAGATTATAAGTGTACGCGTAATCAATATTGATAGATCCATTATCTGTAATGGTATCATATACGATCTGGGTTTCTCCATCTCCATAAATAATAGAATTATGGATCGCTCCTTCGTTAACCGGACCTACGTATGTTATTCCATCTGATCTCGTGAAGTAGTTTTTTATGGCAATCGCTGGTTGATTTCCATCTGTTCCTAATCCGAGAAATTGACAATGTTTAAAATTGTAATCGGCTCCTTCAAGCACAAATAAGGCGTATAAGTTATTATTATGAATGTTGAGGTTCTCACCATAAATAACACCTCCAGAATAGTTGAAAATACCGTAACTTGAGTTGTTATAGATCTCGGTATTTGTAACCGTCAGGGTTGGGTTCGTATTATTTGGGTCATCTCCGAAAACGTGAATTCCAGCCGTTCCATTTTTAATGATCGCGTGATCTATCGTCGAAGATCGCGCTTCTTGAAAGTAAATACCATAATACTGTCCTTTGACATCTTCATAGAAGGGTTCGAGACGATCTCCTTCGAAAATGACTTTGTCTTGTTGTGCAGGTCCCCCATTTATGTTCAATGTTCCTTTATAAACAAAAAGAAGGGAGTTCTTGTGTAAGTGGATCCTCGTTCCAGCTTGAATATCCAATGTTTGAGCAGAGTCTACAAAAGCATAATCGTAAATCACATGGGGCTTGTCGTTCGGTAAAGGATTGCCATAGATTTCCATTTCATCCTGATAATAGAAGTAGGCGTCCTGTCCCCAAGCAGCCAAGAGAATATGTTGGGTTTCACCATTGGTGTTGAATCTAATACTATCCTCAACGATCAAAGGCATATTTTGATTATTAGGATCAAGCGTGACCTCAACGAACATATATAAACTGTCTCCACCAGGTATTGTGACAGATTCAAAGCTTGTTCCGGATATTCCATCAAGGTTTACTCGGTATGGAGAGTTTGAACCTCCTTCAAGCTGAACATTGGAGATCTCAACTGGGTTGTTTGAAGGATTATATATTTTAAATCGCTTTGTTGAAGAACCAACTGTTGTAAAAACAGTATCGAACAACACAGTATCAGTTGAAAAGGCCAAGGCTCCATCTGAAAAGAGAATATCTTTTTTACAACCAGTATTCAAAATGGTCAAGGCACCAGTCAGAAGGACGAGAATAAATATGTATAGCTCTTTACGGATCATGCGTTGAATATTACTGCTAAATTAACGATTAATCACTGGAATTATTTTCATTACTTACTATTTATGTATCTTTGCATTCCGGACAAAAAATAAATTTTTCAGATTTATCTACAGTTGATCTGGGATATTGAAATTAATTTATTAAATTTGCCGTCCGTTTTGGCGAGAATAAAGAAATTTTTTGAAGATGAAAAAAGATATACATCCAGACAATTACCGTTTAGTAGTATTTAAGGATATGACGAATGAATATTCGTTCGTAACACGTTCATGTGCTCCATCTAAGGAGACTGTGAAGTGGGAAGATGGAAATGAGTATCCATTAGTGAAGTTAGATATCTCTCACAAGTCTCATCCATTCTTTACTGGTAAGACTCAGTACGTAGATACTGCAGGACGTATCGATAAGTTTAAGAATCGTTACGCTCGTCACATGAAGAAGAAATAATTAGCACAAGCTATACATTAGTGAGGGAGGACATTTTGTTCTCCCTTTTTTTGTTCTTAACGGTTTATCTTGATCGTCTTCTTCTACTTACAACTTTTGGGTTAAACTTCACGAGCTCCTTATCTGCTCTTTCAGCAAATTCTTGAGTTTTTTTCTTTGCTGTTTTCATATCATTTCCGACACGCGCAACAAGAACCCTTTTTCTATGAGTCTTGTTGAGTAAGTAAAACCCCAGATTCTCTTTCGTCGTAACAGTTCTGTTTAATCCTGTGATATCTGAAGCTCGATTCGATTTATTTGCTTTAAGTACAGTTACGTAAGGATAGTAATTCAGAGGTTTCCATTTTCCCATTTTAAAGAATAAAAATGTCGTATACTCCCTGTAAAGCTCATTAGTGAAATCTACTTGAACTCCACTTCTTGATGTAGATAGCATTGCTCCAGTAAGGAATATACCTAAACCAATAAATATGCTGAGTATCATCATGTACAGAATCATTAAAGTTCCCATAAACATCAAGGCTACACCCAGGATAATTGGTGCAATACCGAAGTTGAAACCATGGTCATATGTGGATTCTGGATTACCTTTCCTTTTGTGGTTGTCAATTAGGTCGTCTTTTGTCATTTTTGAATTTTAGTTATGATATGATTTCAGAAAGGAAGTCTTCAGGAATATCGCCATTCTTCTGGGCGACCAATGCAAAATAATAGAGTGGAGCACCCTCTATAGAAAGTCGGTGTCTGTATCTTTCAAGGTGATGAATATTCAAGTATTCTGAAAAGATTAATTCACGAATAAACTTCGAGAAACCTGATGTGTCCGAGTTGTCGAGAAAGGTTTCTTTGATATTAAAAGCTACCCATCCTCCAGTTTGTACAAATTGAAGTCCCTGAAAGAATGCTTTTGGTGGAATATCTCCAAATCCTAAGGCTGCAACTGAGGTTAAGCAGTCGATGGACCAACTATCGATCTCTTCGTGTTCTTGATCTGATAGATTCATGAAATCAACAATATAGTAGTCATCATAAATGTCTGGACGGTCTCGATAACATGCCTCTTTCGCTTCTGGTATGATATCAACACCAATGAGTCGTGATGCACCATGATTTTTAATTTCCTCACCCATTATACCATTACCAGCTCCTAGATCGAGAATTCTCATCTCAGTTAAATGTTCCCCTACAGCATCTAGCGATTGCTTTAGAATATCGGCTACCTTCTTAGGTGAAGAACATTTTAATCGGTCATAAAATAATTGTTCGTAGAGTCCAGGTCTATTGTAGATCTCATTGTAATCATGAAATCGTAGTTCGGTAACATTTGTACCTTCCATCAGCTTAAAACCAACTTCATCTTGACCTAGTTCTTTAGCATCTACTTGAGGAAATCGTATTCTATACCGTGCTTTTAACATCTCGATTTTGAGGTTTTTTTGATTTCCATTTAAAATAATAAAATATATGTAACCCACAATTTTATTAAGGTTCGGAAGTGATTTGATCAAAAAAATGAAAATATTTTGTGTCTGCCTGTAACATTTTAAAGAGTTGTTAGTCTTACGATCAGAAAACAGTAAATAAAAACGTTATGAAGAATATTTTAATTGCAGCATTGATTTCCTTTTCGACATTTGGTATGACTTATGCAGGTGAAAACCCGAAACTACTTAAGGAAATAAAAAGAAAAGTTTTTGTTGATCTAAGCAAAGTAGATCTTGAGAAAAATAAAGAAGAATTTGTTATTGTCAGATTCCGAGTAACGAACCAACAAATAGAAGTTATAGATATATCAGGTTCACGTGAGGAGTTAACTGAGATGATGATGGATGAACTTGAAGATATGGTTATCCGCACGGATGCCAAAGACGCCACAACTTACCAGTACAAGTTCAAATTTGAGAAAGAGTAATGGTGTTGGGTTTTAGTTTTAGCTTTAAAAGCCTCGCTTGTTAGCGGGGCTTTTTTAATTGAATATTTTGCCTGGATTTAAAATTCCTTTGGGATCGAAGACAGCTTTGATCTGCTTCATTAGATCAAGGCTCATTTTCGTAAAAGGTATATCCATATAGTCTTTTTGTACGAGACCAATTCCGTGTTCACCTGAGATCGTTCCACCAAGACTGACCGTAAGTTCAAAGATCTCACGTATAGCTTTTGGTAACTCTTCATTCCATTGTTGATCACTTAGCTCTCCCTTTATAATATTAACATGTAAGTTACCATCTCCTGCATGTCCGTAGCAAACAGATTTGAATCCATATTTTTGCTCTATTGACTTTACTCCTTTAAGCAGTTTGGGTAATTCATATCGGGGAACAACAGTATCTTCTTCTTTATAAATTGAATGAGCTTTTACTGCTTCACCAACTTTCCTTCTAACTTCCCAAAGTTTATCTTTCTGGGCCTTACTATCTGCAAATAGAATCTCTCCAATTTCGAAATCATCTACAACCTCACTGATCTTTTCACATTCCTGCATCAGTTTTTCTTCATCGAATCCGTCTACTTCGATGAGTAAATGAGCCGCGTATTTATCATCGACATTTAGTTGAATATTTGGTATCTTATCAATTGTCCATTGAATGGCATCACGTTCCATAAATTCAAGTCCACTTGGTGTGATTCCTTTCTTAAATATCGCTGCAACTGCTTTACATGCTTCCTCAGCTTTCATAAAAGGAACAAGCATCAAAAGATCCTTTGTTGGGTGTGGAATCAGTTTCAAAACGATCTTTGTTACAATGCCTAATGTACCTTCACTTCCCACAATAAGTTGTGTAAGATTATAACCTGTAGCATTCTTTAATACGTTTGCTCCAGTCCAAATAATTTCTCCATTCGGAAGAACGACTTCCAAATTCAAAACATAGTCAGCGGTAACTCCATATTTAACAGCCTTTGGACCACCACTATTTTCAGATATATTTCCACCGATGAAACAACTTCCTTTGCTTGCTGGGTCTGGTGGATAAAACAAACCTTTTTCTTTCACCGTATTTTGGAGCACCTCAGTGATCACTCCTGGCTCTGTAGTTACTTGATGATTATTTTCATCTATTTCTAGAATGTTGTTAAAACGTTCCATACTGATCAGAACTCCACCATTGATCGGAAGCATTCCACCACTCAATCCAGATCGAGCCCCTGCGGGAGTTACCGGAATGCCATGTTGATTGCAATACTTTAAAATATTGGAAATCTCCTGAGGTGTTGACGGCTTCAATACTATATGTGGAGGATATGAGAGATCCTCCGTTTCATCATGACCATATTCCTGAAGTATTTCTTCAGTTGTATAACTTATCTCAGGAAAACTACTTGTAAAATGATCAATATGTTGCTGCTCCATTGTGATTAAAAATTCTCGAATGAAAAATACTACTTTATTCAGAGAAGTCAATGTTTCCTTGCATTTAACTCGGAATAGTTTTTGTACTGTCTTAAAATAAACACTAAATATGAAAATCTTTCTTTCTCTATTATTAGTTTCTATTTTGATCTCTTGTAACAAAGCCGGAATGGATATCAATGAATTAACAGGCTCAACTTGGGAGATATACCAGTATAAAGAACCAACATCAACAAACCCAATAGTATTGCAGGATACCCTTGTGTTTACTTCACATAAGATCTATGAGTATAATGGTATTTCTGATAATTATTCTTTAACGAATAGTGCTAATCAGAAAATACTTTCTCTTTACGGTTCGAAGTTTGGTGATATTTCGGGAAGAGTATCTGATGATTTCAATAAGTATGGAGAAATAATAGGTGTTACTTTTTCGACTATGGGAACATCTGATAACACATCAGAGTATATATTATGGTTGAGAAAAGTGGAATAAAAAAAGAGGTTGTAAATGCTACAACCTCTTTACATTTTTGTAATATTGATCAAACTATTTTTTAATGATTTTAGTGACGTTTCTGTGTCCTTTTATCTTAAGAAAATACATACCTCTTTCTAACTCCGATAGATCGATCGTTTCAGAAATGATTTCTTCATTGAATACGATACGACCATTTGCATCAACGATCACAATTTCAAGTTGATTTTCTAATCCTGAATGAATCGATATTTGATCATTAAAAGGATTAGGAGAGATCGAAACCTGAAGCTCATCATTGGTCGTTAAGTTCAAGAAATCGACAACATATGTTGAAGATGCATCAGAACTACAATCTCCATCTACTATCACTGCGGTGTAATCACCATTAGCAGAAGGTGTAAGTGTAGAACCATTTTGTCCTGTGATCAGGTTTCCATCCAAATACCATTCTACTGTTTGACCTCCAGAGATCGTAACCTCAAGATCGTTATTTCCATTCAAAGTGATCGTTGGAGCATTAGGTACGGGATTTACAGTTACCAAAACATCATCCGTTGCAACACATCCGTTTAGATCAGCTGTTACCGTATAGGTTTGCGTCATAGTAGGAGTAAAAGGAGTGTTGTCTGTAATTCCATTATTCCAGGATATAGATGCACCATCAGGGTTCGAAGCAGTTAGTGTAACTTGGTCTCCTTCACAAACCTCTTGATCCATTCCCGCATTAACTGATGGTGTAATATTGATTGTAATGTCTGAACCGTTTTGTGATCCTGTAATCGGATCGTCATCTGATGTAACTCGAACTCTAAATCCAGATCCTGTTAGTCCATTTGGAATTGTACCAGAAATAGTTCCTGTTGTGTTTGTTGAGGCAAGCGCACCAATATTAGTTGGTGAAGCAAAACTTCCTGCTGCATCAGATAATTCCAATGTGAAGGTATTTCCAGCATTAATTGTACCTGGTGAAACATTATAATCGACATCAATCTGATCACCGCCACAATAACTAAGCGTTGATACACTTGCGGTAATCTCATCAGCTCCTCCTAGTGATGATGCACTTATTGTTAACTCATCTATACTATGATAGTGATTTGGAGCTGGATCTAGCGCTGCAGTTTCATCGAATTCAAATCCGATTTTCACATTACTCTCCCCATCCACTACATTTAGCGTAAATGTCTCTTCCTGCCAAGCTGTTGGGTTACCAGTAGCCGTATATGCATCTTGCCAGGGACCATTGTTAACGGAGTAAATGACTTTCAATCCTTCCGAACCGCCTGTACGCCAAAAACTGATCTCAGTATTCTCATAATTACTCAAATCAACAGATGAGGTCATAACGGCGATCATTTGCTCGGTACCGGGTAATTCATAATTAGCTTGTTGTATTGCACCTGCAAGAGAAATTGACATTGGATGCAGATAATTTGCATTTGGTGACGAGAATGTTGCTGGTTGACTTGGAACGGTAGGAAGTACAATTCCAGAATAAGTACTGTTTATTACCCATTGATTAGTCGAGGTAGAGCTCATTATAAATGTCCCCGTAGTCTCAAAATCATCTTCATAAATCACCGTTTGACTCCAAATGGAGTAATTGATGAGGAGCATTGCTCCAAGTAATAGTTTTTTCATAAGTTTAGTTTTAAGTGTTACCACAATTTACTAAAAAATAGACCATTACAGTATTTTATAAATAGAAAAAGCCGTTTCATAATATTGAAACGGCTTTTAAAAGAGAAGTATTTCCTCTAGTTTTCTATGATCTCAAATTCGGTACGTCTGTTTTCTTGACGTCCATCTGAGGTGTTATTGCTGGCGACAGGACGGGAAGAACCATATCCTTTTGCTGTCAATCGTCCAGCTTTGATTCCTTTTCCTTTAAGATAGTTTACAACCGCTTCTGCACGATCTTGAGAAAGTTTCTCATTCAATGAAGCAGAACCCGTATTATCTGTATGACCAGAAATTTCAACTTTTAATGAAGGAACATCCTTTAATAATTTTACCAGTCGGTCAAGCTCTGCGTTAGATTCACTTCTTAATGTTGCTTTTCCAACATCGAAGAAAATGTTACGCAATGCTATCTTACTACCAACTGCAATATTCTTTAATTCGATCGTTTTGTTGATCAAGTTGTATGCACTTCCTTTCGGAATATCGAAGTTTTCTGAATGGAATAGATATCCATCAGCTTTAACTGCAATACCATAATTTTTACCAGCAGTCAATGATAACAGGAATTTACCTGTTGCACTGTTTGTGGTGAAGCGTTCTATTACATCACCCGTTGAGTTGTCTGTAATTTCAATTTCTGCTTGAACTGCATCTCTTGAGATCGCATCTATCGTTTTACCCTTGAATACAGTTAACGAAACCTTATTTACGCTCACTGTTTCTTCAATTTGCGGATCCTTGATCGGTTTAGCAATTGACGCTAGTAAGTAATCTTCCATATCTACGATAGGCTGTTTTGGAGGTCCCCAAAATGTAACCTTGTATAGATCAAAACCTCCTTTTCCTCCAGCACGATTTGAAGTGATGTAAGCGAACTTTCCATTTGCAGTAGGAGCAAAGAAAAAGTCGTCGTAAGGAGTGTTAATTGGATATCCCATGTTTTTAGGCTTTGACCAAACACCTTGATCTTTATATGAAACAAATATATCGTAACCACCAAGAGACTCATGTCCTTGTGAAGCCAGGTACATTGTTTTTCCATCAATCGCCATGTAGATAGGTCCGTCGTTGAACTTACTGTTCACCTGACTGATCATTGTTGCGGCACCGTAGTTTTTTTCCATTTTGTTTCTCATACCAGAATACATGATGTCAGTACCGTTGCTTCTGCTTTCGTTTCCTCTAGCGAAGAAGATACTCCAACCATCATGACTGTAGGCTGCATACATGTCATTCGTTCGGTCCGTACTTATTTGACGAGGAAGAACTTCTGGATAACTCCAGTCAGCTCCTTTCAACATAGATTCAAAAACTGCTTCGTAACCATCTTTTTCTTTGTGAAGCAGCATTTTCGTACCGTCGAATGCAAGGTTGTTTACAACATCATTTTCTTTTGAGTTAACACTACCTCTAATTGGTTTTACTTTATCCCATTTTCCTTCTGAAAAAGTTGAAGTGTAGATGTCATGGTCGTACATTCCAACTTCATTCGGACTGTTCCCATTCTTTCTATTTGAACTAAAGATGATTTCCGAACCATCCGTAGTAATAGAAGGGGCGATCTCATCATACTCTGTGTTTAATGCTGATACATTATCTACCCAGCAACGTTCTGGATCAGACTTGTATTTCTTTGCATTGTCACATTCTCTCTTACGCATCGTAACGAACTTGCTGAAATTATCCGCTTTTCTGTAAGCATCTTCGAACTTTCTGTAAGACTCTACAGCTTTATCGAATTCTCCTTTGAGTTGCAGTGCATTACCATGGTAATAGTATAGGAAATCATCACATTCAGGATCGAGTTTATGCGCTTTTTCAAGGTAAGAAATTGCCTCATAAGGACGTGTTGAATGAATATAACAAACACCTATCCGAAAGTTGTTCAAGGCGTTATCCGGATTCAGGTCCTGAGCGATCATAAATTGTTTTCGAGCTTTTTCAAATAGTAGTCCTGGATCGCGAACTTCGAATATAGCTGCAGAACCTTGTTCGAATAATTCCTCACCTTTATCAATAGCATCCTCCGCTGCTTTATATTCGTCAACTTGATCTTTAAAATTGGATCTTTTGAACTCTACATTTTGACTAAAAGTAAATCCAGCAATGAGAGAGAATGCTGCTATTATATATGTGTTTTTCAATTTCATAAGTCTAATTTTTAGAATCCACAATTTTGCGAGTAATATTGACCTCCTGTTTCAGCACCTAATTCTTTGGCCTTATTCCAGTCTTCACAAGCTCCATTCATGTCACGCAGCATTTCACGGATCATACCTCTATTCACGTAAGCAGAAGCATAATCAGGGTCTAATTGAATAGCTTTATCAGCATTCTTTTTCGCTTCTTTATAATTCTCATTTTTGAATTCAGCTGCTGCGATATTTGCATATGCAGGTGCATAGTTTGCATTGACTTCGATGCACTTTTTGAAGTCTTCGATGGCTTCATCAAGTTTGTTTCTCTCCATTTGAGTGGCTCCCCGATTGTTATAAGCTAAATGAAAATCTTTATCAATAGAGATCGCTCTGTTGAAAGCTGCAATAGCTCCTTTGTAATCCTTCATTTTAAGCTTCGTTGTTCCAATGTTATTTAAAACGAATGCAAGTTCTGGATTTTTCTTTGAAGCTTGTTCATAATCAGAAACGGCTTTGGAATAATCACCTTTCATGCGATGGCAACTACCTCTGTCGTTGTATGCATAAGCTAGATTTCCGTTGAGCTCTATCGTCTTTGTAAATGATTCAATTGCTCCATCATAGTTCTGTTGAAGAAATTGAAGGGTTCCGAAATTGTAATGAGCCTTTGGATTTTTAGGTTCTAATTCGATCGATTTATTATAGTCTTTCTCTGCCTTTAAGTAATCACCTGTACCTTGATAAGCTCGAGCACGCTGAAAATAAGCCTTGGAATATTCTTTGTCTTTTTCGATCAGCTGTGTCAATGTCTTTGCAGCAGCAGCGTAGTAGCTAGCTTCATTCTCTGCAACTCCCTTATTGTAGTATGCAGCTTTGAAGTTAGGGTCAGATTCAATTGATATTTTATATTGTGCGATTGCCTTATCGAATTGCTTTTCTTTAAAAAAATCTATCCCTTTATTATAGGCTTCTTGACTTTTTGCAGTGGTTGCATTAGCCTCATTTACCGCATTTACGGAATCAAGCTTTGCCTGTTCTTCTTCAGTCAATTCTTGCGAAAATCCGTTAGCAGATATGAGAAAACAACCAGCAATGGCTAGTAAAAGTTTTCGTTTCATCATAGTTCTTTTTCGTTTGTAGTCCCCTAAAAATATGCCAAATTATTCGATTTGGGGAGTGGAAGTTTTCCACAACTTGTGAAAATCATGCTCTTTTCTGTTAATAGTTGAATTCTATCTTGCCCATAACAGAGTGAAATTCTTGTTATTTTAGCGAGACCAAAAAACAATCAGCATGAGTAAAGATGTATATATAGTAGATGGTGTAAGAACACCAATAGGAAATTTTAGAGGTTCTCTATCAACGATCCGACCTGACGACATGGGTGCATTGGTAATGAAATCTGTTGTAGAGCGTAACAGCAGTTTGGATCCTTCGGCTATTGAAGATGTGATCTTCGGATGTGCAAATCAAGCTGGTGAAGACAATAGAAATGTTGCTCGTATGTCTGTTTTATTGGCAGGACTTCCGCATACAATTGGAGGAGAAACCGTGAACAGGCTTTGTTCATCTGGAATGGCTTCAACTATCAATGCTGCACGTGCGATCAAAGATGGAGCAGGCGAGATCTATCTTTCAGGTGGTGTTGAGAATATGACAAGAGGACCATGGGTGATCTCTAAATCAGCAGTTCCATTTGGTAGTGATGCTAAATTATATGATTCATCATTTGGATGGAGATTTATTAATCCACAGATGGACAAGGTTTATGGGACTGAAGGAATGGGACAAACGGCAGAAAACCTTGTTGATAAATATCGTATTTCCAGAGAAGATCAAGATAAGTTTGCAGCATGGTCTCAAGAAAAGGCTGCGAAAGCACTTGAAAATGGAAGATTAGCTGAAGAAACTATTCCCGTTGAAATTCCACAACGAAAGAAAGATCCGATTATTTTTGATAAAGATGAGTTTCCTAGACCTGGGACAACGGTAGAGATATTAAGTAAGTTAAGACCAGCCTTTAGAAAGGAAGGAGGTTCTGTTACGGCAGGAAATGCGTCGGGATTGAATGACGGAGCTGCTGCATTACTCGTTGCAAGTGAGCAAGGAATGAAAGATCATGGTTTAAAGCCTATGGTTAGAATCGTTGGAGCCGCTGTAGCAGGAGTTGAGCCAAGAATAATGGGTATAGGTCCTGTTCACGCAACGAATAAATTGTTGAAAAGAACTGGTTTGACGATGGACGATATGGATATCATCGAGCTGAATGAAGCTTTTGCTGCTCAATCTTTAGCATGTACACGCGAATGGGGATTAGCAGATAATGATCCTCGTTTGAATCCAAATGGAGGAGCCATTGCACTTGGTCATCCATTAGGAATGACTGGCGCAAGAATCTTGCAATCCGCTGCAATTGAATTACAGAAAACACAGAAGAGATATGCACTTGTTACACTTTGTATTGGAGTGGGACAAGGCTACGCGACGATTTTGGAGCGAGTTTAGAATTTCTATAAGAAGTTTTAAAGCGGTGGACTTTGGTCTGCCGCTTTTTTTATGTCAAAAAAAAATGCCGACCCTAAGGCCGGCATTTCATTATATTAACAATGAATAACAAATAATGGCTAATTATTTATCCACCTCTACATTTGCCAACTCTTCGGCCTTGTAGTCTCCGTTATCCAATTTTTCTTTCACTTTAACGAATGTTTCAATTGTGTAAGAAACATCTTCTAGTTTGTGAGCCGCAGTCGGTATCAATCGAAGCATGATCACATCTTTTGGTACTACTGGGTAGATCACTATAGAACAGAAAATGTTGTAGTTTTCACGTAGATCGAACGTTAAGTTCGTTGCCTCAGCAAGATTACCTTGTAATAATACTGGTGTTACTGGAGAGTTTGTATTTCCAATATTGAATCCAGCTTCCTTCAAACCATTCTGTAATGCAGAAGCGATTTTCCAAAGGTTTTCTTTGTGTTCTGGTTGAGTTCTCAATAACTCAAGACGTTTTCTCGCTCCAACAACCAATGGCATTGGAAGAGATTTTGCGAACATCTGAGAACGCATGTTGTATCTTAAGTATTCAACGATATGCTCTTTTGCACAAATGAATGCTCCAATAGAAGCCATAGATTTTGCAAAAGTTCCGAAAAGTACATCGATCTCTTCATGAACACCTTGCTCTTCTCCAGCACCCATTCCTGTTTCACCAATTGTTCCAAATCCATGAGCATCATCAACGAATAAACGGAAATCGTACTTTCCAGATTTACGGAACTCTACAATTCCTTTAAGATCTCCCTGATCACCAGCCATTCCGAAAACACCTTCTGTGATCACAAGGATTCCTCCGTCATTCTTTTCAGCGATCTTTGTAGCACGCTCCATTTGCTTATCAAAGCTTTCCATGTCGTTGTGCTTGAAAACAAAACGCTTTCCAGCATGCAAACGCATACCATCTAAAATACATGCATGAGACTCACTATCATAAACGATCACATCGTTTCGATCTACTAAACTATCAATAGCAGAAACCATTCCCTGGTATCCAAAGTTTAATAAGATCGTGTCTTCTTTTTGCATGAAATCAGAAAGCTCGTTTTCTAAAGCTTCGTGCTCACTCGTTTGACCTGTCATCATTCGCGATCCCATTGGGTACGCCATACCCCATTTTGCAGCAGCGTCAGCATCAGCTTTACGTACCTCAGGGTGATTTGCCAAACCTAAATAGTTATTTACAGACCAAACTAAACATTCAGATCCTCGAAACATCATTTTGTTTCCAATCTCTCCTTCTAACTTTGGGAATGTAAAATATCCATGCACTCCTTTAGCGAACTGACCTATCGGTCCTCTGTTTTCTTTGATCTTTTCAAATATGTCTTTAGCCATAAATGTTTATTTTCAACGAGACCATACCCGTCGATATTAATATTTTGCAAAGATAGCCTATTTTTAGAGAATCGCCTAGGAAACCCTTTGAATTATTGAACCTAACGTTGTGTATAAGTTCGCTGGGAGACAATGAATTTGAGCTAACGGAACTCTTTTCAACTGTTGATAATTCAATCTATTATATTCACCTCGCGTTCTAAATTAATGCCAAACCTATTGCGGACATCGTCTAATATTCGTTGTGATAGATCATAAATTTCCTGACCTTTTGCATCATCGTAATTGACGAGTACAAGTGCTTGATTGACATGTACCCCATAATCACCAAAGCGTTTACCTTTCCAGCCAGCTTTATCGATCAACCAACCTGCCGGAACTTTGACGTGGTCCTCATCAATAGGGTAGAAGGGAGCTTTCGGATATTCTTTCTGAATGATTTCCAGCACATTTTTCTTGACTACCGGGTTCTTAAAAAAGCTTCCAGCATTGCCTATTTCTTTCGGGTCAGGTAATTTGGATTGACGAATTGAAATAACAGCGTCACTGACATCTTTAATAGTAGGCTGAGAGATGCTCTTTCTTTCCAATTCATCTTCGATCGCACCATAAGATGTATTCAGTTTGTGCTTTTTTGTCAAACGATAAGTCACAGAAGTAATAACATATTGATCCTTCAGTGAACGTTTGAAAACGCTTTCACGATAACCAAACTGACATTCTTCATGGGAGAATTTTTGTTCTTTTAGCTCTTTTCTATGGAAAGCAGTCAAGCTATCAAAAACATCTTTGATCTCTACTCCATAAGCTCCAATATTTTGCATTGGACTTGCACCTACACTTCCTGGAATTAGAGAAAGATTTTCAATGCCACCCCAACCTTTCTCTATGGCATGTAGTACGAAATTATGCCAGTTTTCTCCTGCACCAACCTTAACATAAACATGATCATCATCTTCATTAACGACTTCTATACCACTGATCTTATTCACTAAAATGAGTCCTTGAAAATCTTTAGTGAACAGAACATTACTTCCTCCCCCCAAGATCATAAGCTCCTTTTCCTTGTTGTTTTGAATTAAAGATTTAAGCTCCTCCGTAGAAGAAAATATACTAAAGGATTTGGCTACTGCTTTTACCCCAAAAGTGGTGTAAGGAGCAATGTTTATATAGTGATTGATCATGTTCAGATATCTTTTTTACAAAGTTAACGTTATCTCAGGCGCACAATTCACAACGTTAAATGTTTTATCCTTAATGGCTTTTTAATAACCCTATTTTTAACTTTGTAGTATGTTAAAGAAAATAGATCTGGATACGATCAACTCCTTTAATAAAGGGACGTTGATGGAACACCTTGGAATGGAGTGTGTTGAAGTTGGTGATGACTACGTTGTGGCAACAATGCCAGTGGATCATAGAACTCATCAACCAATGGGATTGTTACATGGTGGTGCTAGTGCTGCATTAATTGAAAGCATAGGTTCGATGGGCTCGACATTATTATTAGATGTTGAGAAAGAAGTTCCAGTTGGAATTGAGATCAACGCGAATCACGTTGGAGGAATGACATCAGGTACTGCAAAAGCCATAGGTAAGATCGTGCATGCTGGAAAAAGAACACACGTCTGGCAAGTTGATATCTCTGATGAAGAAGGAAATCTAGTTTGTACCGGTCGATTAACAGTAATGGTTGTTCCCAGAAAGTAGTGTGATGAGTGGATTTTTAGCATACAAGTTTCCCGGTTCTGAAAAAGTAGTTAAAAGTGGTAAATGGGAAAAAACCTCAATGCAAGAACTTCCCGAAGATCATTTTTTCCTCACTGATTTTTCAAAAAGGAACTGCTATTCTTTCTTTCCTTCAAATGCATCCACAGATATGGATAAGCAGACCTTGTTCTACAACACGATGAATGATGTTTTCGTAGCGAACAGGAATGCTTATTTGAATGGTTTAGATGTATTCATTCATGAATTTGAACCTAGGGGAATTGAAAAAGCCGTTTTTTCCAGAATAAATGCTGTGAACAGGAATGGTAATGATGATCCTTACGAATTGTTCGAAAATTTCGCTGAAAAATATGGAGATGAAGCACTCGTCTATCTTGCGAGTGATTCGAAGTTTGGGACATGGATGGGAGCAACTCCTGAAACTTTACTTCATGGAGGGAAACTTGGTATTCGATCTATGGCATTAGCCGGAACCAAAGAAGATGAAGAGACTCCCTGGACGGATAAAGAATATCATGAACAAAAGTTAGTTGCAGATTACGTTGAGGAGATCATTGGTTCTCAGTCTCCAGATAAATTTGAAAAATCAGAAGTTGAAACGGTCAAGAATGGATCAGTTTATCATTTGCGAACGAATTATTCTTTCGAAATGCCACCTTACAAATGGAACGGGTTGATCGATGCTTTGCATCCGACACCAGCTGTTTGTGGAACTCCGAGGGAGCTAGCTTATGAACTTATCCAAACATTTGAGCCTCACGATCGAAACTTTTATACTGGTCTGGTTGGAATCAAAGGTTTGACAAATCTCGAGGTATTTGTCAACTTAAGATGCATGCAAGTTTTGGATGATCATTACGCTCTTTATGTAGGAGGGGGAATTACTAAAGACTCCGATCTTGCATCAGAATGGCACGAAACGGAAATCAAAAGTCAGACCTTACTAAGCGTTATTGAGGGTTAATTGAACTTGATACTGCTCACATTTACATCAACCTTAGAATTGTGGAAAGGAAGCTGCGCTTTTTCAGAGAATTGCCAGTAAATGATCTTCTTATCGCGCTCAAAATCAATTGAGCTTGAATATCGAGCGATCCAGAATTTGTAATCACTGTGATCTGAGAAGTAGTTCTTGTAAAAGCTCCATGAACAATAGATTATAGGACGTCGACCAGTTTTGGTTTCAACATGATTTAGCCAAACATCTACACTGTCCAGGAGTTGATCTTTTGAGTTCCCTTCAACTTCTACATCTAACACTGGAGGTAATGTCAATTTGTGTTTATTTAATGTGTTTATGAAGTGAACGGCTTGTTTGACACTTGCTTTTTTTGGTTGAAAGAAATGATAGGCTCCAGTTGGGACGTTATTTTCAATTAGTCTACTGGCATTAAGTTCGAATTGAGGATCGATGTAATTCAATCCTTCCGATGCTTTGATAAAAACGAAATCGATGTTGGGTTTGATATTGTTGTTATGCAAGATCGTGTCCCAATTTATCTCTCCCTGATGATGCGAAACATCGATACCGAATCCATTTCGTTTTAGAGGAATGGAGATGTCAAACGCTTCACTGACATTGAATACAAAAGGTTTCCAGTAAAGAAGCGCAAATATAGCGACCAGGACAAGGTCAATAATGGATCTTTTACGCTTTATCATGCACTAAAAATAAAAAAGGGTCTTCAAAATAGAAGACCCTTTCATGTAATAATATGATGGTTTATTAAAACTCTCTTCTCTCTTTAATACGTGCTGATTTACCAGTACGCTCACGGAAGTAGAATATACGAGATCTACGTACCGCACCTTTCTTCATAACTTTGATGCTATCAATGAATGGAGATTCGATTGGGAAGATTCTTTCAACACCAATGTTACCAGACATTTTACGGATAGTGAATGTTTCAGTTGAACCTGATCCACGACGCTGAAGAACAACACCAGTAAACTGCTGAATACGTTCTTTATCACCTTCCTTAATTTTATATGAAACAGCGATTGTATCACCAGCTCCGAATGCAGGAACTTCACTTGCTGTTGAAAATTCGTTTTGAACTTCTTTAATTAAATCCATGACTTCTTCTTTTATCTTCTCCAAAATTGGGGTGCAATATTACGTAAAAAAGATGAAACAATGATGATGATTTAGAATAAATTTCAAAAAAAATATTCCAAGAATAAAGAATGACTGATTTAGAAATCAATATCCAACTTAAATTTCTGTCTCAATGTTTTTAAATGAGGGTTTCTTTCTGCCATATCTTCAAACTTTTCCTTTCCGGAATAGAGCTTTTTCTCTCCATTTTCTGCTGATCCTTCTTCTATTGAAATAGTGATCGACCAATTCTTTAACTCTTTTCGAAGAAAGCCCAGTAACTTGGTTTCATTCGTTTTTAGAAATCTTAATTGTACATCATTATCAACAAAATGAACAACAACATTGTCTTCTTTCAAAATAGGATCACGACCAGTCAAGGCAGTAAATAAAGTGTCCTGTCCTTCATCACGCATTTGAAATGCAAATTTTCTCCAGGACATTCTCAGTTGATCCAACGAAAATTTCTCTTGAGGTTTATTCGTATTTATTTCCTCTTTCGGTTGAGTACCTTTTTTCTCGGCTTGTTCATAAAGCTCCTTGATACCTAAGAAGCTATTATTTAGTTTACCTGTTGGATTGGATAATTTACGCGCCTCTTTCTGTGTTGGAATAGTTGGTGGAGGAGCATCCTGTTTGTTTTGCTTTACCTTAGGCTGTTTTGTTGGTTTTTCAGATTGACCAGGAAAACCAATTATCTGAACAGGATCAGTTAAGGCTTTTTTTTTTCGAGCTCGTTTTTGATCGAACACAGTTGCATAAGCGTTAACTCCACTAGTAATCGCTGGTTTTTGGCTGACTTATAGGTACTGTCTGCACTGCTGAGCACGCCTAAAGCACGCATGATGTGTTTGGCATCTAATTGACCAGCTTGCTCTTTATAACGCGTTTTGATCGAATCAGCCACTTCCAGCAATTCAACTGTTTTTAGATCTTTACAGATCAATAGATTTCTGTAATGTTCCGAAAGTCCAACTATAAATTGATGGCCATCAAACCCATGATCAACGATCTCGTGATAAAGCAATAGGCTCGACGAAACATCTTCTTCTAAAGCGTACTCAACTAGTCTGAAATAATAGTCGTAATCGAGGACGTTAAGATTGTCAATGACTGCTTTATATGTAAGTGTCTTACCCGCGAAACTTACGATCTGATCAAATATTGATAATGCGTCACGTAAAGCACCGTCGGCTTTTTGAGCTATAAGATGTAGCCCTTCGTTTTCAGCATCAATGCCCTCCTTAACTGCGATCTGACTCAAATGATCAGCGATGTCACTTACTTTTATGCGGTTAAAGTCAAAGATCTGACAACGTGATAAAATCGTTGGAATGATCTTATGCTTTTCAGTCGTTGCCAGAATAAAGATGGCGTGTTTCGGTGGCTCCTCTAAAGTTTTTAGGAATGCATTAAATGCCGCGGTTGACAACATGTGAACCTCATCAATGATATAAACTTTATGTGAACCAAGTTGAGGAGCGATTCGAACCTGATCAATAAGGTTACGGATGTCTTCAACACTGTTGTTAGATGCTGCATCAAGCTCATAAACGTTTAGAGAATGTCCCTCATCGAATGACTTACAAGATTCACACTCACCACAAGCTTCTATATTTTCGCTTCTATTTTCGCAATTTATTGTTTTTGCCAAAATACGAGCAGTAGATGTCTTTCCAACACCACGTGATCCACAAAACAAAAATGCTTGGGCTAATTGATCGTTCTTGATCGCGTTTTTCAACGTTGTTGAAATCGATTTCTGACCAACAAGCGTATCAAACGTTTGTGGACGATATTTTCTTGCCGAAACAATATAATCGCTCATACAGCAAATTTAATAAGAAAAACGCTTATAAATAGTCGGATTTGATAAAGTTTTGAACAAGTTTGATCCTTGTTTTAAATTGAATTTGTGGTGTTATGAATTGATTCAACTGCGCGATTCCACGCTTCTTTTTCTTGAGCAGATAATTTCAAGTTTGTTGGCACTAAATGTTGTTTTCCTATAAAAACAGGCCAGCTTATAAAGATGTCATCCTTCGTTAGTTCAGGATCAAAGTAAGTGATTGGCATAAGTACAGATTGACTGGAGAAAAACTGATTGGCAACCACCAAAGCAGTTTCTGCTACTCCATACTTTGTAGCATCCTGCGTTTGTCTAATTTTTGTGGCGGTATTTTTAAGCTCACGCTCGATAATTTGTAGTTCGTCTTTATCAATAAGTTTTGAAATATTCTCGTTTTTGATCGTCGTTTGTGACCAAAGTGGAATCATTTCTGAGCCATGTTCACCAATGACAAGTGTGTCGATAAATGATTGAGACATTTTGAAGCGTTCACTCAAGATCGTTTTCAAACGGTAAGTGTCGAGAAGTGTTCCCGTACTTAAAATAGTGCAACCACCATTAATTTCTTTATGGATCCACATTGCTATGGATTCTACAGGATTCGAAATAGTCACGATTAGAGCAGACTTTTTTATTTTTTGACCCTTAAAAACTTGACGAATGATCGCTTTATTTTCTGCTGCATTTTGATTTCTCGATGAACCTGCCTTACCTCTAACTCCTGCAGTGTAAAAAATAAGTTGACTCTTTGAAAATAGATTCCGGTCGTTTAAACTTATCTCATTATTCTTAGGAATAGCAGCATGTTTTAAGTCAAGTATTTTACCTTCAACATCTGGATCAGGGTCAAGAATATTGATCTTTATGTTTTGCTTACCATGATTTACAAGGCTTCCTATGAGTGACCCTGTTTCGCCAAAACCAATAATTGTAATTGTTGGAATAAAAAAATCCATGCTACCAAATTAATAATCATTTGATTAGCATGGATAGACTTAATGTCATTATGTTGTTAATGCTGATAAATGTCAGCTTAACCTAAATATGCTTTTAGCATTTTGCTTCTCGACGTATGTTTCAATCTTCTGATCGCTTTCTCTTTGATCTGTCTAACACGTTCTCGAGTTAGGTCAAATCTCATTCCTATCTCATCTAAACTCATTTGACGTTGACCATCCAAACCAAAATACAATTTAAGAACGTCAGCTTCTCTTTGAGTTAATGTCTTTAAAGAACGATTTATCTCCTTTTGAAGAGACTCGTGAATCAAATCTTTTTCAGGAGAAGGTAAGCTATCATTTTCGAGTACGTCATACATGCTTGAACTGGATTCATCACTTTCCTTTAAGGGTGCATCCATCGACATGTGGCGACCACTAGAGGCTAACGCTTGTTTAACATCTGCAACAGAAACTTCTAAATGATGTGCCAGCTCGTCTGCTGATGGAGGACGCTCCAATTTTTGTTCTAATTCTGAAAAAGCACGATTAATTTTACCGATCGATCCAATTTTGTTTAAAGGTAACCTGACAATTCTTGCTTGTTCAGCAAGGGCTTGTAAAATTGATTGTCTGATCCACCAAACCGCGTAAGAAATGAATTTGAAACCTCGTGTTTCGTCAAATCGCTGAGCAGCTTTGATCAACCCCAAATTTCCTTCATTAATAAGGTCTGGAAGAGTAAGACCTTGATTTTGGTATTGTTTAGCCACAGAAACAACGAAACGAAGGTTTGCTCTGGTTAATCTATCCAGAGCCTTTTGGTCTCCCATTTTAATTCTTTTAGCTAACTCAACTTCTTCTTGAGCAGAAATTAAGTCAACACGACCAATCTCCACTAGATACTTATCTAATGAAGCTGTTTCTCTGTTGGTGACTTGTTTACTTATCTTTAATTGTCTCATATGCTACACTACTTTTTTAGGTGGTTAAATACTTTATTATTCCTAAGTTTTGCCCGTTTTCTATTTATATAACGTAATAAGTCATTAAAAAGTTGGCAGTTTTTATTTTTTTTTGTAAAGAATTCACAAAATAACAGCGAAAAGACGATTTGTGAAATTGAGTATGGAGTGATTCAGTTCAATATACATGGCATAAAAAGACTATTATCTTTGTGTCCAAATAGAAATAACAGTCATGAGAGAAATAATTGAAAAGGCATGGGAAGATCGTTCAATGTTGGAGGATCAAAGTGTTGTGAAAGTAATTGAAGAGGTTATTGAGGGATTGGATAAAGGAAAATATCGAGTTGCTGAGCCGACAAATGATGGTTGGCAAGTAAATGAGTGGATCAAAAAAGCTGTCGTTATGTATTTCCCGATTCGTAAAATGGAAACGATCGAGGTCGGTCCATTTGAGTTCCATGATAAAATGGCTTTGAAAAGTAACTATAAAGAACTTGGCGTTCGAGTTGTTCCTCATGCTGTTGCACGTTATGGGGCTTATATTTCTTCTGGTGTGATAATGATGCCTTCTTATGTTAATATAGGAGCATACGTAGATGAAGGTACTATGGTAGATACATGGGCTACTGTTGGTTCATGTGCTCAGATCGGCAAAAATGTTCACCTGAGTGGAGGTGTAGGAATTGGAGGTGTTTTAGAACCATTACAAGCTGCTCCTGTAATCGTTGAAGATGGTGCTTTCATCGGTTCACGATGTATCGTTGTTGAAGGAGTGCGTGTAAAGAAAGAAGCTGTTCTCGGGGCTAATGTAGTACTAACGAAATCTACTAAGATTATTGATGTCACAGGAGATTCTCCTGTAGAATTAAGAGGTGAAGTTCCTGAAAGAAGTGTCGTTATACCAGGCTCATACACTAAAGAGTTTCCAGCTGGAGATTATCAGGTGCCATGTGCATTGATCATTGGTAAAAGAAAGCCAAGTACAGATTTGAAAACTTCACTAAATGATGCGCTAAGAGAGCACAATGTAGCTGTATAAATGTTACATTAGTGTCATTATGAATAAGGATCAGCTCAAAAAATGGAAAGAAAAGCGACGCCAACGTCGTGAGTCAATGAATCATGATGAGTTATTGAGCGGTATTCTTTCAGGTGATCTTAAGGCGCTTAGTAGTGGAATAACTCTACTCGAGTCCAAACGTTCAGAGGATAAAGAAATAGCTCAACAGCTCGTTTCGAGTTGTTTAAAACATGCCAAAGAATCTGTTCGAATTGGAATAACCGGTGTTCCAGGAGTAGGTAAAAGTACATTTATTGAAGCGTTTGGACAATTAGTTATTGAACGTGGACATAAAATAGCTGTGCTAGCGATAGACCCTTCATCTGAGAAAAGTGGGGGAAGCATACTTGGTGATAAAACCAGGATGAATAAATTGTCTACATCTCCAGATGCTTTTATAAGACCATCCTCTGCTGGGAAATCTCTTGGTGGTGTTGCTAGAAAAACTAGAGAATCAATAATTCTATGCGAGGCTGCCGGATTTGATCATATTCTGATCGAAACAGTTGGAGTTGGGCAGTCTGAAACTGTTGTGCACTCTATGGTTGATTTCTTTTTATTATTGATGCTTGCTGGTGCTGGTGACGAGCTTCAGGGGATAAAGCGAGGTATCATGGAAATGGCTGATGCCTTGGTTATTACAAAAGCAGATGGAGATAATCTTACAAATGCCCAGAAAGCCAGGAAAGAATATCAAAATGCCATGCACTTATTTCCACCAAATGAAAACGAATGGATCCCAAAAGCACTTATCTCTTCAGCATACGATAATAGGAATATTGATAAAGTATTTGACACTGTTGAGAGTTATGTGAATCAAACCAAATTGAATGGTCATTTTGAAAAAAATCGAAGATCTCAGGATAGATACTGGATGCATGAAACAATTGCAGAGGTGTTACTCTCTGATTTTTACGATGCGACCGAAATGAAACAAAGGATTAAGGATGTGGAAAAGTCAGTTGTCGAAGGAAAAGTTTCTTCATTTGAGGCTGCAGAGAATTTGATCAGAAAATATAAGAATGATGAATAGAGAATTAGCTTTTTTAGTATGTCTTGCCTTTCTTGCGAGTTGTTCAACTCGGGAGATAAAAGATAGTGAATCAATGAATAACTCTTCTGATCAGGTAGATAAAGGAGAGCTTACTCCACAATTAATAGTAGCTGAGAGTTACGCTTATCATGGTTGTGAAAAGATCAATTCTTCATCTATATCTTTTGATTTTAGAGACAAGCATTATGATTATTTGCATACAGATTCGGGGCTTGTTCGTTTAAGAACATTCCAGGATTCTTCTGGTAGAACGGTCAAAGATGTTTGGTCGAGAAACAACCTTGAAAGGTTCATTGATGATTCATTGATAAATATCTCTGACGACAAGGAAAAAGCTTACGTGAATAGTATAAACAGTGTTTTTTATTTTGCCTTTCTGCCAAAATCTTTAAAAGATCCTGCTGTAAACCTCGAATATATTGATACCGTTGAAATCTCTAAGAAAGCATATCACAAGATAAAAGTTACGTTTGATGAAGAGGGTGGAGGTGAAGATCATGAGGATGTTTTTATATACTGGTTTAGTTTGGAGAATTATAGGTTGGATTATTTAGCATACTCATACGAAACCAACGGAGGTGGTATGCGATTCAGATCTGTAATCGACCGAGACGAGTACGAAGGAATAATTTTACAGGATTATGCAAACTTCGCACCGCCAGAAGGAGCAAAATTGAATGATCTAGACCAACTTTATGAAAATGGTGAGCTCAAACAAGTGTCAACGATTGAGCTGAAAAACATTATGGTTAAATAAGAACAGGTCCGTTCATTCTGAACTCTAAACCCTAAAATCTAAACTCTAAATTTAGAATCTGTCTTACATTCCAGGCATTCCTCCGCCTTTCATCTGCTTCATCATATTCATCATATTCTTCTTGTTACTCATCATCTTCATCATCTTCTTAGTATCATTGAATTGTTTGAGTAACTTGTTCACTTCCTGAATATTTTGACCAGAACCTTGTGCGATCCGTTTCTTTCGACTCGAATTAATTATTGATGGATTTTCACGTTCCTCTGGACTCATTGAATATATAATAGCCTCAATGTGCTTGAATGCATCATCTTCAATTTCGACACCTTTCATAGCTTTCCCCATTCCTGGGATCATTCCCATGAGGTCTTTAACGTTACCCATCTTTTTAACCTGCTGTAACTGTCCGAGGAAATCATTAAAGTCGAACTGATTCTTTTTAATTCTCTTCTGGAGCTTTCGAGCTTCTTGCTCATCAAATTGCTCTTGAGCTCTTTCAACAAGAGATACGACATCTCCCATCCCCAGAATACGATCAGCCATACGCTTTGGGTAGAATACGTCAAGTGCATCCATTTTCTCTCCAGTACCTACAAATTTGATCGGCTTGTCAACAATTGCTTTGATCGATATTGCAGCACCACCTCGTGTATCACCATCGAGTTTTGTTAGGATCACTCCGTCAAAGTCAATGCGCTCATTGAAAGTCTTAGCTGTATTTACGGCATCCTGACCTGTCATCGCATCAACAACAAAAAGTGTTTCTGTTGGGTCGATCGCATTTTTGACATCTGAGATCTCATTCATCATTTGCTCATCAACAGCCAATCGACCAGCGGTATCAATGATCACAACATTATGGCTGTTACTTTTTGCATGCTGAATAGCATCTTGAGCAATTTTTACAGGATTTTTTTCTTCTTTGTTCGAATATACATCTACACCGATCTGCTCACCTAACACGTGTAGCTGATCGATCGCTGCAGGACGGTAAACATCACAGGCAACTAATAATGGATTTTTACCCTTCTTATTCTTTAAAAAGTTAGCTAATTTTCCAGAGAATGTAGTTTTACCAGAACCTTGAAGACCAGACATTAAAATAACACCTGGATTTCCCTGATAATTTACTTCTGTTTCATCACCACCCATCAATTCGATCAACTCTTCATGACAGATCTTGATCATTAACTGACCTGGTGATACAGAATTTAGTACATCACGACCAAGCGCCTTTTCTTTAACGGTTGTTGTAAATTCTTTAGCAGTATTGAAGTTGACATCGGCATCTAATAATGCACGTCTCACTTCTTTCAAGGTTTCTGCAACATTGATCTCAGAGATCTGTCCCTGTCCCTTTAATACCTTAAACGCTTTTTCAAACTTCTCCGTTAGATTCTCGAACATAATTCACCTGTATTTTGTGGTTGCAAAGTTAATAAATCCTTGTCAGAAAGCAAGACAGGGCGACTGAATCTACAATTTTGAACTTTAGATCAAAAAATCGCGATTATTCTGTATATTTGTTAGGAACAACTCATTGAAAATGAAATATACTACTGCTACTGCAATTTTAAGTTTGGCCCTATTTTTTTCATGTCAGAAAGAAGATGATCTTGATCGATTAGGGGATGTTGATTTTAGTCGACCTGCCGCGATCGGAGGAAGCATGATGTCTGGTTACCAAGATGGTGCACTATACCCAAAAGGTCAGGAAAAGTCTATTCCTCAACTGTTTTTTGATAGAGTTGCAGAACATGGTGGTGGTTCATTTAGTACGCCTGTGATGTCCAATAATGATGGTGTTGGAGTTAATCCTAAGCCTTGGACATCTATTTTTCAAACAAGAAGTCGCTTAAATATGCGAACGGATTGTGAAGGAGTTGAAAGTTTAGGTCCGGTAAAATCTCTTTATCAGAATACAGGTCTTAGTGATCTTGATCAATCATCTAGTAATGTTAATGGTCAGTATCAATGTGCTCCATTTGCAACGCTTGAAAGAATGCTCGATCCTAATTTCGGTTTGTCATACAATGATGGTAATCCATACCCTTATTACCACAGAGCAGCAAGCAATCCTGGTGTTTCTACAATGATCGGAGAAATAGTTGATTACAATCCTTCGTTTCTTTTAGGTTGGTTTGGAATGGAAGAGGTTGTAAGTTATGCCCAAACAGGGGGGACTTCGAATACATTAATGGATCCTATTGTTTTTGAACAAAGACTAGATTCAGTTTTGTCTATCATTTCAGCGAATGGAACAAAAGGAGCGTTGATCAATATTCCTGATGTAAAAGAATTGCCTTATTTCCAGTTAGTGCAATATAACGGAGCAAATCTTGATGAGACTCAAGCTGCTGATCTAAACCAGCTTTATACCGCATCTAATGCGAACCACATTAACTTTAATGTTGGTCCAAATCCATTTATTTGTGAAGATCCTGACGCTCCACAAGGTTTACGTCATTTGAAAAACGGTGAACTGCTAACGCTGACTGTGCCATTAGATTCTATGAAATGTCAACTTTATGGACTTTTCGGTAGATTCTTTAAAGATCAATATTATTTGTCGCTGGATGAGGTTTCAATGTTGGACCAGGCAATATTATCTTACAATGCTACAATAGCGAAATTAGCTGAAAAATATGATCTGGCTTTAGTTGATGCAAATTCTTTCTACACAACTGTTGATTCTGGAATTATGTGGGATGGAGCAGGCTTTTCTTTCGAATTCGTAACCGGAGGATTTATTGGTCTAGATGGTATTTATCCTAATCAAAAGGGATACGCATTGATTACCAACGAAATTATTGAATCTGTAAACGAGCACTATGGAACACACATTCCAAATATCAATTGTTTAGATTGTGATGGTGTGGTTTTCCCAGAATAGATGAATTGATCAATTCTAGTTCCTGTTCAACTAAACTTTACTGATCAGACTACTGACTGATCTGCACGGATTCGCGATCAAGCATATTCTTAGTTTATTTTCATCGTACTTATGCATTATAATCGAGACTTTAACTGAATCTTAAGATATTCAGTTAGGAGGTTAACTTTGTTGTTATCAATATTCTCTTGCACGTTTTTCCCACGACTAATTAATAACGTTTAGAATCAATTGGACCTCATTATAAACGAGGTTGAGTAATAAAAAAAGCTACCCTGTTAAGAGTAGCTTTCTTTAATAAATCTTTAAGCTGATTATTTGATAATCACCTTGTTCGTTTGAATTCCTTTCGCTGTACTTACCTTAACGAAGTATATTCCTTCATTAAACTGACTAACATCGATTTTATGATCAAGTTTGTTCAGTCGTTTACTGTAGACGACCTGACCATTTATGTTAGTGATCTCTACTCTCTCCATTTCCTCACCATTCGCATGGATGTTTAATTCGTTGTAAGCTGGATTTGGATAAGTATTCAAGTAAGCTTCATCTTTCGTGTATTCAGAAAGTGCTGAAGTTGGCGCCTCATGACATGGTGTAGGATCTTCTGTAGTATTACACTTACAGTATTCTGTTGCTCCACAAACAAAGTGTAGCAACCACTGAGTAGCATAAAGGTCTACTGTGTCAGTGTAAGCAGCATTGTTAACGTGAGGAACGTGATCTGCACCATAGTGTGCTTTAAAACAGTTCTTCAACCCTAATGTTTCTGCTTTTGCATGTACAGTTTCACTACCATCAACCTCCATGATCTCATAGATCGCTACAGAGATCATATCTGTTCCAAATGGAACTGTACCATCCTGATCACCATGCATACTGAGTACAGGCTCATCGTTTGCAGATTCCATCCAGGCAACATCACCTAGTGCACCAGCTAAACTAATAACTGCTGAAACATCACTATTGTAACCAGGAGTACCTGATTCACCTTCTAATCCTCCAGCTAAACTTGGATCGTTCATATCGATAAATGCAGGGATTTCTGATTCTTTATCTAAATACGCAAGGTGCAGTGCAGTGAACCCTCCTGCTGAACTCCCCATCAAGTAAATGTGGTTTGTATCAATACCATAAGGATTTCCATCCTCTGCGAAAGACTTTTTGAAGTATCGAACTGCAGCTTTCGTATCCTGAGTAGCTCTCATAACTGCTTCAGAAGCATCACTTTCATCTGGACCAGATAATAAGTTGTTCATACCAAGACGATAATTGATCGAAGAAGTAACGTATCCTTTTCTTGCATACATTTCAGCAAGTGGTTTCACATCATCTCCAGTTTTACTTCCGGCAATAAATGTACCTCCATGGATGAATATAATTAGTGGCCTACTTGTCTCAGTGTCTCCAGTTGGCTCATAAACATCTAATAACAGGTTTTCAGTTCCGCTGTTGTCGAAAGCAACGTTCGAACCATATTGAATATCAGACGTTAGATCAAAATCATTGAAGATTTCTTGATCATAACGACCACCCGAACAGTCTTGAGCTTTTGCTGTGAAAAGCATAGATGCGGCAGCCGCAAATAGATAGATTTTTTTCATAGTTATCTGTTTTTAATTAAAATTGATATGAGAACGCAATTCCAGGGATGAACGCTTGTGAAGTCCATCTTCCTGAGAATCCTGTCTCAAGGTTAGTATCTGATCTTTCAGCACCATATATATACATGAAAGATGCGTCAATATTGAAATTCTTGATAGAATAAGAAGCCCCAACTGTTAAACCTATTTTATCCATATCAGGGGTTTCTGGGGTCATGTATCCATTTTGAACTGGTGTGAAATCATAATATGCTCCTCCACGCAGTTGGAATTGTTCTGAAAACTCGTGCTCTATACCAGCTCTTATAATGGCAGCATTTTTATATTCTCTTGGTGATTTTGAGTCTTCCAGATTTTCAGTGTTTTCTTCAAAGTCAAATGCAAGTGTATCGTAGCTACTCCAGGTTATGTAGTTAATATCGAAGTTAAATCTTGTTTTCTCAGTTAACTTGATCGATACACCAAAGTTCGTTACACTTGGAAGATTGATCTCTGTTCCGAAAGTTGTCGAAGGAAAGTTTGAACTTAGTGAAGGAGGAACATCAAATTCAGCTTGACCACCATCTAAGGAAACTTTAAGTCCTGAACGATAGCTTAATCCTAAGCTAACTTGCTCAGAAAGTTCATAGAAAACCCCAACATTAAATCCATGTCCATTTCCACTACCACTCAGATTAACTTCGCTATATGATCCATCAGCTTGTTGTACTGGTACTCCGCGACGCAACTTGAAATCACCTGTTCCGAAAACATAACCAACACCAATTCCTAATTTTTCATTGATCTGGTATGCGAAAGTCCCTTGGTAGAAGATCGTTCGTAACGCCATTTCTCTTAATAAAAACTGACCTTTCCATTCATCTTCATAACTAATTCCAGAACCGAAGGGAGTATACGCAGATAGTCCAATTACGAAAGGAGAATCCTCAGTAAATTTTAATGCAACATGCGCATTGAATGGGGTTCCAATCCCACTTGTACTTTCAGCAGTATAAACACCCGGTTGCATTTCTCTGTATCCCACTCGAGATGCAATAAGATTGATCCCGATCAATACTTCAGTTCGAGCAAAAGCTAAAGCTCCCGGATTGAAAAATCCACTGGCAGCTCCTAATCGCATACCTGTTCCTGTGTGGCCCATTCCAGCACTTCGTTGACCTTGTAGGTTAACCTGAAAACCTCCAGCAATACTATAAAACAGAGTAAAAGTGAGTAGGGTAGTAGTAAGAATTCGTTTCACAAGTGTAAATTTTGACTAAATATAGGAAAAATCTCCTCAATAGTTAATTAATTGTTATGTATACATTATACTTTTTACTTTAAAAGACATTAACAAGCTGATAAGTGGTAGGGTTTGCAGTTTAACAGTTTAAAAAAGAATCAGATTATTCTTGTAAAACGAATAATTCATCTATCTTTGCGCCGTGTTAGAGTAACACATACATAAAAATCATTTAAACAATATTGGCATGTATTTATCAGCTGAAAAGAAAAAAGAGATTTTCAAGAAACACGGGAAATCAGAGAATGACACAGGTTCTGCAGAGGGACAGATCGCATTGTTCACATACAGAATTGGTCATTTAACGAATCACCTGAAAGAAAATCGAAAAGATTACGGTACACAAAGAGCGTTGCAGCTTCTTGTAGGTAAAAGAAGAAGTTTGTTGGATTATTTAAAGAAGACAGACATCGAGCGTTACCGTGCGATCGTAAAAGAGCTTGGATTGAGAAGATAATTTTTAGTTCAACATAAAATTTGGATAAAAGGGGGGCAGTCGAAGAAATTCGAAGTTCCCCTTTTTTGTTAAATAGTAAATAAGTAAACAATTTAATATGAATATAGGAATCAAAAAGTCCATCACTACAGGAGGTAAGAATATCTCTGTTGAGACAGGTAAGCTTGCAAAACAGGCTGACGGATCAGTAGTGTTACAAATGGGCAACACAGTGTTGTTGGCAACAGTAGTGTCAGCACCAGAAGCGAAAGAAGGAATGAACTTCTTTCCATTAACAGTAGATTATCGCGAGAAATTTGCGGCGGCCGGAAGAATCCCAGGAGGGTTTTTAAGAAGAGAAGGTCGTCCTTCAGATATGGAAATTCTGATCATGAGATTAGTTGACCGTGCACTTCGTCCATTATTTAATGACGATTATCGCGCAGAAACTCAGATCATGATCCAATTAATGTCTTATGACGGAGAACATCTTCCAGATGCTCTAGCAGGTTTTGCAGCTTCAGCTGCGATCGCCGTTTCTGACATTCCTTTCAATGGACCAATGTCAGAGGTTAGAGTAGCAAGAGTTGATGGTCAGTACGTTGTGAATCCACTTAAATCAGAACTTGATAAAGCTGATATGGAGATCATGATGGCTGGTACAATGAAAGATGTCGTTATGATCGAAGGTGAAATGGAGTTCATCCAGGAATCTGATCTTGTTGAAGCGATTAAAGTTGGACACGAGGCGATCAAGGAGCAATGTCAATTCCAGTTGGATCTTGCAGCTGAAATTCCATCGGCTAATCCAAAAAGAGAATATAACCACATCGATACAAACGAGGAGGTTGAAAAGAAAGTACACGATTTTGCTTTTGAGAAATTAAAGGCAGTTGCACGTAAAGGAAACTCAGATAGAACGGAAAGAGCAAATGATTTTGCTGCTGTAAAAGAAGAAACAGAGGCTCAATTTACAGAAGAAGAGTTAGAAGAAGTTGGTGGTTTTGTTAGCACTTACTTCAAGAAAACAATGAAAGAAGCAGTTCGTGACGTAATGCTGAACGAACGTATCCGTTTGGATGGTCGTAAGTTTGATGAGATTAGACCAATCTGGTGTGAAGTTGACTACCTACCAATGGTACACGGTTCTTCTGTATTTACTCGTGGTGAAACTCAGTCATTAACAACGTTGACACTTGGAGGTAAACTGCAAGAGCAAATGATCGACGCTGCAACATACCAAGGTACAGAGAACTTTATGCTACATTACAACTTTCCACCGTTCAGTACAGGTGAGGCATATCCGATCAGAGGGGTATCGAGAAGAGAAGTTGGACATGGTAATCTTGCATTGAGAGCATTAAAACCAGTTTTGCCAGACGATAACCCATATACGATTCGATTGGTATCAGAAATACTTGAATCTAACGGTTCGTCTTCTATGGCTACAGTTTGTGCAGGTACTTTAGCGTTGATGGATGGAGGTATTCCAATTAAGGCTCCTGTTTCAGGTATTGCTATGGGACTTGTGATGAACAGCGAAGGTAAATATGCAGTTCTTTCAGATATACTTGGTGATGAGGATCACTTAGGTGATATGGACTTCAAAATTACTGGTACAGCTGAAGGAATTACTGCTTGTCAAATGGATATTAAAGTTGACGGACTTCCATACGAAGTTTTGATCGAAGCATTGGAGCAGGCAAAAGCAGGTAGATTACATATCCTTGGTAAGATCACTGATACGATCAATGAACCAAGAACTGAATTGAAACCAAATGCTCCGCGTGTTGAGTCATTCCGTGTTCCAAATGAAGCAATTGGAGCGATCATCGGACCTGGTGGAAAGATCATTCAGCAAATTCAAAAAGATACAGGAGCTACTGTAACGATTGATGAAGATCCAGATACGGGAGAAGGTGTTGTTCAAATTCTTGCAGAAGGAAAAGAAGCGATGGATGGTGCGAATAAAGCAGTTCGTGATATTGCTTTCCCTCCAACTGTAGAAGAAGGGGCGGAATACGAAGGAAAGGTTAAATCAGTTCAACCATATGGAGTATTTGTAGAAATACTTCCTGGGACAGATGGATTGATCCACGTTTCCGAATTCGCTCATGAGCGCATCAATAAGATGGAAGAAGTTGCAAAAGAAGGTGACGTATTGAAGTTTAAGGTTGTTGGACAAGATCCAAAATCTAAAAAATGGAAATTGTCACGTAAAGTGTTACTTCCTAAACCAGAGAAGAAAGAATCTTAAGATTCCGACACTGATATAAATAAAAAAGCTCGATCAATTTGATCGAGCTTTTTTTATGATTAATATTCTCTATGCCTCTGTAGCTATGCTTGCGCTACTCGTAGGGAATCTGCGATCAACTTTTTTGAATAACCCTTGAAGTACTTTGCCTGGTCCTACCTCAACAACTTCTTCACAACCATCATTGATCATTGCGTGCATCGTTTGAGTCCATTTTACAGGTGCAGTTAATTGAGCGATCAAATTCTTTTTAATCTCATCAGGGGAAGTTACAGCTTGAGCATTTACGTTTTGATAAATTGGGCATTTACCTTCTTTAAAATCAGTATTTTCGATTGCCGCAGCAAGCTCTTCTCTAGCAGGCTCCATCAATGGAGAGTGGAAAGCACCACCTACAGGAAGTGGAAGCGCTCTTTTAGCTCCTTCTTCCTTCGCTTTCTCACATGCTATTTCAATTCCCTTATTCGAACCAGATATAACCAATTGACCTGGACAGTTATAGTTAGCCGGAACAACAACTTCATCAATGGAAGAACAGATCTCTTCAACTTTGTCATCTTCCAGGCCTAAAATAGCAGCCATCGTTGAAGGTTCTGCATCACATGCTTTTTGCATTGCAATTGCTCGTTGAGATACAAGTTTTAAACCATCCTCAAATGAGAGTACATCACTCGCTACAAGAGCAGAAAGCTCTCCCAAAGAATGACCAGCAACCATATCAGGTTGAAATTCATCTCCCAGGACTTTAGCCAGAATCACAGAGTGTAAGAATATAGCAGGTTGTGTAACCTTTGTTTGCTTTAGCTCTTCATCTGTTCCATTGAACATTATTGCTGTTATATCAAACCCCAAGATTTCATTTGCTTTGTCAAAATATTCTTTTGCTATAGGGGAATTATCGTAAAGGTCTTTTCCCATTCCGATGAATTGGGCTCCCTGACCTGGAAAAACATATGCTTTCATGTTAATTTATTTTTGGGCTAAAATAAAAAAGCCTCGGGAATAAACCCGAGGCTTTCTATATAGATTATATAAATCTTACTTGTTAACAACCAATTTCTCAGTTGCAACAGCGTTACCAGCTGTGTAGTTCACAACATAAACACCGTTTGAAAGTCCTGCAGTTGGAATAGCAACAGTGTGCTCTCCAGCAGCAGCATTATTCAATGTAGAAGTAAATACAGCTTTACCTGAAAGATCAGTTACAGTGATCTCAACATCAGAAGCATTTTCTAATGAGAAGTTCACGTTAGACTCATCGCTTGCAGGGTTAGGGTAGATAGAAACATTAGCTTCAGTTGAAGCAGACTCTATGCTGTTAACTGGATCGAAATCCATTCTTACAACAGGAGTACTGTTTGTGAAATACCACTCAACACCAGCTGTACCTAGATCACCATATAAGAATGATGTTTGGTCTGGAGATTCACCAGCAACTGATAAAGAAAGTTCAGTTGAGAAAGAACCTACAGTTAGAAGGTAAGTTGTTCCAGCTGTTAAGGCAACTGCATTAGAGAAAACTAGAGTTTTAACTGCACCTGCATCATTTGCTGCATCTGTAGTATAATACTCAGTTTCGGCTTCGAAGATGAATTCTCCGTTTGCATCGATAGAGTATAGTTTACCAAATACTTCGATTCCATCGCCTAATGAAGGACCGAAAGCAGTTTCAACACCTGTTAACTGAGCGTCTTGGTTAATATCGAAAAGGTTACCACCTTCGTAAGCAACTTCAGGGAAGAAACCTCCATCAATAAGACCATTGTCACGAGCGTAAATATAATCTACAACATTCATCGTGTCATGACCTGCAGTTGAATTGTTTCCAGGAACCGCATCTACAGCACCGGATGTAACCGCACCATCAAAGATGTATTCTCCAAGTGCACCAGGAGTGAACTGAGTAGTACATGGTAATGTATCTGTAGTAAATCCATTAACAGTACTTGCGGCAGAGCTAGAAGTAAATGCTTCTGAAACTACAGCTGCTGTATAAACTACATCAGTTTGGTTTTCGTAACCAAAGTTTCTCACGATACCAGAAATATCGTATGAAGTAACCTGATCAAGAGGTACTTGGTAATAAGGTACTCTTACACCAATGTTACCAGCAGCCCCCCAGTAGATACCTTCATCTACAAGATCATACTGATCAGCTTCGTTGATTCTTACATCATCAACAGTCCAGTACCATGCCCAGTAGTCATTATCGTTGTAATAGAACTGAACAAGAACTTGGTTCGAACCACCGGCAACAGCAGAAATATCGATCTGCTCAACTTTTGGGTTCTCAGAGTTCTGATCGTTTGGATAACCCGCGTTGTTTGTGATTTCGAATTCTGTCCAGTTTGCACCGTTATCACCAGAAACACGAACTCCACGAGTATCTTGCCACCATCTGTAGCTATGTTCAAATGTCAATATAACATTCGAAGAACCTGAACAGTCAATAGCAGATGCTGTTGTGATTTCAGCAACGATCGCACCATCACCATCCGCATTGTTTGGCTGACGGTCAGAATCGATCAATGCATAACCATTACTTGCAGTTGAACTATTAAAAGGCTGCAGTTCTGGAGCCGCATTCGGAACATCAGATGGATCTGTTTGAATTACCCAGTCAACAGAAGTAGGCTGACTTGTATTCGTCATTACCCATGTATTTGGGTCAGAGAAATCATCTTCCCAAATCAAAGCACCTTTCTCCTGAACTGTGTTCGTTTGTTTTTTACCCGTTTTAACTGCTTCAAACATTGAATGTTTTTTAGCACTTGGGGCTTTGTTTAATTTTCCTTGTGAAGACTGACCAATTGCAGCTCCTGAGAGCAACAAAGAACCAGCCATCATAAATAAGTAACTTTTCTTCATGTTGTCAAATTTTAGTTTTAACTTAATTATTCAAATGTAAATTTAATGAAAAAGTTATTTTTAGTTAAATAATTCATTAAATATCTCCTCACAAAATGTCATTTTAAAGACGATGAGCCGAGGACTTAATGTGATGACGGCCAATTAAATGCGATGGTTGGCATTTTTGCAGGTATTTTAATTTTCCGTACATCTTTATTCTTTGTTGATATTTGAAGCTTATTGTCAAGCCAGGTTAATCGATGAACTCCATTCTGACGGACCACACCTTCTTCAAAACCATATACCAAAAACTGGTGATCACCAACGGCTATCGTAGCCACACCTTTCAACTTAATGGATGTTGACGGGCTGAATTTAAAAGTGATCTCATCCGTTAGTTTTTTATAGCTAACATCAACTAAATTCAATTCTTTTTCGGTGATGTCAAGTCCTGCTATGAAAAGTGTACCTTTAACTTTCTCATGCTTATTCGCAAAATCATCGACTGAGGCATATATCAATCCTTCTTCAATTTCAGGATAATCTTCTTCACTTAAGATTTCTACATCATCACTCAGCAAGGATAGCCTTGAATAAGCTGTATAACTGATCAAAACACCAGTAAGAATAATAAGTAGGTTTCCTACAAGCATTGGTGTTGTGTGGAAGTTACGGTATAACCACCAAGCAATCAGTATAAACATAGCTAGAATGATCAAAGATATAATGATTGCTCCGAACTTTTTCATGTGGCAAATGTAATGAATTCTGTAGCTTTGCAGCCAAATGTTAAAAGTTGACCAGCAAACATATCGCGATCTTGAATTCAACGTACTAACGGAAATGATGAGTGAGTTTTGTGTTGGTGACTCTGCTCGTCAAAGGATCATCAGCCTAAAACCAGTTCGGAAGACAGAGGAATTAATAAAGTTTCTTCATCAAACGAATGAACTAACTGATATTCGCAGAGAGGGAGAAACATTTCCACGAATAGAGTTTGATGAGCTCGACCAGGAGATCAAAATGCTTCCGGTGAAGAATGCAAGTCTACCACAGAAAAGTTTTGATCGAATACGTTTCGCATCCAATTTAGTGAATAGCTTGATCTACTTTTTCAATAAAAGAGAGGATGAATTTCCAGAACTCTTTTCTATGCTGAAAAATGTGTACTTCACTAAAGAGATCATTGAGGAGATCGATAACATCTTTGATAAACATGGTGAGGTTAAGGATGATGCTTCTGAGGAGTTGTTTCAGATCAGACAGCGTATAAAAGATGTTGAACGCAAAGCAAACAGTAACTTCGATCGCACCATACGAAAATACCTCAAAAAAGGCTATCTGAGTGATACAAAGGAGGCATTTATGGAGAACAGAAGACTTCTCGCAGTTCTTTCTTCATACAAAAGACAAGTTCCTGGTCAGGTAACAGGATCTTCTAAAACAGGAAATGTTACTTATGTAGAACCGGCAGAAACTGTTCCGCTTAATAATGAGCTAGACCAATTAAAGGACGACGAGCGCAAAGAGATCTTTAAAGTTCTTCAGATTCTGACTCAAAAAATGGTTATTCATTTGCCTTTGATCAAAGAATACCAGAAGATCCTGGTGAATTTTGATTTCATTAATGCTAAATCTCGATTAGCTTTAAAGTTTGATGCTGTTTTACCTGGATTGACAAATGATATGTCGTTTGATCTTATCGATGCTTATCATCCTGTATTAAAGTTGAATAATCAGAACGCAGGTAAAAAAACGATCCCACAGCGGATCACTATGAATCAGCATGCACGAATGCTGGTTATTTCAGGACCTAACGCGGGAGGAAAAAGTATAACGCTTAAGACAATCGGATTGCTTCAATTAATGCTGCAATGTGGTCTTCTGGTTCCAGTTCATCCTAATAGCAAGATGACATTGTTTAGCAGTCTGCTGACAGATATCGGTGATAATCAATCCATAGTAGATGAGTTGAGTACATACTCATATCGCTTGAAGCGAATGAAGTATTTTCTTGAAGTTGCTAACGAGAGATCCATGTTACTTCTTGATGAGTTTGGTACAGGTTCAGATCCAGATTTAGGAGGAGCATTGGCTGAGGTATTTTTTGAAGAATTGTATAAAAAAGGTTCTTATGGAGTTATCACAACTCACTACGGAAATATCAAGTTGAAGGCTGATGAACTTGACGCTGCGGTGAATGGTTGTATGCTTTTTGATACCGAAACCTTGAAACCGTTATTTAAATTTTCTACAGGACAGCCTGGAAGTTCTTTCACGTTTGAAGTGGCTCAGATCAATGGAATATCTAAAAAGTTGATCAATCGTGCTAAGCATAAACTTGACGATAAGAAAGTTAAAATGGATCAGTTGCTGCACGAACTTCAAAAGGAAAAATCATATTTGTCTCGATTGACCAAAGAACATATTGAAGCTCAAGAAACTGCTGAAGAAGCTCGATTGAGATCGGAGGAGTCTCTTGCCACATACAATGCAAAGCTAAAGCAAATGAGGGCGCGAGCGGAAGAGACCAGTAAATATGTGAGTTTGGGGAAAAAGCTCCAGCAATTCATTGATGCGTATATAACAAAAAGTAAAAAGAAGAATGTCAACGCTGATCTACTAAATGAGGTCAAGAAATATATCGCGAAAGAAAAGGCAAAGATCGAATCTCTGAAAAAAGAAGAGGTGCTCAAAAAAAGATCAAAAAAGAAAAAAGATCAACCAACGAAGAAAGCGAAACAATACCATCAAGATAAGATCAAAAAAGGTAGTACGGTTAAAATGATCGCCACGAAGCAAAAGGGTGAAGTAGAGGAAGTTGAAGGAAATGATATCACTGTCGTGTTCGGTTTTGCACGTATGAAGGTCAAAAGAGAAAGCTTGATTTGGGTCAAAGACTAGCCAAATTTTTATTTTTACACTTATGAAGGATAAAATTACGATCGCTATTGATGGTTGGTCATCTTGTGGCAAAAGTACTTTGGCAAAAGCACTCGCTAAATCTTTAAATTATATTTATGTTGATTCAGGAGCAATGTACCGAGGAGTAACATTGTATGCATTACGAAAAGGATGGGTAGGTGAAAATGCTATCGATCAAGAGGAGATCGTAAGATCGCTCAATCACATTTCAATTAGTTTCGAGCAAAATAAAAATGGTACTCCGGATCTTCTTTTAAACGGAGAAAATGTTGAGTCTAAGATCAGAACGCTGGAAGTTTCAAATCAAGTGAGTAAGGTTGCAGCGATCAAAGAAGTTCGAACTTTTCTTGTTGATCAACAACGAAAGATGGGGGAAGAAGGTGGTGTCGTGATGGACGGCCGAGATATAGGTTCAGTTGTTTTTCCTAACGCAGAATTAAAGTTATTCGTAACTGCAGATCCTGATATCAGAGCAAAAAGAAGATTTGATGAGCTCGTTTCAAAAGGTCAAGATGTTGAACTAGCGGATGTGCGAAAAAATTTAAAAGAAAGAGATCATCTCGACACGACCAGGGATGAGAGTCCTTTGATTCAAACTGAAGATGCAATTATTCTCGATAATTCTAACTTAGATCAATCTGAACAGTTGGAAGTAGCTTTGGATCATGTTAAAAATGCGTTAGCGTCGTAACAACTTATCTGATTTTTCGTTATACTTGTTAGAATTCAAGCCATTTTACAAAACTATGCTCAATAAATTATTAACGATCTTTTTCGTTTCTTCATGTGTATTTGTTAACGCCAATAATAATGATTCACTCATCGTGGAGGAGTGTATGGCACCTTGGCAAAAAGAGTTGCTGAAAGTAAAGCATTTGCATGATTCTGTACACGTTACGTATGTTGAGAATAATGATTTATTTGCAGAACGATGGGATAGACTTGCACATCCGGTATTTTGGAAAACGATGATGACATTAACTCCTGATTCGTGTGTGATCAATATTGCAAAGACTCGTGAGATAGTAGCTCGAATGAGTGTTGAAGATTGGGATAAATGGTCTGATGATGAAAAAGATGATTATCGAGATTCTATTCGATCAGCGCATGGATTACATGAAGATGATAAGGTTTATATGACCACTGGTAAAAGCGATTTTTACGCATTCGATCTTGCATTACCGACTATTTCGAAAGGTGTTGAAGTTTTCAAAAAACAAGAGGTGGACCCATGGTATGCTCAGGCCATTTTATTAATAGAAAGTCCTGGCAAGCTTGCTCGATCTAATGTCGGAGCATATGGATCTTTTCAATTGATGCCGGGGGTTGCCAGAAAACACGGTTTAACAGTTAATCGATATGTTGACGAGCGCAAGGACTTTGTTAAATCTGCGAAAGCAGCAAGTAGTTTAATTCAAAATACTTGTCTTCCAGAAGCAAAGATCATTCTCGAACGAAAAGGAATAGCGTATAATGAAACAGACCTATGGTTTAGACTTTTTGTTTTGCATGTTTATCATGCTGGAGCCTATAATGTAAATCAAGTTGTGGAGAAAATAGATCCTGATAAAGGAGGGATGGAGTTAATTCAAACGATGTGGATAACTGAGGCTGGTCGTTTTAAAAACGCTTCTCAAAATTACTCTCAGCTGGCTTTAGCTGCAATGCTCATTTTTGAAGATATGCTTTGGACAACTTGTGAGTCAACTGCAATGAATTAGAAATAACTAATCTTCAAGTAGATCCTTTTCATTAGAATCATCTAGTAGATCAGACGATGTATTCTGTTGTTTTAGTTTGACCTCTTCTCTTTGTTCCATTCGTATATAATTAAGAGTACCAACCATTGTAAGCAATACTGGAGCAATTACAACGCCTACGAACGGAATGTAAAGCAACAAGGTAAATACACCACCCGTAAGAGCCATTTGTAAAGGGTGTTTGAATGCGTAGCCCCAACTTTTACCTACACTAATATCATGACGTTCCAGGGAATAATCATAACTGTTGAAACCTGTAAAGAATCCAATTAGGATTGCGGAAATAAATGGAGTCAAGAAGCTCAATCCCAGAATCCAGGCAAACATCCACCAGATCAACTTGATAAATAAATACATCAATCCACCGAGTGTTGCAACTCCGATGGTTCTCAATATATCATTAAAGAACTTTTTCCAACCATCATCAAATGTTCTCCCTGTTTCATGCTCATCGACACGCTGACTTAGAATTGTATGAAAAGGAGATAAGAGCGTAATGATGGCAAACTGATAGATATAAAAAGAGAAATCTGTTATCCATCCAAAGATCGCATCAACGGCGCTTTGAAGATAATCTCCTACCCAAGGGATATAGCTGACAAGTCCTAATGTAGAGCTAGCTGATTCCAATCCTCTTGTGTACATGTAGAAAAAGATCGCAATAACAATTCCTGGAATAAAAAAGATCAGGTAATGCCCCTTAAAAAGTAAGGTTAGCGCTTTTGAGATCGAATGGAAATGGTCTGTAATTGCTTTCATGAGTCTAAAAGAACAATTTTAAAATTAACACGATAATTCCAAAAAATGCAATTGTTCCCATGAAAAATAGTTTTCCTCCTCTATAACCTTGATGATACCAATACCAGCTGTTGAGACCTCCTAAAATTAATCCTCCGAGAACAGCATATAGATAAAAAATTGACGGCATAAATGAGTTTGGCTTATTTCTTGTTTTCAGTATTAAAAAACAAAGGTATGAAATCAATTATGGAGAAAACGTTCGTTTTGTTACTTATGACTGCACTCGTGTTGTGGATCATGAATTGATCAATCCGGCTTGACAGTTACTCCAATAACACAAATGTCGTCTACCTGCTCATAACCTTCATACCACTCGATCATGCGCTCTTCAAGAATCTTTTGTTGTTCTTCCATGGATAATTTGTAGTTATCAGTGAAGATCCTTTTCATTGCTTTGACTTTGAACTTTTTGTTTCTTTCTCCCCCAAATTGATCTGCATAACCATCCGAACTCATGTATAATTGAAGCTGTTCTTTTATAGTGATCTCATGCAATTCATAAATTTGGTCGATAGGGGTAAATCCTCCAACAGCAACTTTGGTAGCTTTAATTTCTTCAAGTTCACCAGATTCTCCAATGATCCATAGTGATCGATGCGCACCTGCATATTTGATCGTTTTTTTCTTATGATCAATCGTTATGATTGCTGCATCCATTCCATCGCGAGTGGCTTTTTTTGAATCATCCTGACGCAAGGAAGTCTTAATTCCTTCATTCAAGAAAGACAAGATCTTATCTGGACTCGTTATTCCTTTCTCACCAACACATACATTCAACTTATCTACCCCGATCATTGACATAAATGCACCAGGAACACCATGACCTGTACAATCGGCACAAACGATGATCGACTCATCACCACGTTGATAGAACCAGTAAAAATCACCACTTACTACATCTTTAGGCCAAAACATGATGAATGAATCAGTCAGTTGCTTTTTCATTTCATCCTTTAATGGAAGGATTGCCTTTTGGATCCTTTGAGCATAATTGATACTATCTTCTATCTCCGTTTTCTGATGAAGGATCTCGGATTTTTGACTTTCAAGTCTAGAGTTCTTTTCTTCAATTTCCTTTGTTCTTTCCTGAACAGCTTTTTCAAGTCTCCTGTTCTGTGCTTTGAGACGCATAGAACTTATTTTTATTGCGAGATATACGATCAATATAAAGAGGATAACATAACCGATATAGGCCCATGTAGATCTGTACCATGGGGTTGAGATCGTGAATTGAATACTAGCTTCCTCTGCTTCCTGCTTGTAGATGTTTCTTGCTTTTACATGAAAGGTATATGTACCCTCAGGTAAGTTTGTAAACTCGCTTTCATTTTTTTCACTCCATTCTGACCATTGGTTTTTGTAACCTTCAAGCTTATAACTGTATTCGATTGGTTGATGGTCCTCAAAATACGGAGCACTATAGTTGAACTTTATAAAGTTCTTTTCATAATCAACCACTATCGGTTCGATTTTATCATTTGTGATTCCTCCAAACGCGAGTTTTTTATCTGTTACAAGAACTGAACGGATAAGCGCATGAAAGTTTTCTTTGAATGGAACCTCTCCTTTGATATCATATCTTATTAAGCCATCTGATGCTCCAATCCAGAGGTAATCATGGTTTGGTGATCGATAAAGTTCATTGATCCGACCTTTTTTGATTCCCCAAAAAGGTCTGTTAGTAAATGAATTGTCGTTCTCATTGAATAATCCAACATTGTTGTCAATGCAATACCAGGTTCTATTATCGTCTTCAAGTAAATAAAATACAGGCTGATTAAATAAGCTGTCTCCAACAGTGTACGGCATGAAAAAAGTAATCAATTCGCCATCCATGGATGTTTCGTCTACCTCCATAATACCTTCTGTGGAACCGAAAACTACCCGTTCTTCATATTGATGAGGTACAAGTATATTATCTTCGGGTAACCCATGTGTTGCCGATGAAAAGAACTCAACATCAAAATTATCATCTGTGTAACTTACCTTAAGTATACCTTGGCCGCTTAAACCAACCCAATAATCCGTTGTATCACTTTTGTGATTAGCAATAATTCCAGTTGTTGTAGTAAATGCCTGAGGAATCGAATAGATCACATTATAGGTCGAAGGGTCTAAAACATAAAAACCTTGACCTCCTGCTGCGATGATGTGATCATTGACCGTATCATTAGTGATCGAATTTGTATTGATCCTCAGTACCTCCTGTACGAAGTATTCCTCATCTTGGGTATCGATTTTGTAGAGACCTTCGCTTGTTCCAACTAGTAGGTCGTCTCCATTCATTGCCATGTCCCAAACTGAGTATCTGATTCCCTCGATTTTCCTGAAGATCCTAAACGATGATTTGTCTTCAGGGTTAAGTAAAAACAATCCTTCATTAGTACCAGCGAAGAGCATTTCACGACCATTCACCTCAGTCTCCAGCACTTTCTCAACTCCACCATGTAATCCCTGGAGCTGACTGAAATAAGATAATCGTGCGTTGAGATTTATTAGAACGATACCGTTAGCAGTTGTCAACCATAAGTTTCCATCAACATCAATGAATTGATTCTTTATATCGTTAGAAACTAGCCCCATTCGCTTATCGATGCGTCCGAGTTCCTTACCATTTTTATTAATGAAAATAAGTCCCTGGCCATGAGTGATCAGCGATATCCGATCTTCATTAATTCGTTTTGCTCCAAACAATATATAATTCACGATCTCATCATCATATTCAGTGATAAATGGATCCATAGTATTTTTTTCAATATCCCATTTGAATAATCCGATTTCCTGGGTGATGACAAGTTTGATGGAAGGTTCTTCCGTATCTGTAATTCCAAAGATCCCATAGATTTCAAATAGTTCAGAGCCCTTAACTTTATTCCAACTTTTATTATCCCAAACCATTAGTCCTTTTTCGCGCATTCGTGCGACAAGCTTATTATTGGTTTTAAACACTGTATGAACCGTAGAAGGCATTGGTAATGTTTTGATATTACCATCAGAATACATGAAGATCTGCTGTTCACTATGGAAATAGATCTTGTTATCTATCTCTAATATCTTCCAGATTTCATTGAAAGGATGCTTCTCCCTCAGCATTGAATCGACTAATGACTCGTAATGATACTGTCCAAGGCTATCTGAAATAAGTCTTCCGAAATCACCCTGAGAGCCTACATATATCGTTCCTTCTGAAGAAGTTAAAAGGGAATGTGTTAATCGTGAAGAAACAGTTTCGATCGCACGCCATTGATTTCCATCAAAGGAAAGTATGTTCCCGGTACTTCCAAAATACATTACTCCATTCTGATCTTGACAAATACCGTTACTCTCAGGCGAAAAATCTAAACCGTAGTCGGTAGTTGTATAATTCGTAATGGGTGGAAAAAAATCCTGACTCCAAGAAGAACTCAATAGTCCTAATAGAATAAAAACAAGTAGTGCGTAAAACTTTGGTTTCATACCTGCAAATTAAAGAAAATCAGTCGGTATGGCTTTAAAAATCGAAAAAATATTCTTGCTTTCTGGCTTCACTCATTGGCTTTGATTATTTTTCGAAAAAAAAAGCAGAATGGATAAAAAATTGACGTTAGCAGATACAATTAAGGCTGTAGCCACATTTCATGACAGTTTTGGAATTAAGAACAATTACAACCCTACTTCAAAGCTAGAAGATGGTCAAATTGAGCTTCGTCACAGACTAATGAAAGAAGAGAACGATGAATATCTTGAAGCTGCTAAAGAAGGTGATCTAGTTGAGATAGCTGATGCTCTGGGAGATCAATTATACATTCTTTGCGGAACGATCATGAAGCATGGGATGCAAGATGTTATAGAAGACGTTTTTAATGAGATCCAGCGTTCTAATATGAGTAAATTAGGTGAAGACGGAAAACCAATTTACCGTGAAGATGGAAAGATCTTGAAGGGGAAAAACTACTTTAAGCCGGATATTAAATCAATACTCGATAAGTAGAATGGCGTTCAATATTCGCGTTTACGGAATTCTGATCAATGACGAAAATGAAGTCCTATTATCTGATGAATGTAGATTTGGTAAGCAATTTACTAAGTTTCCTGGAGGTGGATTAGAAGAAGGGGAGGGGATAAAAGATTGTCTGATCCGTGAGTTCCAGGAGGAATTGAACATATCTATAGAAGTTGGTAAGCTATTTTACCTAACGGATTTTTATCAAGAATCTGCATTTGATCCAGATGACCAGATCATCAGTATATACTATTTGATAGAAACAAAAGATTACAGATCCATTTCATGTTCAGATCAACCCTTCGATTTTGATGAAGGTGACATAGAGTCTCACCGTTGGTTTAAAATTGATCATCTTGACAAAGATGAGGTTACTTTTCCCATCGATAAGATTGTTGTTGAAAAACTAATTACCCGATCTAATTAGATCGATAATCTTTTTTGAACGTATCCGTCAATTCGTTTGAAAAACTGTTTTGGAGCGTATGTTCTCCATGAAATATCTTCCAAATCCCCTCCAAGTACAAAATATTGGTCTAGGTGTATTTCATTAAATTCCCGAACTACGTGATCGTGGAAGTTCACTAACGCAATGTAGCCATCCTCAAGTTCATCGAACCATTCTTCGTAATAGCAATCATCCGAATAATGGAAGTTGAGAACGTTTTCACCGATCAGAATAAATTTGTCAATTCCTTCATAAATAAGATGCTCGATGATATCTCTTTTCAAAGTCATGATATCGTTGTGTATAGCATCATTCCACTCACCGATCAATTCGATGATCGTATAACCTTCATCGTAATCAGTATATAGAATTTTCAGGAATAAAGTGGGTGAACCAATATTGTCCCATTGGGGATGCAAAACATAATTATAAACTTGATCTGTATACTCAAACTCACTGTACTCACGATCATAAAACGGTGAACGTTCGTCCTCAGATGAAACATATAAATGTCGCCAGTTGAAATATGGTTCAATTTCATGCATATTACAAAGTTAGAACTTTAATAATCCTTATCATAACGTCATTTCGTGAGAAAGTAAACAAATCAATCGAAATCGTTCCAAAATGAACAAAACTTGACTTTTCAAACAGATTAAATTGAAATCATTATTTTTGAGAGAAATCAAAGAAATTAAAGGATGAAGAAGTCAGTTTATACCCTGTTGTTTGTTTCAGCTCTTATACTTATTGCATCATGTGGTAAGGATAAAGAAGAGAAGAATCTCAAAAATGCTGCAGTATCATTAGTTGATAATCAGGAAGATATTATTGGTTATGGATTTATTGACGTTGCTGCGATCATTGAAAAAGGTGACTTGACTTCAATTGATCCTATTGGTAGAACCATTGAGAATAATTTTACTAAGATTGCTAACGCTGTAAAAACAGATGAAAAGATGTTCTTTGCATTGTCAGGACCGCTCGATAGAAATGGATTTCCAGCTAAAGTAATTGGCCTTGCAAAAGTTAACAATAAAGATTCCGTTCAACAGGTGTTCACTGAAATGGGCTACTCATTCGAAGAGGAGAAAAAGAAATACGTGTACTATGACATGTCCACTGCAATTGGAATTTCTGATGATTTTATAGTATTTGTAACTGCAGATTTTCAAGGAGATCCCAAGGCTGCTATGTTAGATGCCTTCAAGGCAATGAGTGAAAAGAGTGAAGACGAAAAGATAGATGAAATTTTATCTGAAGAAGCCGATATACTTATAGCCTCTCACCTTGAGAACTTGTATGCAACTTCTAATACTTCACTGAATAACTTGCCTGAGGCTCAAAAGAAAGAGATAACTGAGATGGTAGAGAATAGTCATATCTCGACAACGGTAAACTTTAATGATGGAGATCTAACAATTGCAATGAATTCTTCTCGAGTAAGTGAAAAGATGAAATCAATGTACTTCATGAAAGATGAAGGAGCACAGGATGTTGCCCAATCTATAGGACCTGGTAAGCCAGTAGCTGCACTTGCTTTGGCAATGGATGTTGCAAAAATGGAGAAGTTCATCAATAAGTTTAGCCCGGGTGCAGCAAAGGAGTTGTATCGAAATCTTGGTTTGGGAGGGTTCTTCCTGCAAGCGATGGGATCTGAAGGTATTGCTTCACTGGTATCTGGAAATGCTGGTTTCAGTTTAACAAAATTCGACGAAGATATGTTAGGCTTTGGAGGAAGTATTCCTGTCTTTAATGCATACGCTGGTCTAGGCAAAAATGGTAAGGAGATAAAAGACCTTATCCATACCTTTTCTCAGGAGGAAGATTCTCGTATTGAGGATCTGGGAGATGGTTATTACAGAATGGAGGAGAGTATAGTATATGCATCAAATGAAGAGGTTATGATACACTCCAATGATTCTCTCAAAGAACAATTCTCTAAGACTCCAATAACTAAAACGGATGAAATACAAGACTTTGGAGAGTATCCACTGCATTTTTACGTTGATATGGGGAAATTTAGTTCGGAAGAAATCACTGGAAACTCACAACTTTCAGCGATTTTGAAACTATCAAAATATATGACGATCAAAGGGAACAATGAAGGAGTGACCTTAAAGCTAATGATGAAAAATCAACAGGAGAATGTACTCAAGCAAATCGTAAATGAAACAGCTGAACAATTCAAATCACAACTTTCGGCGATGCCAATATAAATTAAAACAATAGAAATAATGAAAACTAACTTAACCCTAATTTCACTCATTGCAGTGTTCGTATCTGCGTGTGGTATGCGTTCATTAGAAAATGAAACAGTTTCAACTGGTAAAGTTGATGGAAATACCTACAGCAATAAATTCTTAGGTTTCAAAATGGAACTACCAGAAGGTCATGATCTGATGTCAGATACAGAGCTTAAAATGGTCAATGAGGATGTTGACGATTTTGGTTCTGGTGCATCAAAAGAAGAGGTAGAAGAATCACTAAAACGAACAAAGCAAATCTTTGGATTTAGGTATTATGACCCGACACAACTCACAATGATAACTGTTAATCCTACGCTTTTGATCACGACTGAAAGAATAGACCCTAGAATGAAAGGCCTGACTTCAAAAGAATACTTAAAAGTTGCTCGAAAAAATCATAATAAAATGAATCCTTTACAGCAATTTGAATTTGAAGAAACAGCAACGGTAAGAATCGGAGGTCAGCTTTTTGAACGACAGGTAATTACTCAATCGCTTTATGGAATGGAAGTCAAAACAGGTCAATATTGTAAGATCATAGATGATTATGCAGTTTTATTCTCTATCATTTATGAGACAGCAGAAGATAAACAAAAGCTAATTAATGTTTTAAGTACTTATGAGAACATATAGCTTGTTTTCCTTTGCTCACTGATCTTAATTATTGTATCTTCGTCTAACAAGTCAACATTCATTGAGATGCTTTGAACTTGAGGTTGAAAAACCGCCCATGCAGTGTTATTTTGAAACTTACAATTATCTAATTTAGGACTGTACTTGATTTGACTATGGCGAGCCTCCCTTCATCTTTGATAAGGATAACCCAGAGGATTACAGAACCAGATCAGAGGTCCTATCCATGTTTTTCTGAAGTTTTCAGAAATTGATCTGCGTGGGTTTTCTTTTTCTCAAATAATTCTACCCACCCCTTCGTTATAAAATTTGTAATATTGCCTGCTCGAAGAATTACTTCGCTGAATAATATGTTTAAAGCGTCATCCATATATCTTTTTCTTACCCTGGCATCTGTTTTTTGTGCCATAAATGTTTGGTCGCAAAATGATCTGCTCATTAAAAGTAAGGATACGATCAATATTGATTTTAGATCAGGAGGTGTTGGACTTGATTCTATAGATGCAAGTTTTATTGGTACACTTAATTTACGACCAGGTTCTGGGGATTCAAGGCTCATCGAATTTGATTTACCATCTGCCCTGGATGATCAGTTGAATGGATTGACTTATCGCATGAATGAATTCCGTGTGAAACCAATTTGGTCAGGTTTGCCCTATTTAGGTTTTAAATATGCTTTTGGTTCTAGATTGTATCAGGCAATGGACGTTCAATATCATCAATATTTTGCTCCTCAAACTCACTTACATTTCAGATATCACAGAAGAACAAGTAATGGATTTTTGAGAAATAGTGATTTTAAATTGAACGATGTCAATCTAATATTTTCACATAGCAGAGGTAGATACGCTACTGAAATAGATGCTTATTATGCCGCTGATGAACAAGGTGAGAACAATGGAATAGTAAGCGATTCATTGATTCCAGACTTTCCGATGGAGTTTGTTGAGGTTCAAAATAATAGTGCACGCTCTAGAATAAGGTCGTTAGATATTAAATGGAAAAATTACTATCGTTTGATCGGTGATTCTATTGTTGGAACAGGTTTGATCAGTAGACACGCTTTTGATCTTGTTGGTCGTGAGTTTACATCTCCGGTGTTAGATGTTACAGCATGGGACACAATATTTATTGATTCATCGAATACGAGAGATCAATATCAGACTTCTAACTTATCTAATGGAGCAGGAATATTTTTCAGCTCCAAAAATGTTTCTGTCGATGCAGCTGTTAACTACCGTTACTGGAGAAACCAAAACTTAGGTAGTTACATTGATACTAATGAGGCATTTCTTGATGCAAACGCCCATTTTCAGGTTAGCGAGTCATTCAAACTTAAAAGCTATTTCTACTTTAATTTTCTCGGAGCAATTGGGGAATTAAAAAGTCACACCAATCTTGTTTTAGATCTTTCAGATAAATTAAAAATAGGAGGTCGTTTAAATTTCGATAACCTTTATCCTGATCCATATCTTCGATCAAATCTATCGAATTACTATCAGTGGGATCTTTCCCCAAACAATTTAGAGTTACAACAAAGATTAAATGTAGGTGGATATTTAAAATTTGGTAAAAAGCAGTACCTCAGAGCCTTAGTAAACTGGACAAGTGTTAATAATGGTAGATACTTTATCGATCAGGAATGGAGACAAGATACGCTTGGCCTTATCTCGGTTGGTTCACTCGCTCTCGATGGTCAGTTGAAATTAGGAGGCTGGTCTTTTTATCCCAGAGCAGTTGTTCGCTTTCAATCTGCTAATTTCAGTTATCAACCTGTGTTGTCTGCTCGAACAAGGATCACTTATCAAACTAAAATATTTTCAAACAATCTAGGAATTGCAATTGGAGTTGATGGGGGATACGATAGTGAATATTCATATTTGAATTATGACGGAGTCCTTGGAGTTTCTTCCCCTGTTTTTTCAGGAAATAATGTGCCTTCTTTGCTTAGATTAAATGCGTTTACAGCTTTATCGATCGATCAATTCAGGTTTTTCGTTAGAGCTGAGAATATCGATTATTTCATTAATGATCCAAAGATCCGTATTGATGAGGAAATTCCGCTTATGCCCTTTCTTATTCGAGTTGGTGTAACCTGGGATTTCTTTAATTAGTAGCTTCTTTTTTCTTGGGATTATAAAAGTAGATCAGCAGTAACGGCAGAATAAAAAGGTCTGCTAATACAGCGACTAATAGCGTAATACAGATCATAAGTCCCATGTAGAAGGTTCCCATGAAACTAGACATAAGCAATAAAAGGAATCCAGAGATCAGAATGGCGGATGTAAGTACAATCGCTTTTCCAGTGCTTATGTAAGTTCTCTTGAGTGCGTAAAGTTTTGACTTCCCTTTATTCAACTCTAGCTTGAATTTACTCAAAAAGTGAATGGTGTCATCTATGGCAATTCCAAAGGAGATCGTAAATACGATCGCTGTCGTGATCTTTAAATTGATTCCTGCGAATCCCATAACTCCAGCTATGATCACTAGCGGAATTATGTTAGGGATAATTGAAATGATCAACATTCTGAATGATCTGTAAAGGAGTCCCATAATTAGAGCCACAGCTAAGATCGCAAATGATAAACCTTGTACTAAACTGGCAGACATGTAACTCATATTCTTATCTAGAAGGTGAGCAGAACCTGTGAGCGTTATGTCGATTAGAGAAGTATCAATTTCTTGCTTAATAAAAGATTTTAGCGCTTTATTCTCCTCAGTCGTTTTGATATTACCCCAATCTGGAATGGTACCACTTATTCGAGTTATGGTTTCCGTTGAGTCCAGAACAGTTCGAATAAATTCACCTTTACCGGCGATCTTTAACATTCGCTTATACTTTCTAATATCTCTTGAGGAGTTTGGTACATTGAATTTACTTGTGTTCCCTGCATTCCCCGCTCTGTTTAATAAGCTGACGGATTGTACAAGTGAATTCTTAATATCAACATTGTAAGAATCTGTTAAGTAATTCTCTACTTTTTCAATTTCTTTAAGTACTTCTTGATCCCAGATTGATCGTGATGTATCTTCCAGTTCAATAGAAAGTTCAAACGGACGAATTCCCCCAAATTTATTATCGAAATAATCAAAATCTTGCTTGATAGATGTTTTAGGATCCATATCATCCATAATGTAGTTGTTCGAAATGATAAGGGTAGCCCCAAATGCAAAAATCCCAACCACTCCGATGCCAACCCATGCAAGAAGCTTCCTGTTCTTCATGGTGAAAAGGAATGAACGCTCCATTATCGGTCTCCAGAAATTTCTATCTTGATGATGTGCTACCTTCGGCACTTTTGTATGATAAAAAAGAAAAGGAAGCGTGCAGAAAGTAATCACGAATGCCATCAAAACACCGATACCTACAAATATTCCAAATGACTGAATAGGTTTAACATTAACAAATACGAGTGAAAAGAACCCGATAGCGGTTGTTACGGATGTCAAAAAAGTAGCCATTCCGATCTCTTTTAATGAGATCTTGACAGCATCAAATTTTGCGTGACCTTCTCGAATTAATTCGAAATACTTTGAGACCAAGTGAATCACATCGGACATGGAAACAACGAACATGATCGAAGGGAGTATGATCAAGATAATATTGATGGGCTCATTGATGAGTGCCATAAATCCAACAATCCAAACCATTGATCCAACAACAACGACTTGAGGTACAAGAAGTCCCCAAACAGATCTAAATGCGATGAGTAGAAAGATAACCACCAATATCATACTGAGACCAACATAAAAGGTCATCTCATTGGTCATAACATCAATGTAAAAGAGTTGGCCGATGGTTCTTCCTGCAAACCTTATTCGTTCAAAATCATAGTTTTCCGAGAGTGATCTTAGCTTCTCAACCAGTTCATCACTTTTTGCTTTACTCAACAGGTCCTCGTGACGAACAAAGATTGATATTGCGTCACCTTTCTTATTGACCAGAGAATTAATAAGTTCCTTATTTTCATAAATGCTGATAGAGTCTCGTTTAAGATCGACATCTTCGAAGTTGATGTATGGTCTCGAACCTTGCATCCCACCAGAGTAGATAAACTGTTCGTTTTCATGGGTGATGTCCCGAACGAAATTCACATATGGTAACTCTCCAAGTTCATCAGCATATTCCTGCACCTTACCAAGGAATGTGGTGTCAAAAATACTTCCGTCATTTTCTACTGCGATGAGAATGAAATCGTTGTCTGACTCAAATAGGGCTCTGTGCTCATAAAAGAATTGAGACTCTTCATCGTCAGCTGGGAAAAAATCTTCAAAATTATAGTCAAGTGACGTGTTAGGAAGTTGAAAGCCTAAGAAAACCGTAATAACAAGAACAGCACTTAGAATTATGTAAGACAGGCGTCTAAATTTTTTTTCGCCAACGTTTTTCAAGGTATTTTCGTTTTGTTTGCAAATCTAACGTTTATGTGGATTTGAATGTTCTAAACGTTAGTTGAATTTTTTATACATTTGTTCAAATTAAAACCTAAGAAATATGAAGAAAAATTTACTACTAGCAGCTTCACTAATTTTTGGAGCTACTTCTTTTGCTCAGTTTACTCAAACAAACGAGCCTACTATTGGAGATGGTACAACTTTGTACGTTATCGATAGTATGGCACCAAACTTTGATGCTGAGACGGGTGCAGGTGCATCATGGGATTACAGTACATATGGTGGTTACGATAACGACAGTAGAGTTTTAACCGTTCTCGATCCAACATCAACGGCTAACGCTTCTGACTTCCCAACGTCAACTGCAACGTTAGATATTCAAAACTTTTTAAAGACATACACTACTTCAAGTGCTACTGAAAGAGTAAGCCAGGGGTTTGTTTATACTGATGCAGATCTTGGTGATATCGTTGTTGTTTTAGATACAGACGATGCGCTTCAATATCAGTATCCTTTTGCTTTATCTGATAACTTTACAGATGCTTTTGAAGGAACAGCAACTTTTGATATTGGTGGAGGGCCTCAAACAGCGCCTGCTGCGGGGGAACTTACTGCATCAGTTGATGGAACAGGAACATTAACTTTAGCAGATGGTGTTTCTTATTCAGATGTGACACGTTATAAACTGATCGATTCAACAACAGTAAACGTTCAGTTATTAGGAGAGTTTACGCTTCTAAGAACACAGTATGAGTATTACGATCTTGCAAACTCAAGTCTGCCAGTTTTTGTTCATACGACTGTTTCATTTGGACAGGGTGGAGCTCCAATTTCTGAGTTTAGCCTTGTGTTGAGTGCTGAGGATCCAGCTTACGTTCTTGACGTTGAGGAAAATAATATTCTTGAGAGCACAAGATTGTATCCAAATCCAGCTTCTTCAGAGATCAATGTTGTTCTTCCTAACAATGTAGAAGATGCTCAAATCACGATCGTTGATGCAGTTGGTCGTCAAGTTTATTCTGGAACGATCAATTCAATGAATCAGCAAGTAGATGTTTCTTCATTAAATGAAGGAATGTACTTCGTTCAGCTTACAAATGGTCAATTGAAAACTACTAAATCAGTTGTGATCAAGTAGTCTTTAATTTAAAGATATCAGAAGCGCGGTTCATATTGAGCCGCGCTTTTTTAATGCAACTATATTTTTAATGGAGTTTGTTGGGCTGATAGTTTTGCAGGTTGTTATTTGAATTTTACACGCAGTTTACACATGTTTAGACTGATATTGAAATATTAAGTCAATCGAGCATGCTTTCATCATAGATCGTTGCCTAAATGAGGCTATTATCAATATGAAATAAAAAAAACGGAAACTGTCTAGCCTCCGTTCTTTACTGTAATAATTCTTAATCTTAGAAATCGTAACTCAGACCAATACTAGGGAGGATTGGAAGCTGATAGATCTTTTCATTAGTTACTCGGTTTACGTAAAAGATATTCTCTCTATTGTAAACGTTTGTTACACCAAGTTTAGCAACCATGATCGTTCCATTCTTGAATTCAAAGTTCTTCTTCACAGTTATATCGAATCTGTGGTAAGTTGGAAGTCTTGCGCTGTTCAGACCGCCTAATAGTATACTTAGTTCATTAGTATTTGAAGTTGTATAATCAGTAGTTACACCATCTGTAAAATCCTCTCCTTGATAATATCCTTCTGTAGGAGTGAATGGAAGACCAGTACCAAAGTTCCATCGCAGACTTAGTTCAAGACTTTTATCTTCGAGGAAAGCGTATGTTGCTACCAGGTTTACATTATGTCTTCTATCAAATACTGGTGGGTACCACTGGAAACCATCCCATCTTTCCGTTTTTCCTAAAGAATAAACCCCCCATAGGAACAATCTATTTTTGTTATATTCTAATAAGACGTCAACTCCGTAAGCGTAACCAGATTCAACTAGGAAATCTTTCTTGTAAACATCATCTATATCATTGAACTCGGCTACATCATCATAAAGTTTGTTGACATTGATGTTCGTTAACTTAGGGAAGTATTTATAGTAACCTTCCACATTCAGTTCAAAGTGACGCGTGAAATCATACTCAAATCCAAATATTCCATGCCATGAAGTTTGAATACCATTTTGAGGATCGATCTCGTTCCCATTTGGTTTAGTGAAATTCGATTGAACATCAGTCGGTGCAGACAAGAAACCGTAGAATAATGTTACAACATCACGGTCTGAAGCTGCTGATGTAAAGTTTTGAGAATAATAACCACCAGAGGCTTTAAAGCGAAGATCTTCTGTAGCATTATACTTAAGTCCAAGTCTTGGTTCAGGAACTACAGCTGGCACAGAAGGATAGGCCTGAACTCTGAATCCTGGATTGATCACCCATAGCCCTTTCACTAATCTGTAATTTAAATAACCACTTAATTCAGTATTGTAATTCTGACGCTGGATCACACGATCTACTTCATTCACTGTTTTGAAATCCGTCGAGAAACCACCAATGTTAATTCCATATGTTATCTCAGATTGATTTTTTAGGAAGTAGGTGAAGTCGAATCCAAGATCGAATCCAGTGATCGAACTGGTTCTCGGTTCAGCTCCATTTTCTTCCTGGAAGAAGATCTCATAATTTGAGGCATTTAAATGTCCTTTAATAATAACTGGGTTTGAATTAGGAACAAGTGTAAAGTTCATTCCACCACCAAAAGAACTCCAGTTTAATTCTGCGATATCGGTATAATTAACGGCGTCATTATTGCTGAATCCAAAAGCTGAGAACTTACTTCCTTCTGGACTTTTGATCGTCGCTTTTCCATAAATATCCGTGAATGTAAATGGAAGTCCTTGACCATCATTTGCATAAGGATATAAACCTCTTGAAGTATAGTCCAGGAGAGAATGTTTTGCAGAGAAGATGTACGATCCACCAGAACCTGGAGCTTCTTTATTCTTAAATATAGGTCCTTCCAGTACAGCTTTACCCATAAAAGGTGAAACGGATACTTTTCCACCATGATTTTTAAGGTTACCATCTCTGTAAGTAATGTCCATTATCGATGAAATTCTACCTCCAAACTCCGAAGAGAATCCACCAGTATAAATATCTGCACTTTTAACAAGTTCAGTCTCAAAAACAGAGAAAAATCCAATAGAGTGGAATGGATTGTATATAGTCATTCCATCAAGCAAGATCTTATTTTGAATAGGTGTACCACCACGAACGTAAAGCTGTCCACCTTGGTCACCTGTACTTACAACCCCTGGAGTAACGGCAAAGGCAGAGATCACATCATTCTCAGCACCAAAACTTGGAAGTCTTTCTAGTCCTTTTTGATCCAATTTGTTTACGGACATGTCAACATTGGTTTTCTTTGCACGATCTTCACCAAACACTGAAACTTCTTCGATCTCTTTGACGTCCGATTTCTTTTCTAATTCATAACGTAGCGTAAGTATCGTGCGGTCACCGACAGTAATTTCATCTGTCAGGTCTTCGTATTCCATACTTCTGATCTCAAGGGTATAATCCCCTTTCTTAACTTTTGAAAACTGGAATAGACCTTCGTAATCTGTAGTTGCTCCAGTGATCGGGTCTCCTTCTTTCCAATCTGCCGGTTTCATGATCACTTTGATAAAGCCCATGGCTTCACCATCTTCGCTATCATATACAAATCCACGAACCGTGTAATCCTGAGCAACTAGAGCAAAGGAAAAGAATAGGCCTGTAACTAATAAGAGTAAATTTTTCAAAACAAGTTTATTTCCAGTATTATCAATACGCATAGATAGTGATTTTTTTAACGTTTTTAAGGGAAAAAAATTTAAAAAGTGTTGATTGTTGATTGAATGGCAAATTAGCCTGTTATACGTTTGGCCTTATCCCAATATTTATCCATTTCCTCCAGATTCATTTCGTCAAAAGACTTGCCTTCAGATTTGATCTGCTCTTCCATGAGTTGAAATCTTTTGATAAACTTTTTATTCGTTCGCTCTAGCGCAGTTTCAGGATTGATCTTAATGAAGCGAGCATAATTGATCATAGAAAACATTACATCCCCAAATTCTTCTTCAATTCTGTCAGAACCTTGTTTGACCTCAACTTCTAACTCATCTATCTCTTCACGAACTTTCGCCAACACTTGTGAACGATCGTCCCAATCGAAACCTATACCTTTAACTTTGTCTTGTATTCTCCCAGCCTTTACTAGCGCTGGTAGAGATCTCGGTACTCCCTCGAGAACGGATTTCTTACCCTCTTTTAGTTTTAGTCTTTCCCAGTTTTTCTTAACTGTTTCCTCATCATTAGCCTCGACATCTCCATAAATGTGTGGATGGCGGTGAACGAGTTTATCACAGATCCCATTGAGTACATCCGTAATATCAAATGCCCCTTTTTCACTTCCGATCTTACTGTAAAAGACCATGTGTAACATTAGATCCCCGATCTCACCTTTAAGTTCGTCCAGATCATTATCAAGTATTGCATCCGCTAACTCATAAGTTTCTTCGATCGTTAGATGTCTTAGGGATTCTAATGTTTGCTTTTTATCCCATGGACACTTCTCCCGAAGATCATCCATAATATCTAATAATCGTTGAAAAGCTTTTAGTCTTGGATCCATGCTGTTTTGTTTTGTGCAAAGGTAACAGTATTTCAATTTTCACAAGGAATACGATCAACCCTCCAGCTTTAAACTTCGTATCATTCAATAGTCTATAATTATCTTTTTTCTAATTACTTTTGATTGTTGTGAAGCATACTACTCCAAATAGAAAGAAATACTTATTCATTTTCCTTATAACTCTATTATTATCAGGAGTTGCTAATGGTCAGCTGACGCAAAGCACTTTTGGGGTTCAAGGGAGTTTTAGATATGGATATTTGCTACCTCATCGATCTACAATGGGGCATTTACTACAGGGACACACAAGTTCTATAGAATTAGGCGGAACATTTCAAATGGATGGATCTGCTGATTGGCACCATCATTTCAATATGCCGTCAGTGAGTTTTGTTCTTAATTATATGAACTTTGGCTTTGATGAGGTTCTTGGCAGTAGTATTGGAACGCAAATAGTTTCATATTTACCTTACTTCAGGCACAAAGGATGGAGTGCAGGTAGTCGATTAGGTGCAGGGATCGGCTATGTTAATAAGAAATTTGATCAACTGGATAACCCAACGAATAATGCGATTGGCTCTAACTTAAATGCTCTTGTGACTTTTGGCTTTATGGTCGAAAAGCAATTTGATCGAAGTAGCCTAGGACTTGAGCTAAATATGACCCATCTTTCAAACGGTGCTTACAAACTACCTAATTTAGGTTTGAACCTCCTTCTTGTTGGTTTGCAATACACCTATTATCTTTCTGATCTGAATTATAAAAGCATTGACTCAAATCGTGTAGATATATTACCACTTGAAAGGAAATGGAGTTTTCACAGTCAGTTTATAATATCAACGAAACAGATCTACCCAACGGGGGGAAGTAATTATGGGATATTAAGTCTAACGAATTATGTTCATTACCAAACAGGTGAAAAATGTATAATCGAAGGAGGAGTTGATGCTATATACAATCAGTCGATCATTCGAGATGTGCCGGGAGATTATGGTGCCGAAAAAAACATTCAGTTTGGAACGTACCTTGGATATATTTTACCTATTCACAATGTGGAACTATTGGTCGCAATGGGACGATATGTTTACAATCCTTTAAATCCAAAAGGCATGTGGTATCATAAGTTAGGCTCAAGAATTAGATTGACTGAACGTTTACAAGCAAACATTGTGATTAAAGCACATTGGGCTAAAGCGGATTTTTTTGAATATGGGATAACATATCAATGGTAAAATACATTATTTACATATCAGTTTGTTTTGCTTTTCTAGCTTCATGCAAGAAGGCAGAAGATAGGCAATGCTTCAAATCGATCGGAGATATGAGCTCATTGGATTCAACATTTTCAGCTTATGATACGTTGAGACTTTATGATGATATTGACTATGAACTAATTCCGGATTCCATATTTCGTGTAGAAATAATTGGTGGAGAGAACTTGGTAAAGCATGTATCACTGATCCTTGAATCAAATTCACTTTCAATTACGAATGAAAACAAGTGTAATTTTCTTCGGAGAATTGATGAGAAAATAAAAGTCAAGATCTATGGACAGGATTTTAATTATATCCATTACGAAGGGTCAGAGAGCTTGAGGAGCTATGATACACTTCATTCAGATGAATTGAGGATATTTATCCGGGATGGAGCAGGAGAAGTAGATCTGATCGTTGAAAATGGTTATACTAGTGCCGTCGTCTCACACGGATGGGGTAGTTTTAAGCTTAGCGGAGAAACTTTATATTCATATTTCAATTGTAATACGAACAGTAGATGTGATACTCGAAATTTGAAGACTCAATACACGATCAGCGTAAACTCGAATACTCAAGGAGACATGTATGTAAATGTTAACGGTGTTAATCAGTTTATCGGTGCGATCAATCAGAAAGGTAATATTTATTACTCTGGAACTCCACAATCAACTAATTTCAGCATAAATGATCAAGGAGACATTATTCAGCTTGATTAACTGGTGCCATTTCATTATTTTTGTAGCAAAGTATAGAACAAAGTATTATGGAAATTATTTTTATTGCAGTTGGTTTGTTAGCGCTAGGATTTGCGGGTATTGCTATTAAGATCTGGGCTAAGAAGGATGGAGAGTTTGCTGGAACCTGCGCAAGTAATAATCCTCTAGTTCAGGAAGAAGGAGGAAGCTGCGGTATGTGTGGTGCTCGTCCTGATGAAAAGTGTAAAGGAGACGCTGCCTAACGAATCGTTTATTTCTTAATATTCTCCCATTTGTTTGTTTTTTTTCAAAAATGTGAAAAGATCAGCCCTTTTCACGTTATCAATTCGTTTTTAATTGGGTAAGTTTGTTCTATCGATAAAATAGCTATCAATGAGATCGATATTAACACTACTATTACTGATCTGGGGTAACTTTACATTTGCTCAGGCGAGTTCACTTTTTTTACCTGGCCCAGTTAATTATGTGGAAGCAGGTGACTTAGACGTTACAGGTGATCAACTAACTGTTGAGGCTATTATTCAATATACAGGAGCCTCAGTGAACATTGTTTCCAAGCATACCGGACCAGGAAACGTAAACTACCTATTGCGCATTGGAAGCTTCGAGATCACAACTACGAATGGCTTCGCGAATTTTGGAGGTGTAGCTGCTGCAGGTGTTAACCTTGTTCAAGGGGAAACTTATCATTTGGCTGCAACCTACAACGGACAGTTTCTCAGGTATTATGTGAATGGATGCTTGACAGGTGAAATGGCGTGGTCAGGAGACATGGTTCAGAATGATCTTATTACAGCGATCGGACAACAATCGAATTGTCAGTGTGAGCAATTTACAGGTTACATCGATGAGGTTAGAATCTGGAATGTTGCGCGAACTCAACAAGAGATCGAGGATAACATGATGGATCTTCCAAATCCGACAACCACTGCAGGCCTACTTGCATACTATAAGTTTGATAATTCTTATGTTAATGTTCAGGGAAACGCAGCCTATAATGGAGTTCCAATTGGAGCACCACAATTTCAATCTGTACCGGCTCCATTGCCCAATAATCTAAATTTATCCACTTTCTCTTCTGACCCGGTTTGTAATGGAGGAACTGATGGAGTGATCGAAGCTTTCGGCAGTGGTGCATACGTGCCTTACGAATACTCGATTGATGGAGGAAACTTTGCTCCAGCAAATACATTTTCAAATTTAGGAGCAGGGACTTATACGATTGCGTTGCGTCCTCAAAATAATCAAAACTGTGTGGTAACAGAGCAAGTTGTTATTTCTGAACCTACTGCAATTCAAGATGGACTATTGATAACAGATCCTTTGTGTAATGGAGGTTCCGATGGTGAGGCTTCTGTTGCACCTAGCGGAGGACACGGTCAAGATTATACTATAAACTGGACACAATCTGGAAATGATGGAACGACCGAAACGGGGTTGTCTGCTGGTAACTATGATGTAGACATTTCAGATACTTGTGTTGCCAGTGGCTCTGAGTTAATAGATAACGGTCATTTTCAATCGTATTATCAAGGGTTTACAACTGATTATGGGATTGGTGAACCAGGGCCGGATATTGGAGGATCAAATTTAGCTGTAACCTACGATGCTAATTTGTTTCATTCTGGATTTGTCGGAAACGGCAATCAAGGTACAGGGAACTTTATGGTGATCAATGGAAACACGAATCCAAATCAAAATATCTGGTGTCAGACTGTTACAGTAACTCCAAATACGAATTACAATTTCTCAATGTGGTTATCATCACTTTACACAGTTTCACCTGGTGAGGTGGAGGTATTGTTTAATGGAGTGCCAGTCGGAGGTCCATTCGTGGCTCCTGCAAATACTGGTGTTTGGGAAGAACACACCTTGTTCTGGAATTCTGGAACCAGCACTCAGGTAGACATTTGCATTGTTGGTGTTAATCTTGATAACGTTGGGAATGACTTTGGTATAGACGACATCTCGTTAAAGGAATGTATGTCCTGTACACAAAACTTCCCTTTTACGATCAATGAACCAACTGCACTTCAACTGAATGCAACAATGGTACCTGAGAGTTGTGCAGGAGCTCAAGATGGAGAGATCTCGATGACGGTTACAGGTGGTACCGGTACTTACGAATACAGTATTGATACAGCAGCAACGTTCCAGCAAGCTAATACTTTCCAGTCCCTATCAGGAGGTGATTACGCCATCATTGTTCGGGACCAAAATGGATGTCAGGATACACTGGAAGTCACGGTTGATGTTTTACCGAGTATTACTTTTGATGTAAACATTTCAGATGTGAGTTGCTTTGAGGGAAGCGACGGGACGATTGAAATCGTCAATGTTCAAAATGGTATAAATCCAATTACTTTTAGTTCTGACAATGGAAACACTTTTCAACCCGGTAATATTTTTAATGGATTAGCCGCTGGGAGTTACACGGTATTAGTAGAAGATGATAGTGGATGTAATGCATCAGAACAAGTAATTGTTGATCAACCTGATGATATTACTGTTGAATTCAGTCTACAAGATATCTCATGTTTCGGTGCTGCAGATGGTGTGTTAACTGTTACAACGACTTCAGGCGGAACGGGAACTTATGAATACAGTTTAGATGGAATCAACTATCAAGCTGGAACTACTTTCAATGGTCTAGATCAAGGAGTATACACATTGACAATACAGGACCAGAATGGTTGTTCTAAAGATACAACGTTTACTATTGAAGAACCACAAGCTTTATCCACAAACGTAAACGTTATCGATCTCACTTGTTTTCAAAGTGATGATGGAAGCATTTCTTTCGACAATACGACAGGAGGGACACCAAATTATCTTTACAGTATTGATGGTGGTGTGACTTATGATGCCAATGTAAGTTATACAGGGTTATCTGCTGGATCGTATGATCTTGAATTGATCGATGGTAATGGATGTTCCTATACGGAGAGTGTGAACATTGAACAACCGAACCAACTTCAGCCGGATGTACAGGTGGTTGATGCATTGTGCTTTGGTGATTGTAACGGAGCTATTGCTGGTTCTGCTCAGGGAGGAACACCTCCATACACTATTCTATGGTCAGGTGAAAATATTGATCAGGTCGGTCCGCAAATAAATGATTTGTGTCCTGGAGGTTATAACATGACTGTAGTGGACGATAATGGATGTACTCAGGAAATGCCGGTAACAGTAGATCAGCCTCCGCAAGTTATTGCTGATTTTACAACTTCTGAAGATAGTTGGACTATTTTGGATCCTTCCGTTGATTTCATGAATTTATCAGATAATGCTACTAACTATGAATGGACGTTCGGTAATGGCAACTCGTCTTCAGTTATTAATCCGTCTCATACATATCCTGAAAATGCACAAGATTATCTGGTGACTTTGATAGCTGAAAATGACTTTGGCTGTGCAGATACTGTTCGTATGGTTGTCAAGATCGAAAATGAAATCATCTTTTTTATTCCAAACACATTCACTCCCGATGGGAACAAGTTTAACGAGACCTTCAAAGTTGAATTTTTTGCAGGATACGAGCCTCAGGACTACAGCTTTTTAGTACTAAATCGATGGGGGGAAGTTGTCTTTGAGGCAACCTCTCCGAATGAAGCTTGGGATGGAAATTATTTGGGTAAACCAGTTCAAGATGGAACTTATGTCTGGAGAATGGAATTTAGAGAGACAGTTACTGATGAACGATATATTAAAACAGGTCACGTTAATGTGATTCGATAGGAAAGTCCATTAAATAAAAAAAGCTACTCAAATTTGAGTAGCTTTTTTTTATATCTCTAGTAATTCTAGTCTTCAAAATTCTCAGCTGGAACAAGGATTCTTCCACAGTGCTCACAGATGATGATCTTTTTCTTTTGAACAATATCTAATTGTCTCTGAGGTGGGATACGGTTAAAGCATCCTCCACAAGAATCACGATCAACTGGAACTACAGCCAATCCATTCTTCGCACTTGTACGTAAACGCTCATATGCATTCTGAAGGTGATCATCCAGTTTTTTCTTTGCTTTCTCAGATTTCTTGCGAAGCTTTTCTTCATCTTTCTCTGTCTCAGCAACGATCTCATCAAGCTCTGATTTCTTTTTGTCAAGATCTCCCTGACGAACATTCAAACGTTCTTTCGCTTCATCAAGAACTTCTTTCTTGTTCTCTAATCGAGCTTTAGCTTCTTTCGATTTCTTCTCGTGAAGTTGGATCTCAAGCTCTTGATATTCGATCTCTTTCTCTAAAGATTCGAACTCACGGTTGTTTCGAACGTTGTTCTGCTTTTCTTTATAAGACATGATCGCTGCCTGAGCATCTTTTTGCTCGTTCTTACGATCACTGATCTCTTTCTCTATATCGTTTAGCTCTTCTGTGAGCTTGTTTACTCGCTTTTCAAGGCCTTGAATCTCATCTTCAAGATCTTCAACTTCTAGTGGAAGCTCTCCACGAATCGTTAGAAGTCTATCGATCTCTGAATCAATCTGCTGAAGATTAGAAAGTGCATCTAATCGCTCAGCTACCGTCGCACTTGATTTAGCCTTTGTTTTTGTTGCCATAAACGCTAAAAATAATTAATAGGATTTGTATTCACCTTACTTAAATGGAACGCAAAGTTAATAAAATTTTTCTTCAAAATACCAAGAAGAAGGTTTGGCGTAAATTGTTCACTTTCATAGTGACCGATATCAGCGATCATAATGTCGTTCTCAGCATCAAAAAACTCATGATACTTAAAATCGCCAGTGATGTATATATCTGCTTTTTTTGCTTTGGCTTTCTGTAGTAAAAAACTTCCTGCACCACCGCAAAAAGCAACTGTTTCGATCTTATCTATTAAGATCTTCGTATGTCTGATCGTTCCACAGTTAAATTCAGTTTTTATCTTTTGAAGGTAATCTTGAGATGATATAGGCTCTGGAAGCCTTCCGATCATTCCAGCTCCTTCGCAGTGATTTAAATTATCCAATGAAATAATGTCGTGAGCAACCTCTTCATAGGGATGCGAATTATGCATGGCAGATAAAACATTGCCCAGTTTATGACTTGAAACGATGACTTCTATTTTGTCTTCCTCGACGAGCTCTCTTTCTCCATTTTTTCCGATCGCTGGATTTGCATTTTCATTCGGCTTAAATCCTCCTTTACCTTCAGTTTCAAAACTGCATTCATCATAATCTCCTAAATTTCCAGCTCCTGCATCGAACATCGCTTGAGAAACCTCTTTAGTATTCTCTTTTGGGCAGAAAACGATCAGTTTCTTAAGTGCTTGTTTAGCCGGCGATAGAATTTGAAGGTTTTCAAGACCTAATCGTTGGCCAATTTCTGCGTTAACTCCATGACGATAATTATCTAGATTCGTATGTATCGCATAGATCGCTACATCATTTTTGATCGCTTTTATCACTGTGCGTTCAACATAGCTTTTACCGTTCAGCTTCTTTATTCCACTAAAAACAATTGGATGATGGGCAATGATCAATTCAGCCCCCATTTCAATAGCTTCGTCAATAACTTCTTCCGTACAATCTAATGAAAGAAGTGCTTTAGAAACTTCAGATCGAGGGTCACCTACGATCAATCCGCTATTATCGTAAGACTCTTGACTTGACAATGGAGCCAACTGTTCTAAATAAGATGTGATTTCTTTTACCGTGTATTTTTGATTCATTGAAATACCTGTTTGACGACGAAGATAAGGAATCTAAAAGAGTTTTGGTTTTCCTTGAAATTCATGTTGTATTTTCTCAACAATTTCCAACGGTAATTGTATATTTAACGTCTAATTTGAAATTACAAAAACATGCACGATAGAGACGAATTTAAAAAGTTTGCTACCAAGCACATGGGGATCAATAGTACTCATTTAGGAAGTTACGTTGAATCTTCATTGACACCATATATTATTGAGGAGCGCCAGTTGAATATGACTCAAATGGATGTTTTCTCTCGACTAATGATGGATAGAATCATCTTTCTAGGAACAGGAATCAATGATCAAGTTGCGAATATCATTAATGCACAGCTTCTGTTTTTAGAATCTGTTGATCCGAAGAAAGATATTCAGATCTACATGAACTCACCAGGAGGTAGTGTTTATGCAGGTTTAGGGATCTATGATACGATGCAATATATCAGTCCTGATGTAGCAACGATCTGTACAGGATTGGCTGCTTCAATGGGAGCTGTATTGTTGTGTGCAGGTGCAGAAGGTAAGCGTACAGCATTAAAGCATTCACGTGTAATGATCCACCAACCACTAGGTGGAGCTCAAGGTCAGGCTTCTGATATTGAGATCACTGCTCGTGAGATATTGAAATTGAAGAAAGAATTGTACAACATTATTTCTGGACATACTGGTAAGCCTTTCGAAAAGGTAGAAGAAGATTCAGACCGTGATTACTGGATGACGGCTGAAGAAGCGAAAGACTATGGTATGGTAGATGAAGTTTTGCTGCGCAAGTCGAAATAACTATCTTTGTATTGAATTTTAAAGGTCAATTCTAGGATTGGCCTTTTTTTAGCCACAATTATGAGTAAGAAAGAAACAACATGCTCGTTCTGCGGTCGACCAAAAAGTCAGGTTCGATTGCTCATTGCCGGAATCTCTGGTCATATCTGTGATAATTGTATTATCCAGGCACAATCTATTGTAAAGGAAGAGATTCCAAATGATGGAATTGGTCAAAAGGAGGGAGGTGATGCACCGCTTAATCTAATGAAGCCTGTTGAGATCAAAGAGCATTTGGACGAATATGTTATTGGTCAACTTTCTGCAAAGAAAACACTATCTGTGGCAGTTTACAATCATTACAAACGCCTTAATCAAAAGGTAGGTAATGACGGAATTGAAATCGATAAGTCTAATGTTGTTTTGGTTGGACGAACAGGAACAGGTAAAACATTATTGGCTAAAACGATCGCTAAGATGTTGAATGTTCCATTCTGTATCGCCGATGCAACTGTACTTACCGAGGCTGGTTATGTAGGTGAAGATGTGGAAAGTATTCTTTCTCGTTTACTTCAAGCGGCAGACTATAATGCAAAAGCTGCTGAAAGAGGAATCATTTTTATTGATGAGATCGATAAGATCGCTCGTAAGAGTGATAATCCATCCATTACCAGAGATGTTTCCGGAGAAGGAGTTCAACAAGCTTTATTGAAACTATTGGAAGGAACAGAAGTAAGTGTTCCGCCTCAGGGAGGAAGAAAGCATCCTGAACAAAAAATGGTAAAAGTGAATACTCAGAATATTCTATTTATTTGTGGTGGAGCCTTTGATGGAATAGAGAAGTTGATCGCACGACGTGTAAATCGTCAAACAATAGGTTTCTCAAGCTCTGAAGAAGAACGAATTGATAAGGATAATCTTTTGGAGTTCATCAACCCTACTGATCTTAAAGAGTTTGGGTTAATTCCAGAATTGATTGGACGTTTCCCCGTGCTAACATACCTGAATCCTTTAGATGCTAAAGCACTACGAAGAATCCTGACAGAGCCAAAGAATGCACTTGTGAAACAGTATGTAAAGCTCTTCGAGATTGATGGTATTGATCTGAAATTTGACAGCGATGTACTTGATTTCATTGTAGATAAAGCCATTGAGTTTAAGCTCGGAGCTCGTGGATTAAGATCGATCTGTGAAGCTATTCTTACTGAAGCAATGTTTGATGTTCCATCGAGAACGGATAACACAACGGAATATAGAGTTACGTTGGACTATGCGAAAACGCAGTTTAGTCGATCTAAGCTGGCGAAGATGAAAGCAGCGTAGTTAGTGACGAGTTTTTTAGTGACAAGTGAGTAATGTTCTTTGGCCAGAGAGGTCGTCTTGATTTGAAAGCTGCATTTTATTCAATAATTTGTAACGTCCTGATAAAAAGTAGACACTTAAAATAGTGTTTATGAATAAAAAAGTAGTTGTAAGGTACAGTGAGAGTTTTAAACTTCAAGTTGTAAAAGAGTACGAAGAGAGTTATCTTTCACGATTAGAACTGAGTAAGAAGTACGGAATCAAAGGAGGTAGTACAATCAATTTGTGGATCAAAAAGTATGGATCTGCTCAATCTCAGAATAAGATAATCAGAGTGGAAAAACCAAACGAGAAAGACAGGATAAAAGAGCTCGAAGCAGAATTAGCAAGGCTCAAGGGAGCATTAGCTCATCAAACTATGGTAGCCATAACAAAGGAAAGTATGGTAGAAGCTATAGCCGAAGACTTTGGAGTTGATCTGGAAAAGATCAAAAAAAAAGTAGAAGAAAAGCAATCGAAAGAAACAAAGTAAAGGGCATTACCGTGAGTGATAGTTGTAGACTTTTGAAGTACAGTAGGTCTGCTTTTTATAAGGCTCGTGTGCTTACGCGAAAACGAAAACACGTGGATAAAGTAGTTTTAGACAAAGTACTGGCTATAAAACAAGTGATGCCAAATATCGGTGGTCGAAAAATACATGGTTTACTACGCAAAACATTACTGAGATCAGGTCATGCTGAGCTAGGAAGGGATCGTTTATTTGAGTTGTTGAAGGAACACGACTTATTAGTAAATAGAAAGCGTAAATACGCTGTTACTACTGATAGCAACCACCCTTTTAAAAGATACCCCAACTTAATAAAGGACAAAGAAATAAGTCGAGTAAACCAGCTATGGGTGAGTGATATCACCTATCTGAAAGTGAGTCATGGGTTTTGTTTTCTTTCTTTGGTAACTGATGTACGAAGTAGGAAAATCGTAGGATACTATGTAAATGATACTTTGGAACTTACAGGAACAGTTAAAGCTTTAAATAGGGCTTTAAAGAAAGACACACCAGAGATACATCACTCCGATAGAGGTAGTCAATACTGTTCTTATGCGTACACCAACAGGCTTAAAAGTAAAGGTGTTAAAATCAGTATGACAGAAAATGGGAACTGTTACGAAAACGCTATCGCTGAGAGAATAAACGGAATACTAAAATCAGAATTTAATTTAAATGCTAACTTTAAAAACCTAAAACAAGCCAGGAAAGCTGTTAAACAAGCAGTCAATACATACAATGAACTGCGACCTCATTGGAGTATCAATCTTAAAACTCCCAACGAGGTTTACTTAAAGACAGCTTAGTAATGAGTGTTAACCCGTGTCCACTTTTATCAGGACAAGACAATTTTCACTACTCACTACTCACTACT
>DCYS01000007.1:152257-214414 GCA_002331485.1 Flavobacteriales bacterium UBA2104
CTCACTACTCACTACTCACTGCTCCAAGATAAAGTCCAGAGCTGCGACACCAAACCCATTATTGTTCCATATCATTCCCTGGTGATTTCCGGATGAGATAAATATGAAGCTGGGATAACGTTCTCCAATTAATAATTTTACTGAAGGTTCATTCTTAACGAGTGAAACATGAATTGCATCAGAAGTGCGTTCCTGATATTCCTCCAAAGCCAAAGAGTCTTGATTAACAACCTGGATGAAAACTTCTTGATTTGGGTATAGTTCCACAAATCTATTCAAGTCTTCTACTCGTTCATAACAATATGGGCAACCAGGCAGAGCGATCATAGTGAGCCCGTCGTTAAGATCGTTTAGTGAATTTCCTTTGAAGTAAACAGGCTTGTATTCATGTTGAAAATCGCCCTGGTAAATAGGATGAACAGCAAAAGCAATCCCTCCGCCTACAGCCAAGATCAACAATCCAATAACTCGACGAAGTGTGTTTGAAAATCTATCCAGTAAATGTCTATACGATTCAATTAAAAGAATGATAAGAAATACAGCTTGAAGAACGTATGGCATCATCTTCGAAAGTGTAAAAGATAAGCCTACGTTCTGAGATGCAGTTTCAATTTGGCCATGAAATACGATAGCCAAGGTGAATAATAATACCAATGTGATTACGCGAGTCATAGTTATTCGATTAATTCAATATTGTGGTCTTCCGTAAATTGAAGTTTCCCATCTTTTTTCTCTTCACTTCCTGGCACTTTAAACCCTTTGATTTTGGTTGTTTTTCCTTTTTGGATCAGGTCCGCAAGTTGCTTGTTCGTTAGTTTTTTACCCATGAACTCAAATGGGACAACGAACTTACAACCTTCTTTGAATCGCTCACAACCGTATGCTTTTTTTCCTTTGATCAGCGTTCCAGATTCACATTTAGGACAATTGAGTTCTGTGATCTCTACTTTTTTCGTTGAGGAACGTTTCTTTTTCTTCTTTTGCTTGAGCTCTTCTTCGTCGAGAATTGTGATCGCATGTTGTTTCTCGCTGAATAGCACCTCGTTCGTTAAACCAACGACCATGTCTACCAATTCTTTCTTGAATTGATCCGGCTGAAACTCTCCTTTTTCAATGAGTCTGAGTTTTCGTTCCCAATCACCCGTAAGCTCTGGTGATTTTAAGGTCTCATTTTCGATTACTTTGATGAGGTCTATTCCTGTTTGTGTCGCAACGATCGATTTTCTATTTCGGGTGATATATCTTCTTCGAAATAGAGTTTCGATGATGTTTGCACGAGTTGAAGGTCTTCCTATACCATTATCCTTCATTAGTTCACGCATCTCTTCATCATCAACTTGTTTTCCTGCGGTTTCCATAGCCCGAAGTAAAGTTGCTTCCGTATAAGGTTTTGGAGGTGAGGTTTTCTTTTGATCGATCCTTGGTTCATGTGGACCTTTTTCACCTTTTTCAAAGACAGGCATGATCTTCTCTTCTTTGTCCTTCGATTTTTTCTTGTCATTCTCGTAGACCTCTCGCCAACCAAGTGATAAAATCTGTTTACCCGTCGCTTTAAATTCAAGTTTTAGGACTTCTCCTAAAACAGTTGTATTACTCACTTTACAATCTGGATAAAAAACAGAAATGAATCGTTTTACCACGGTGTCATAAACTCTTTTTTCTTCAGGCGAGACGCCCGAGGGAACCACTCCAGTGGGGATGATCGCATGGTGATCAGTAACTTTTTTGTTATCGAAAACCTGCTTGCTTTTTCTGATCTTACCTTCTAGTAACGGAGCTACTAACTCCTGATAATACTTAAGATTCTTCAGTATGCCTGGGATTTTTGGGTAGACATCATCAGGTAGATAAGTCGTATCAACACGAGGATATGTAACGAGCTTTTTCTCGTAAAGACTTTGGATATATTTCAAGGTTTCATCTGCTGAATAACCCAGTTTCTTGTTTGTTTCAACCTGAAGAGCTGTCAGGTCAAATAAGCGTGGAGGCTTCTCCTTACCTTCTTTTTGTTCGAAAGAAGTGATCTCGAATTCTTCTTCAGTGATCTTCTCCAAAGCGTATTTAGCTTTTTCTTCCTTCTTTATTTTTCCTAGTACACTATTAAATTCAGTTTCCCTGTATAATGTTCTTAGCTCCCAATAATCTTCTGATTTGAAGTTGTCAATTTCAAGTTGTCGATTGACGATCATGGCTAGAGTAGGGGTCTGTACTCTTCCTATCGAAAGCACTTGTTTTTGATGGCCGAACTTCTTTGTGAATAATCGAGTCGCGTTGATACCTAACAACCAATCACCGATGGCACGTGTACTTCCCGCAGCATACAGATTATTGAATTTATCCCCTTCCTTTAAGTTCGCGAATCCTTCTTTGATCGCTTCTTCGGTCAATGAGCTGATCCATAGCCGTTTGATCGGTGCTTTGCATTTCGCTTTTAAGAGCACCCATCGTTGGATGACCTCTCCCTCTTGTCCGGCATCACCGCAGTTTATGATCTCAGTAGCATTCTGAACGAGTCTTTCAACGATCTTGAATTGACGTTGAATACTATCCTGTTCGATGACTTTTATCCCGAATCTAGATGGAACCATTGGTAAATAACGCAGATTCCAATATTTCCAATCATCTACATAATCCTTTGGTTCCTTCAATGTACATAGATGACCGTAAGTCCAGGAAACTTGATATCCATTGCCTTCATAATAACCGTCTTTGCGTTGGTTAGCACCAATCACATTGGCAATGTCTTTTGCCACACTCGGTTTTTCGGCCATGCATAGTTTCATGCTTATTTCCAGTAACGTTTTATAGTGAAAGAATGTGGGTTTTTGTCATCCTTTTCATGAGACAGGATCGTTTCGCTTTCCCATTTAGAAAGATCGATTTCCGGGAAGTAAGTATCAGCATCAAATGATTGATGTACATGAGTGATATACATTTCACTTACACTCCCATCTTCTAATGCCAGATCATAGATCTGAGATCCTCCAATAATGAAACAAGTTCTGCTATCATCCTTGATGACAGCTTTAATATCACTGAAAGAAGAAATTACTTCTGCTCCTTTAGCCTCATAGGAGTTATTTCTCGTTAACATGATATTCTGACGATCGCGCAATGGTCGAAACTTTTCCGGAATAGATTCCCAGTTTTTTCTGCCCATGACTACAATATGACCAGTTGTCGTTTCTCTGAAAAACTTCATATCCCTTGGTAAATGCCAAAGAAGATCATTGTTTTTGCCGATCTCATTATTTTCCCCAACAGCAACTATTAAACTAAACTTCATACGTAGAATTTAAACGGCAACCGCAGCTTTGATATGTGGATGAGGATCGTAGTTCTCTAGCGTAAAATCTTCATACTTAAAGGAGAAGATATCTTTCACATCAGGGTTGATCTTCATCGTCGGTAAAGGTCTAAAGTCTCTTGATAACTGAAGTTTCGCCTGGTCAAAGTGATTTGAATACAAATGGGCATCACCAAACGTATGAATAAATTCGCCTGGTTCCAGGTCACATACTTGAGCCAACATCATTGTAAAGAGCGCATAACTTGCAATGTTAAATGGTACACCAAGAAAAGTGTCAGCAGAACGCTGATATAACTGGCAACTCAACTTTCCATCAGCAACAAAGAATTGAAACAAGCAGTGACAAGGAGGTAGGGCCATATCTTTTACATCGGCCACGTTCCAGGCTGAAACAATATGTCTTCTTGAATTGGGATTATTTTTGAGTTGATCTACCAATTGAGCGATCTGATCGATCGTGCCTCCTTGACCATCTGGCCAGGATCTCCATTGGTGACCGTAAACTGGTCCAAGATCTCCGTTTTCATCCGCCCATTCATCCCAAATAGAAACCTTGTTCTCTTTCAGGTATTTGATATTTGTATCTCCACTAATGAACCAAAGTAGTTCATGAATAATAGATCTTAGGTGCAGTTTTTTCGTAGTTACGCACGGGAAACCATCTTGAAGGTCAAAGCGCATTTGATGCCCAAAAATTGAGCGGGTACCCGTTCCTGTGCGATCTCCACGATCTACACCATTATCCAGAATATGCTGTAAAAGATTATGATATTGTTCCATGATTTCGAAAATTGAAAAATAAAGTTAGTGCTTTTCAATGAAAGAAAATTGAGGATGTTGATACTTGGGTCGAAATGTGAAAAACTTTCAGGTTTTGGAAGAATTGACTACTTTAGGTGAGTGAAAAGAATGATAATGAACAACCGACTCATTTTAGGCGTTTTAGTTAGTTTTCTGCTATTTTCAGCATGTATGATGGGGAATAGACCTTTTCCTAAACGTTACCTTGGAACCTACGAGGGAACGCAGGATCCATATGTGGTTAAAGTAAATGACAACCAGGTTACCGTGCCGGCCACTGATTATACATTGAAACTGGCATATGACGAATTGTGGTTGACGACAGAGAAGCAAGTGATTCATGGTCGATATGAGGTGAGTGCAGAAACAGATATGTATTATGCTTTAACCGTTCGCATGAAAAATGGAACAACCGAAGAATGGCAATTGTGGAAAAAAGGAAAACGATTGATCAGAAAAGAAATGCTACCGAAACCGGAGGTGGTTTTTGTGAAGTGATCATTTGGTAGTGATTAGTGACTAGTGACAAGTGAGTAGTGACCAGTAACTAATTAGAGTGACCAATTTTGTAGGGTGTGGATAGTGATGGCATCTTTTTCTTAGACAATCGTCTTTTTAGAACTATTCATTTGAAAAATATCTTTTCTAACTCCTTTATAAAACCTACTTATTTATTATTTTTACCACAATTAAAAACAAATTATTATGCCTGATAACTTTTTTGAAGAATCGACAGCAGCAGTAGGTACAATTTTTACGATTATTGCATTGGCAGTGATCGGAGCGATCTTGATCTGGGGATAATCCAGCGAGTTCGGTACACATTAAACTGATTAGATTTTGACAGATAAAACAATGAATGCGCTTTCGTATAATACGGAGCGACCTCAGCTTCATATTCCAGAATACGGACGTAACGTTCAGAACATGATCGAACATGCTAAACGCATTGAGTCTAGAGAAGAACGTAATCGTGCCGTTCGAGCTATCATCGATGTGATGGGACAGTTAAATCCTCATTTACGTGATGTAGAAGACTACACGCATAAACTGTGGACACATTTGTTCATCATGAGTGATTTCGAGATCGATGTGGATTCACCGTATCCAATTCCAGAACAGGAAAAATTACGAGAACGTCCGAAGGATATGAAATATCCTAAGAATAAAAGTAAGTACGGTCATTTTGGTCATTACACAGAGGAGATGATCAAAACGGCGGCTGATATTAAGGATGATGAGGAGCGTGAATACATGACAGATCTATTAGGTAATTTATTGAAGAAGAATTATCTGATGTGGCACACGGAAAATGTAGAGAATGGTGCGATCGCTCAACATTTGAAAGAACTATCAAAAGGAAAGTTAAAGCTTGAAAACCCAGAGCAGCTTATGCCAACAAAGCAGATTCTCAAGCAATTCAATATTACACCTGCTAAACCTTCAAAGAAGAGAAAAGGTAAGAAAAGAAGAAAATAATCAACTATGGCATCATTTGAAATACACGGAGGAAAGAAACTAAAAGGAGAAGTAATTCCTCAGGGAGCCAAGAACGAAGCATTACAAATTCTATGTGCTGTACTCCTTACTCCAGAAAAAGTAACCATTTCAAATTTGCCTGATATTATTGATGTTAACAAGCTCATCAACCTTCTGCAGGCGATGGGAGTTAAGATCGAAAAAGTAGAGAAGGGGACATACATCTTTCAAGCAAAGGATGTTAACCTTGATTATTTAAAATCAGAAGACTTTAAACAACGCGCTAGTGGACTGAGAGGATCAGTTATGATCATTGGACCGCTATTAGCACGATTTGGAAAAGCTTTCATGCCTAAACCAGGTGGTGATAAGATCGGTCGCAGAAGATTAGATACGCATTTTGAAGGATTGATCAAGCTGGGAGCTAAGTTTAATTTCGATTCTAAAGAGCACTTTTATACCGTAGAGGCTAAAAAACTGGAAGGTTTATACATTCACATGGATGAAGCTTCTGTGACGGGTACGGCGAATATTGTAATGGCTGCATCCCTTGCAAAGGGGAAAACGACGATCTATAATGCCGCGTGTGAGCCTTACTTGCAGCAACTGTGTAAGATGTTGAATAATATGGGAGCCAAGATCACCGGGATCGGAAGTAACTTGTTACACATCGAAGGGGTGAAGTCATTGGGTGGTTGTTATCACCGAATTTTACCGGATATGATCGAAATCGGAAGTTTCATTGGTCTGGCAGCAATGACTCAATCCGAGATAACTATCAAAGACGTAGGCTATGAGCACCTTGGAATAATTCCACAGACCTTTCAACGTTTAGGAATTAAAATGGAGTTACGTGGAGATGATCTATATATTCCTTCTCAAAAATCTTACGAAGTGGATACATTCATCGATGGATCGATCTTAACTGTTTCTGATGCACCGTGGCCAGGATTTACGCCAGACCTTTTGAGCATTGTTTTGGTTGTTGCTACACAGGCAAAAGGAAGTGTTTTGATTCACCAAAAAATGTTTGAATCGCGTTTATTCTTTACGGATAAGTTGATCGATATGGGAGCACAGATCATTTTATGTGATCCACACCGTGCTACTGTAATTGGAATGAATCGCGAGACAAATCTTCGTGGTATTCAGATGACATCACCAGATATTAGAGCTGGAGTTTCGCTTTTGATCGCTGCTTTATCTGCTGAAGGAAAAAGTGTGATCCATAATATTGAGCAGATCGATCGTGGTTACCAGGATATTGATATCCGTTTGAACAATCTTGGAGCGGATATTCGTAGGATGTCGTAATATTTGTAAGTTCATTCCAATTCTCGTTTTGGGTAATTAAAGCTCAAAAATATTCAACACCTTTATTAGCTATCGTACTTTTTGAATTTGCGAATTTCGCAAATCGTCTGGTTTGAGTTGTTGTTTTCAATTATAGTCTAGCATACTTCTGTTTTACATTTGGTTCATAAAACCATGTAAAACTAGACTTATGTTAACACGTTCAAAAGTATATAGATCCGTAGCGATCACCATTCTATTTGCACTTTTCACGAACAAAAGTGCTTGTCAAGAGTACATAGATCTGGTTAAAATAAGTTATTCTATTTCACCTTCAAATACATTTGATGCGAGTGAAGAGAAAACAACGATCAATCAATTCAATGGCGATGTAACACTTCCGATACAGGTAAATGATCGAGTTACTTTTTTGACGGGTTCATCATATGAAAGAGTTGAAGGTGCTTTTAATGTAAGTGAAAGAAGATCTTCAGTTTCAAGTATTCTGTTTAAGCTAGGAACAAATCTAAAAATGAATTCTAAATGGAGCGGTATGTTTCTTTTTCTACCAAAACTAGCCTCAGATATGAAAGATATATCAAGTCAAGATTTCCAGATTGGTGGTGTCGGGTTATTGAAGTACAAAAAGTCAAGATTCTTAAATTATAAATTCGGTCTATATTCAAATCGGGAGAGTTTCGGTACAATGCTGGTTCCAGTCGCTGGATTATATTATCAAGATCGAACAGAACGACTCGAAATAAATGCATTATTGCCTGTTTCAGCCAATATCAATTATTCATTGGTCGATCAATTCCGAATAGGATTAAATTTCAAAGGTGAGGTGAGAAGCTATGATCTCGCCGATCAATTATACACAATAAAGGATAGATATATCACAAGATCAACGAATGAGGTATCAGTGTATGGTCATTATGAATTCAAGAATAATGTCAATGTTAAACTAGGTTTGGGTTATTCCGTGGGTAGATCTTTTAGAATGTATGATGAAAAAGTCAAGTTGGGCATACCCTTGACATATATTGGAGATCAGCGCAATCAGATCAACTCGGATCTTTCCGATGGGTGGATCATAGACTTTTCATTATTCTATCGATTCCACTTTGATTCAAGTAAATAGAACTAATTTGGATTGCTTTTTGTACATTAATGGCGAAACAAACCATTGTTATGCGATTACTTTTTGCTCTATTCATTTTCCCATTAGTTGCTTTATCTCAACCGAAAAATGGTCAACGCTCTATTGATTTTACGCTCTTGGATCCTGATGGGAAAGAAGTTTCGCTTTCAGATTATGAAGGTAAAATGGTGCTGCTCGATTTTTGGGCGTCCTGGTGTGGACCTTGTCGTCATGAGAACCCGAATGTGGTTGAAGCCTATGAGAAATATCGAAAGGAAAAATTTGAGAATGGGAAGAAATTCGTCGTTCTTAGTGTATCACTAGATCGTGACAAGGATAAATGGAAACAAGCGATCGAAACAGATCAACTGGATTGGGATAGCCATTGTATTGATGAAGGAAATGAAGTTTCTAAACTCTACGGAGTGCGCAGTATTCCTTATTCCTTTCTAATAAATGGAGATGGGGATATAGTCGCTCAGGGAAATGAACTGCGTGGACTCAATCTCCACATTACAATAGAAAAGTACCTTCGTTAAAGACCCGAGTTAAGCTAGTTTAGCTTCCTCGATCGTAAATTCAAAACGCTCCATTACCTGGTTAACAAGTAGTTTTTTGCACGCTTCTTCGATCTTAGCATTCGCTTCTTCTTCGTTTGCGGCTTCAACGTACAACTGAATATGACGTCCAATTCTAACATCTGTTATTTGTGGAAGTCCGATCGTTTTCATGCTGTGTGATACTGCTTTTCCTTGTGGGTCAAGAAGTGCATCCTGTGGCATTACGTCGATTTCAGCTTTGAATTTCATAATCTATTTTTTATCCGTTATTAGTAAATTCGATACCAGTGAAAGTATCAAGTACAAAAGTACAATAATTGGTAAAGCCCAAACATATAAAAGGGCAATAATTATCGCAGAAAGAATTAAAAAAGTATATCTGATCTCGTTACCATTCCATTTAAACTGACTAAATTTTAGAGAGAATAACTTTACTTCGCTAACCAGAAGAATTGAAAACACGACTACGAATGTCATGAGAACTTGATCTTTTATGAGGGTCATAGACATTACTGTTTTCCAGTTATCCTGACCGAAACCATCCCAAAGCAGAAGTGCGAATGAAGCAAAGAAAATACTGTTGGCTGGTGTTGGAAGACCTATAAATCCTGTCGATTGACGTTCATCCAAATTGAATTTAGCCAATCTAAACATACTTAAGAAAGGAATAAGCAATGCAACAAATGGCATAATGAGATACCATCCATAAAAATGGCTAGGGAAATAAGGATTAGCATTACCGACTAGGTCATTTAAATATACAGTAGTCCAGTAATTTATGTTATATCCAAAGGTTCCATCCTTCCACAGCTGATCTAGTGAGCCATCCTGAGCAACAATTATATCCCAAGAACCTGAAATGATCAAGAGTACGAATACGATCATTGCTGGCGCAACACCAAAGGTAATTAGGTCAGCTAAAGAATCTAGTTGCTTTCCGAGTTCACTGGGCTGTTTTAGCATACGTGCTGCAAATCCATCAAAAAAGTCGAAGAATGCCCCGATGAAAATTGCTAAAACTGCCCATTCCAATCTACCAGAAAAAGTAAATATTATACTTGATACTCCAGCTAATAGGTTGAATCCTGTGAGAATATTTGCAACAGTGAACATGGATACAAAGAAACAAAAAAAAAGGTGACGAAGAATCGCCACCTTTTTAAATTAGAATTTATTTCTTTAGAACTTAACAGAAATACCTCCGGATACAAGCGGTCCGCCTATACCAATTTCTGCATTCAATCCAATATTGTCTGTAAAATAATAACGCATACCCAGACAAGCTCTTAATGAAAACTTTAATAAGGTTAAGTTTGAAAGCTCACCATCTATCTCGACTCCATTTTCATATGTTGTTCTGAAACGATTATTAGTTCCAGCTCCAACTCCAAAGTAACTATCTAATGCTGGGTTATCTATTTGAAAGTGATAATTGAATCTCATTTGAACTCTTAGACGTTTCATATCGTATTCGTAGTTATTCGTTTCAATCGTTTGATTGCCATTACCATCTGTAATCGTATCATTCGCATTGAAGGTAATATTTCTTGAATTGTAAATTGCGTCAACTCCAAGTCCAATTCTATCACCTAACATGTATTCTATTCGAAGTCCTGCCGGTCCAATTGCTGAAGCGTTAAAATTAGAATTCCCAGGGTTTTGTTCTTCGACCGCTTGAATGAAAGCTTTCCCAAAGTTAGGACCTCCATAATACGGGTCGATAATAATATTTCCCTGTCTCACACCTTGAGCAGATGCATTAGTGGAAAAAATAAGTGACACTAATGCCACAACCATTGTTAAGTAAACTGTTTTTTTCATCATGTTAGTTTTAAATCATTTTATCTGGTCCTACCAAACTGTATGCCAATGTATTAAAAAGATCTAATATTATTGCAGATAAATGATATTTTAGTTAGAATATTCTTTCGGTTAACAATGCAGTCATTTTTTTTTCTATTGTACAATTTTTCACCATTTTTACAGTTTAGAATGATAATGAAAGCAAGAATACAACTACTATTTTGTTTATTAGGCCTATTTATTGGGTTCAAGGGAATTGCTCAAGATGAAGGAACTGTTGCTCCGAAGTATTCCAATGAATTTCTTCAGATCGGTGTTGGCGCTCAATCTTTAGGGTTGGGTAACGCAATGGTCGCTGGAGTTGACGATGTCACCTCTGTATACTGGAATCCTGCTGGATTGACAAAGGTTGAGAACAAACTCGACGTTGGACTTATGCATTCGGAGTATTTCGCTGGTATAGCAAAGTATGATTATATCGGTCTTGCTCACAGTATCGATGAAAAAAGTTCGATCGGTTTTGCAGCTATTCGTTTTGGGGTAGACGATATTCCAAACACAACGCAACTGATCAATAATGAAGGAAATATTGATTACGATCGTATCACTTTATTTACAGCTGCAGATTACGGATTTCTATTCTCTTATGGTAGAAAACTATCTATTCCAGGATTAAGTCTTGGAGGTACAGTGAAAATCGTCCACAGGCGAGCTGGAGATTTTGCAAGAAGTTGGGGTTTTGGTCTTGATGCAGGTTTACAATATTCCCCTGATGACAAATGGCATTTTGGATTGATGGCAAGAGATGTTACTTCAACATTCAATGCTTGGGTGTTTGATCTTGATCAAAATATGCAAGAGGTTTTCATTGAAACTGGAAACGAAATTCCAGAAAACGGATTGGAGTTAACTCTCCCTAGATTGATCTTTGCTGCACAGAGAAGAATTAATACGGGCTGGAACGATATCCATGTTTCACCTGAATTCAACTTCGTAATGACTACTGATGGTCGAAGAAACACGCTTGTCCAAACCAACCTTTTAAGTATTGATCCGTTATTTGGATTAGAGATTGGTTGGAGAGATATCGTGGCTGTTCGTACAGGAGTGAACAACTTCCAATACATAAAGAATTTTGATGACAGCGAATCACTCACTTTTCAACCAAATGTTGGAATAGGTGTTACCTTAAAGGGGGTTACGCTGGATTACGCTTTTACAAACATTGGAAATCAGTCAGAAGCGTTGTTTTCCCACGTAATTTCCCTTAAATTTGGATTTAAGGACTAGAAATCGACGTGCTACGTAATTTGCTCATATTGATCGGTTTGTCTACTATGACATTCGGATCATTCTCACAAACATACGGGAATGAATGGATAGACTATAGTCAGTCTTATTACAAGTTTCCAATTGTGGAAGATGGAATTTATCGCATTGACTATTCGACCTTACAATCTTCAGGCATTCCAGTTTCGACTATTTCACCAAATCAATTACAAGTTTTTGGAAAGGAGCATGAGCTTCCACTTTTCGTAGAGGATGGAGGTGACAATTCGTTTGATCCAGGAGACTATATTGAGTTTTATGCAGAAGGAAATGATGGGTGGCTGGATTCATTGCTCTATGATGGGTCTGATGATATAGGAAACCCGGCATACTCACTGTATAATGATACCTTGTATTACTTCTTTACCTGGACAAACAATGGTAATGGATTGCGTTTTGTTGAGGAAACAGCCACTAATTTTACTGCTTTTACACCTGCAACTTATTTTTGGGAAGAAGTTTTTCAAAGCTACAGCAATCGCTATTATGGGGGGTATTCGGTTAGTAGTGTGTATACCTCTTATTATTCACCTGGAGAAGGTTGGGGAAGCTTAAATTATAATGGAGCTAATGATTTTACTCAAGTCATTCCACTATCAACAGTTTCCAGGTATGACGGAACTGATGCCCCTAATGCTCTTTTTCATGCGAAGTCAAATGCCAATTCTAATGCGTCATTCACTGGTACAGGTAACCATCATTTAGTTTGGGAAGTTGGGAGTAATAATGTTGAAATGCATAATGAAGTATTCCTCGGTTATCGACAGACTGTGGTTTCTAACCCGTTCTCACCTTCAGAGCTGGAAGATGGAACAACCAACGTTTTCTTTAAGATCATTGGAGACCAGGGGGCTGCAACGGATTATCAATCGATCAATTATGTTTCCATAGAATACCCACGGACAGGGGATATGGACGGTGCTGACTGGTTAGATCTGGAGCTTTTTAATAGTACAAATGAAGCCAAGATTCGAATGGATCTAACAAACACCTCGTTATCAAATCCTTCAGCTTATGTGTTTGGGGGTGATGTACCCAGAAAGATCCCTTTTGTTGAAAATAGCGGTACATGGCAAGGACTAGTGCCCAATGCGATCTCAACAAATAGACAAAAATTTGTCATTCAATCAGCTAGTGAAATTCAAAGTATTGGTGAACTAGCGCCCGTAAATGGTAACGGTTCATTTGATAACTATTCAAATCTTGATCTTGAAGAGGCCTATTTATTGATCTACAACAAATCGATGCAAACGAGTGCATCGGAATATGCTAGTTACCGCTCTTCACCTCAGGGAGGAGGGTACAATGTTGTGATGTGTGAGATCGGAGATGCCTGGATGCAATTTGGAGGTGGAGTACCTAAACATATTCTTTCGATAAGAAGATTTTCGAATTTTGTTTACAACCAATCGACAGAAAAACCTGTTGCCTTATTTCTTGTTGGAAAAGGTATAACAGAAGCTAGTGACCCAAACACAAATCCATCGAGTAGTGCAAGAAAGAGTGCAGCTGCTATGACAAGGAATTTGGTGCCGAGTTATGGGTATCCATCTTCTGATGTATGTATAACAGGGAAATGGAATGGTTCTACTGAATTAGGTCCAGCTATTCCCACGGGACGAATTGCTGCTAATAATGATACTGAACTTCAATGGTATCTCTCAAAGATCCAGACGTATGAGGCGGCACAAAATCAGTCAAGTATTTACAATAAGCCAAGCAAAGAATGGCAAAAACAAATACTTCATTTTGGGGGAGGAGCCAATACAACTGAGCAAACGCTTTTAAAGAATTATTTGAATTCAATGAAGCAGATCATTGAAGGACCTGATTACGGTGGTAATGTAACGTCATATTTTAAAGAGACCTCGAATCCGTTTAATCCAGTATTGAGCTCAGAAGTTGATGTTTTCCTGGAAAACGGGGTTTCGTTGATGACCTTTTTTGGTCATGCAACGGCAGAAGGTTTTGATCAAAGTATTGACGATCCTTCAGACTGGGGAAATACCGGAAAGTATCCGATGGTTATTGGAAATGGATGTTACACTGGAGATATATTTAAACTGAATAACAATTCCTATTCTGAAGATTTTATACTCATAGACAACTTAGGAGCAATTGGTTTTCTTTCTTCAACGAAATTGGGATTTGCGTCAGCCTTGAATACCTACTCAAATAGGCTTTATCAAAAAATGAGTCCCGATAACTATGGAGCGACAATTGGTGAACAGATTCAGAATACAATTGCTGACGTCTCAAATGGAAATTCTGGTTTGATCATGGAATCAACAGTTACTCAAATGACTTTGCACGGAGATCCTGTTATGCGTTTGAATTGGCATGCTCTTCCTGAGATAGATCTAACGTCAGAGGACGTTTGGTTCACCCCAAATAATGTCAATTTAGAAACAGATTCGATCCAGGTGAATATCGCACTTGTGAACTTAGGTAGAAGTATCGAAGATACGTTTGCATTGAATGTAGTTCGAAATTTTCCAAATTCAACATTTGACTCGACTTACATTAGACAAATCTATGGTTTAGATTACAGGGACACAATTTCTATCAGTATGCCGCTCCAACCTGATATTGGATTAGGTATGAATGAGTTTTCAATTTCAGTCGATCTGCCTTCTTTTGTGCCTGAACAGTATGATGAATTTGGAAATAATCAGCTCACGAAAAACTTCTTTATTAATGTTGATGGAATTCTGCCTGTTCTGCCTTATGATTACGCTGTAGTTCCTGAAGACTCTGTTGTAGTCAAAGCATCAACGATCAATCCTATAGCTAGCTTTAATACCTACCGTTTTGAAATTGATACAACAGATGAATTTAATAGTCCATTTCACCGATATGCGATAAAAAGTGGTCTTGGTGGAGTGCACGAAGTATTTCCAAATGAATGGCAGTTGACTTCTAATAATTCAACGAGCCCGTTGATCTTAACTGATAGTACTTCTTACTTTTGGAGAGTTGCGGTCGATTCTACTGTGCTGAATTGGACGGAGCATTCTTTTCAGTATATCCCAGGAAAAACGGGTTGGGGACAAGATCATTTCTTTCAGTTTAAAAATGGTGGTTTTGCGGGAATAGAATATGATCGACCGAATAGAAAGAGAAATTTCACAACGCTTGAAGCAGAGATCTCTTGTGATGTCTACGATAATGCAAATAGTGCTGCTGAATTCAACGAAACACTTTGGAGAATAAATGGTCAAGTTGCAGAATATAACTTATGCTCAACACCGCCTTCTATCCACGTTGCTGTGATTGATCCTTCTAACATGGAGCCTTGGGGAACGAATTATGATGGATTAAACACGGATAATTCATTCGGAAATGTTAATGATAACGGAGCTTGTAGAAATCGAGTAGAATATTATTTCATTTTTAGACAGAACACTGCTGCTCAATTACAAGCATTGGAGTCCATGTTGCTGAATGAAATACCGAATGGACATTACGTTCTTATTTACACAGCAAGAAATGCTCAATTCGGCAACTGGCAATCACTGCACCCGAGTCTTTTCACAACTTTTCAATCGATAGGTTCTGATAGTATCTACGTTGGTCAGGACGACAGAGCGTTTATTATGTTAACACGTATGGGGGATCCTGGATCAACTGAGGAGATGATCGCTCAGCAGCCAGATGAATTCTTATCATTTAATTCAACGATCCAAGGATTATCAAACATTGGTCAGGAAACATCAACGATAATTGGACCAGCGGCAAATTGGAATACGCTTTATTGGAAGCAAGATGCAGAGGAAACCAATTCAGATGATGAAACACGATTGATCATTAAAGGTCTTGATATAAACCAAAATGTACAGTTAGAGATCGATACGTTGTTTACTGCCAACGACTCAATTTTGAACTTGAATTCATTAGTTGATGCTAGTCAGTATCCATATTTGCAACTTGCAGCTGAGTATAGTGATTCAACTACGTTAACTCCGGCTCAAGTAGACAGATGGCACGTGCTGTATGAAAGATTACCTGAAGCAGCGATCGATGGAATTAACGATTACGTTTTTCTACCGAATGATCCAGATTCATTGCAAGAAGGAGTTGAGAAGACATTTGCTGTAGATATTAGAAATATTAGTGATCTAGACATGGACTCATTATTGGTTCATTATTGGGTTACAGATCAGAATCAAGTCATTCATCCAATTCCTTATGAACGACAAGACTCCCTAAAAGCTGGGGAAATACTGAGAGATACTTTACGCTTTTCAACTGAAGGATTAGCTGGTGAAAATACGCTGTGGATGGAGGTTAACCCATATGTAAATGGTTCTCAAAATCAATTCAAGGATCAGCCTGAATTAGCTCACTTTAATAATTTATTGCAGATCCCATTTTCACTTGAACAAGATGATATTAACCCTATCCTCGATGTGACTTTTGATGGTCAGCACATACTAAATGGTGATATTGTGAATCCGAACGCGGAGGTAGTTATCACTTTAAAAGATGAAAACCCATTCCTGTTGATGGATGAAGACGCCGATACGAGTAATTTCGGAATCTTTCTTACTGATCCTTCTGGAGAACAAAAGAGTATTCCATTTATCGATGGGCAGGGAAATCAGATCATGCAATGGATTCCAGCCGATGGTTCTAATTTGAAATTTAAGATCATTTATAATGGAGAATTCGATCAATCTGGTACCTACGAGTTATTAGTACAAGGCTCCGATAATTCAGGAAATTTGTCAGGAGATCTGGAGTATAGAATTCAATTTGAAGTTATTCTAGAGTCAACGATCACACATATTATGAATTATCCAAATCCATTCTCGACGAGTACGCGATTCGTATTTACTCTTACAGGGCAACAGGTGCCAGACGAAATGATAATTCAGATCATGACGGTTACTGGAAGGGTTGTACGTGAGATTACGGAAGATGAGTTAGGACCAATTCGTATTGGCCGAAATGTTACCGAGTATGCTTGGGATGGTAGAGATGAGTTTGGCGATCCGCTTGCAAATGGAGTTTATGTTTACCGAGTTAAAGCTAGAATTAACGGAGAACCGATCGAACATCGTGAATCAGGTGCCGATCAACATTTTGAGCGCAACTGGGGTAAAATGTATCTCATGCGATAATCAATTCTTGATCACCTTCACAACCGAGTTACCCATCCGAACAAAGTAAATTCCATCCTTTTCCTCTCGGATATCAATCGTTGTACTTGATTGGTTCATGGATTGATTAAGAATAAGCTTTCCAATAGCGTTATAGATCAATATTTGCTGGTCAGGATCTTCATCTGCCGTATGATCAATTACAAATATCCCTGATGATGGATTGGGATGAACTGTAAATGTTGATGAATACGTATGAACAGATGCAATGGATGAAAACGAGTAATTTCCGTCAAAATCAACTTGCTTCACTCTGTAGTAGGTTATTCCATTCAACGGGTTTTTATCCACAATCGAATAGGAGAGTGGTTGAGTAGAGTTTCCAGCACCCATGACGTATCCTATCGAGTCCCATGTTGAGTGATCATCACGTCGTTCTGCAATGAAGTGGCTGCTATTGATTTCGGTTGTGGTATGCCAGTTAACGTCAACAGTGCGATCTTGATTTAGTCTGGCTGTGAGGCTCAGAAAGTCTACCGGAAGCGGCGAGCAGTCAACAGACCCCACGATGAGGTTGTCTACTAAAGTGCGATTAGAGCCTGTCCCATCCATTCCTCGTCCAAACTCAACATCTCCTGCGCCAACCCAATACATGTTTCTATTGTCAGGACCATCATTCGTCCAGATAACAACACCATCAACCATGACCATTCCAACTCCATCACATGGTGTATAAATGAATCTGTAATTTCTAAAGGTGTTGTCATTAGGCAAAGCGTAAATATTTCCAGAGTTAACCACGTTGTAACCACCCACGCCATCATCAACGCGATACTGAACACTTAAGTTACTGATCCCATTCATTCTTAGACTATTTCCTCTCTCGAAGAATGTACCACCATTCTCATCGCGCTGAAAATCGAAAGAAACATCTATACCATTAACATCAAAAGTTGGACTGCCTGGAATTACCATGTCGATATCCATTTTAGGAAGTCCGGCATTTAGACCATTGGTTCCACCAACACCGCCAGGACTTGATGTTGCGCTCGTTGAAATAGAGGATGCATTTGGTCCAATTATGGCGTTAGTAACTGGATTACTATCAAAGTCAAACTGACTTATAATTTGGCCGTTAACATTTAAATATAGGGTACCTAGAAGTACAAGTAAGTACGGTTTTATCATAGTGTGAAAATTGGATAGCTATGATATAAACGTCATAAGTTGACCAATGGTTTCTTTCTATTCAGGATTTTTTAGCACGAGATCCTGAAACCAAAAGCCATATTCTTCCAAATTATTTTCATTACCAGATGGTGCCGGGTAGGTCTTGTAGATCTTTTCAGCCAACTTAAATTCTACCGGTTTGGTGAATATTGGTCCGTCAAAGCAGAACGTATGGAATTCCCCATTTTCACCGCAAGGATCAATATCTTTTGGAAGATCCTGAATGAATTTTTCATCGATCATTCTACCACAGAAAGATTTATCCAGAACCTGATCATCAATTGAAACAACGATAGCTTTAAATCCAAGATCTATGAATTCTCTAATTACTTTTTCTGTTGATTGCTTCCATAGAGGGAAAAGCCCTTTCATTTTTATTCCAGCTAATTGCTGTTCACGGTATTTTTTGAGATCTTCTAGAAAAATATCTCCGAAGACGGAGGTGTTTACTCCTTTTTGCTGAATATCTTTAAGCTTTTGCTTCATAAGATCAGCATATATCTCCATATCCAACTGTTCAGTGAGATATACAATGTCGAGAGGAATACCAATTGCTTTTGCCTGAGCTTCAAGTAGAGATACATGAAGTCCGTGCATGTTTATGCGTTTGTTCGATTTGTTGACCGTAGTTAATAAACGTTCTACATCATACCTGTGATCTTGCAATAATTTGTATAATGCAAGCGTCGCATCTTTTCCACTGCTCCAATTAACGAATACTCTATGAACATTTTCCTTTGTCACTAGAAGCTAGGAGCAGAAACTGATCTGTATTTTTTAACCTGAATCTTTTTCTCTTTTGGATATTTGATCGTAAACGAGATCGTGTATTTTTTAGCTTCTCCAGGTTTCAACTTTACTTTCCAGACCAACTCTCCAGTACTTTCATCATACGTAGCATCTGAAGTTTCATTCACTGAAACATCGATATCGCTATCCGTAGAAATAGGTATTTGGTCAAAAAGTTCCATTTCAATATCCCTTGATCGATTATTCTTTACGATGATCTCATATGCATATGTGTCTTTTTTAGAATTCCCGATCACACTTTTATTTGAGAATTCTTCAACTCGTTTGCGTGTCACAAGAATTTTATCATCTCTACCGAATGATAGTCCTAAAGTGTCTTCAACATTTCTAGTATTGATATATGACTCTCCAACATAAGTTTGATTGAAGTACACATTCGAAGGACCAGGAACTAGATCAAGTTTTTCCCATCCTGTGATCTTTGCTAGTAAAAATGCATCTTTATCAAGTTTAGGTACTGAAACGTGAGAGAAATCCCCGGTCAGATCATATTCTGTAATCTCCACGATATACGGTTTAGCATCAGAAGGAATCGAATATTTTCTTTCAATATCAAATTCTGTAGATAGTTCACTCACTTCGATCGTTCTCATTTCTGGAGCGTTATTTACACCAGAAATATTACCAGTATGTATATTCTGTATTCTACCCTGACCATCTAATCCTTGCTCCATTGCAGGTGCTTGTCTAGACTGTTGTTGTGGCACTGCGTAGTTATAATTCTTTCCACTTCCTCTGTTTCGCGCATACCTAACAGTACTATAGTTTAATTTCCATGGGGATAATTCAGGAACAGATGCACTTAAATTCGGATCTCCTGTTGACAATGAGATCTCAACATTTTTCCAATCGTTTCCCGTGTTGTTGAACACTTTTGCTTTGTATTTCAATTCGATCTCTCCAGAAATATCTGGTGCGATAAGATCATAACTTGGAGCCCAACCAGTATTACTCACATTATACTTTAGCGATCCTTTCAATGATCCTGCAGCGCTTTTTTCAACAAGTACGACAATGACGTTATTTTTTGAATTCTCTTTAAAATTGAACTCATTCAGTTGCTGTTGCAATCTATTAATGGATTGATTAACGGTTCTTTTCTCTCTTTCTTTTTGAGAAATACTTGTGTTTATGGCCAGTGAACGCTCTCTGTAAAATGTAGCAGTTGATCGGATCTGCTCGACAGTTAAACTTACATTATCACCACCGATCTTTTGGTTAGTGTTAAGGACTTGCTTCTCTGTCTGAAGTGCATTGATCTCATCTTGAATCCCTTGATTCTTTTCTTGTAGCATTTCGATAGAGTCTCGCACAGATTGAATGCGCGTGCTACCGTTCTGTGTTTTCAAAAAATCTCTTTCCATCGTTATAGAAAGTAGGTCAGCTGGATCATCCATTTCAAACTGGATACTTCTTGAATCTGTGTTTGCACTGATGTTGGTAAACCTGAGTTCATTCAATCCAGCTTGAAGCTGTACAGTATAATCCCGACTTACTTCTGCGCCTGATAAATATACAGTCACCTTACTTATTTCAGTGTCAACTTCATGTTGTTTAACCTTTTGAGCATAAAATGGGCTCATCATAAGTGTAATCGAGAAAAAGAGTATTATTTGTTTCATTGTTGTCATTTTGATTACTGAAAAGTACGAAATTTAACTTAAGTAGCTGTTTTTATTTACCCAGTACTTTCGTTATGAATTCAGGAGCAGGATACGCTTTATCACCATCCGTAACGATTTCTACTTCACTGCCTTCTTTGAATAATGTAGCTAAATGCTCACTAAAGAATTTGAAAACATGAACTGATCCTCCCTCAGTTTGAAAACTTACTTCTCTTCTTGGTACATTATTCACCTGGACATAGAAATTCTGAATATTCTTGATGACTATAGCCTTTTTTGAGGGGCGTTTCGATACCGTTCTGAGGATCTTTGTTCTTTTTAAATAGTATCGCAATAATATGATACCACCGATGGTAAAAAATAATCCTGCAGCTATTCCTGGTATCATATACGGAAGCCATAAATTCATCTGACCATAATCGACATTTTCTGGCATTGGAAAGGTATATGTTTCCCAGTTCAGATCACTTAATGCTAGAAGGTATCCAATGATTAGAAGTCCGATCAATCCAAGTGAAAAGAAAATAAATCCTAAATACTTTGTTATCGGTGAAAGGTAAATGATGAGGTACTCCTTGCGAATTGATTTGTCCATGGTGCTAGTTAAGGATATTATTATTTCAACTTTTCATTATTGTGATGCCTGTTATGATCTCGAACTGTTTTCTTTTCAAAGTTCTTGTGAATCGCCGAATTAAGGTCTACTCCAGTTTGATTTGCAATACAAGTAAGCACAAATAAGACATCGGCAAGTTCATCTCCAAGATCCTTTTCTTTGTCAGATTCTTTCTCGCTTTGCTCACCATATCTGCGTGACATTATTCGTGCAACCTCACCGACTTCCTCCATGAGAATTGTTGTATTCGTCAATTCATCAAAGTAACGCACTCCATGTTTTTTGATCCAATCGTCAACTTGTTTTTGAAGCTCTTGAATTTCCATTATTCTTTATTTTTCGTATCGATTATTATGGTAACTGGACCATCATTGACCAATGATACCTGCATATCAGCGCCGAACTCTCCACTTTCAACAGGTCTTCCGGTGATTGCCTGAAGCGACTTCTTGAATTTATCATACATTGGAATTGCAATGTCAGGTTTAGCGGCTCTGATAAAACCAGGTCTATTCCCTTTTTTAGTTTTTGCATGGAGCGTGAATTGAGAGACTACAAGAAAACTACCTTCAACATCCTGAATGGAATGATTCATTTTTCCGTCATCATCAGAAAAAATTCTTAATCCTGATAGCTTGTTGCATAACCACTCAATATCATCATCAGTATCATCATCTACGATCCCAACAAACAACAAAAGGCCATTTTCAATACTGCCTGCTATTTGATCATTGACTTCTACTTTTGCTTCACTAACACGTTGAATAATTACTCTCATAGTTATCTGTATGTTTCATTTTGATCTTCTGTCATGAGATCCATATAAGTTTTATATCTCGTTTCTGCGATCTCCCCTTTTTCAACAGCTTCTTTAACGGCGCAGTTCGGTTCATTCATGTGTTGACAGTTATGAAATTTACACGCATTCAATAGTGCTCTCATTTCAGGAAAATAATGACTCATGACCTTTTTGTCAAGTTCTACGACTCCAAATGCTTTTATTCCAGGCGTATCAATAATATAGCCACCTGATTTAAGTTTATGCATTTCAGCAAATGTGGTCGTATGCTGACCTTGAAGATGTGACATAGATAATTGAGCAGTTTTTATATCAAGTGTCTCATCAAGTGCATTTAGCAATGTACTCTTACCCGTCCCACTATGTCCGGCGATCATCACTTGATTACCATTGATCTCCTCTCGTAAAAATTCGATATTTGTACCTTTTTTAGCTGAGATCTTATGACATGGATAGCCAATTCTTTCATAGAGTTCCATCACATTCTCAACTATGGGGAGATGGTCTTCGAAATAAAGATCGATCTTATTGAATAATAAGGTGACGGGAATCCTGAATGATTCTGCGGCTACCAAAAAGCGATCAATAAATGCCATGTATGTTTCTGGAGCTATCAAAGTAACCATCAAGTAAGCGCGATCGACATTTGCCGCAAGAATATGTTTTTGCTTCGAAAGATTGACGGATTTACGAACGATATAGTTTTTTCTTGGTTCTATTTTTTTTATCACTCCAGTTTCATCTTCCTCTTTCGTGATGTAAACAAAATCTCCGGCAGCAACTGGGTTTGTAGATTTAATTCCCTCAAGTCTGATCTTACCTCGAATTCTACATTCAATGATACTACCATCTTGAAGCTCAACATTATACCATTTACCGGTAGATTTTAAAACGACTCCTTTCTCCACATTAACTATTTATATTTCAAAGATAAGTATTTATAAGGGTTTGAGGCATATACTAAGAATTGGGATTACGTTCAAATGAACTTTGAGAGTATTTAACCGTTTTTAACACGGCTTATCAAAAACTTTGTAACATCTTTGCGGTCTTCCGTTAATTTTGACACAAATAAGTAGACATGATAAAAAAACTTGCTGTTTTCTGTCTTTTGCTAATGTCAACGCTGGCAAGTGCCCAGAATATGACATTTACAGGTGTAGTTAATGACACCATCAACGACAAACCACTTGAGAATGCTGTGATAATGGCTGTGCGACTGGCCGACGGTAAAATGCTAGGTTTTACGCGTTCTGAAGCCGACGGTTCATTTGATCTTAAAGGAGTGCCGATCGATACCATGGAGCTGGTAGTCACGCACTACAATTTTGACGAAAAAAGATATTATATCATTGGTTCGGAAGAGAATGATTCAATTCACATTCCCAACGTTGTTTTACCTGAACAGGCAACTGAAATGGATGAGGTAGTAGTTTATGCCAATAAAAAACCGATCTATTTTAGAGGTGATACTTTAGTATATGTGGCTGATTCCTTTGCGACTAAGGAGAATGCAATGGTTGAAGATCTGATCAAGAACTTACCTGGACTAGAGGTAGATGATGATGGTAATATCAGTTCACAAGGTCGGCAGATCACAAAAGTATTGGTTGATGGTGATGAGTTCTTTGGAGATGATCCAACTATCGCGACACGAAACTTACAGGCTGACGGAGTTGATAAAGTTGAAGTTTACGAGAAAGAGGATGAGAATTCGGGTGGTAACTCCGAGGAAAAAATCCAGGTCTTAGATGTTAAACTAAAAGAAGATGCCAAGAAAGGTTATTTTGGAAAGATCGCCGGATCAGGTGGCGCAAATTCAGAATACTTTAATAGTGAACCAAATGGAAGTCTATTCTACGAAGGCGAACTGTTAGCCAATTATTTCAATAAAGATCTAAAATTATCTGTTTTTGCATTAGGATCGAACACTCCGAACACTGGTTTTAGTTACAGAGATGCATCTCGTTTTGGACTTACAAATGAATTTTCAGGTGGATGGCGTTCTCGATTTGGAGGAGGTTCGCAGCTATCTGGTTTACCTGAAAATTACAAAGGAGGGTTTTACTATTCAGATAAGTTAGGGGAGAAAGTTAAACTAGGGGTGAATTATACTTATAACGACAGTCGATTAACAACAGATCAGACGCGAACAAACGAGTATTTCTTACCTGATACAAGTTATACATCTGAATCTCGCAATCAGGAGTTTCAAAAGCAACTATCGCATACGATGAACTTCTCTGTGGAGTATCAGATCGCTAAGAAAACGAGCCTCGAAGTGAAGTCTAATCTTACGGTTAGGGAAGAGGAAATTGAAGAGGAAAACGAAACTACTTTCTACAGTCAATTGAGAGATTCTACAAACGCCACAAATGTTACTAATTCAAGCACAGCAAATGGTTTAGAAGCAAATGTTGATGCTAAGCTTGTTCACGAGTTTAAAAAGCGTAATCGTGAATTAATGGTGCAGTATCAGCTGGGTTATACGGATACAGATCGTGAGAACTTCATGGAATCGAATATTCTTTTTTATGAATTCCCTATTCCTGATTCAACATTCGATCAGAAGAGAGATATTTTAAATAATACAACTGGTCATAGAGGTTTGATAGAATATACTGAACCTTTGTCAAGGAAATTGAAAGTTAATCTCCAGTATAAGGTTGACTACTTTTATGGAGAACAATCAACATTGACTTATGATCGAAACGGGGGAAGTTATGACAGTTTATCATCACTTTATAGTAATGATTTCATCAACGTAAGATTAGAAAATCGTGCAGGAGCTTCATTGATCTATACTGACCGTAAACATTCCTTGAATGCTGGAGCACGTATCAGAAATGTGAACATTGATAACACAGATAACTTCACAGGGAATGTGATCAATCAGGATGTTAATAATATTCTTCCATTTGTTGAGTATACGTACAAATGGAGTAATTCTCAACGATTAAGAGTTAACTATAGAACGAGTTCATCACAGCCGAGTTTAACTCAGTTACAGCCAGTAAGAGATAATACAAATCCAAATAATTTGCAGATTGGTAATCCTGATCTTATTCCAAATTATACGCATAGTTTCAATGCCTTTTTCAATAAATGGAACGCTCTTAAACAATCTTATGTTTGGGCAAGCACGTTCATGACTTATACTGATGATGCGTTTTCAAATGCGATCACTTATTTGCCAGACGGACGAACGATTTCTCAATCGATCAATGTAGATGGTAATGTTAATGCAGGTGTTTTTGCCGGTGGTGGAATACCATTGTTTGATAAAAAACTACGTCTGGATCCAAACGTAAATATGAACTACAACCGATTCAACTCGGTGATTAATGGATTAGAGAATACAACTGAAAATCTATCGATGGGTGGAGAACTGAGTATTGGAATGAGAAGTGATACGATGGAGATCAGCCTTAAAGCAGGTTTTCAGTATAACAACCCTAACAGTAGTTTGTCAATTGGTGCTAATCAGCCTTATACGCAGCAAAGGTATAGTGCAGAGGTTTTCTTTGAATTACCGTGGAGATTCTTCATCGAGAGTGATGCAGGATATACAATCAACTCTCAAAGAGCTGATGGGTTTAACATCAATCCTTTTATTTGGAACGCGAAATTGAATAAGCGATTCCTGGAGACAGGAAACCTTGTAGTTCATGTTGCTGTGAATGATATTTTCAATCAGAATATTGGGATCAACCGAAATATTGGAAACAACGTGATAACGGATACGAGAAATGTGATCATCGCTCGTTATTTCATGGCTGGATTGACATTAAGATTTAATAATAATAAAACTAAGGTAGATGAAGGTAAAGGCTGGTTTTAATAAAGGACTTACGTTACTTCTAATTCTTACTGCTGTAGTTAACATTAGCTATGGACAGAATACCGTAATGCGTTCGGGAGAGATCGTATATGAGCGAAGAACAAACCTTGAAAAGCGATATGAAGGTATGGAGCAGAATCGCTGGATGAGAGGCGATCTAAAGAAGCCAATGATCGAGGAGTTTAAGTTATACTTCACGGATTCAACAGCTCTTTTCAAACCTATACTTCCTGAAGTTCCTGATGAGAGAGAATGGGCAACAATGAAGAATACCTCATATCAAAACCTTAATTCTGGAGTGTTGGAGCAGGAGTTCTCATTTTGGGGAACAAAAGTGTACATGAAGGACTCCGTTAAGGATCGTGAATGGATCATTACAGGAAATAGCAGAGAGATCGCTGGCTATAAATGTCGACAAGCAATGTGGGAAGCGAATGACTCAACTCGAATTTATGCGTGGTATGCTGATGAACTCATTTCTTCTGTTGGTCCAGAAACGTTCAATGGATTGCCAGGGGTTATGCTCGGATTGGCAATTGAAGATGGAGGAGTGGTATACTTTGCTAAAGAAGTGAAACCATTGGAGACCAATATAGAAAAAGAGGTTCCAAAAGGTAAGAAAAAGGAGTATTACTCAGAGGATGAGTTACGTGAGATAATCAAAGAACGATTTAGTGATTGGGGACTCGTTGATCGTATAATGTTCGATATGTTCGTATGGTAATTTTGCCGTTAAGTGAACAAGTATTTCGTCATCTCAAAGTGACCAAATTGTTACCAATGTTATCGTTAGTTTAAACCTCAAATTTCTGTTGTTTTTTCGTTTGAAGGCGTTGTATTTTTGCGGCGAATTTTAAAACGAAAATGATGAAAAAAATGTTTTTAATCGGAGCTCTAATGATGAGTTCATTGTCAATCTCTTTCGGAGGAGAAGGAGATAAGATCAAGGTTGTTTCGAGTGATACAACGTCTTCAAAAGTAATTTTTGATGTTCACTCAAACGGTAACAATGTTGTTGCAGTTGATCTTTCAGGAGTGACTAGTGAAATGGCAAGTATTTCACTGATCGATCAAAAAGGAGAATCTATCTATTATCACTTTGTGGATGGAGAGAATGAACACGTGGAGATCGATCTTCAAAATGTAAAGCCTGGATTGTATTACGTGAAGCTAAACCTCGATAGTGAGATCCGAATGAAATTAGTGGTTGTTGACAATCAATAACCACTTTGGTCATCAACATTAAACCTATCTTAATTCAAAAACCTTGTTTTTACAATAACAATATCCACCTTCCCTGAAATAATATATTCCCAGAACAATTCTAATTGTTGAACGTTTGTATCTTTGTAATTAAATTTTTTTCAATTGAAAACAGTTTATATTACGAGAAGAGAGCACTTCAATGCTGCACACAAATTGTGGAGGCCAGATTGGAGCGAAGAGAAAAACGATGAGGTTTTCGGTAAATGCAGCAATAAGAACTGGCATGGACATAACTTCAATATTTTCGTTACAGTTAAAGGTGTTCCTTCACCGGATACAGGATTTGTGATCAACCTGAAAGATCTTAGTAAGATCATGAAGGAATATGTTATAGAAGCATTAGATCATAAAAATTTAAATATGGATGTACCTTTCATGGAAGGTATATTGGCTTCGACTGAAAACCTTGTGATCAAGATCTGGGAGCAAATTGAAACTCCTATTAAAGAAGCAGGAGGGGAATTGGTGAAGATCAAATTGGAAGAAACTGAAAATAACTATGTAGAGTATTACGGAGGTAAAGAACCAATATAATCTACAGAAACTGAAAGAAGATTGGAAGAAAATTTTAAATACGACGACGACAAAACTGATCGCCTGAAAGATGTCTACAAAGATGTTTTAAAGGAAATAGGTGAAGATCCTGAACGTGAAGGATTAGAGAAAACTCCTGAACGTGTTGCCAAGGCAGTTCAGTTTCTTACGAAAGGATATCAACAAGATCCAGATGAAATACTGAAAAGTGCTCTTTTTCACGAGGATTATTCTGAGATGGTTATCGTGAAAGATATAGAAGTTTATTCTCAGTGTGAGCATCATATGTTACCGTTTTTCGGAAAAGCTCATGTTGCTTATATTCCAAATGGTACGATTGTCGGATTGAGCAAAATACCTCGAATTGTTGACGCGTATGCAAGAAGACTTCAGGTACAGGAGCGCTTAACTTTGGAGATCAGAGATTGTATACAGCGAACATTACAGCCAAAAGGTGTAGCCGTTGTTTTAGAATGCAATCACATGTGTATGCAAATGAGGGGAGTGGAGAAGCAAAATTCTTCTACAACGTCTTCAGCATTTACAGGATTGTTTTTACGAAACGATAGTACTCGTAAAGAGTTTATCAACTTGATTCAGGCTAGATTACATTAATTATACCTTGATTCTTTTTAGCATTCCTCGGAAAATGAATCCGTGAAAAGGAAAGACGCTGTACCAATACAGTCTTCCAAGTAGTCCTTTCGGTCGAAAAGTGGCGGTTTGTTCGATTGTGTTTTCTTTAACGTTGAATGATAACCAAGCTTCGCCCGGGAGTTTCATCTCTGCGAATAATACGAGTTTACCTTCTTTTTTATCAGCATAAAGGACTCTCCAAAAATCAAGTGCATCACCCACGTGAATATTATCTGGATGTGTTCTACCTCTTCTGAGTCCAACACCGCCAACGATCTTATCCATGAATCCTCTAATTCTCCACATCCAGTTTCCATAGTACCAACCTGTTTTACCTCCTATCTTCCATACTCTGCCTAGTGTTTTATCTCGATCTGAGATAGACATTTCTCTATGATCTTTAAACACGCCTTTTTCTGGTACATCACTAAAATCTGTCAGTCGTTTTCTAAAGTCACTGCTGGCAAGGGCATCTTTCCAACTTGACGCCAAACGCTTATCATCAATTGCATTCAGTGTAAATGATAGTGCCTCTTCGTATGTCAGCGGATCAATATCTAGTATTGAATTAATTTTACTAGGTGAACAGATCACTTCCACTTTCATACTATTCACTAAAGATGTAGCTAATTTGTATGAAGTGGAGGTGATGAAGTATAACCAGTATGAAGATATTTTGGGTGTCATCACAGGAATTGTATAGATCCATCTTTTCATATCACGTGAATCAGCGTACCCGAGTAACATTTCTTTGTATGTTAGGATATCTTTTCCACCAATATCGAAGTGTTGATCGAATACCTCTTCTTTCATCAAGCCTTTTTCCAGGAAAGCCAAAACATCACGGATTCCAATGGGTTGACATCTTGTGTTTAGCCATTTAGGAGCTACCATAACTGGTAATTTCTCAACGAGATCTCGAATAATCTCAAAAGATGCACTACCAGATCCAATGACTATTCCAGCACGAAAAGTAGTAAGGTGATAACTTCCTTCATCAAGGATTCGCTCTACGCTTAATCGTGATTCAAGATGTTCGGATAGTTTATCTTCATTTACAATTCCGCTTAAATAGATCGTTTGTTTGCAATTCGTTTTAGAAACCGAATCTCTAAAATTTCGAGCTGTTTTTTCTTCAATCGATTTAAAGTCACTATGAGTAGACATTGAATGGATCAAATAGTAGGCTGCATCAATATCTGATGGAATTTTTTTTAAAGATGATTCATCCTCAAAATCAACTTCGATCACCTCGATCTTTTCAGCCTGTTTCTCGGGAGGATTAAATCTTGCTTTATCTCTTACGCAACAGACAACGTCGTGACCTGAGGATAAAAGATTTGGTAATAATCTTTTCCCTATGTACCCTGTTACACCTGTGAGTAGAATTTTCATTTCTCCTCGAGTGATTCAATTTGTTTCATTACTTCCTCAGCTTCGGCGTATAATTCATCAGCTCTTGATCGATTTGATGTAGAAGCTTTGTGTGATTGTGACATTAGTTTGTTGTACTTATCGTACAACTTGTCTTTCTTGGATTTTCTCGAAAATAGTCCCATCGTTTTTCTTTAAGAACGTTCGGGGAATGAGAAATGTTTGTCTTATAAACTTACTTATGTCTGAATGCAGTTAATCGAATCTCTTGTTTCAACTTACTTTGGGCATCCGCTAACTTTTCAATGAGTACGAATCTACCCTTACCAAGTTTTGCCGCTTCGGTCATGTTTTCCTCTGACCTTTCATTACTTTTTATCCCAACAACACTCATTGTGATACACTTTCTTCGAAGGTTTCGTTTGATGTATTTTTGATAATCATCTGAACTTCTGTTAAACGCACCATCAGTGATGACGATCACTTTATTTGCCCCGTCAGATATTAGGTTTCTTCTTGCTTGTCGATAACCAATCTTTATTCCTTTTCCACCAGCAGTGAGTCCGGAGGCCTTAATATCTTTCACGATCTCGTTGATTTTTTCTTTCTGATCACCAGAAGTAGGTTTTAACAAGACTTGAGCATCGTTGGAGTAGGAAACCAGTCCGATCTTATCTTGTGGTCTCAACATTTCAACTAACTGACTTAATGAGTATTTTAATAATTCTATTCTGTCTTCCTGACGCATTGACGAACTAACATCAATCACAAAAACAACATTTATTGGTTTGAAATTCTCACTGCTAAAGTCGTTTTCATCAAGTTCAGCAAAAGAAGGGGGAGCTTCTTCAGGAATCGACGATACTGTGTCTTCTTCAACCTCAATAACTTCTGAAAGATCGATCTCTTCTTCAGTATGATCATCTTCTACAACAAATGTTGTGTCTTCTTCTGGAATTTCAATTTCAGGTAGATCTTCAGGAATAGCTTCTTTTTTAGGCTCTAATTCAAGAATGATGAGATTACGCTTGAAATTGACATAAGCACCTTTTTCAGCAGGCAAATAACCACTATGAGTAGCGTAAAAATAAGAAATACCCAAAGGGATCTTGATCTTAAATTGTCCTGTGATGTTTGTCTTCCATTTTCCCAACGGACTTCCATTTTGAATTATAGCTACTGTTGACCCTTTGAGACGTTCTCCCGTATTTTTATCAACGGTACGCACAGTTAAAGTAAATTCTAAAGGATTCTGTCCAGCTGGTTCTTGACCAAAAGAAGGACATGCCGTAAAGTTGTTTTGATCGGAAGGTAAAGATCTAATCCGACCTTTCAGCTTTATGGTTGTTGGTGTTTGTTTGTCCGAAGTGAAAACATCGATGTCATAGCTAAATCGGCCAGTAGATTTCTTATTGATTTGAAATCGTAGGACGTTTGAACTGTCCGGCATCATGAGTGCCTTCTTTTGAATATATACCACTTCTCGAGGTTGGTCTACACTCAAAATATACGCTTCCTTATCCGTTTTATTCTTGAGATGTATATCAATGTATCGAGCGTCACCAGATTCAAGATCACCGAAGTCATGTTCAGTTTTATCAAAAACCACTTGTGCCTTTGCACTAAGGCAAAATACCGAGATCAAAAGCAATATGACGAAGCTAGTTTTCATAAAAAAAGGCCGTACATAGAAGTAACGGCCTCAATATAGTAAAGTTACTTTTCTTAAACTTTTTCTTTCAAAAATGCTGCCAACACGTTAGTCAGGTTATCATCAGCATCACCAAAGTTATCCATGTAGTCTTTATAGCTACGCTTGATTACTTCTTTTGCCTCATCAGGACCATACACGTGTGTGATCTCAACATTTTTTGAATTACCTTCAAGATCTTTGTACGTCAGGAAGAAATGCTTTGCGCGATCAACAACCATTTTAGGAAGATCGTCAATCGATTTGATATCTCCATAAGCCTGATCACCTTTAAGAACAGCTACAATTTTATCATCAGCTTCACCACCATCGATCATTCGAAATCCACCAACTGGAATACATTCAGCAATGATATTTCCTCGATCAACTTCTCTCTCAGATAGAACACAGATGTCAAGTGGGTCACAATCCCCAACGATCCCTGTTTTACCTGTTTTCTCTGCACAGTATTCTGCTACAGATTTATCACAATATGTTTGAGGAACAAATCCGTACATGCAAGGCATGTGATTAGAAAACTTTTGAGGGCGATCTATTAAGATATATCCACTTTCTTTATCTACTTCATATTTGATAGCGTCAGAAGGAATGATCTCAATGAATGCATTTACGATTTCAGGCTGCTTATCTCCAGCTGGGATTCCATGCCATGGATGAGCTACAAATCGTTTTGATAACGCGTCTTTTAATTGTTTAATATCTTCTTTCATATTAGTTGTTTCAGTGTGAAAAATCTAAGGGCGACAAAAATAACGCAAATTTTTGAAAATTGCTGGAAGTCGTCTTTAAAAAAGGAGTCTCTTTTACTGGCCAAATGATAGATAATCAAGAGGGTCTAAGGGTCCCATATCTGACCATAACTCGAAATGCAGATGAGGTCCTGTTGATCTTTCTCCAGTATTTCCAACAATTGCAATAGCACCACCAGCTGCTACTTTCTGTCCGACCTCAACAAGTATCTTTTGAGCGTGTTTGTATACTGAAACGATTTCATTCTGGTGACTCAATATTACAGTATATCCATCTTTATCATCATACGAAGTGTGTAAAACAATTCCGTCAAGACAAGCTTTGATCTGTTCATTTTTAGATGTTACGACATCTACACCTGGATGATTCGGCACACGGAATTCTCGACTAATTTCACCGGTAACGGGATCAAATAAGAAGAGGTTTTTAAAAAGGTCAGCTTTTTCTTGATTCAACTCTTCCTCGTTAGATTTGATCTGATCGGATAAGGCGCGTTCAGCATCTGATAATGTTGTGTCTAGTTTTGCTGAGTTGATATTTTCATTTTGAATATTTTCTTGAGAGTATATTGAATCAATTGGTATTTCACCTAATATGACCTGTTGTAGGTTTTTAATATACTGGTCTTGCGATGAGATCTTTTTATTCAGTTTATCGATGTCGTCCATTTGTTGTTCGAGTTGAGCTTTACTTCGGTCGAGGACGTTTTCAGGAAGCATATTTCCTACCGGAGTATAAGAGAAAAGTACATAGCTCAAAATAAAGAATAAGATGAAGACAAGTGCGATTACACTTATCATTTGAACGCGGGTGATCTTAACTCTCCACCACTCTTCAAATGTAACTGGATCCATGCCGACTATTCGAGTAGATTGTTTAAACCAGTTTTTCTTCTTATCTTTCTTGTTCTTAGACATAAGACGACAAAAATAAGGGTATGATCGAGATGCAAAGGATCAATGCTCGTTAAAAAATCAAAAAGATCAGGTTGTTTTTGATAAAGTTTAATTTTGGCGTATTATTTGTACTATGTTTTGACAACTTTTTAAATTGTTAAGCGTTATAAATTATAGATGAAGCACTTATTGCTATCCATATTACTTCTTTTGGGCTTCACTTCCCATTCACAGCTCATCACAAATGGTGGTCAGACGCCTGGGGCGTTGGTGCAGAATGTGTTGATTGGACCTGGTGTAAATGTTTCCAATGTTTTCTATTCTGGTACGCAGAGTGCGATAGGTACTTTTGATGCGACAAACGCGAGTATCGGAATAGACGAAGGAATTTTAATAACTACTGGTACGATCAATCAAGGTGCAGATGGTCCTCACGGTCCGAACGATGCGGCAAATGCTGGTGTCGATAATGGAGTAGGAGGATATGGACAATTGACTAACCTCGTCGGTACTCAAACATATAATGCTGCAATACTTGAATTTGATTTCGTACCGCTTTCAGATACAGTGAAATTCAATTATGTATTTGCTTCTGAAGAGTATCCGGAATTTGTTGGTTCTCAATTTAATGACGTATTTGCATTCTTTATAACTGGTCCAGGAATTCCAGGAGGAACTCAGAATATGGCCTTGATTCCAGGTACTACTCAACCAGTAGCAATTAATAACGTGAATGGAGGTCAGAACAGTAACTATTATGTAAATAATGGTACTGGATCAAACTCACCTTTCAATAATGATCCTTTTTATGTTCAATATGATGGATTTACAACGCCGATGCAAGCTGTTTCCGAAGTAGAGTGTGGAGAAACTTATCATTTGATAATAGCTATTGCTGATGTTGGAGATGGAATTTATGATTCTGGAATCTTCTTAGAGAAGAACAGTTTGACAAGTGAGCAACCAGTGACAGTAGATTATGAATTGTCTAGTGATCCTTATGGCGATGGTGTAACGATGGCACAAGGATGTACAAGTGCAACATTTACGATAACACGTTCTGGTGATATCAGTCAGCCATTATCAATACCAATTAATATTAGTGGTTCGGCTTCTGAAGGTGTTGACTATTCGAGCGTTCCGAACAGTGTCAACTTTGCTGCTGGTCAAGATGAAGTTACATTTACAATTGATGCTCTAAATGATCCAGGTTTGGTAGGTATTGAGAATTTGATTCTGGAATTTGAAATTCCAGATCCTTGTGGAAACAATAACTTCCAGACAGTAGAACTATTCATTCAGGAAGTAGAAGATGTTGATGTGCAGATCGAAGCAGGAGATGTTTTATGTCCTGGTGATGAAATTGAACTGACTGCGAATGCCACAGGTGGTGGAGGTGGATACACGTACCAGTGGAGCACTGGTGAGACTACTTCTTCAATCTTTGTTTCACCCGCGAGTACTCAAACTTATACTGTGTCTGTTACGGATGATTGTTTAAATCAAACAGCTCAAACATCTACAACAGTTACTGTACCTGTATTTGATCCTCTGATCGCAGATGCAACAGATGATTTTTCAGAACAATGTCCTTATGTTCCTTTTGATCTGAATGTAGAAGTAACTGGTGGTTCTGAAGGGTCTTATACGTATGAATGGACCAATGAGAATGGAACCGTTATAAGCACAGGTAATGCAGTAAACGTAGTGCCTGGTGAAACGTCAACCTATTATGTGACAGTAACTGATGCATGTGGAAATGTGGTTACGGATGAAACTACAATCACAATTTTGAGTCCACCGTTGTTATTAGACATCACTCCTGAACAGGAAATATGTCCAGGTGATTCTGCCTTGATCACAGTTACTGCAACAGGAGGATTTGGTGATTATCATTATTTCTGGACACACTCTGATGATACAACAGCTTCTGTTTGGGTTACACCGGAAACTTCAACAGACTATATTGTGATCGTTAAAGATGATTGTGGAACATTCCAGGTTCAGGCATCAACTAGAGTGATCGTTGTTAAACCAGATGCTGACTTCAGACCTGTTACAGATCCTAAATTCACAAATATTCCGATCACATTCCAAAACCTCACGGAGAATGGTGTTACGTATGAATGGGAATTTGGTGAAGGTTCGACATCTACTATGACTCATCCGAATAATGTTTATTATGACTCAGGTACATATTATGTGACCTTGATCGCCACGGATGCTAAAGGTTGTGTTGATTCCATAACGAAGCCGATCACGATCTTAGATGAGTATTACATTTATGTTCCGAACTCTTTCACACCGGATGGAAATCGCTACAACAATACCTTCAAGGTAAGTACGATCAATATCGTTGAGTTTGATATACAAATCTTTAACCGATGGGGAGAGTTGATCTACTCATCAGGAGATAAGAATTTCGAATGGGATGGTACGTACAACGGTGAAATGGTGCGTGACGGAACATACGTCTGGAAGATCAAATACTCGCAAATAAATGATCCGGAAGAAGATGTCATGATTACTGGTCACGTGACTGTTCTGCGTTAATTTCAACGTTTTTCTTAGCAATACTTTATTTCCGTTAATTCAATTGTATCTTTGTAACTGATTAATATAGTTATGAAGTTAACTCGAGTGCAACGTTACCTATTGAGTATTTTAAGCGGATTACTAATGGTAGTTAGTTTTCCATATACTGGAAGTTTATTTCCTCTGGTATTTGTTGCTTGGGTTCCCTTACTATTGATTGAACACAATATCTATAGAGAGAAGTATCGATCCGGTAAAGTTTTCATTCATGCTTACCTGACGTTTTTGATCTATAATATCGGAACTACTTTCTGGATCTATTTTTCCGTTGGAGGAGAGGTAGGAGCAATTCTGGCGTATGTGCTGAATAGCTTACTCATGGCAATAGTCTTTATGTTATTTCATTGGACAAAAAGATTTGTTGGACAAAAAGAAGGTTATATCGGGATCTTATTTTTCTGGTTAGGGTTCGAATACTTCCATTATCACTGGGAACTTAGCTGGCCATGGTTGAATATAGGAAATGTTTTCTCTGTTTTTCCAGAGATCGTCCAGTGGTATTCATATACTGGTGTATTAGGAGGTGGACTTTGGATTCTATTGGTTAATTTGCTCGTTTTTAAGTTTGTTTCAAATGTCATTTTTAGCAAAGAATCATTGAAGGTTCAGACTCCCTTGATCTATTTTTCGTTGGCGCTTATTTTAGTACCATCATTACTTTCTTATTGGAGTTATTCTAGTTATACAGAGAAAAAAGATCCGATAGAAGTTGTAGTAACTCAACCGAATGTTGATCCCTACAATGAAAAGTTTTCGATTAGTTCTAAGGAACAGATCAAGAAAGTTATTGATCAGGCAGATTCTTTAATTACACCAAAGACCGCAATCGTTTTAGGGCCTGAAACAGCCATACCATATTCTTTTGATGAATTAAGCTATAATTCGAGCAGAGGTTTTATACAGATCCAGAATGCAGTGAAAAAGTGGAATGGACCTGCATTTTATATCGGAGCATCAACATATAGGCTTTTTGATAAAAAAGAACGGGTTTCTATGAAGGCGTTTGAGGACAGGCCTGGGTTCTATGAACATTATAATACTTCGATGCTTGTTTCGAGTACGAAACCACCCCAGTTCATTCATAAATCGAAATTGGTTTTGGGAGTGGAAAAAGTACCGTTCTCAAATTGGTTCCCTTCGTTGGAAAACCTTTCGGTAGAGAATGGAGGTACATCAGGAACTTTAGGGATAGAGAACGAACCAAAAGTACTTCGATCAAGTGGTTTTTCATTTGCTCCTGTAGTTTGTTATGAGTCGATCTATGGAGGTTTCGTTGCTGCTCAGTGTCGTAAAGGAGCAGAAGTGATCTTTGTGATCACCAATGATGGTTGGTGGGGTGATTCACCTGGACACAAGCAACATGCAAGTTTCGCTCGTCTGCGTGCTATAGAGACGGGTAGATATGTTGTCCGATCAGCTAATACTGGAATTTCCTCCGTTATTAATCAACGTGGAGATGTAATTAAACAAACTGAATACTGGGTTGAGGATGCTTTCAGAACCACGGTTAATTTGAATGACGAACGAACGTTCTACATTGAATATGGGGACGTGATCGGTCGCTCTTTCGGGTTCGTATTCTTCTTGTTGATCATTCTAACTATCGTCAAATACCTAAGAACTTTCGGGAAAAGTTATTGATCTAAGCCACTTTACTTCCTTTAGGCAGAAATATAGGATAGTTCAGGTCTACTTTTGCGTTCAATTGATGCAGAAGATTATATAAACCAAAGAAAGTACGCATCACGTATATAGCATCTCTAGAGCCTCTGGCATTATTAAGTTTCCTGATCGATTTATCCTTGGAAATATCTTCACCCATGGAGAAAATGGCTTTGAAAAATTCATCATCACCAAAATCAAAACTGTCGTGATGGAATGGTTTACCTAGTAATGTGATCATTCTTTCATAAACAGCTCTGAGCTTTGCTTTGTCCTCTGGCTTGTCTTCAGCTCTGAAAAAATCCATTTTTTCATAGATCTCCATCAATTCATCTTCATGTTCCAGTATGTCTGGTCTTAGCAATTGATAATAGTATCTGGCAAAGTCATCTGGAATCACTTTGACACATCCGAAATCAATAACGCAAAGTTGTCCATCATTCGATATGATGAAGTTCCCGGGATGTGGATCGGCATGAACCATTTGTAGCTCCCTCATTTGATAAAGCGTAAAATCCCAAAGTGATTGGCCAATCTTATTTTTCAGGCCCTGATCATCACAACGTTTTATGAAATCAGTGAACATTTCTCCTTCGATCCAATCCATCGTAAGAATGCGATCGCTTGATAACTCTTTGTAGTATTTAGGAAACTTAATATTTTCGAACGAAGTGCAAAGTGATCTAATTTCCTCTCCGTTTTTCAATTCGTTCATGTAATGCGTTTCTTCAATGAGCTTCGATTCAACTTCTTCCAGATACATCTTGAGATCTGCAGACTTCATATTGAACAGGCGAGCCGCAAGAGGTTTGATCAATTTAAGGTCTGAAGAGATCGAATCAGCAACTCCTGGATATTGAATTTTGACGGCGAGTTTTTTACCGTCTTTCGTGGCTTTGTGAACCTGCCCAATACTTGCAGCATTTACAGCCTCTTTACTGAATGTATCAAATATCTCATCGGGCTTTTTGCCTAAATATTCCTTGAATGTCTTAGAGATCAGCGGGTAGGAGAGAGCAGGGGCGCTGTACTGCGACATAGAGAATTTCTCTTGATAAGCATCTGGCAAAACCTGTTCGTCCATGCTCATCATCTGAGCGACCTTCAGTGCACTTCCTTTCAATTCGCTAAGAGTATCGTATATATCCGTAGCATTATCATTATGAAGCTCATCTTTCGTATGTTTATTATTGATCAGCTTCTTGGAATAGTATTTCATATAATTTCCTCCAACCTTAGCGCTTGTACCAGCTATTTTCGCAGCTCTTTTGATTTTGGAAGTTGGAATCGACTTCTGCTTTTTATTGGACATACTACATCACTTTTGTTTTCATGGCAAACTTGCCAAAATCTAGAATTGAGTCAAGTGGACTGTGACCAAGGAATTCAAAAGCAAGATTTACGGATTTTTCAATTGCTGCATCGGTAGTCTGGAATTTATCTGAAGAATCATTGATCCAAACTCTAAATATATACAAGAATACGAGCTTGAAACTTTTTGCGTAATAATCTCCGATATAAGGCCTCGAGACAACTTCTTCATTCTGCTTAGCTTCCTGAATGATCGATTCCATCCTTGCATTGAATTGACGAAAGAAATTCTCCCAGTCCCCAGCTAAATGTTTTACATCTTTTACTGAGCTATATTTAGAGATTAGATATGAACGGTGATTCATGAATTCCTCAAATAGTGTAAAGAATAACGCAAGAGCTTTCTCATTGGCTGAAAATGCTTCATAGTTCTCATCTTCATCTAACCGTGAAAGCGTTTCATTAATTGGTAGTTCTAGCAAATATTTCCGAACAGCTCCTAAGCTATTAAAGTGATTGTAGAACGTCTTTTCTTTTAAGTTGATCTCTTTACATAATTCGAACTCTGAATGAGGAGATCTTCCCTGCATTAATTCGAATTCAGCATACTGTTTGGCTATGGAATCTTTTTTCTTCATTGATCAATGATTTTATAAATAACAAACGCAAAAATCAAATTGTTTGTATGTCTTGATCAATTTAAAAAATGTTAATCCTGAAATAAAAAAAGCGACCCTATTTGGATCGCTTCATATTCTTCAAAAAGGAATTATTCTTCCGGTAGAATCTCCATTTTTTCAGCGAAATGATAGCAGTAGTCACGCAGATCTTCACAGATGTTCTTTTCGCCAGTAGCATTCTGAAAAGTATCTGCCATTGTCAAGAGTGTCTGGTGGAAGAATTGTTTCATTTCTTCAACTGACATATCCTTTGTCCAAAGATCGATCTTCATCGTATTCTTATCCTTGGGATCCCACAGAGAGAGGAACATAGCCATCGCTTCCTGATTATTTATTTTCCCATCTTCTGCTGACCACATCATTCTTACAGGAACGTTATTTTCATTCGTCCCCACATTAACTTCTATCTTAGATGTTTTTGTAATCTTATCTTCGCTCATAATTAATTTATCTCGTATGATTGTAAAATTTTGTTGTAATCTATCGTGAGTAGATCCTGCAAAGATACGTCTTTGTTTTCTTGCATAAAACCTCGAACCATTTTATATCCCAGGTATTGTCCCATTCTGTCAGGAGACTCTTCTGGCAAACCAACAGATGTCGGTCCGGCATTCAGAAAATTAGCCTTATCTCTTCGATTATTTTTAAAGAGAAGCTGTTCTTTCACAAGGAAATCCCAAGTTAGTTGTTCATTTTCCTCAGCCCATTTCCATTCATCTTCGTTATACCTTACAATGTACCGTTCCTCAGCTTCAGGGAATGAGGCATTGAGAATGTATAAGATCTTTCCTGCCTGAATTATATGTTGTGCCAATTGCTTATCGATCTCATTGAATAAATGTACCTGAATCCAATTTAAGAGGATGTCTCTTTCGAGGTATTGAATGTCCATTCTTTTTCGCTGCCAGTCATACAATTGATTTTTAGGGATTGATTCAATGATCTTGTTTTTTGGAGAGAGGTAGGATTCCAGTCCTATAGATACAGAACTATCCGAACAATGGATATTACTGAATAACTTATTCATGTAAATAATGTTCTGTGGAATGGGAGCTTCATTGAAATGATAGTTAAAATAGCTGAAAGCTTTTGTGATATTTTCCTCTTTGGCCTTGGCATCTGAGAATAGTTTTTCTTTTTCCGTTTCCAGGGCACTGATGTATTCACTGTGATAGAATTCATAGATCTTATTGGCAAAACTATCATTCAACGTTGTCTGGATGTTCTGCTGTAACTCATAGACGTAGAGTTGATCAAGTTCGCTTTTCAAAGTTCTATGATGCTCGGAAGTTTCTTCTTTTGTAGCATTATGGAAAAATTCATCAACATACACGAACTTTTGATCAATATTTGTGTTAGGAATGTCAATTTTTAGTCTATTTTGATCGCAGCTACACGCAACAATAAAAATTGATATAAACAGAACAATAGTTTTTCTTATCTTCATGAAATATGTTTATTATTGCAGAATGAAGAAAGTGATCGAAAGTCATTTTCAAAACTCAAACTCAAAAATATGAAAAAGTTACTGATATTAGGTTTAACTCTATGTTTCGCTTTAGGAGTAAATGCTCAGGGAGCTGCAGAAAAAAAGGTTTTGGCAGGTTTGACAATAGGTGGAGGGCCTAATTTTAATGCTCCACAAACCAATAAGATCACTTCGAATTTAGGTGGTGATTTTGTTGCTGGAATGAATTTGGATTGGCATTTTGCTAAGAACATTGCGTTCTCTACGGGAATTGAGTTTGATTTCAACAGATTCACGCATACGTTTGAAGATTCCACTTTTTTCGATTACAGTGATAAAGAAGTACTTCAAAGAGGAAATTCTGACGATGCTGATTTTGCAACTAATCTCGGAGAGGGACAGTTCTTTTTAGAACAGCGTAAATACAAAAGCATTTATTTGAGTATACCAACGATGTTGAGATTCCAAACGAATTATCTTGGGTACGTGCGTTACTTTGGTAAGTTTGGTGTTAGAAATAGTTTCTTGCTTCAATCGCGTGGTGATAATACGGGAGATCTTTATCCAGTTGGTGAACAACCTACAATGGACACAGAGCTTGAAGATATGAGAATACCTGGATCGCTATCATTTTATAAGGGATCTGTTGGTTTTTCAGCAGGTGCTGAATGGAATTTTACAGGAAGTACTTGTTTAGTAGGTGAGATAGGATTCTTTTATGGTTTTTCTAATGTTCATCAAGAATCAGCTCTAACTGGAGATGACGAAAAGAATTTTTCAAATTATTCAGGTCCTTATGCTGACAAGTCGTCGAGAGAATATTATAATCCAAGCTCTAAGCAGAGTCAGTTATTATTTAAAGTCGCGATACTATTTTAATGTCGAAAGAGATAAATGCTGAGCGAGTATCTTCGCACATCATAAGTTGGTTACAGGATTATCTAGCAACGACCCCTTTAAAAGGATTTGTTGTAGGGGTTTCGGGCGGTGTTGATTCTGCATTGACTTCAACGCTGTGTGCACTTACCAAGAAGAAAGTGATCTTGTTGAACATGCCTATTCGACAAACATCAGAAGAATATTTCCGTTCTAAAAAGCAGATCGAACATTTGACATCAACTTTTGAGAATGTTGAGGGTAAAGAAATTGATCTTACAGAGACATTCAATCATTTTGTGGGTGATATGCCAAAAGAAACTTCAGAAGATGAGTTGGCCATGGCAAATTCAAGAGCTCGACTTAGAATGACGACGTTATATGCAGTTGGACAATCTCATGGTTTGCTCGTAGCTGGAACGGGTAATAAAGTTGAAGATTTTGGGGTAGGTTTTTATACTAAATATGGAGATGGGGGAGTGGATCTTAGTCCGATTGCCGATCTAATGAAATCTGAAGTATATGCTTTGGCTAGACATCTCGACGTTATACCTGAAATATTAGAAGCGAAACCTACTGACGGATTGTGGGGAGATGCAAGAAACGATGAAGATCAAATTGGAGCGACATATGATGAGCTTGAATGGGCAATGACTTTTGATGGAGATCAAGAAGAGTTAGATTCTCGTCAAAAAGAAGTTATAGCCATTTATAATAGACTTCACTCAGCCAACAAACATAAAATGGAAGAAATCCCTGTTTGTTTAATTCCGAATCAATTAAAAACATAAAATAAAATGCATTTTAAACTTTTCTTAACCACTTTGTGCCTGAGTTTTTTCTCGACAGCTCAAGAAGTAGATCTAAATAATTATGAACCGCTAAAATCTCAAGGCCCAGTTCCAGAAACTGTGACTTCTCTGTTAAGTGAGGTCTTTGAAGATAAGAAAGATGAAAAGATCGAAGGTGTAGGATACTCTAAAAGTCAACAATACTACCAAGAGACAAATTATGCTTTAAAAGAGATCTTAAATTCCGGGTTGATTTTATTTAATGATCCTATTACAGAGTACGTAGAAGAGGTTGGAAATAGTATCATACAAGGCGATTCTGATCTAGAAGATATTGAATTTTTTTCTATTCGCACCAACATCGTGAATGCTTTTGTAACCCCTCAGGGAAATGTTTTTGTTACTCAAGGTTTAATAGCTCAGCTTGAAAATGAGGCTCAGCTCGCTTATATTTTAGCACATGAGATTTCTCATTATAAATTGAATCACAATGTGAATAAATATAAAGAGAGAATTGAAGTAATGCGTGGAGGAGGAAGTTACTCTAGAAGAATTAAAAAGTTGAGTAATTATTCTCGAGAGAAAGAGTATTCAGCAGATAGCTTAGGTATTCATTATTATCAGAAAGCAGGATATGCTAAAAGTGAGCTGTATAAAGTTTTTGATGTACTAGCATATTCATATTTACCTTTCGAGCTCCGTGAATTCCCGAAGGATTATTTCAATACATCTAATATCTATGTTCCCGAAGAACTATTTACTGATGAGTACCCTGAAATATCTTTTGACGAGGATTACGATGATTCTAAAAGCTCACATCCTAACATTGAATCACGTCGTGAAAAAATTGCAGAGTGGATCGAGGATAAAGATTCGTGGGGAGATGTTGTTAATCACCTTTCAAATGAGAGGTTCATCAAAGTCAGGAAAATAGCAAGATTCGAGGCAATCCGAAATGATTTATATGATGTAAGGCCAGAAAATGCATTGTACAATATATTCTTGCTTGAAGATAGTTATCCTGAAAATGAATATTTAGAAACGTCTAAAGCTAAAGCATGGTCACAATTGATCTCATTACGTGAGGATGGAGTGTTTTTTCGTCAATTGTCACGATCATCAAATGTTCAAGGCGAACCACACAGGTTAGTGAAATTTTTAAGAGAACTTGATGAAGAGGCGCTATATACGATTGCTTTAAGAACAATAGTTGATATTAAAAACAAATACCCCGAAAGCCCTGATCTTCAAGGACTTTATGATTTTGTACTATTAGAATTAGCAAAAAATGTAGATTTTGATCTGGATGATTATAAGTCAATCAAATATCAAGATGCATTGAGCAGATTTAATGAGAAAAGAGACTCATTAGCTATTGAAGATAGTTTGGCACAAACAGAACAGTATAATCCCGATAAATCTGAAGAAAAAGTTTCAAAATATGATAAAATTAGGAGCCAAAAAGATAATGATATTGCGGTAAGTGTTAAAGATAGCTTTGATATTGAACAGTTTTATATATATGGTTTGGCAGATGTTATAGACAGTTCGTTCATAGAATCATTTAAATCTTTTGAAAAACGTGCAGAGGAAATTCAGGAAAGAGAAGATTTTTTTGATGAACTATCTTACAGGGATAGAAAGAAGTATAGAAAGGAATTCCAAAAAGATGGAATGAAAAGGGATATCCATGACATTGTATTATTAACCCCACATGTGAGAATTCAAAATAGATATGGTGAAGTCAATATTGATAAATCGATACAGGCTGAAGAATATGTTTCTGAGGAATTAAATAGTGAAGAAGGGAGTTGGAATTCAGTTCCTGGATTAACTGTGCAGATGCTTTCAGTTGATAATTCAGAGATCAGCAGACTCGAGATGATTCAAGGACAGAATATAGCGATTAACTCAATTCGATTAATGACATATTTTGAAGATGTAGAATTATACCCAGTGGAATACGAAGAATTAGCTAAGTTCAAAAAAGATTTTGGAAGTAATTATATAGGGTTGTTTCTGGCAGAGAATTATAAAAATAGTCCGATTAAAGCTTCTATGTTATTGTCAGTGTTTATCCCTCCTTTATTTGCAGTTCAATTCGCTAATAATCTAATGAAAAGAAACAGTACTGATTATACATTCGCAGTTTTCGATCTATCAACAGATAGGTTTGATGTGGAGGTTATTCACAATTCTTCATTATATGGGGGAAGAACAAAAAATACTGTGTTGAGCCTATTAAATTATTATCTAACCGAATTACCTAAAGTTTATGAAGATTAAGATTAGTATATTATTGATAGTATTAACTATCGGAGAATTAAGTTTATCTCAAGATAAAAGAAATATTTTTTCATTAAGTGGTTCTGGTTCTGTTTCAACTGGAATTTTGACATCTGTATTTCTTGGGGGTGAAGGACAAATTGGGCAATTATCAGATAAAGAAACTTTTATTGAACGTCGGTCCTATAAGTATAACGGTAAAATCAACTTTACATATACCCGTTTGACCTCTAAAAGATTTGGTTTAGGCGTTCGGCTATTCTATAAGAGATTGAGAGTACCCGTAGATACCTACCGCTCTTTCAGTTACAATCCTGATTACATAGATTATGATGGATACTCCTCTCCTGAATTGAGGAGTGTTTCACCTGCGTTCAATAGTTATGGTGCTATATTTATGTTGAAATTTGCGCCTAAAAAGTCTATCCTTCCATTTGGAATAGAGTATTCATTCGGAGTTGGGCCGAGATTTTATTCTATGGTAAATCGTCCTTACTATGGAGAGTACACGGATTCAACTGGGCAAACTATCAAAGGTGAATTACCACAAATCAATAATTTGGAATTAGAGAATCAAAGATATAGGGGAGTAGAGGTATATTTTGGAACTGAATTGAACTATGCTGTTGCAAAAGACAGATTTATTCTTGTTGGATTCGATTTGAACGGTAGTTATATTTCTAGGTCTTCTTACAGTAGTCTCGATGAACCTAATTACAACCCAGAGGTTCCAGAAGAGGTTGTTGAAGAACAGTTTTACAACACAAGTTATGCAAATGAATTGAACAATAGGGAATTAACTTCAGTTTGGAGTTTACATGTAGGTTACAAAGTTCTCCTTTAGTAGTTAGTGGGATTTTGTATCAGTTCAAAATAGTATTGAATCTTTGATATAGAAAATCAACGTATTGATTTCCTAATTTTCTGGAGCTAGTCTGAGCACTATGCCGTCTATTTCATCAGATATAGGAATCTGACATCCAAGACGACTGTTATCTTCAACGAAAAAGGCCTGATCCAACATGTCTAGTTCATCGTCACTTTGTTCTTCTAACTCATGATCTGATTCAAGATAACACTGACAAGAAGCGCACATGGCCATTCCTCCGCATGTTCCCTCAACAGGTAACTCGTAAGACTTACAAAGTTCCATTACGTTCATATTCATGTCCGTGGGAGCTTCCAGTTCATGTTTAACACCCTCTCGATCAATTATATTAACAATGACAGTATTATCTTCCATGTGAATTGTTTTGGCAAAAATAGTGAATGTCTTTATTTCTTTATAGATATTCAATAAAAAAGCCGCATCCAATTGAATGCGGCTTCTAAATTTTAAGACTTTTAACTAGTAACTCCAAACATCATGTTCCAGAGTTCTTATCTCTTCAGTAATTCTTCTCGACTCCATTAGTGCATCAACACCAACTCGATACTTTTCAATTTTACGGTCATAAACGTTCTCTTCTTTTATAATGAAAGAGCTGAATCGTCTTTTCATGAACATATCATCAAAACTCATCCATTTAGAACCGTTATCTTCATTGTACACGAAGTAATTATTGAATACATAACGACAATCAGTAGGGAAGTACAACCAGAACATTACATCAGTTCCAGAAATATTATCACCATCCTTTTTATATCGTACAGGAGCTAATCCGATGATTCTAACATCAAGTACTGATCTTTCTTTATCAAAGAACCAATCCTCTTTCAATCGATATTGAATGATATCTTCAGATGTGTACCAGTTTGTATCCTGAGCAGGGTAAACAAAGTTACCGTCTGCGCCAATAGAATCCTCACCATAAATATTAGATAAAGGAACATCTGGACGCTCACCTAAAGCACCGAGGTAGTTAAACAATTCAGCTCTGTATGCCGAATCAGTATAATAATCTTTACCTGGTTCTGGTATAATAGGATATTTGAACTGATCTCCATCTGTAATGTAGAAATCAACTGGATTATAATCAGAATAAACAGTTAAGTCACCAGCTAAAATATGCGTACGTATTACTGTCCACAAACTCCATCTTGATTCGTGACGAATCCATCTTTTCTGAGCATCGAATTGATCTAAAGGATAATAGATAGGTCTATTAATCTTTTCACGAAGATCAATTGCTCTCCAAACACGCTTACTCCAAATCACGTCAGCTTCACGAACTGGTTCATAAGGCATAAGACGTTTAGTTGGAACGTGTGTTTTAAGATACACTCCATCGATCACACCTGTCTCAGTACGACTGTTGATCGGCCCTCCGTTGATCTCCTCTTGCTGAGCGATCGAAAACGATCCAGCAATCATTGAGATCATCACACTTGCAATTAATTTCTTCATGACTTTCATTTTTTATCTTCTACTTAACTTTGATCACACCATTTTTACGGCGGATTCTTCCATCTGGACCTCTAACATCTGTCTCAAGGACAATTGATGATCCCGGTCTAGCTTGAGAAATCAAAGCTTTAGCAGCTCCGTTAAGTGACGCTCCAGTACCTGATGCATTTCTTGGTGCACCTGTTACCTTTACGATGTACTTAACAACTGTAAACTTCGCATTCAATGGGATCTCAGGTGGATATTGAGCAAACAATCTTGTCATAGCTCTAACTGAAGAAGAATTTGCTTCAGCACCATCCCATAGAGATCCTAATTTGATCGTTGGGTTCGGAAGGTTACGTACTCTGAATTTTTCACTACCTACAGAAGCAGTAGATCCATCAGCAGCAACACCTGTGATGTTAATTGTTGCTTCACGACCACTTCCAGGTCTCGCGATCCAAACATCTCCTTTTTGAGATATTGAACCACCACTCATAGATAATCTATATCCAGTGTAACCAGAAACCGCACCTTTAACTTTGTTTTCATACCCTCTGTACAATACGTTCATTTCCGGTAGGGAAACAGCACCAGAAGGTTTACCAACTGTATACTTGAACTCCCATGGTTTCCATGTTTCTTTACCTTTCTCTTTTACAGCGATAGCTCCTGTAACTTTATAGTCACCTGGCGATTCACCGACAATGGGAATTGATTTCTCTTCTGTTTGTTCCCAATTTGCAGCAATACTATCATTTATTCCATACTTCAGTTTAGGCTGTTCTGTTGAATCATAAGCTGCAATCATAACTCTTAGGTCCAAAGAATCACCTTGATTTATGTATCCCGTTCTAGCAAATGGCAAAGCATCTATCTTATTAAAGTTAAATACTGGTGCATCAACCTTCGAAAGCAGATACTCTGCAGCTAAACTTTCCGCGTTTAGAACATCAACTTTAACTGAAGTCAACATAGCTGCAGCAGCCACGATAGGGGCGTGGTCAAACATTGCTGAAGGCCATGGCATCATTTCCGTGGTACCACCATTCTTAACTTCTACCATTTCTGGAATAGTCATAGAACGATAGAACTGAGCTATTTTAGTTGTATCTTCAGGGTTTGCTGTTATCAAAGCTTCTCTCAATTTACTTGGATCTTCAGGAGATTCAAATTTAAATTGTTGATCTCCGCGGTTGTAATTAGCCATTAATTCACAAACAAAATCACGATAAGCATGAATAGAATCTAATATTGCTGTTCCTTCCTTTTTAGGTTTCTTTGGGTTACCACCAATGAACATATTGGTTGGAATATCGTAGTTATCCATTGCACTAATATCCAATAAAGACTTTAACTCAGTGATGTTTCCATCTTTATCTTCATTTTTAACCCAACTTTTACCTTCAGCAACTTTGATCATCTCGTTAGATTGAGATAGAATAAAGTGAATAGTTTTAGTCGTTCGTGCATTTAATTTATCTGCCTTTCCTTCCCATAGGTCAATGACATCCATACTACCTTTCTGAGCTTTAATAGCAGCTCTTTTCTTTTGAAAAGTTTGATATGTTGCTCCAATTGAGTTGTCAATGATCTGACCACTCGCATCTAGTTTGTCATTAATGGTTACGAAGGCAGCCACAATTTGTTTTGACACGTTAAGTGCCAAAAGAGCCGTCAGTACAAGATACATCATACCGATCATCTTCTGTCTTGGGGTTTCTTTTCCTCCTGCCATGTTTAATTAATTTTAGTTTATAATTAAGGTTTACAATTTCTTACAATGCTAAGTCTAGACTTAACCGTTGTTTGAAATAGTCATGGCTTTAAGCATGTTGCCATACACGTTGTTTAAGTCCGTTAAGTTCTTAGACAACATAGACATATTTTCTTTGTATAGACGAGTATCTTCAACTGAGTCAGATAGATTCTTCATCATATCAGTAACTTGAGACTGGAATTTCTCTGTTGCCTCAAGGTGAGAAGAAGATCCTTTCAATTGTAGTTCATATACATTATTCAACGCAGCAAGGTTTTTAGAAACTTTCTGCATTTGCTCTCCGAATGACTGTCCTTCTTCCTGAGAAGATGTCATTCCTGAAATAGCAACAGATGCTTTTTCGTATGATTCAGAAAGCTTAGATACTTTATCAGATGCAGCTTGTAAGCTATCTACATAAGAGTCAGTTGCAGCAGCAGCTGAAGTAACTCCTTTTAATTGAGCAGCATTATCTCCAAGAGCTCTCATACCGTCTCCTAAACGCTCAAGTAATTCTCCGTCGATCTTAGCTTCTTCTAGCATTTTATCTAATTCATCAGTAACACCAGATCCACCACGTCCACCGCGGCTTGTCGCTGGTAATTCATCTGGGTCAATATCTTCATCATGACCTAATGCCAATTCTGGGTATACAAGCTCCCAATTTGGGTCTTCGTGAATTGGTTCAAAGGCAGAGAATATAAAGATTATCGCCTCAGTACTCAATCCAACAACGAGCATAATACCTGCACCTGGCCAGTGCATAATTTTAAATAGGGCACCTACAATTACAACGGCAGCACCGAATCCGTACAATTTTGCCATAAAGGCTTTCCACGCTTTACTTCCTGGTTTCATAGTTTACTTCTTTTAAGGTTTAACGATTTATTTTATTTGTTTTGTTTACTAATTAATTGATTATCTCAACTGAAGATCTTGATCCAATTCTTCTCCACCTTCTTTAGAGAAATCTCTACCACCTCTACCAAGGTGAGTGGCTACACTTCTGAAGCCAACGTAAGACTTCGCTGAATCTCTATACTCGAAAGTACGTGTAGAGTTTTGAAGATAGTAACCGATATCTTTCCAAGAACCACCTCGAATTACTTTACGCTTCATTGATGGCGGATCCCAATCCATTGCATTATATCTGTATTCAGGGTTCAGATCATGAGAGATCTCATACATCGATGGATCATAAGCCGTCTCTGTCCATTCAGCAACGTTACCAGCCATACAATATAATCCCCAACCATTCGGGTTGTATGAATAAGCTTTTACAGTATGGAAACCTCCATCTTCGAAATATCTACCTCTCATAGGTTTGAAGTTACCTAAGAAACATCCAGAAGAGTTTCTAATGTACGGTCCACCCCAAGGATACTGCGAAAGGTTCAAGTCACCTCTAGAAGCTCTTTCCCATTCTGCTTCAGTAGGCAATCTGAAGTCTTGTACAAATATCTCTCCCATTGATTGTAACCAGCTATTCAACAATTGTGTTCTCCATACGTTAAACGCTTTTGCCTGTACCCAAGTGACACCAACAACTGGATAGTTGTCGTAAGCTGGATGCCAGAAGTACATATTCGTCATTGGATCGTGGAATGAGTATGTGAAATCACGAACCCAACATAAAGTATCGGGGTATACATTAATTACCTCGTCTATAATGAATCGTTGTCTATTCTCATGACCACGAATCGCATTGTTCTGACCAATTTTATTGAAATACCCCATATCCATATCTTCTCCTTGAGGTTCTTCAGTAAATGGATGGTCAGGAGATCTTAATTCACGGTGATTTTGTTGGATCTTATTCCCTTGATTATCATATCCATCAGGTTTTATATGAACTTTACCTCTTCGAGCAGCCTCGACAAGGTCGATCCAGTAATATCTAAACTTTAGTTTACGCGTATCAATTTGTTTTCTTTCATAAAAACGCTGTGGTTGCGGATAGTACATATCTGCTAAAAGGGGAACCAATAATGGATCTCTGTAAGAAAAAGATCGATCCCAGTTTAATGCAAATATTTCTCTATTTCTAAATCTATCACTAGACTCATATTCAACCCATTCCAACAGACCTTCGTCGAAATACTCGTCTCGATAATTTATATAGCGTTCAGCTTCCTCATCTTCTTCAAGACCAATAAATATCTTTTCACGTGCTATTGAATCTCTAACCCAATACACGAATTGTCGATATTCGTTATTAGTGATCTCTGTTTGATCCATATAAAATGCTTGCACAGAAACCGTTTTAGAAATGGTCTGGTGCAAGAAAGGAACATCTGCATCATTCTGTCCCATTGTATAAGAACCTGATGGGATGTAGATCATTCCTAATGGAACCTCTGGGTAATATGGTTGTCTACCAAGTACACCAGTAAGATGTCCTGATCGCGTACTACATGACGCCAGGATAATTCCAATTAAACTAAATACAACTAACTTCTTCATTCTACCTCGTTTTTACTTTCCGAATCATCATCAACTTTCTACAGGATCATTAACAACTTTGGATGATTATAACGGAAACCTCTCCTAAATGGTTACAATTTTTTTATAAGTACCTAGGATTTCTACTCTTTGTTACCGGTAATGGTGGTAACGGATAACAATATTTAAACAACAACTCATGAGATCCAGCTGATATGCTAGAAACTCTATTTATAGTAATATCATAAGAATAACCAAATGTAAATGAATTCCAATTCATTCCAGCCATTATACCAACTGCGTCATTGGGACGGAATGTCAATCCACCATAAAATGTATCATCCCATAACGCTCTAATATTCAAATCACCACTAAACTTCACAAGATCAGTTCTGAGCAATACGTTCGCTTCAAGATCTAATTGATCAACATCGAAAGCTTGTTCGTATCTATATCCTCCCATTGCATAATAGTGACGAGCAGTATTAAAATTCAATTGTGTCAATTCCATTGCAGGAAGGTGAGTTGATGATAATCCAGCATACCATCCATCCATTGATAAATAATAAACACCGAAGTTAGCATCAAATGTTGCTTCACTGACAGCAGGAGGTAAAGAACCATCATTAGGGTTGTTGTCAGGTGTTACCCAAGTTGGAGACATTCCGTAACTCACCAAACCCAGTCCGACACCAATTCCCAACGTACCAGTTGACATAGGGTAGTGGTATGCATAGTTAAGCGTTACGTTGTTCTGACGAGCAAATCCAATTGCATCATGGTAAAAAGAAATACCTGCTGCGCTCGGAAAATACTGTGATAAATTCGCTTCTGCATTAGCTAGTACTGAATTAGGTGCGCCGTTGAATTTGTCCCATTGGTTTCTGTAAATCATTGTACCACAAACCTGAGCTGGCATTCCCATACCAGTCGCACCTGGATTGATACTCATTTTATCAAAAATAAAGTGAGTTAAGAGCTTTTCTTGTTGTCCGTAGCTTATGGATATGCTAAAACATAAAGCACTGAAAATCAGTAAATAATTTTTCATAAACGCTTTTTTCTTTCAATAGTTTTTATCTCAGACGACGTATTACACTACACCATCAGGCGACTAAAATAGTTAAAAAAATGGAAAAACGAAATAAAAAAAATCGCAAATCACACTTTTCAACATAAATCAAATCGATTGTTTAAAACTAATAAAGTGTAATGGATAGATAAGCGACTAGCTAATTTTTTGATAAGTCTTCCACCATAGATCAGGAATTTCTCCTTTCATAGCTTCTTTGTAGGTTTCATAAGTGCATGGTACAAGTTGGTGACGCATGAACTTACTGTTACTTCGAGAAGGATAAGGTACTTCCATCCACCATCTTCCTGATTTGTCGCTTTTACAAAAAACAATCTCCTCTTTCAACTCGTCTAAGTGAACGCGGTATTTTTTGTAATTTTTTTTGCTGCCTATAGGGAAGTCTCCTTTTCGTTGAGCATAACCTTCATTGAAATACCAAATAAGCTCTGCAATTAACATTGAGCCAGTTCTGATCGAATCTTCCAGAACTTGATCAAATAATCCTAGACATGAGACTTTATCGCTAATACCAGCATAGCGCATGATCGTACATGCAGTGTAAGGGTCAATACCATTAGGGTTCCAGAAAAAATCAGAATTCCAAGCCTTACTTTCTATACTTTGGAGATCAAAGCTTACAATGTCTGAATTCCTCATGATCGGTTCAATAACCTTAGGGTCATTTTTGATCACGCCTAGACGAAGAACATCAAAATATAGATCATTAAATAAGTCTTGAGTTTTTGGTGATATAAAATGAGATTGAGCGCCAATGTTCGAATAATTGAATAAGTAACAAGGTTTTTGTAATAAAATGTGACTCAACCATCCATCATGAGTTATCTCCTCTTCAGAGTTTCCAATATCCAGGTCGTGGTCAATTGTTGTTAAGTTTACAAGTTGCTCAAGAGACTCATAAGCATTATAAAGCCCCATTGTTAAGTCTTGCGAGCCACCAACAAGAATTGGAACTATATCATTCTTTATCAATTCAGAAGTGGTGGTCTGGATAGCATGTAAGGTATCTTCAATGGAGTTCCCAGGATTGATTGTACCTAGGTCGTAGAGTTCATGTTCCCATGAATGACCGACGAATAATTGATAGAACGAACTGCGAAAGCTATCATTTGAGCCACTACAATTGCCTCTTCTTGATTCAGGGGAGAAGAAGACTGCAATTCCTTTTTTGTCGAGATCTGGAAAATTGCCAGAGCGATGAATATTCATCACACTACCAATTTGTTGCTCCTTAAACTCTGTATCAACCTCAACAGGTTGAAAATAGATCGAGAGATCCTTCATGCTGACTAATTTTCTACAAATTTAATAGAGAATTAGCCTGCTCTTTAATATTGGTTCATTAAGAAATGAAGACTCAACTGTCGAAAACTACTTTTTCTTAGCAGTCTTCTTAGTTGTTTTGCGCTTTCTTGTTTTCTTGGGTTGGTTCTCAGAAATCTCGATACACTCCTCGTAAGTAAGTTTCTCCGGCTCGACATCCTTCGGTAACTTATAGTTCTTTTTACCGATTTTAAGATAAGGTCCCCATCTACCATTGAGAAGTTGCATATCTTCTTGCTCTGGGAATGTTTTGATCACTTTTTTCTCGTCCTCGATGCGCTTCTCTTTGATCAATTCGATCGCACGATCAAGATCGATCTCCATAGGATCGTCTTCTTTTAACGAAACGAATTTACCGTCATGCTGGACGTATGGGCCGAATCGACCAATGTTGGACTTGACAACCTTTCCTTCAAATTCTCCAAGTTCACGCGGTAGTTTGAATAGTTCCAGCGCCTCTTCAAAAGTTATGGTTTCTATAGACTGATTTGATCTGAGACTTGCAAATCGAGCTTTATTATCTCCCTCGTTATCTCCGATCTGTGCCATTGGTCCATATCTTCCGATACGAACAATAACTTTTTCACCTGTCTTTGGATGTTCTCCCAGGTGTCTTTCACCTGAAGCTCTGTCTGAATTTTCAAGTGTATCCTCCACGTCATTATGGAAAGGATCATAGAATTTTTGGATCATTGTAGTCCATTCCTTGAGTCCCTGAGCGATCTCGTCAAACTCTTGTTCGACTTCAGCAGTAAAATTGTAGTCCATTATATTGCCAAAATGCTCGACCAGGAAATCGGTAACAACCATACCTATATCTGTCGGAGATAATTTATTTCTATCCCTTCCAGTTATTTCAGTTTGAGTTTCGTGATCAATACCATTTTTGTCAAGTGTATAAACAAGGTAAGATCTTTCAGTCCCTTCGTTTTCTTTTTTCTCAACATAACCTCTTTTCTGTATAGTAGAGATCGTTGGAGCATAAGTAGATGGTCTTCCGATACCTAACTCCTCTAACTTCTTCACAAGAGAAGCCTCGACATATCGCGGAGCAGGACGCGTAAAACGCTCTGTCGCAACAATAGAGTTAACATCTACTTTGTCATTTGCTTTAACATCAGGAAGAAGCCCTTCTATCGCTTTGTCTTCTTCATCTTCATCGAGTGATGTTTCTAGATATACCTTTAAGAAACCATCGAATTTGATGATCTCACCCTTTACCACAAAGAGGTCTGAAACATTATCTGCGCCAATTTTGATCGTTGTTCTTTCCAGTTTGGCTTGACTCATCTGTGATGCAATAGATCTTTTCCAAATTAGGTCGTAAAGTCGTTCCTCATCACTACCTGAAGAGACATGTTGCTTATCAAAATTAGTCGGGCGGATAGCTTCGTGAGCCTCCTGAGCTCCAGCGGATTTTCCTTTGTATCGCTTTGGATTACTGTATTCGCTACCATAGTTTTTGACGATAGCCGCTTTCGCACCATCAATTGCAGTATCTGAAAGATTTACACTATCAGTTCTCATATAAGTAATGTGCCCCGCTTCATATAAAGTTTGGGCAACTCTCATTGTTCTGGAAACACTAAATCCTAGTTTAAGACTTGCTTCTTGCTGAAGCGTTGAAGTAGTAAATGGCGCAGATGGATTTTTAACCGCTGGCTTTTTCTGAACATCTTTAACTTCGAAATCTGCATTTTCACAACTTGCTAGGAAATCTTTTACTTCCTTTTCGTTTTTAAGATTGTGGGCAAGCTTACCTTCCAGCTTGTCAGAGCCTTTTGAAAAATCGGCATTTACTCTGAAGAAGTTTTCTGGTGTAAATTTTTGGATTTCTCTTTCTCTTTCAACGATCAATCTTACAGCAACTGATTGAACTCTTCCTGCAGAAAGGCTAGGTTTTACCTTTTTCCATAAAACAGGCGATAATTCAAAACCAACAAGTCGATCTAAAACTCTTCTTGCCTGCTGAGCATTGACAAGTTCCTGGTTGATAGATCTTGGATTCTCAATTGCTCTCTGAACGGCTGGCTTTGTGATCTCATTGAATGTGATACGTTTCGTATCTTTTTTATCTAGTTTCAGCGTTTCATATAAATGCCATGAAATTGCTTCTCCCTCTCGGTCTTCATCGGTGGCGAGCCATACTGTCTCAGCTTCCTTAACAAGTTTCTTTAGTTCTGCAATAACTTGCTTCTTGTCTGTACTAACCGAATATTCAGGAGTGAAATTGTTCTCTATATCTATTGCAATTCCCTTTTTTGCTAAGTCTCTAACGTGGCCGTAACTTGACTTGACAACAAAGTCTTTTCCAAGATAACCTTCAATGGTTTTTGCCTTTGCGGGTGACTCAACAATAACTAGATTTTTTGCCATAATGTATTTGTATGTTTATCCTCTAACGGATTGAAAATGGAGTGCAAAATAACTTCAAATTAATTCGAAAACCAAACTTGAACTTAAATTCACCATCTTCAACAAGTTGAATTTTATTCGTTCTTTTACTGCTAATATTACATTTTGTTTCATCTTTTTGTTCTCAACTATTTAAACTAAGTCGCTAGAATTTATTTTAGAAAAATTGTCTAACTGACATTTTGACACGAGTTGAATAAAGACTATCTTTGCACTTCAAATTTTATTTAATATGAGCATAACTGCAGAGAAAGATATGGATGAGAGTCGTCAAGGTGAGGCGATTCAAATGGAGAGTGATCAACAAGGGGGGAAGAAACTATACCTTGAAAGTTATGGATGTGCTATGAATTTTGCGGATAGTGAAGTAGTAGCATCTATTTTAACTAAGCAGGGATTTTCAACTACTCAGGATCAGAATGGTGCAGATGTAGTATTGATCAATACGTGTAGTATTAGAGATAATGCTGAACAACGTGTTCGAAACAGACTAACACAATTCAATAAAGCGAAGCGAGAGAATCCAGGAATGGTTATCGGGATATTAGGCTGCATGGCTGAACGTCTTAAAAAGCAACTTCTTGAGGAGGAAAAGCTTGTAGATCTAGTGGCAGGCCCTGATGCGTACAGAGAATTGCCGAATTTGATCGAGGAGGTTGAGGGAGGTCAAAAAGCAGTGAATGTTCTTTTATCTCGAGATGAGACATATGCTGACATTAATCCTGTTCGTTTGGATAAGAACGGTGTTACTGGATTCGTAAGTATTACAAGAGGATGTGATAACATGTGTTCTTTTTGCGTTGTGCCTTTCACTAGAGGTAGAGAACGAAGTCGTGATCCGCATACGATCGTTCAAGAATGTGCTGCGTTATTCAATGCAGGATATAGAGAAGTAACGTTACTCGGTCAGAATGTTGATAGCTATCGTTGGAACATGACGAGTAAAGGAGATATTAAGGATGAAAGTAAGCCAACTACAAATTTTGCAGAGTTATTAGAAATGGTTGCAGGAGTTCATCCTAAATTAAGAATACGTTTTTCTACTTCTCACCCGAAAGATATGACTGATGATGTTTTGCATGCTATGGCGAAACATAAAAATATCTGTAACTATATTCACTTGCCAGTTCAATCGGGTAATTCCGATATGTTGAAAAGAATGAATCGTGGATATACTCGCGAATGGTATATGAATAGAATTGAAGCGATAAATAGAATTATACCTGAATGTGGTATAACGACTGATATCATTTCTGGATTTTGTGGTGAAACAGAGGAGGAACATCAAGATACTTTGTCTTTGATGAAGGAAGTGAAATACGATAATGCTTATATGTATAAGTATTCTGAGCGTCCAAAAACACTTGCAGAACGTAAATATGAGGATGATGTGCCTGAAGAGGTTAAGCAAAAAAGGCTGGAAGAAGTAATAGCATTGCAGCACAAACATAGTGAGGCTATCAATAAGAGTATGATCGGTAGAGTTGAAGAGGTTCTTGTTGAGACAGTTTCAAGAAGATCCGATAAACAAATGATGGGCCGTACAGATCGTAATCATAAGGTGATCTTTGATCGTGGTGATACGAAGATCGGTGATTATGTAATGGTCAAAATTACGGATTGCACTAAGGCCTCACTTAAAGGAGAGCTTGTTTAATAACACTGAGAATGAATATACAACAAATAAAACAACGTTTTGGTATAATCGGAAATACTCCGAGATTGAATAGAGCTCTTGAGGTTGCCATACAAGTTGCTCCAACTGATATTTCAGTTTTGGTAACTGGAGAAAGTGGAACAGGTAAAGAGATCATACCTCAGGTTATTCATTCACTTAGTGCTCGTAAACACGGTAGTTATATTGCAGTGAACTGTGGGGCTATACCGGAAGGAACAATCGACTCTGAGTTGTTTGGTCACGAAAAAGGAGCCTTTACAGGAGCTTCAGGAAGTCGAAAAGGATATTTCGAGGAAGCTGATGGAGGAACGATCTTTTTGGATGAAGTTGCTGAACTTCCTCATCAAACTCAAGTTAGACTATTGCGTGTCCTTGAGACAGGAGAATTTATCAGAGTTGGTTCTTCTAAAGTGATCAAAACAGATGTTCGTGTTGTTGCAGCTACAAATGAGAATATGGCTGAAGCGATCCGAAAGGAAAAATTCAGAGAAGACTTATTATACAGACTTAGTACTGTTCCGATTCAATTACCTCCTCTAAGAGAAAGAAAGGAAGATATTCATCTTTTATTCAGGAAGTTTGCAGCTGATTTTGCTGAAAAATATAGGATGCCCGCTATTAAATTGGAGGACAGTGCAGTTTTTGAACTTGAAAAATATTCCTGGCCAGGAAATATAAGACAGCTCAAGAATATAGTTGAACAAATATCTGTAATCGAAAACGATAGATCTATATCAGCAGAACGCCTGAGTTCGTACCTTCCTGAAGAAGGAGAGGTTGGTTTACCATCAGTGATCACTAAGGAGGATAAAGAGAAAGATTCGTTTTCTGATAGAGAGTTGATGTATAAATTTCTTTTTGACATGAAAAGAGATTTAAATGAACTCAAGAAGTTGGTTATCGAGATCCTCAATGGAGATAACGATGTAAACCTTACTGGAACGCAAAGAGATGTTTTGAATCGAGTATACAGCGATATTTCAAATGAAGATAGTAGAAAGCTGCTTGAATCAGGAAAACGAGATATTCAACCAGAAGAAGATTACTCAACTGCTCATGAACCTACAATTGTTGATAGTGATTATCACGAACATGTTGAGGTTGAAGAGTCATTGTCTTTGGAAGAAAGAGAGAAAGAGTTTATCAAAAAGGCACTGGAAAAACACAATGGCAAACGAAAGGATGCTGCCAAAGAATTAGGTATTTCTGAAAGGACCTTATATCGTAAGATCAAAGAATATAACCTGAAGTAATCCGTTGGAATGAATATGAAATTTTTAATATTGATTCCATTGTTTCTCCTTGCAGGATGCTGGCCAACAAGTGTTTCGTTTAGAGATGGAAGTGTGCCGCCTGAGTGGAAACGTTTTGCTGTCCAGACGCTTGAGAGTAAAGCTGCGAACGCTCCTATTAGCTATGCTCCTGATCTGACAGAAGAGATAAAAGATGCTATTCAGAACAGAGTTGGTTTGAAACTTGTCCCTTCAGAAGCAGAAGACCCTCAGGTGAATGTAACTGGGGTAGTTGAGAATTATAATGTTACTCCGTTATCTTTACAGGATAATACTGCGGAAGTAAAAAACAGGTTGACGATCAGAGCATCTTTTGAGATCTTTATCTCGGAACCGGAAGAGGAGGTCATGAAACTCAATGTTTCGAGGTTTGCTGATTTTGATGCGAGTCAGGATGTTGGCTCTATTCAGGCTCAGCTTTTATCTGAGATCAATGATCAGATCGTTCAGGATGTTTTAAACAAGTTATTATCAAACTGGTAGATGATAAATAGTGAGGAAATAGCAAAATTGATCGAGAATCCAGGTTTGATTCAAGCTGATCAGGTTGAGGATATTGAAAGACTCAGTTCGAGTTATCCTTTTTCACCGTTGTTTCCTCAACTATTACTCAAAGCTTTAGCACTTCACGATACAATAACTTTTGAGAAAAAACTTAAGGAATTTGCGTATCGCGTTCCAGACAGAGCTCAATTGTATAGTCTCGTTCATGATGCTGCAATTCATCCATCAGCTATGCCGGAAAGCACTCAGGAGGATGGTCAAAATGAGGAGAATGATCAATTAGTTCTAACAGAAGACCAGGAATCATCGTTAAAATCAAAAGATAAGGAGGAATTTACAGGATCAAATGATAATTCTGAAAACTCGGTTGATGAGGTTGATGAGGTTGATGAGGTTGATGAGGTTGATGAGGTTGAAGAGGTTGATGAAGATCATCGATCAGAAATTGAAGAATCCCCTGAAGACCAGAGCATTCTAGGTGGGGCGATTCAAGAAGCAACTCAAGATGAAAATCAAAGTATTGAACTTCCTCAGGATGAATTAGAACGAGATATATTGGCTCATGCAGTAAGCTCTTCAATTTTACTTGAAGTTGATGATAAAGACATAGAGTTTCCAGAAGTAGAAGATCAAGAAGAAAGAATAACTGATCTTTCTGATAATACTGAAGATCTGACTACTAAAGTCACTCAGGAAATGGAAAGTATTGAAGTTGAAGAGGGGAGAATAGAAAAACCAGAAGAGCCAGGTGAAAGTAAACGATCGTTTACGGGTTGGATGAGTCAATTTATATCCGAAGAGGAAAAAGAAACTAGTACTGATCCTTTAGAAAAAGAAAGATCTAAAGCCGAAAAACACAATGTTGAACGCCCGAATAAATCTTTCTTTTCGCCTGTTCAAAAAGCCAAGGAAAGCCTTGATGAATCGAAGCTTCCAGTAAGTGAGACGTTGGCGAAAATTTACACTGCTCAAGGTAATTATCCGAAGGCAATTGAAGCTTATGAGAAATTATTGTTGAATTTTCCAGAAAAAAAGAGTTTCTTTGCACTTCAAATTGAAAGTCTGAAGAGAAAATTAAAATAAGATATGGGAACTTTACTTACAGTATTAATTGTGATCGCGAGTGTTCTACTCGTTTTATTGGTGTTGATGCAAAACCCGAAAGGTGGAGGTTTGTCTACTGACTTTGGTTCTGCTCAGCAATTGGGAGGAGTTAAACAAACCACTGATTTCATTGAAAAAGCAACGTGGAGTTTAGCTGGTGTGATCGCAGTATTGAGTATAGTTATGACATTAATGTATTCTACACCTGTTGTTCAGGAAGATGATCAAACAACTGATCAAACAGAACAAACTACCGGAGAAGGATCTCAAGAAGGTCAACAAGGTGGAGGCTCTGCCCCAGCGGGTCAATAGGAGTTATTCCAAAAGATACTTGAAATGTCAGTGTGTCAGTCGCGCTGACATTTTTTTATGGATTTTTTTTCATTTTTCTGACAAAAGTATCAGCATTTCGCTTTGGCATAAATTTGGTCAAGACGCGGTTGTGATTTTAAACTAATAATTAAACTAAATAAATTAAAAATTATGTCAACATTACAACCATTGGCGGATCGTGTGCTGATCGAGCCCACTCCAGCCGAAGAAAAGACAGCTAGCGGTATCATTATTCCTGATACAGCTAAAGAAAAACCATTAAGAGGAACTGTTGTAGCTGTAGGAAATGGAAAGAAAGATGAGCCGATGACGGTTAAGAAAGGTGACTCTGTGTTGTACGGACAGTATTCTGGTACTGAGATCAAGCTTGATGGAACAACTTACTTGATCATGAAAGAAGCAGATATTTACGGAATTTTTAATTAATTAAAACGAATTACAATGGCAAAAGAAATATTATTCGATGCTGCGGCACGAGAAAAACTAAAAAAAGGAGTTGATGCGCTATCAAACGCAGTAAAAGTAACACTAGGACCTAAAGGTAGAAATGTAGTTATTGATAAGAAATTTGGAGCTCCTCACGTAACGAAAGATGGTGTTTCCGTAGCGAAAGAAGTAGAGCTTGAAGATGCTGTAGAGAACATGGGAGCTCAGATGGTGAAGGAAGTTGCATCAAAAACAGCAGATATAGCAGGTGATGGAACAACAACTGCAACCGTATTGGCTCAAGCGATTATCACTGCAGGTCTTAAAAATGTTACAGCTGGTGCAAATCCAATGGATTTGAAAAGAGGTATCGATAAGGCTGTAGAATCAGTTGTTGCTGAATTGAAAAAGCTTTCTCAGGAAGTTGGTTCAGATAATGACAAGATCAAACAGATCGCTTCGATCTCTGCTAATAACGACGAGACAATTGGATCGTTGATCGCTGAAGCTATGAAAGTAGTTGGAAATGATGGAGTGATCACAGTAGAAGAGGCTAAAGGGATTGAAACAGAGGTGAAGACTGTAGAAGGAATGCAGTTTGATCGTGGATACCTTTCTCCATACTTTGTAACAGATACGGAGAAAATGGTAGCTGATCTTGAAAGTCCTCAAATTTTGATCTGTGATAAGAAGATCTCTAATATGAAGGAGTTGCTTCCAATTCTTGAGCCTGCTGCTCAATCTGGAAAACCACTTTTGATCATCGCTGAAGATATTGACGGTGAAGCATTGACTACATTAGTTGTGAACCGAATTAGAGGATCGCTGAAAGTTGCTGCTGTAAAAGCTCCTGGTTTTGGAGACAGAAGAAAAGCAATGTTAGA
>DCYS01000007.1:214734-258338 GCA_002331485.1 Flavobacteriales bacterium UBA2104
GCAATGTTAGAAGATATTGCTATCCTTACAGGTGGTCAGGTGATCTCTGAAGAGAAAGGATTGACACTTGAAAATGCAACGCTTGATATGCTTGGTACTGCTGAGAAGATCGAGATCGATAAAGACAATACAACAATTGTTAATGGATCAGGAAATAAAGCCGATATCGAAGCTAGAGTTGCTCAGATCAATTCTCAAATGGAGGCTTCAACTTCTGATTATGACAAAGAGAAGATGCAAGAACGTCTTGCAAAGCTTGCAGGAGGAATAGCAGTACTTTACGTTGGTGCCGCATCTGAGGTAGAAATGAAAGAGAAGAAAGATCGTGTTGATGATGCACTTGCTGCAACTCGAGCTGCGGTTGAAGAAGGTGTGATCCCTGGTGGTGGAGTAGCTTTGATTCGTGCGATCAATGCTTTAGAGAGCCTCAAAGGTGAAAACGAAGATCAGAACACAGGTATTGCTATTGTGAAGAGAGCAATTGAAGAGCCGATGCGCCAGATCGTTAAGAACGCTGGTGTTGAAGGAGCGATCATCGTGCAGAAAGTAAAAGAAGGAAAAGATGACTTCGGATACAATGCTCGAGAAGAGAAGTTCGAGAACTTGTTGAAAGCTGGGGTTCTTGATCCAACTAAAGTGACAAGAATTGCTGTTGAGAATGCAGCTTCTATTGCTTCAATGATGCTTACAACAGAATGTGTGATCGTAGATCAGCCTGAAGAAGAAGGTGGAAATGCAGGTGGTGGCGGAATGCCAGGCGGAATGCCAGGTGGAATGCCGGGGATGATGTAAAAATCACAAACTTGTTAATATTAAAAAAGCCCGCTCTCAATTTGAAAGCGGGCTTTTTATTTATAGTGTTTTTTTAACTCAATTTATCCGTGAGTATTTTCATTTCAATAACAGGTGAGATCTTTTCATAAAGGATGTTGTTTACCGCTTCTACGATTGGCATTTCAACTTCAAATTTTTTGTTGATCTCCATAACAGACCGTACAGCATAATATCCTTCTGCGATCATATCCATCTCCATTTGAGCTGTTTTTACAGAATATCCCTTTCCGATCATGAATCCAAAAGTTCTGTTTCTAGAGAATTTTGAATATGCTGTAACGAGAAGATCACCCAGATAAGCACTCGTCTTAACATCTCGGTGAATTGGACTCACTTCATCAATGAAGTTTTCGATCTCCTGGATCGCATTTGAGATCAAAACCGCCTGAAAGTTATCACCATAACCAAGACCTGAACAGATACCAGAGGCTATCGAATACACGTTCTTTAAAACTGCTGACAATTCCGTACCGAACAGATCATCAGAAACAGTAGTTTTGATATACCTGCAAGCACAAATTTCAGCCATTTCCTCTGCAATATCCTCATCCTGACAAGCGATAGTAAGATACGATAAACGTTCTAGTGCAACCTCTTCTGCATGACAAGGTCCACAGATTATACCGATCTCATCATAAGGCGTATCAAAAGTTTTGTGAATAAATCTCGCAGGTATCGCATGATACTCGGGAACAATTCCTTTTACAGCAGAAAAGACAGTTTTTCCCTGCATCATTTCCTTAGGAATATTTTCAAAAACAGATGTAAGGAATGCTGAAGGTGTTGCGATCAAAATGATCTCAGATGAATTTATGATCTCTTCAAGATTTGTACTAACATTGATCTTGTTAGTATCGAATTCAACTGATTGCAAGTATCTAAGATTGTGTCTGTATTTATGAATGTGTTCAACAGCTTCTTCGCTTCTCATCCACCAACCAACGTTGTCTAAGTTGTTACACAGTATCTTGACAAGTGCCGTAGCCCAACTACCACCTCCAATTACACCAACTTTGTTCTTTAGTTCACTCATCTTCTATTACACAAAAATAAAGATTCTATTCAATTGCCGACTTTTTAACCGGCTTAATATTGGTTTGGCACAGAAACTTAAAGATTCCCAATTTTAATTCCTTAATGAATTAAAAAAAGTTGTTCATTTTTAATTCGGTCTATCTGTTTTCATTAATTTTACTTGGAGTACTTAAAAAACCATGTAATGAGTAAGCCCAGAGTCGTTAAAGATTATGATAAGGTCGATGAAACAGTGAAGCAACAGATCAAACTTGCTTATCCGGACGGATTTGAGGATCATTTGATCAAATTTGTCAATCGGGATGGATTGAATGTGAGTGCTTTACCGTTTGAAACTGAAGAAAAGTATTACCTGGTCAGAATGACCGTTTCACAGGCGCAAGCCATTATTGAAGATGATGATGATTATGATGACGATGGGATGTTGCGTGATGATGTCCGGGAAGAGTATGAGGATAATCTTGATGAGGATTTTGACGACTAAACAATACAGCCGATAAGGCTGTTTTTTTATTTATGATCTACGCCGAAAAGGATATTCCGTTAAAAGTTAAGCGAAGGAGAGAGCTAGTTTTTCTCATTCTTTCTGGAATATTTTTGGGTTCCTTAGTTATGCTGAATATTCTCGGTGTGAGTAGATTTATTGATCTTTCTCATTGGGTGGGTATACCTGATGGTAGCGATATCACTTTTTCTCTGGCAATAGGCGTTCTTCCTTATCCCATAACATTTCTGTGTACTGATTTTATTTCGGAGATCTATGGTAAGAAAAGGGCGAATACTGTTGTATGGGTTGGTTTGATTCTCAATTTGTGGATATTGTTAGTTGTCTGGTTTGGAGGTTGGCTGGAAGCACCAGAGAATCTTCAAACGGATGGGACACTGCCGTTGACTATTGACGATGGAAAACCTGTTGCACCTCACGGATATGCTTTCTATGAAATGAGGAGTCTTGCTTTTGGTGCAACAATCGCTTCGATGATCGCCTATCTCACCGCCCAATTCATAGATGTTCAGATCTTTCACTTTTTCAAGAAGTTGACAGGAGGTAAAAAGTTATGGCTTCGAAATAATGGTTCAACTTTGGTCAGTCAGTTAGTAGATTCGATAGCTGTTATCCTTATCACGCACTATTTTGCCTCTGGTTTACCATTAGATCCTAAAGCCAGTGAAGGGTGGCAGATCATAGCTTTTATTATTAGTGCTTATCTTTTTAAACTTGTGGTTGCACTGTTAGATACGATCCCTTTTTACATCGGTACACACTATTTGAAAAAGTACCTTCATGTTGAAAAGGAAATTTTATCTCCTTAGTCCTCGACAGAAGTAGATCTTGTAAAAAGATGCCAGATCACATATAACATTGCAACACCTGCTACTGATGCTCCGTAGATAAACACAGGAATAACAGTATCCGGTGTACTATCGTAGAGAAATAATGTGCTAGAACTTCCGAATAAAATCCCAAACTCCAGGGCAATGAAAAGTGTGCCGGATCCAATACCTCTTCTGTTCGAAGGTGATAGATCAGCGGTCCAGGCAAATAACGTTGGACTACTTATCCCCGTGGCAATTCCAAAAATGAAGGAAGCAATAGTATAAGAAAGTTCATTTGTTGAGTATGCCGTAAGAAGCATGGAGGTGATCAAGAATGAGATCCCTATGATCAATGTTTGTCTTCTTCCGATCTTATCAGAAAGACTACCAGCTACCAGCCTCACGATGATCGTTGATATCACATAATATACGAAATACCAACCTTTATTGTTGATCCCTAAATATCCAGACATATCAGGAGTAACCACGAAAATCAATCCAGTACAACTTGCGGTTAAAAACATAACCATTGCTGCGGGAATTACATTCTTTTCGTAGATCTCATCTTTTCTGACTAACAAAACACCGAAATTTAGCTTATTCGGAGCTGGATGTGTTTCTTTTACGGATGCTATGATCAACATGGAGCAAATAGCGATCGCTCCTGAAACAAAAAATAAGCCGTTGAGTGATACTAATTGAGCAACAGGAGTGCCGAGGAATTGACCAACACCAATTCCCAGTGAAATTGCTGTGCCAAATACACCCATGCCTTGACCTCGTTTTTCTTTGGGTAAAAGATCCGTAACCATAGCTGTGGCTCCGGTTGGCAGGAAGCCTGTAGAAAATCCATGAAAGAATCGTAGGGTGAGGAAGAAGATCACAGTGCCACTAAGAGGGTATAGAAACGTTACGATAATACAGACTAAAGTACCTACATACATAGTGCTTTTTCTCCCTGCAAAGTCAGCCATTTTACCAGAAAATGGTCGTGAAAGAGCAGCAGTAATAGTAAATAGTCCAATGATAAGTCCTTTGTAATCCTCACCGTTTAGCTGAGTGATGAAATTATTTAGCTCCGGAATGATCAAATTAAATGAGATCATAAAGAGCAGCATACCGAGGCTCAAAGCCCAAAAATTTCGTGAATAACCCAGCATCGAATAAATTGAATTGCAAAAGTAATTGAATTTACGATGTCGAACATCCTAAATAAACTATTGTTACGTATATAGAAGAAACGAATATGGTTATGAAAATTTTAATAGCGATTTTTAGCTTAGTGATCTTGTCGTGTACAAATGATGAAGGAAATGACAACCGAAGCGTAACCCCATCATTAGGAGATACGTCCAAAACTCAAGCTTTGGCAACGAATCAGCAAGAACCGATTGAGAAGATCACAAAGTCAAAAGAGGAGTGGAAGAAGCAGTTAACAGACATGCAATATTATGTAACTCGTGAGGCGGGGACTGAACGTGCATTTACAGGGAAATACTGGGATAATAAAAAAGAAGGTATGTACAATTGTATCTGTTGCGACTTGCCATTGTTCAGTTCAGAAACGAAATATAAATCTGGAACGGGCTGGCCAAGTTTTTATGCTCCTTTTAATGAACGTAATGTTGACGAAGTTGAGGATAATACGCTGAACATGATACGAACTGAAGTGGTTTGTGCAAGATGTGACGCACATTTAGGTCATGTATTTGAAGATGGTCCTGATCCAACGGGATTAAGATATTGCTTGAATTCAGCAGCACTGAACTTTGTGCCTTCTGGCAAATGATCAATTAAGTTTTGGAGGAAACTCTAATTTGAAAGCAGGAACAGTTACCTGGAAATTGTCCTGAGGCTCATCTGTTTCGTCTAGCACAACAAAATCATAATGTCCTGTCATCTGACCAAGTTCAGAGTTCAAGTCACATCCGGATTGGTATGTATGAATCTCGCCGGGTTGGATGATCGGTTGTTCGCCTATTACTCCATCACCTGAGATCATTCGAACATTATTCAAAGCATCGAATATTCTCCAGTGTCTTCTCAGTAATTGTACCTTGAACGGATTCTTATTTTCAATCGAAATGGCATAATTAAAAAACAGTATCTGATTCTCTGCGTCAGTGAGATCTGGACGGAAAGTAGTTTCAACTGAAATTTTAACACCTTTGGTTAACGCCGTAGCCATGTACTTGGTTTTGTAGTAAATATAGTAAAATTTTTCAGTTATTTTTTTTAGATGCCGATAGTTAAACACTGTTTGAGTGTGGAAAGACAATCTAACCTTCGTAGCATTAGCAAGTTAGTTATTTAGAATTATTCTAAATTAATGAAAGGTATAGTGAAACGTAACAAAGGATATTTTAAAGTCGCACAAATTTATATTTTTGTCTTCCAAAATAAATGTCTATTAACATGTCAAAGGCGGTTAGACTTAGAAAAGGGCTTGATATCAAGCTAATCGGAGAAGCCGATAAGGTGAAGGCAGATGCAGAGATGCCTTCAGTTGTTGCGCTCAAACCTTCAGACTTTCATGGACTCGTTCCAAAAGTTATACTGAAAGAAGGAGATAAAGTAAAAAGAGGTGGAGTTGTATTTTATGACAAATACAACAAAGACGTGAAATGGGTTTCACCTGTTTCTGGAACGCTTAAAGAAATTGTTCGTGGTGCGAAACGAAAAATACTTGAAGTGCAAATTGCAGTTGAAGGTATGGACGATGTTGTTTCCATTGATCCTGTTGATCCATCAAATGCTTCTCGCGAAGAAGTTAAGAAGATCATGCTGGAGAATGGGCTTTGGCCTTTCGTTAAGCAGCGTCCTCTTGATATTGTAGCTGATCCTTCAGTTACTCCAAAGGCGATCTTTATATCAGCTTTTGACTCTGCTCCACTTGCACCAGATTATGATTTTATACTGCATGGTCAGGATCAAGACTTTCAACATGGTTTGAATGCTCTTGCTAAACTGACAGATGGTAAAGTGCACTTGACATTGAACAGCAAAGTACCTGCTGATAAGGCATTTCAGAATGCTAAGAATGTTCAGATCAACAAAATAAGCGGAAAGCATCCCGCGGGAAATGTCGGTACACAGATTCATCATATCGATCCTATCGATAAAGGTGAATTCGTATTTACGGTGAATCCTCAGGATGTTGTAACGATCGGAAAATTCTTTGCAGAAGGAAAATTTGATCCAACACGCATTGTTGCTTTGACAGGATCTGAAGCCAAAAACAGAAAATATTACAGAACAATACTAGGAGCTCAGGTTTCGGGAATTGTTGAAAATAATTTAGAACAAGATAACGTACGTGTAGTTAGTGGGAATGCATTGACAGGTACGAAGATCGAGAAGGATGGTTTTATTGGGTTCTATGATGCTCATATTACAGTATTACCTGAAGGTGATGAATACAAGTTTTTCTTGACGAAAGGTTGGTTAGGACCTGGTTTTGATAAATATTCAAGCCACCGTTTATTCCCAACCTGGATTCTTGGTAAAAAGAAGTATCGACTTGATACAAATATGAATGGTGAAGAGCGAGGATTCGTTGTTACAGGTGAAATGGAGAAAGTACTTCCATTTGATGTGTTACCAATGCAATTGATTAAAGCCATCATGACAAAAGATATCGATGGTATGGAGCAGCTTGGGATTTACGAGATCGCTCCAGAAGATTTTGCACTATGTGAGTACGTATGTACTTCAAAGATCGCAATTCAAGAGACAGTTCGAGAAGGACTTGATATCATTCAAGAAGAATGCATGTAATTAATGTTTAATAATAAACTTTAGGAAATTGAAAGCATTAAAAAAAGTAATTCACAATCTTGACCCGAAGTTCGAAAAGGGCGGAAAGTGGGAGAAAATGTATCCTCTCTATGAGACGTTATCAACTTTTTTGTTTACACCTAAACATGTAACGAAAAAGGGAGCTCATATTCGAGATGGAGTTGATTTAAAAAGAACAATGTTCATGGTTGTTCTGGCATTGATACCATGTTTGTTATTTGGTATCTACAATACTGGACACTGGCACTATGAACTTTTATCTTACACTCAGCCTGAGCAGTATGGAGCTTATTCAGATTATCTTACTGGTTTTGGAGATAAGGTAGTTTACGGGCTACTCCAGGTATTGCCTCTTGTGATTGTTTCATATGCTGCAGGTCTTGCAGTTGAATTCGTTTTTGGATTCATTAAAGGTCACGGACTACATGAGGGATTCCTGGTTTCAGGTATGTTAATTCCTCTTACAATGCCAGCTGATGTTCCACTATGGATGGTGGCCGTTGCTACAATTTTTGCCGTAGTTATTGGTAAAGAGGTATTTGGTGGTACAGGAATGAATATTTTGAATGTTGCGCTAACAGCCAGAGCCTTCTTGTTCTTTGCTTATCCTACGAAAATGTCAGGTGATAAAATCTGGAAGTCAGGAACTCAAGAAATTGCAGAGTCGAATGGAGGTGCGTTGCCAGACGGAGCATCGGGAGCTACAGCCCTAGGTGATCTACAATCCTTTATTGGTGACTCACCTGTTGTTGCTGGTGAAAACCTATCCGCGGCTGCTAGTAACAGTGAGATGTTAGCGAAGTTCGGAGAAGCTTATGATCCAATTCACGCATTTATTGGAATGATTCCAGGTTCAGTAGGTGAAACTTCTACTTTAGCAGCATTGTTGGGTGGAGCGATCTTACTATTTACTGGTGTAGCATCATGGAGAATAATCTTATCATTCTTCGCAGGTGGATTCTTATTCGGTTTGTTGATGAACGGAATCGGATCGAATGCATATATGGAACTTCCAGCATATAATCACTTGATCATAGGTGGATTTGCTTTCGGAGCTGTATTCATGGCTACTGATCCAGTAACGGCTTCTCAAACTCAATATGGTAAATTATGGTATGGATTCCTGGGTGGAGGACTTGCAGTTCTGATCAGGGTGTTGAATCCTGCCTATCCAGAAGGAGTGATGTTGGCAATTTTATTCATGAATGTAATGGCTCCATTAATTGACCATTACGTTGTACAAGTGAATATTTCAAGACGTAAAAAACGATTTAAAACGAAAACAGCGTAATCATGGCAATTAATAAAGACGGTAACGGTTATACGTTTGGATTCTCAATTGCACTTGTAGTTGTAGTTGGTGTCATTCTTTCTACGATTTCGATCGGTTTGGAGCCTTTCAAGAAAGCAAACGTTGCAGTTAAAAAGAAAATGGATATTCTTTCTGCCATAGGAGTGGAATCTACTCGTAAAAATGGTGAGGAGTTATACGAACAGTATGTAGAGGATAGCTACGTGATTTCTGCTGAAGGAGAAGTTCAGGAAGGACTTCCTAAAGAGAAAACGGCTTTCTATCTTGATGTTCAGAAACAATATAGAGATAAGCAGATCGATAAAGAGGATCGTTTGTACCCAATTTTTGAAGCAAAGAAAGACGGAGAGAAAGTTTTCGTCCTTCCAGTTGTTGGAAAAGGACTCTGGGGACCGATCTGGGGTTATCTAGCAATAGCGGATGACTACAAAACGATCAAAGGTGCTTCTTTCGATCACAAAGGTGAAACTCCAGGTCTTGGAGCTGAGATCAAACAAGATTTCTTCGAAACTCAGTTTAAAGGAGCTGAGATTTCAGAAGATGGATCGTATAATGAGATCCTGGTTGTGAAAAGTGGAGGAAGTGAAAGCAAGCAGAAAGTAGATGGTATCACAGGTGGTACGATCACTTCGAAGGGAGTTGAAGAAATGGTAAATAGAACCATGAAAGTTTATCAAAAATATTTCAGTAAAAAACAGTAGAGCTATGAGTGAAGCTGCAGAAGATGTAAAAAAGCCAAAAGAGCCTCTATTCTCTAAGAAGAATAAAAAGCTTATCACTGATCCATTGACAGACAATAACCCAATTACAATTCAGGTACTTGGTATTTGTTCTGCTCTTGCGATTACAGTGCAGGTAGAACAGGCATTTTGGATGTCTGTGTCCGTTATTTTCGTAATGGTATTTGGTAACCTTGTAGTATCTCTACTAAGAAACCTGATTCCATCTCGAGTTAGAATTATTGTACAGTTGGTGATCGTAGCCTCATTGGTGATCATTGTAAATGAGCTTTTACAAGCCTTCGTACCCGATGTTTCTGAAAAGTTATCGGTCTTCGTCGGTCTGATCATTACGAACTGTATCATCATGGGTCGATTCGAGGCATTTGCGATGAGTAATAAACCTTTCCCATCAATTCTCGATGCGGTTGGTAACGCACTTGGTTATGCATGGATACTTATTGTTGTGGCTCTTGTTCGTGAGGTATTCGGATCTGGTAAGATCTGGGGGTTTGAGATCTTTGGAAGTAATCTCCCAGGTGAAGAGTCCGGTATTTATGAGATGGGTTACATGAATAACAACATGATGATCCTTCCTCCAATGGCATTGATCGTTGTAGGTATCATTATCTGGATACAGCGTACGAGAAACAAAGAATTGGTAGAAGAGCACTAGAAATTTGTTAAGGATAGAATTATGGAAAGTACATTAGATATATTCGTAAAAGCGATCTTCTCGGAAAATATGATCTTCGCATATTTCCTGGGAATGTGTTCGTACCTTGCCGTGTCAAAAACGGTTAAAACAGCAGTAGGACTTGGAGCTGCAGTGATTTTCGTATTAGGAATCACAATTCCAATAAACTATTTGCTTGAAAACTTTGTTCTTAAAGAAGGAGCATTGGAGTGGTTGAATCCGGCTTACGGTAAAAGCGGTGATTCTACTATCGATCTAAGCTTCTTGTCGTTCATTATGTTCATTGCTGTTATTGCATCAATGGTGCAGTTGGTAGAGATGTTGGTTGAGAAATTTGCTCCTGCTCTCTACGGAGCATTAGGGATTTTCCTTCCACTCATCGCAGTAAACTGTTCGATCCTTGGTGGATCACTATTTATGCAAGATCGTCAATATTCAACTATCGGTGATGCTACCATGTTTGGTATCGGTTCTGGAATCGGATGGTTCTTAGCGATTGTTGCGATTGCCGCGATCCGTGAGAAGATCAGATATTCGAATGTACCTCCTGCACTAAGAGGTTTGGGGATCACGTTCATTATCACTGGATTGATGGGTATTGCTTTTATGAGCTTTATGGGAATCAAGTATGTTGATGATAAAGCTGAAAAAGTTGAAAAGCAAGAAGTAAAAACGACGCAAGTTATTAATGTTAAAACGCAGAAGTAATGGGATTATCAGTTGCAATTACAGTAATATTTTTCCTGGCGGTTATTCTGATATTGGTAGGAATGCTGCTTTTCGTAAAAGCAAAGCTGTCGCCATCCGGTAAGATCAAGATCACGATCAACGGAGAGAAGGAATTAGAAGTAGACGGAGGTAATACACTACTGAGTACATTAAGTAACGAAGGGATCTATCTTCCATCAGCATGTGGTGGAGGTGGTACATGTGTTCAATGTGTATGTCAGGTTCACTCTGGTGGAGGAAGTATTCTTCCTACTGAAGAACCTCACTTCTCAAGAAAAGAGATCAAAGAAGATTATCGACTAGGATGTCAGGTTAAAGTGAAAGAAGACATGGAGCTTGAACTTCCTGAAGAGATCTTAGGTATTAAAGAATGGGAAGCTAAGGTCGTATCAAACTACAACGTGGCATCTTTCATTAAAGAGTTTATTGTTGAGATTCCAGAGGATATGGACTACAAAGCTGGAGGTTACATCCAGATACGTGTACCACCTTGTGTTGTGGATTTCAAAGATATGGACATTACTGCTCACCCTGAGGATCACCCAGGAGAGCCGGATAAATTTAAAGCTGAGTGGGATAAGTTCAAACTATGGCCACTTACAATGAAGAATACGGAAGATACAGTTCGTGCATACTCGATGGCTTCGTACCCTGCGGAGGGAAGAAGAATCATGTTGAACGTGCGTATCGCGACTCCTCCATTCGATAGAAAAGCAGGAGATTGGATGAAGGTGAATCCTGGTATTGCATCGTCTTACATCTTTAACTTAAAAGAAGGTGATACGGCAATAATTTCAGGACCTTATGGTGAGTTCTTCATTAACGAAGAAAGTGATGCAGAAATGCTTTATATTGGTGGTGGTGCTGGAATGGCTCCAATGCGTTCTCACTTATACCAACTGTTCAAAACAATGCGTACAGATCGTAAGGTGACTTACTGGTACGGAGGACGTTCAAGAGCAGAGTTGTTCTATATTGAGCATTTCCGTGAATTGGAAAGAGAATTCCCTAACTTTAAATTCTATATGGTACTTTCAGAACCTCTACCAGAAGATAACTGGACGGAGAAGAAAGATATCTATGATGAAGAAGGAGATGGATTCTTAGGATTCGTTCACCAGGCTGTGATCGATCAATATTTGAAGAAGCATGATGAGCCAGAAGAGATCGAATTTTACTTCTGTGGACCTCCATTAATGAACCAGGCGGTTCTTAAAATGTGTGATGATTGGGGAGTTCCACCAGAGAATGTATCATTTGATGATTTCGGTGGATAATTCATCAAAAACTATATCAAAAAGAAAAGCGTCCGATTCGGACGCTTTTTTTATGCTTTGTACTTTTCTTAAAGTCTGTATTGGGTATTAGATATCTAAGTCCCTTGCGCTCTTATGTACCTTCTCTTTCAATTCCTCCATATACTTAAGTAGTCGGTCAAGAAGCTCAGGTTGTTGAGCTCCTATGATCTTTGCAGCTAGTATTCCAGCATTTTTGGCGCCGTCCAAAGCTACCGTAGCAACAGGTATACCCCCAGGCATTTGAAGAATTGATAATACAGAGTCCCAACCATCAATTGAGTTTCTTGATTTTACTGGAACACCTATAACAGGAAGGGGAGTCATAGAGGCTGTCATACCTGGAAGATGTGCTGCTCCTCCAGCACCTGCAATTATTACTTTAATACCTCTCTTATGAGCATTATTAGCATAATCGATCATTTTCTCAGGGGTTCTATGCGCAGAAACAATATCGATCTCGTATTCAACTCCTAAATGATCCAGAATGTCAGCAGCCTCCTGCATAACAGGTAGGTCTGAAGTACTTCCCATAATAATTCCTACTTCTGCCATATTTTTTTTGACAGTAAAGATATAAAAGTTTTCAGCTAGTTAATTGAGCTTGTCAATTGCTTCTGCCATTAAGTGGTCTTTATTTGTGACCTTGCCTTCATCATGAGTAGTTAACGTTAAGTCAACATGTTTATAATCATGAATTTTTATGTCTGGGTGATGCTGTGATCGTTCAGCAATCTCACCAACTTTATTTACGAAGTCAAGTGCACTTTGAAAATCTGAGAATTCGAATGATTTTTGAATCGCGTTATTTTCTTCTCTCCAACTCATAAACATTTTCTTATAAAACAAACGAAACGTTTCTTTGTTGGATTGATGTTGTTTAGAAAGTTCAATAGAATTAAAACCCTTTTGAGTCGAGTACTTTAGACATTTCCTCTTGAACTTCTTTAGCTTTTTGTCGTGCTTTCTCAGCAAAATCTTCTCCGTCGGATGCATAGAGAATACCACGGGATGAATTGACAAGTAAACCACAGTCGTCATTCCAACCGTAATTTGCGGTATCTGACAAACTTCCACCTTGAGCGCCAATACCTGGAACTAAAAAGAAATGATCAGGAACATTCTTTCGAACCGTTCCTATGCTCTCAGCTCTAGTAGCACCAACAACATACATTAAGTTTTCTGGAGTTCCCCATTTGGCAGTTGTTCGTAAAACACGTTCATACAGTTTTTCTCCATTCATATCTGTCATGAACTGAAAGTCGAGTGCACCTTTGTTGGATGTTAGAGCTAAAACGATCACCCATTTGTCTTTATATTCAAGAAAAGGTGTGATGGAATCCTCTCCCATGTATGGAGCAATGGTGATTGCATCGAAATCCATGTACTCAAAAAATGTCTTAGCGTAATATTTAGAAGTATTTCCAATATCACCACGCTTTGCATCTGCAATTGTAAATTTATCCTCAGGAATGTAATCGATGGTCTTTTTAAGCGTATCCCAACCTTTCGGACCCATACACTCATAAAAAGCAATATTGGGCTTATATGCTACACAAAAGTCTTTAGTTGCATCTATGATCGCTTTATTGAATTCGAAGATCGGATCTTTAGCCGTCAATAGATGTTTGGGTATACGATCAATATCAGAATCCAAACCAACGCATAAAAATGAACGCTGACGTTTGATGTTTTCAATAAGTTCTTCTCTTTTCATCGTATTAAAATTGTGAAGCAAGCCGCAAATATAAGGCTTTCAATTTGATTGATGTGGTACATTGATATCAATTGACACATTGTTTTTATGTAATAAATGTTACGTTCGATTCATTCTATTTGCATTCTAGTATTTTTTATGCTTATCTTTATAGCGATTTAGGTGGTTAGGTTAGGTTGATTAGCAAGAGGGAAAAGGACGCCTGTCCATTCCCTCTTGTGTTTTTTATGCATAAAAAAAGACGAATAACTAGTATTCGTCTTTGTCATTTCATTTATTTCTTATGATCAAACTAATCCCTCTTCACCTTTCATTTTTTCTGCATTCTCAGCAACTTTTAAAGCATCGATCATTTCCTGAATATCTCCATTAATGAAAGAGGATAGGTTATACATTGTTTTGTTGATCCTATGATCAGTTATTCTTCCCTGAGGATAATTGTACGTCCTGATCTTTGCTGATCTATCACCAGAAGAAACAAGCGATTTTCTCTTTTCAGCACGTTCCTCTTGTTTTTTCTCAAGCTCTTCCTGGTAAAGTCTCGATCTCAAAACCTTCAACGCTTTGTCGTAGTTTTTATGCTGTGAACGACCATCCTGACATTCAACAACAATTCCAGTAGGAATATGTGTCAGACGAATTGCAGATTCTGTTTTGTTCACGTGCTGACCTCCAGCTCCTGACGCTCGATAGGTGTCTCTTCTGACATCAGCCATGTTCAGATCAATATCAACTTCTTCCGCTTCAGGAAGCACGGCTACGGTGATGGCAGAAGTATGCACTCGTCCTTGAGATTCTGTTTCTGGTACACGCTGAACACGATGCACACCAGATTCAAACTTCATTGTTCCATATACACCATCTCCCTCAACGTTCATTGAAATCTCTTTATACCCTTTTGTACCTCCTTCATTTGAGTTTACAACTTCAACTTTCCAACCTCTCTCTTTGAAGTACATGGTGTACATTCTGTAGATATCTTCAACAAAGATACAGGCTTCATCACCACCTGTTCCGGCACGTAATTCAATGATCACGTTCTTGTCATCTTCTGGATCTTTAGGGATCAACATCATTTTGATCTCTTCTTCCATTTCAGGTCGCTTACTCTCTAATTCATCAAGCTCCATTTTTGCCATTTCACGCATTTCTGGATCCTGTTCAGAATCGAGCATTTCCTTTGATGACTCAATGTTTTCAAGTACATTTTTGTACTCGTGATACATTTTATCTACCTCTTCTAGATCTTTATATTCCTTGTTGAGTTTAACATATCGTGGCATGTCAGCAATGATGTCAGGATCGACGATCAACTGTCCAACTTCTTTAAAACGATAATGTATAGCCTCAAGCTTTTTGAGTAGACTAACTTCTTTCATAATTGATTAATATTCAAATGTCCCGAATTCTGAGGAGATTGTCAAACGTTTGCTATCGCTTGATTCAACTCTACCCACGATCTGAGCATCAACATTGAAAGATTCTGAGATCGCAATGATTTCTGCCGCAATATGCTCGGGAACATATAATTCCATTCGGTGACCCATGTTGAAAACCTTGTACATTTCTGCCCAGTCAGTTCCAGACTCTTCATGAATTGTCTTGAACAGTGGTGGAACAGGAAACATGTTATCCTTGATCACATGAAGGTTATCAATGAAATGGAGAACTTTAGTTTGTGCACCTCCGCTACAATGAACCATACCATGAATATCGCCTCTATGTGATTGTAATATCTTCTGAATGATAGGAGCGTAGGTACGGGTAGGTGAGAGGACTAATTTTCCAGCATCTATTGGGCTATCCTTTACTTCTTGAGTTAGTTTATAACCACCACTGTAAACTAAATCGTCCGGTACCGATGGGTCAAAGCTTTCTGGATACTTTTCTTTCAGGTATTTTTCGAAGACGTCGTGTCTTGCTGATGTAAGTCCATTAGACCCCATTCCACCGTTGTATTCTTTTTCATATGATGCTTGACCTGATGATGAAAGTCCAACAATAACATCTCCTGCCTGAATGTTTTTGTTGGTAATGACATCGTCTTTTTTCATACGACATACAACAGTTGAATCAACAATTATAGTTCTTACAAGATCACCAACATCTGCTGTTTCTCCTCCGGTAGAGTAGATTCCAATTCCCACCTCTCTCAGTTCCGCGAGTAATTCTTCAGTGCCATTTATGATAGCTGCAATAACATCACCATCAACTAAGTTTTTGTTTCTACCGATCGTTGATGATAGTAAGATGTTATCTGTTGCGCCAACACATAGCAGATCATCAACATTCATGATCAAGGCGTCTTGAGCTATTCCTTTCCACACAGATAGGTCACCTGTTTCTTTCCAATACATGTAAGCAAGCGATGATTTTGTTCCGGCACCATCTGCATGCATCACAACGCAATGCTCTTCACTACCAGATAAAAGGTCTGGAACAATTTTACAGAATGCTTTTGGAAATAATCCTTTATCAATATTTTCAATTGCTTTATGGACGTCTTCTTTACCTGCTGAAACGCCGCGTTGGTTGTATCGGTTATCTGCCATAATTCTTTTAGCTGTGAAAAATGCAAAGGTAATGATTTTTCGGCAGGTGATGGGGAAAAACAAACCCTGATGATCGAATCACCAGGGCTGCCATTTATTCGCGATCATATAAGAATATACTAGTGGACGATGATCTTTTTTGATACAATTTGATTTGATTGATCCTGGATCATGACAGAGTAAATTCCACTTTCAATACCTTGAGGTAACTCAATCAAGCTTGCACTAAACTGTTCATTATTTGAATAGATTAACTGACCAGTTGTATTCCGAATGATTACACTGTATGTGTTTTCTGGACCAGAGATATAAAAACTACCGTTATTAGGGTTTGGATATAAATCAATTGTTTCAGAAATAGTTGACTCTTCAAGTCCTAATGCCAAGTCACAATCATTTAATAGTCCATTGAGATAATCAGCTTGGAGTTGGTCAACTCTCGAGAAAAGTTGATCCACGGCGTCAATATGATCAGATCCAAACGCAGGGATCACAGCATATGTTCTAGTTACACTAGAGTTTGCATCGAGATCACTTGCTTTAACGCTCATTATAGTACGTATGTCAGTCGGCGGAATTTGCATCGCATAGGCTGAATAACCTCCTTGTTGAGTTGGAGCATCATGAAATAAAAAGTTAGTTACGTTATTATTGTGGTCAGTCCACGGAACACCGTTATTCCATCTTGCATTCATAATATTCCAATATTGTTCGTAATAATTTGGATCGGCTTGTTCGTATGTTCCTCCATTCTTAAACTGTCCAAAACTATTCATGGTATCGTTCAAGCAAATAATTCCAAAAGCAGGAGGATTTAAGTCAAAACCAGCCGTACCTTGAAAATCTTCATCTAGATTATCTCCATTGTAGTAATACATGAGATTTCTTAATGTATCACAACCTGCGTAATCGTCATAAGGATTTCCCAGATCTCCATCAGCAAAAAGTCCAATCGTGAAATCTTTTATCTTCGTTTCTGATCGATTGTAAACCTTGAGATCAATAAAAGTTGTCAAAGGAAGGTTTGATTCTTTTGATCTTTGATAGATCATATAGTGCATTTCTATACCCATTTTCATTCCTCCAGTTGCGTCATGTGGACCAGCGTGATCATTGGTTATGATATAAATCGCTCTGCAACCTTTGATTTCTGGATAGTCGCCATTTTCGGGATCATATTTTTGATTTCCATTTACATCAACGTATGGTGCAAGATCGTATGCAACACCGACAGTCGTGTCACCATGAGCAGGCCAGTTTTCAATAGAGTAGGGCATTGAATATCCTTGATCATTAAAATGATTGATGTGATAATCGATAGAGTCTGCCTCTGCTACCCAGATCGAAGACATATATTTTTGTTGATAAACAGGTGAGTTATACTGAAAGGTAGACGAGTAAGGTCCAGCTGTTTGATCTGTACCATCAGACAGATATCGTTGACCACACATAAAAATATCTTGATTAGAATCTAAACCTCCAAACCAGAAGGATGATGAATATAACAGGTGTTGACTTTGACCGTTACCTATGTCGTACCCATGAATTTGTTGAGATGGGTTATTAAAGAGTATTCCAACATTTGTTAACCAGGCCGCAGCATTATTCTCTTCAAGAATAGTGTATGCTGTTCCTTGAGCATAAAGGTTGAAATTGAAAAATAAAATGAGAAAAAGGTAAATGTACTTCATAGTGCTATTTTATATTGGTTTACTACGAAGTTGTTTATAACTCGAGAATTAAATAGCTCCTTTTTAATTAGATTCTCACGAAAATAAATAGCTGTAGATCACTAGTATGACTAATAACTATACACAATATGTCTTTTAGGATACACTTGGATAAATGAATTACACAGTTGAGTTTAATTCGTTGATCCTTTTAATTTACAAGTCTAAACAAAAAAAGAGAGGCCAAATTTGACCTCTCTTTCCAGTTTGTTGTGATCTAGTAGATTACTTTTTGTCGTCTTCTACTTCTTCAAAGTCAACATCTGTAACTTCATCATCTGAGTTACTGTCGTCTCCGGCGCTTTGTTCAGCTCCTGCACCAGCATCAGCACCTCCTTGGTTCTGTGCGTTGTACATGTCCTGAGATGCCGCCTGGAATACAGTGTTCAATTGCTCAGAAGCCGTGTTGATCTTTTCAACATCTTTCGCTTCGTATGCTGTTTTTAACTCAGCTAATGCATCTTCTATCGGCTTTTTCTTGTCTTCTGGAATCTTATCTCCATACTCTTTCAACTGACGCTCAGTCTGGAAGATCAAAGAATCAGCTTTGTTAAGTGTGTCAACTTCCTCTTTTTTCTTTTTATCCGCTTCCTCATTCGCTTCAGCTTCAGCCTTCATTCTTTCGATCTCTTCGTCACTTAATCCTGAAGAAGCCTCGATCTTAATAGACTGTTCTTTACCAGTACCTTTATCTTTAGCTGAAATGTTCATGATTCCGTTTGCATCGATATCAAATGTTACCTCGATCTGAGGCTCACCTCTTCGTGCTGGTGGAATATCAGTTAACTGAAAACGTCCAAGCGTTTTGTTATCTGCTGCCATCGAACGTTCTCCTTGAAGTACATGGATATCAACTGAAGGCTGGTTGTCAGCTGCAGTCGAGAATACTTCCGATTTCTTCGTCGGTATAGTCGTATTTGCATCGATCAACTTTGTCATTACTCCACCCATGGTTTCAATACCTAATGAAAGTGGAATTACGTCAAGTAGCAAAACGTCTTTAACCTCTCCGGTAAGTACACCACCTTGAATTGCCGCACCAATCGCAACAACTTCGTCAGGGTTAACACCTTTTGAAGGTTCTTTACCGAAGAAGTTCTTCACTGCATCCTGGATCACAGGAATACGAGTAGAACCACCTACTAAAATAACCTCATCAATATCACTAGTTGAAAGTCCAGCGTTCTTAAGTGCAGAACGACATGGCTCGATAGTTCTCTCAACAATATCAGAGATCAATTGCTCAAATTTTGAACGTTGTAGTGTTCTTACCAAGTGTTTTGGTACACCATCCACTGGCATGATGTAAGGTAAGTTGATCTCAGTTGAGGTTGTTGAAGATAATTCGATCTTCGCTTTCTCAGCTGCTTCTTTCAAACGTTGAAGTGCCATTGGATCTTCACGAAGGTCAATCCCTTCATCATTCTTGAATTCTTCAGCTAACCAGTTAATGATCGCAGAGTCCACATCATCACCACCCAAGTGTGTATCTCCATCAGTAGAAAGAACTTCAAATACTCCATCACCAAGCTCTAGTAATGAAACGTCATGTGTTCCTCCACCGAAGTCAAATACTGCTACCTTTTGGTCTACATCTTTCTTATCAAGACCATATGCTAATGCAGCGGCCGTAGGCTCGTTAATTATTCTTTTTATTGTTAGTCCAGCAATTTCACCAGCTTCTTTTGTCGCTTGACGCTGTGAATCATTAAAGTATGCTGGTACGGTAACAACTGCTTCAGTAACTTCTTGTCCTAAGTAATCTTCAGCTGTCTTTTTCATTTTCTGAAGAACCATTGCAGAGATCTCCTGTGGAGTAAAAGTTCTGTCATCAATTTTTACACGTGGTGTATTATTGTCACCTTTAACTACTTCATATGACATACGTTTAACTTCATCAGCTACATCATCGAAAGATGATCCCATGAAACGCTTGATCGAAGAAATAGTCTTTTGAGGGTTTGTAATCGCTTGACGCTTTGCTGGATCACCAACTTTGCGCTCTCCTCCCTCAACAAATGCTACGATCGAAGGTGTTGTTCTTTTACCTTCGGCATTTGTGATTACTACTGGCTCGTTACCTTCCATAACAGAAACGCAAGAGTTGGTAGTACCTAAGTCAATTCCAATTATTTTTCCCATATCAGTTTTTATTTTTATGCAATTTTAAAATCAAATTCGATTTCCATTACTCAAGAGTTATGCCAGTAGATTTTTCACGAGAATTTTGATCATTTTGGCATATATCATTGGATTTTGTGCTGATTTACACTGACAACATGTCGGAATCTGACAGGATTTAATGGACTTATCTTTGAAACATTTATTTAAAATTTCTGCTATTGTATTGAATTCATTAACTTTATGGTATGTACAAGGTTGCAGCACTATTATCGACAGTACTATTATTTAGTTTATCCGCGCTGTCCCAGGAAGTCACGCACGAACATTCCGTGTATCATGCTTTTGTTGAAAACAAAGGGCAGTGGCCTGATCAGGTTTTCTTTATGAATCGATTCGGTAGCGGTAATATGTGGGTTGAAGATGGAAGGATCCTATTTCACATACAAGACTATGACGCCGTTCAAGCTCAGCACCTCTCTAAAAAGGAAGGGGACTCGCTGTATTTTAAACAAGAGGTCATCAATTTACATTTCGAAGGTGCAAATAATGTTACCAACGTTTCTAAGGAACAACCCACAGACCATTACTATAATTATTTTATTGGAAATGATCCAAGCAGTTGGGCGAATGAAGTGAGAGGGTATGCTTCTTTCACGCTCCATGATCTATATGATGGCGTTGATGCTCGATTCATTGAACAAGAAAAGCAGATCAAATACGAATTTGTTGTGGATCCCAAAACCTCAACAGATCAGATCAAGTTGAGATACGGAAATCAAAAACAACTGGAGATCGACAAGTCAGGAAGACTAATTATTGAAGGAAAGCTTGGGAAAATAATAGAGGAGAGGCCATATGCTTATCAGATCGTAAATGGTAAGATTGTCGAAGTTGAATGTGATTTTATTCTTCAGGAAAATGAAGTTTCATTCAAATTAGGAGAATACAACGAAAGGGTTGAACTTATTATCGATCCGACTTTGGTATTTGCGACATACTGTGGAGCAGTCTCTGATAATTTTGGTATGACAGCGACTTATGGTTACGATGGAACAGCATATAACGCCGGGATGGTTTACGGGAACGATTATCCAACGCCTGATCCTAATGCCTATGATGTTAACTCGAACATGACAGTCCCTGATGTAAACATCGCAACAACTGATGCCTTTATTTCTAAGTATTCCCCAGATGGTACGACAATGCTTTGGTCTACATTTTTTGGTGGAGGAGATAACACGCAAGGTACTGAAGTACCACACTCACTAATTTGTGATACTGACAATAATATTTATGTGTATGGAGTTACATCTTCGTTGGATTTTCCCATCGTCAATGGGTTTCAAACGAATCATTCCGGTGGAAATACATTGTCTATAAATTTCAACGGAGCTAACTTTGGGAATGTAGGAACAGATATTTTTGTGGCAAAATTCTCTGCTAATGGTCAAAATCTGGATGGTTCAACGTATGTTGGAGGAAGTGAGAATGATGGAGTGAATTACCTGGTCTCGTCTGGGAATTACTCAAGTACAGCAGCTTATGATAGTTTGACAACGAACTATGGAGATCAGTTTAGAGGGGAGATCATGCTGGACTCGATTAACAATATTCTAGTAGGTTCATGTACTCGATCTACTGACTTTCCTACTCAAAACCCTTTTCAAGCTGCACTTAACGGCCAGCAGGATGGAGTTGTTTTCAAGCTAAACAATGATTTTTCTTCCCTTCAATGGTCAAGTTTCTATGGAGGTACTAACAATGATGCTGTATACTCCGTTAAGGTTGATTCCAGTGCAAATGTTGTTTTTGCGGGAGGTACATGTTCAAATGATTTAACAGGAACATCTGGGGGATATCAGGCTACATATGGTGGTGGAATTACAGATGGGTTTATTGGTAAATTAACTCCGGATGGTCAGACATTACAGCAAGCTACGTATTTGGGTCAAACAGATTATGATCAGATCTTCTTTGTAGAGATCGATCGTTTGGACAATATATTTGTTGTTGGTCAAAGTAATGGAGGTACTTTCCCAGTTATCAATGCAAATTATTCGAACGCAAACTCTGGACAATTTATAGCTAAACTTGAACCAACCCTGGATGTGATGATGGGTTCTACAGTATTCGGAAGTGGAAGTGGAACATTTGATATCTCGCCATCTGCATTTTTGGTAGATATTTGTGGGAATATGTATGTGTCTGGTTGGGGAGCGAACATACTGCAATCAAACCCTATGTCGGGAATGCCCGTAACATCGGATGCCTTTCAACAGACAGCCCCGAATGGATTTGATTTTTACCTCATCGTAATTGAAAGGGAGTTCAATAGTTTACTCTACGGAACGTACATGGGTGGAAATATAGCTGAGGAGCATGTCGATGGTGGTACATCTCGATTTGATAAGAATGGAGTTGTTTATCAAGGTGTTTGTGGAGGATGTGGAGGAAACAGTGATTTTCCAACAACTCAGAATGCCTGGTCTGATCAAAATTTAGCAAGTAATTGTAATGCGTTGGTATTTAAATTCGATTTTAACTTGATTCCCAATGCGGAGTTCACAGTTGATGACAATATGGGATGTGCTCCTTTCGAAGTAACGTTTGATAATTTCTCTTCTGAATCCGATAGCTACATGTGGAATTTTGGAGATGGAAATCTGGACTCAACCACGTTTGAACCTACGATAACGTACAACACACCAGGAACATATGATGTTGAATTGTATGTGACAGATTCTATTTGTCTCATAACTGACACTGCGTTTATTACGATCACTGTAACACCGGAGATCGTGCTTGAGAATATGACACCTATCTCGTTATGCTCTCCAGAAACGATCCAACTTGAAGCTGACGCAAACGGAACAGCGTCACAATTTATTTGGTCTTCAAACAGCAATTTTTCGGATACATTGAATACTAGTTTGTCTGATTCTACTGCTTCGGTCTTTGCTCCAACAGATGGGTATTATTATGTTGAAGCCTCAAATCCAGGTTGTTCAGTTATCGATAGTGTAGAAGTTACATTCACAAGTGCCGCTCTAACAATGTTTTCGGATACGGCATTATGTGTTGGAGATCAAGGTACGGCAATAGCCACAAGTGCAGTCCCAGGTTTGACCTTCAGTAATTTTGATTGGTCTGCGGACTCTATAATTGATAGTGGTGATGGGACGAATGAGATTAATTTTTCTCCTTCATCTTCTCAATACATATATGTTACTGCTACCGCAAGTAATGGTTGTATAATTACTGACTCCATTTTTGTTGCAGTAAGTAATATTAGTTCCTCGACTGTAGATGCTTCCGTTTCAGACAATGAAGTTCCTGTGGGTACAACAGTTACGCTTACCGCTTCCCCCTCAGGAGGATACTCGTATACATGGACACCTGATGAGAACCTAAGTGATCCGAATAGTCAAACTACAGATGCATATGTGGAGGAAAATACCACATTTACTGTGCAGGTATCTGATGGGATTTGTACTAAGGAAGCTACGGTAACAGTTAAGGTTTTTGAGTTCGTATGTGAGGAACCATTTGTGTTTGTGCCTAACGCATTTACTCCTAATGGTGATAATGAAAATGATGTCTTATATGTTCGAAGTACAATTGTTGAAGAGCTGGTATTCCGAGTTTACAATAGATGGGGAGAAAAGGTATTCGAGACTGATGATATAGACAAAGGATGGGATGGAACGTTTCGAGGTAAGAAATTAGATCCAGACGTTTACGACTATTATCTCGACGGATATTGCATCGATGGTCAATCATTTTTGATCCAGGGAAATATTACATTGATAAGATAGGAGAAGGGGCATGCGGAATAAGCTTTGTATTATATCCATTTTTTCTTTTTTGAGCACGTTGACTCTTGCTCAGGATATTCACTGGTCTCAGTATGATCATAACCCAGTATTCCAAAATCCAGCTAATGTTGGAAAGTTTAATGGTGATTTTCGATTTCACGGAAATTTTCGTGATCAATGGAGGAGTGTAACTGTACCTTTCACAACTGTGCAAGTCTCTGCAGAAGCCAAAGGGCTTTTAATGGACAACTTAAGTTTTGGTCTATACATGTTTAATGATGCAGCTGGAGATGGTACATTCAGAACAATAGAACTTCAGCCGAGTGTTTCCTATGTTCATAAGTTGACCAGTGATTCAACTCATTTGTTAAGAGGTGGACTTCAACTGGGTTTAAATTTCCGCTCATTCAACGCGAACGCCTTTAATTTTGACAACCAATGGAATGGAGCATTCTTCGATAACTCCTTACCTACAAATGAAAATTTCGCGAATCAAAGTAGAACTAATTTTACCTGGGGAACTGGTCTTGTTTGGGAATATCAAGAAAGTAAAAGAAAGCGAATATCAGCTGGTGTTGGTTTGTTTAATATAAATCAACCAAATCAGGGTTTTTTCGGAGAAACGATCAAGCGTGATATGCGACTTAACCTCTTTGCCAGAGCAGAATACGAGATTGGTTTTGACTGGGACATTCTTCCAAGTTTACAATTGAATCTACAAGGAACCTACAGAGAATTGATCATGGGGTCTCAAGTAAGATACATCCTTAAAGACAGGTTAGGTGAGTATCAAACCATAATGGCAGGAGCCTTTTTGAGAAGTAGAGACGCTGGTTACATAATGATAGGAGGTGAATACCAAAATTGGTGGGCAGGATTATCTTATGATATCAATTTTTCATCTTTGTATGTAGCTAGTAACGCGCGCGGAGGTATTGAGCTAAGTATAAGATATATTCTTCAACGATTTAATCCACGTCAAATTAAACACAGAGTATGTCCAGATTATATTTAGTAGTAACTCTTACATTTCTGGTTAATGTTGTAACTGGACAACAGGAACTTAAAAAGTATCTGGAATTTGCTCAAGAAAAATATGAGCAGGGTGATTATGTCTATGCTTTGCAATACTATGACAAGGCAATGGAAATAGATTCAAATTCCATTAATACCCTTTGGAATTACGCACAAACATTAAGGGCTTACAAAGATTATAAGAAAGCTTCCTTCTACTATGGGAAGGTTTTTGAGAGAGAAAATGGGGAGCTGTACCCTGGGAGTTTATTGTATTATGGTTTGATGTTGAAACAGTCTGGTAAGTACGACGAAGCTCTCGATGTATTTAAAAGAGCAAAGAAACATTACCGAAGTGATCGTAGAGGCTACTTTTACAAGAAAAGCCGGAATGAGGTCCAATCTTGTATTTGGGCTCGTTCTAATGTTGGGGATTCTTCTAATTTGATCTTTGAACATTTGCCTGAGAACATCAATTCCGTTGATTCAGAATTCGGTCATAGGGTTTATGGAGGTCAACTATATTTATCATCGTTAAAGGCAGATTCAACAAATGAAGAAGTAGTTTATGATACAAGCTACCACACACATATATATAGGTCTGATATAAAAGATAGTGCTTTTCAGGATCCAGAGAAAGTTGAAGATTTATTTTGGAGTAAATATAATTCAGGAAATGGCAGTTTTAGCTTGGATGGAAGTCGATTTTACTTCAGCTTCTGCGAGGATGAAGGGATAGGTTATAAATGTAAAATTCTAGTAGCTTATGTAGAGGATGATCGATTTGTTGATATTGATACACTTGGACCTATAATTAATGAGCCAGGATCAAATACAACGATGCCTTTTATTGGAGAATGGGAAGGGGATGAGGTTTTGTTCTATGCATCAGATCGTGAAGATGGAGATGGAGGTATGGATATTTGGTATTCATTCATCAAAAATGGAAATCAGTTTAGACGACCGATAAATGTGAAACGAATAAACTCGATGGATAATGAACTTTCTCCTTACTGGGATAGTGAAAACACGACGCTCTATTTTAGCAGTTCATGGAACAATGGTTTTGGAGGATATGACGTATTTAAATCAAATTATACAACTACTTTCCAAGCACCTGAAAACTTGAGAGAACCTATTAACTCTCCAGCAAACGACCTTTACTATTTTAAGACATCATCAAAAGACACTGCATTTTTTAGTTCAAATCGACTTGGTGTAAATTACAGTAAAAATCCGACATGTTGTAGCGATATATTTATGCTTAGAAAACCCTTAGCTCCAAAACCACCTTCTATTGAAGAAAGTTTGGAGGATTTGAATAAACGTTTGCCTGTAACATTGTATTTCCATAATGATATTCCTAATCCTAGATCATGGGATACAACTTCTAATGTCAATTATATCGATAGCTACAATGAATATATTGGCATGATCGATAAGTACAAGAAAGAATACTCTAATGGTCTCAGAGGAGAAGAGGCAGCAGATGCAAGGGATGATATAGATGATTTCTTTCTGGAGTACGTAAAACAGGGAGTTGCAGATCTTCAATTATTTCGAGATCTACTTCTGGAAGAATTACAAAGAGGGAGAAAAATACAGATGACAGTCAAAGGTTTTGCCAGTCCACTAGCAAAAACAGATTACAATGTAAACCTTACGAAAAGAAGAATAGCCTCAATGGTTAATTACTTACAAGCTTATGATAACGGTGTTTTTAAGCCTTACTTCAATGGAACTGCGGAAAATGGTGGGAGACTAACAGTAGTCCAAGTTCCTTTCGGTGAATATGAAGCTGATCAAATTACGAGTGATAATCCAAATGACGTCAAGAATTCAGTCTATTCGAGGGCTGCTGCGATTGAAAGAAAGATTGAGATCCAAAGCGTTGACGTTATTCGAGAGGAAGATACAGTTACAACCATCCTAAATGCAGAGGAGCAAGTTCTAGATGCTGGTGAACAACTCTTAGGAACTCAAATTGAAAAAGTATTTACCATCGTTAATAATGGTGATAAACCAATTACCATTGAAGACGTCAGAATACCATGTGAATGCATTACTGCAGAAACGACAGTTGAAACTCTACAACCTGGAGAGAAAGGCCAAGTTAAAGTAATCTTTGATACTAAAGGATACGAAGGTCACGAAGTAAAATCAGTTTACATCATGTATAGTGGTGCAGATGAAGAATTGCGCCTTGTTATTACCACCGAACTCAAATAAATACTGTCATAAGTATTACAATATTATTCTAGAGTGTTTAAAATAATACTATAAAAGTTAAACAAAAGTACGTATTTGTTGTTATATAAGTACAATTACCAACATTGAATACCTTTATTTGCTGCTGTGAATCTTAATTGTTAGCAAGGTTTTTCGAAGTAAATAAATCCGCATTTAGTGTTGTTTCGTATTTAATATAAAGATCGTCTCTTTGGTCATTAAGAACTTTCAAGGTCGAGGCGATTCACTAAACAAAACAAAGCGTTATGAAAACTTTTATAAGCATTATTTTGTTATCATTTTTTTCTTTTTCCGGACATGCTCAAAACTGTCCAGAGAACATTAACAATTCTCCTGGTAATTCACCAGATGAATTAGTAGCGGATGTATATGATGGAGAAGGGAATATTGTTCAGTCTATTAATTGTGCAGCAACCGGAAATAGTGGTCAAATCGATTGTGATTTAGAGTCATATAATTTTCCTTCGAATCATTTCATTCTTATTGAGTTGACTAATGGTTCTAATAGCACCACGTGTGCGTATGATAGCAATGGGGAATTATTATCTGCGAATCCTTTACCGGTTGAACTTATTGACCTTACAGGAGATAATTATAAAGAAGGTCACGTGATTAAATGGTCAACTGCTAGCGAGACGGATTGTAGTCACTATAGAATTTTATCTTCTTTTGATGGTTATACCTGGAGTGAGGTTGGTGAACTTCCAGGAGCTGGGAATTCGAATGAATTAAGTAACTATAAATTCGTAAATAAACCAGATCGTATTGGATTGATATATTACAAAGTTGTCCAATACGACTACGATGGAGATAGTTCCACATTAGGAATCATCTCACTTCGTAATGATCAAAGTCGAATTGCTGTTGAGAATAAAAAAATTGTATTGAATTCTATTGAGATCATTAGAAATGTAAAGATAGTTTCTGCAACGGGTAGAACTATTGATCTTCTGAATAATATAAATAAAGACCATTTGGAGTTTGAACCCACGACAGATTCTAATACCCAATTGTTATTTGTTATTGTTGAATTGGAAAATGGTCAGGTCATCAAGGATAAAATCTTCTACTCTTCATTGAATTAATATCAAAATGTAGAGATAGGAAAAAGTTTAAGGAAATCATTCGTCGTTAGATACGGGCTTTTCATACTATGCATACATACTTTTAGTCTATTTGATCGGCGTATTACAGTTATGAATGGCAACCTGACGAATTTTCGTATCGTTTTATATAATGAGTGCTATTTATTACTAACTAAAACTGGAGCGTTATGGAAAGAGGAAAGAACATATCCCGAGGAGTTTTTGCTATTTTATTTATACTAGGAATTTTTATTAACAATACCTATGGTCAGGTCAATTGTACAGGCGATACTCCATTTTTTCAAGTGGATCTAAGCAATAGTCCTAATGCAACATGGTTGAGTCCAGCGGTTGTTCGAGACGGAGAATGTTGTGGAGGAGGAGCTGATCAAGTCAATTGTATTGAGGTTGAAGTTACACTTCATCCAGATGCCGTTGGAGTACTTTTCGATGTCGCTTCGGGGGCTGATCCTGGTGGTGCATTGTTTTATCAGGTAAATTGCCAGGGAGCTCCGATTTCATCACCAACAAATACAATTTGTTTAGATGGAGCTGGACCTCATTATATTTCTTTTTGTAAAGTAGGTAATAATCAAAATACCTATTCAATTAGCTCTATTCCTGCTGCTTCAGCAACGGATAATGTTACAAGTACTCCAAGTTGTCCTGATACCCTTTCTGTTAATGGAGTAGATCCGAACACTATTACATGGAATTCCATTTCTCCCGGAAATCCAGGTGATTTTAATGATTATCTGTCAAGCTTGGATGGAACTGATACAGGAGTAAATGGTGTGCCTTTTGCGAATTATGATGATGTTATTGTTACTCCAGTGAATGGTGGTCCAACCCAGATTATGTACGAAGTTTGTGGTACCAGTGTAGGTGGATGTGATGGAGATCCATGGTGTGATACAGTTGTTGTTACGATCTTTAACGACCTTACACTTAACATAACACCTCCCAATCCAACAATTTGTTTTGGCGATAATGGAGTTGATCTGACAGCAAATGTCACTGGTGGTGTTCCTCCACTTTCTTATAACTGGAGTACAGGTCAAAATACTCAAGTGATCAATGTTCAGGCAGGCGGAACATATTACGTAGATGTAACTGATGCAAATGGATGTTATTTTCTCTCTGACACAGTTGTTGTGAATGAGGTGGCTCAAGACATCGTATCTACCGCTGGGCCTGATGTTACAGTTTGTGGTGTACCTACTCCAACAGTTAATTTTGTGGGTACGGTAACTGGAACGAATTCAGGAGAATGGTTAGATGGTCAGGGTACTTATGTTCCAGATAATCAAACATTAGAAATGTCGTACACCCCAACTCAAAACGAGATAAATAATGGTTTTGTTGACCTCAGACTCGTTTCGACAAATACATTTGATTGTCCGGGTGATACGGATATAGTGAGAATTAACTTGCCAACTTTTGATACTGAATTTGATTCAATCATTTCGAATGTTTCTTGTGCAGGAGGTAACGACGGAGCTATAGACTTATCAGAACTAAGTGGTACTCCAATTGATCAATTTAATTGGTCCAATGGTGAACAAACACAGGATATTTCAGGTCTTGGAGCAGGAAATTACAATGTTGATGTAACTGACGAAAATGGATGTACTTCTGATTTGGATTTTGTAATATCTGAACCAACGCCCTTAGTTATTGATGCTACAAATACATCGAACTATCCATCGGGTGATAATATTTCATGTTTTGGAGAAGCTGATGGGTTTATTACTGTAACTGCGTCAGGTGGTACAGCACCATATACTTTTGAATGGTCTAATGGAATGGTTCAGGACTCGATTGGTGGTCTAACGGCTGGAAATTATTGGGTTACAATTACTGACGATAATGGTTGCCAAGTTTCAACTGACGTTACTTTAACTGAACCAGATGAGTTAGCCGTAAGTGCTGCTGTGACATCTGATTATAACGGTGAAGATATCAGTTGTTATGAAGCTTCAGATGCTGAAATTACTGGTGTAGTTAACGGCGGAAGTCCTAATTATACTGTAGAGTGGACAGATTCCGATGGTGGATTAGGCAACAATCTTATCATGAACGGTTTAGATCCTGATATCTATACGATCTTAGTAGAAGATATAAATGGATGTATAGATTCTGCAATTATTAATGTTACTCAGCCAGACCCTGTTGAAATCAACGCAAATGTTTTAACAAATTATAATGGTATGGGAGTGAGCTGTGAAGGAGAAACTGACGGTAATATCAGTTCTGTTGCTAACGGTGGAACACCAAATTATACATACGCCTGGAATACAAATCCTGTAACAAATACTAGTAATTTGTCAGGCGTTGGTGTAGGAGAATACATTGTAACATTGACAGACGCTAATGGTTGTGAAACACAAGATACTGTCGTTTTAGACGCACATCCTTTACCAACTTTATCTACTTCTCTTCCTGATGAAGCATGTGAGGGAGAACCAGTAAGTTTTTCTGCAACATCTGATATTGGTGAGACTTGTAGTTGGGAGTTTGAGAACGGAGCTTTGTTCAATGGTTTTACTCACAATAACACATATTTCAATGATATTGGATGTTTTGATGTTGAGGTTACAACTACTTCAGCGAATGGGTGTTCGACAACTGAGAGTTTAGCAAACCTGATCTGTATTAATCCAATTCCTTATGCTGATTTCTCTCAGTCAAAGACTGATCTGACAACATTCTCACCGATCGTTCAGTTTTGGAATCAATCAAACGGAGAAACAAGTGTTGAATGGTCATTCGGAGATGGGAACACGAGTCAAATTGAAAACCCGTATCACGAGTACCCAACTGATTCAAGTGGTACATACCAAGTTCAGTTAGTTGCCATAAGTCAATATGGTTGTACGGATACCGTAACATCACTGGTTGTAATTAAAGAGGAGTTATTGATCTTTGTTCCCAATACGTTTACGCCTGATAACGATGACTACAATCAGATCTTTTATCCTGTTTTGACTCCAGGTTTTGACCCATACAATTACGAACTGCTGATCTTTAATAGATGGGGTGAGATCATGTTCGAGTCACATGACGCCACAGTGGGATGGGATGGAACCTATGGAGGTAGAATCGTGAAAGACGGAACTTACCTTTGGAAGATACGAGTGAAAGATAAGTATGGTGAAACGCGAAATTTTAAAGGTCACGTAAATGTTTTGAGATAATTTAAAAATCAAGTGCATAAAAAAGCCGCAACGATTTTAGTTGCGGCTTTTATTATTCGTTCGTTCTTCTATTTCAGACATTTAAAATAGTCAAATGGTTCCATGCAATCATTACATTGATAATGTGCTTTGCAAGCGGTAGATCCAAATTGAGATACCATTTTAGTATTCTTAGATTTGCACTTTGGGCAAGGAACTACCGTCTTCTCTCCAAATAATACAGATTTATCCACTTCATCCTGAGGTGGAGCAATTCCGTACTCTTCAAGTTTCTTCTTACCGTTTTCACTGATCCAATCTGTCGTCCAGGCTGGGGAAAGAACTAGCTTCACATCAACTGAAATGTCTTCCTCTTTCAAACGTTTTATAATGTCCTCCTCAATAACTTGCATTGCAGGACAACCAGAATAAGTTGGTGTAATTATGATCTGCCAACGATCATCTTCAATTGGATTAACTTCTCTAACGACTCCAAGATCTACAACAGTCAATACCGGCACCTCAGGATCTTTAACGTCCTCAAGAAATTCCCAAATATCTTCTTCTGTTGCCGTTGTTGTCATAAATTTAATTTAGAATTATCTCAAAGTTCTAATATCTAAAATCAATTTACCACTCCATTCCTGGATAAGTACGTTGCATGTATTGTAACTCCGTAAGCAGATATCCAAGGTGTTCTGAATGAACTCCTTTTCGACCTCCGTCCAATTGCCACTGTTTTTCGGGTAAAGCTAAAGTAGCTTCATCGATCACAGCTTGAATATTGTTTCTATACTCTTTTTCAAAACTAGATGTATCACAAGCTATTCCCGCTTTGATCAGCTGTTCATCAACTTCATCTTGATAGAATAATTCATCTATAAATCGAGATAGATCTGTTAATGATTCCTGCACACGATTGTGTGACTCTTCAGTTCCATCACCTAATCGGATAACCCATTCACTTGAATGTTTAAGGTGATAACGAACTTCTTTGATTGATTTGGCAGCGATCGCAGCTATTTGCTCATCTTTACTTTCCATCAATCTCTCGAACAAAAGATTCTGAAAATGATCAAATAAGAATTGTCTAACGATCGTTTTTCCGAAGTCACCATTCGTTTGTTCAACTAGCAAGACGTTTTTGTATTCTCTTTCAATTCTCATGAAAGCAAGATCATCTTCATCACGACCTTTGTCTTCAACTTGAGCTGCATATTGATACCACTCAGTAGCCTGACCAATTAGATCAAGAGCCAAGTTGGTCAATGCAATATCCTCTTCAAGGATCGGACCGTGCCCGCACCATTCAGAAAGTCTATGACCCAAGATTAAACTGTCATCCGCTCTGCGCAATAAATATTCAAATAAGGCTTCTTTTTCTGTCATGTTTACTTCTTTACATGTGTTTTACACCCTCTGGAACTTCATAGAAAGTTGGGTGTCTGTAAGCTTTCGAATTTGAAGGTTCAAATAAAGGCCCTGCCTCTGATGGATCAGATGCTGTAACCTTGTCGGATTCAACAACCCAAATACTAACACCTTCACTTCTTCTTGTGTAAACATCTCTGGCGTTATTTATAGCCATTTCTGCATCAGCAGCTCTTAAACTCCCAGCATGTTTATGACTGAGACCTTGTTTACTCCTTATAAAAACCTCCCAAAGAGGCCATTCTTTCTTACTCATATCTTTAAATTATGAAGCTTTCTTATTTCTTTTAGCACGTTTCTCTGCATAAGCATTCGCTGCTTCTCTGATCCACATACCTTCTTCTTTTGCTTTTCTTCTAGCGTCAACACGTTCCTTGTTACAAGGCCCGTATCCTTTAACAACCTGCCAGAATTCATCCCAATTGATTTCACCGAAATCATAGTGACCAGTTTCTTCATTGAATTTCAGGTCATTATCTGGCACTTTCAAACCGATATGCTCGGCTTGAGGCACAGTAACATCAACAAACATTTGACGTAATTCGTCGTTGGTGTGTCGTTTAATTTTCCATTTCATTGATTGTTCCGTATGCTTCGAATCAGCATCACTAGGTCCGAACATCATTAATGCTGGCCACCACCAACGATTTAACGACTCTTGAGCCATTTCTTTCTGCTCAGGTGTTCCATTTGCTAATTTTGCAACGATCTCATAACCTTGTCTTTGGTGAAATGATTCCTCTTTACACACTCGGACCATTGCTCGGGCATAAGGTCCATAAGAACATCTACACAATGGAACCTGGTTCATAATGGCAGCTCCATCAACTAACCAGCCGATCATTCCCATATCAGCCCAGGTTAAACTTGGGTAATTGAAAATACTCGAGTACTTTGCTTTACCAGAGTGTAAATCATCAATAGTCTCCTCTCGGTCTGCTCCTAAAGTTTCAACAGCAGAATATAAATACAGACCATGTCCAGCTTCGTCTTGTATTTTAGCTAACAAAACAGCCTTTCTTCTCAAGTTTGGAGCTCTTGTTACCCAGTTTCCTTCGGGTAGCTGCCCAACTATTTCGGAATGGGCATGTTGTGAGATTTGACGAATTAATGTCTCTCTATATGCGTCAGGCATCCAATCTTTTGGTTCGATCTTGATCTCGTTGTCAATCTTTTCCTGGAATTGACGTTCTAATTCTTCTATGTTTTGTTCTTTCATAACAGTTAGTTAATCCGCGTTTTTTGAAGGTTTTGACAATGTCATCTTCTACGAAACGCCTATTTACAAAATTAACAAATTATTCTCTTTCAGGTTTTGTCATCTAGGATGACTTATGTCATTTTCTGATAAGTATCAGTAATATAGATTATTTTGAAGTCAAAGCAAAATTAAATGGTCAGAGTTGTTAATTTTGTCACAATCCAATTTATGAAGTTATGAACCCAAGATTTCACGAACTGAAAGTTGCTGATGTGAGAAGAGAAACTGAGGATACGGTTTCGGTTGCATTTGAGGTACCTGCAGATTTAGCAGAGGCATATCAATACAAACCAGGTCAATACCTGACATTGCGAGAAGAGATAAAAGGAGAAGATGTAAGACGCTCTTATTCTATTTGTTCTGGGGCAAATGAAAATGAACTAAGAGTTGCTATCAAGAAAGTTACAGATGGAAGATTCTCAACCTATGCAAATGAAATACTCAAGGAGGGTGACGAGTTAAAGGTGATGACACCTATCGGTGGATTTACAACTGAATTCGATAAGAATACGAGTAAAAGTTATGTGTTTTTTGCTGCGGGAAGTGGAATTACTCCAGTTATCTCATTGATAAAATCAATATTACATACATCACCTAATTCTGATGTGACTTTGATTTACGGTAATAAGGGTATTGAGAGTGTGATCTTTAGAGAAGAGTTGGAGAATTTGAAAAATGAATTCATGGACAACTTTAGTCTTCTACATGTTTTCAGTAGAGAGAAAATTGGAAACTCTCTCCAGGACGGGAGATTGGATGAGGACCGTATTTTAAAGATCTATCATGCATTATTAGAAGGTCAAGAGATCGATGAGGTATTTGTCTGTGGTCCAGAGCCAATTATATATGCAGTGAAAGATGCATTTGGTAAACTTGGGTTCGAAAAGAACAAGGTTCACTTTGAGTTGTTTACTACACCGGGTGAGAAAGATGCGAACAAGTCGAAAGTTCAACATAGAGATCAAGGACCACGCATTGATGCTAACGTTAAGGTAATTCTAGACGGCGAAGAAACATTGCTGGATCTGGATTCTGACGGAGATAGCATTCTCGAAGCGGCACAGAAAGCTGGAGCTGATGTTCCATTTTCATGTAAAGGCGGAGTGTGTTGTACTTGTAAAGCCAAGGTGCTAGAAGGGACAGCAAAAATGGATGTTAATTATGCTCTTGAGGACGATGAAGTAGAAGATGGATACATCTTAACTTGTCAGGCACACCCAACGAGTGACGAACTAATTGTATCATTTGACGACTAGAAATAAACTATGGGATTCTTAAATAAGTTATTCGGTAAGAAGGAAGAAACTAAGAAATCAAAAAAAGCTGTATTAACGATCAAAGAGATCAAGTCGCTCACGAAAGACTCTGTGAAAGTGACATTTGATGTTCCTGATCAGGAAAAATTGAATTTTTCGTTCATTCCTGGTCAATACTTGGATCTCGAAGTAGAATTAGATGGGGAAAAATTAAGACGCTCTTATTCTATATGTAGTGATATTAAAGAACCATTGTCTATCGGAGTCAAGAAAGTTGAGGATGGAAAGGTTTCGAGCTGGTTAAATGATCAAGCGAAAGAAGGAGATCAATTAACTGTAGCTTTTCCACAAGGTAATTTTACCATTTCCAAAGCTGATGGTGATTATGTAGCATTTGCTGCTGGAAGTGGAATAACTCCAATTTTATCGATCGCAAAATTCTTTTCAAGAGCACAAGACTCGAAGCTGTTACTGTTTTATGGTAATAGAAACGACGAGTCGATCATGTTTGAAGAAGAATTGAAAGACCTAGAAAATGTAGAGGTAAGACATATACTCTCGCGTCAGGAAAAAGAAGGATTTGAGCATGGTCGTTTGAATGCCGACAAGGTTCGTGATATGATCAAGAAAGACCTCGAGATATTGAAGTCGAAAGGTTTTTATTTATGCGGCCCTGAGGAGATGATACTGAATGTTTCGGATGTTTTGAAAACGTTTGGTGTACCAGAGGATAAGATACATTACGAATTGTTTACCACACCGACTTTATTAGAATCTAAACAAAAAGAGACTGTTGCAGATTTTGAAGGTGTATCAAAAGTGACTGTCATCCTGGATGAAGAAGAAGAGCATTTTGATCTTGAATCTGATGGACCCACAATTTTGGATGAAGCTGAAAGCTACGGTATTGAAGCACCATTCTCTTGTAGAGGAGGCGTTTGTTGTACGTGCAAAGCCAAAGTTTTAAAAGGTGCTGTTACGATGGACAAGAACTTTACATTGACTGATAGTGAGATCGAGGAAGGGTTTATCTTGACTTGTCAGTCACACCCGAATAGTGAAGAACTTACAATCACCTACGATGAGTAAGAATATTGTTGTTTTTGGTGCGAGTAGAGGAATAGGAAAGGAGTTGGTTATTCAGTTATCTCAAGATAAGGATAACCATGTTTTTGCTTTGTCTAGAAACACGGATGCAATGGCTGCATTTTGTGATAAAAAGAATATTACATTTGGTTATGCCGATCTTTCAAGTAATAATGTTCATGATCAGTTGAATGCTATATTAGGGGAAGTAGATAAAATAGATGTCCTCATCAATAATGCTGGTAAACTGGTTAATAAACCTTTTGAAGAACTCTCCAGAGAAGATATTAATAGTTGCTATCAAACGAATGCCGTAGGTGTAATGTATGCAACGCAATATTTTGTCCCGAAGATGAAAAATGCTGGGGGTCATATTCTGAACATTTCAACAGTTGGAGCTTTTCAGGGTAGTGTCAAATTCCCTGGATTATCAGCATATTCAACTTCAAAAGCCGGGGTTGTAAGCTTTACGGAGCTTTTTGCAGAAGAGTATAAAGACACCAAGATAAGGATGAACTGCTTGTGTTTAGGCGCGGTGCAAACAGAAATGCTGGAAGAAGCCTTCCCAGGATATCAGGCTCCAACTACAGCGAAGGAAATGGCAAATTACATAGCTGATTTTGCCATGACTGGATCTCAGTATTTTAATGGTAAGATCTTGCAGGTTAGTACCTCGACACCTTAGATTTTAGAAACTACTTCTTTCTGTTAGTGTTGCTGTTTGTTGTGGATCAAATAACGAAATTTCATATTCGTGCGAGTCGAAAAACTCATCAAATACTTCTTGTCTAATTGAAATGTTAGAATGGAGTTCAAGTTTTCCATCTTTACTATACTGAAACTTTAAGTCAAATTTATTATTAACTTCCGTGAAAATATGTTGACGGAAGTCTCTGACCAAATCTTCAACATGATCCTTGGACAAGTCTGCTTCTGTTAGAAACGCATAGTTGTTTTTGAAATTATTATCCTCTTGACTTAAACAAACAAGACTTGTTGTAAACAAAGTTATTAGTATTAAATTTTTCATAGCTCTAGCATTTGAACTACAATTTAATTGCTTGACTTGTGAAATAGAAAAGGGGATTCGCCTTGAACCAAAGGACTAAGTACATTTACTTATTTCAATAAGAGTTAATTCACGTAAAAAAAGAAATAATACTGAACAGCTCAAAATATTGAACCTACACAATTGTAACAATAAATTAAAATAAGGGAATGATCAGGGGGTGTTTAAGATACTTACCGGAGCTCTTTATCCCTAGGTAAGAAAAGAGCTCCAATAAGTAGTTTTAGCTATCCAAAATTATCAACGTATACAGATCAGGTTTTGGTTGCCCAACTACTTAAAAAAAATAAAAAAACTTTCGGGAACAAGTTTAAATGTCAGAAAATGAATTGTATAGATATTTAAAAAAGTTGAAATTTATCTATTGTAATACTTTTCTGGTGGTACCATCAGAATAATAGAGTAGGACTATTCCTCTGTACGAATCGTTAACTTCTTGCCCTAACAAGTTCACTCTCTTGAGAAGCTGTTTACTTCTTCCATTATCGATAGAAATTACTTTGTGCTTGGTTGTTTCGCCATCGAAATCAAATTGAAGTAATCGATAGTAATTGATTCCATTTTCGAAGTCCCTGTGATCAGTGGAGTAATGTTGCTCTGTAGTAGATGTTCCAGCTCCACTTATCATATCTACAAATTCCCAATTATTTCCATCTGGTGAATACTCAACGATAAAATGACTGTTGTTCTTTTCTGAACCAGTAGACCAATATAGCTTGTTTCTTTCATTCATGTTTACACCATTAAAGTCCATCAATGTTATGGGTAAAACTACTGATGTACAGCTTAAACCTGCTGTTCCACCCCAATCCAGAGTAAATGGACTTCCACTTGCTGACCAGTTATCGATCATCATAATGTAAATATCTCCTGCATTTGCATTTATAGGATTTGACCATTCGAATGTTGATGTTCCTGGATATTCATAGTTGTTCGTTGCCGATGTATTCATTCCTGTTTGAGGAATGTTTGCTGAGGTATTACATCTTAAAGGAGGTTCAATAGGGGAACAATTCGCTGCGGCAGTAGTGGAGGTATAAGGTCCCCATATAGCCCAATCGTAATCATCTGTGCCATTTGTTGGGTCAATTGTCATTTCCAACGTTCCTGAAGAACCAATATTTACATAAAACCAAGTGGATTGATTTTCAGAATTCATATCACATTCAGTGTTATTGGGATAATCTATTTCATAGTTGTCTCCAAAGTCTACAGCATCGCCATTAAATGTATTATTGCTACAAACCAAATGAGCTCCTTCACAGTCCTGGGGTTTGGGAGATTCATTGGTCGAAGAGCATGCATTATCAGAGTAAAAAAGATTACCAGTTGAGGGATTAGACCCTTCTGATACTAATGTCCCCGCAGGAGAAGTTATAGTAAATGAATTTTCACTTTCCCAACTACCTGAAGTGTAATTGATACTAACTATCTCACCATCACAATATGGAATCGTCACAATAGATCCAAAGCCACTTGCATTATAATTATTAGAGGTGCCGTCAATGCTAACTGTAAGATATCCACCATTCCATCCATCTCCAAAAGAATCGTCCATATCTAAAGTAATGTCGCAGCAGGCTTTTTGATTAACAAGAGAATTGTCAACTTCTACATTTCTCGTATCAACTTCATAATCGACCATGTCAAGATTTAAACTGTCAAACAGCTGATGAAAGAACTCTTCAGAATAATGAGATCTCGATGAAATTACAAAGTAGTTCGTATCAAGTGATCTTTTGTAAAAATCAATTAATTTTGAAACTCTTTCTAATTCGATCTTTGGTTGATCTAAGCTGTTGGTTTTTAAACGATATTGGTACTGACTCAAACAAAAATGTTGGAGTAGTCCTATAATTAATGCAGTTAATAGCAGTTTTATAACGTAACATGTTGTTAATCAACGGTAAAATTATCACAAAGATATCAATGTCACGCAGAAGACATATTGATAAGTACCTATCTGTTAAAATATTTACGGATTGTTCCGTCTTCGTAATATTCTATGATTATTCCTTCATATTGTTCATCTACTTCCTGACCTAATGTGTTCACACGTTTGATCAGAGAGTTTCTACTAGAATTTTCAATACTAACTACATTTAATATTTCAACATCTCCATTATAATCCACTTGCTTCAGTCTGTAGTAGTTTATATCATCTATGAAATCCCTATGGATCGATTGATATTCTTTGGGAACTGTTGTAGTCCCTGCACCCGTTATTTGATCGATATTTTTCCAGTTTTTACCGTCAGTTGAATGCTGTAATACGAAATGGCTATTATTAAGTTCAGACTGCGTCTCCCAAGTCAAAATATTTTCGTTTACAATATTTTTTCCGCTGAAGTCAACCAACTCAACTGGCAATACGATTGGAGTACAATCTAAAACAGCTGACCCCGACCAGTTCAGATCGAAAGGTTGAGAACTTCCTGAAAAGTTATCAATAACTAAAATATAAACCTCTCCAGCTAATGCATCTAAATGTCTGATATAAGGTTGATCTGGACAGGCTCCTGTTGTTGTAGGATACCCAGCATTAATAGCTAAACCTGTTGGGTTTGTATTAGTTCCACAAGGAGACCAACCTCCAGATCTCGGATATTGCGTGTAACTACATCTAATTGGTGGTCCTGTTGGAGAACAGTTTGCGTTGGCAGTATTTTCATCAAATGGCCCCCATATAGCAAAATCATAGTCATCGGTTCCGTTAGAAGGAATAATATCCATAGCTAGGGTTCCCGAGCTGCCCACATTAACGTAGTACCAAGAAGTTTGATTTTCACCATTTAAGCAGCCATCATTAGTAGCATTCAATTCATCGAAAGTACCTGAACCATTCGAATTACCGGAAAAAGAAGAGTTACTGCATACCAGGGTTGAGCCTTCGCAATCTTCTGAAGTTGGAGATTGTGAAGTAGAACTACATGCATTAGTTGAATAAAATACGTTACCAGTTGTAGGCGAAGGGCCGTCAGATATCAATGTTCCCGCTGGTGTAGAAATAGTGTACGTGTTTTCTCCTTCCCAAGAGCCACTAGAATAAGCAATCTCAAGAACATCACCATCACAGTAGGCAAGAGTATTTGTTTCTGAGCCCAAACCTGCACTAACAGAGTGGAATGTTGTTGTGCCATTGATTGTTATTTCTAATTCTCCTCCATCCCATCCATCACCGAAACTATCAAACATATCTATGGTTATTGTACAACATGCCTTTTCTTGATTCGATGCATTCGTGTTGTCAGATTGTCTGCTTGATTTTATGAACGTTACCATCTCAAATCCATGTTGAGATATGATCGATTCGAACTCCTCTCTAGTATAATTGATATTCGACATGATCTTGTATGTCGAATCCGTTAAGTGTCGAGCAGTGAAATCTATTTCTTCTGAAATAAGTTTTAAGTTGCCTTTCAGATCAAAATTCGGTTGAACCCGAAGTTCATAAGAATATTGAGCTTTCGAAGAAAAGCATAAAATACAAAAAGTCAGTATAGCGAATAGATTAACAAGTCTTAGCCTAGGCTTAGTAGTAGTTTTCATAGTTTGGATAACTTATAGCACTTCAAATGTAAAACAAATGACGAATTAAACCAAAAAATGTCTTGGACAAAACATAGACTTCAATATAAAAATCATCTCAAAAGCCGGTTGATATTCAGCCAAGTACGGTTCGTTTATATTCAATTTGAACCCATTTCGTGCATAGTTGTACAGCTATATTAGTTACTTTAGTTAAGTACTTGTTTAAAAACAAAATGCATATGTGGTATAGGATCTTAGGTATAATCTTATTGTCAAGTTGTGTCGTTCTGGGTGCAACAGTTATTAATAATCACACCGTTTCTGAATTCACACCTGATTTAGATGGAGAGCCTAACGAGAAGTGGGAAGTTTTCGATTCTTTAATGCGAATTAATCAACCGAATGCTGCAAGAAAGCAGTTAGATGCGATACTTAAATTAAGTATAGAAAAAGAGGAGCACTTCGACATTTATAGATCGTATTTGAATTATGCCCGAACGCTTTACCCACTTGAGCCAAATGACCGTAAATCACTTTTTGTTCGATTGGACAGTAGTGCCAGAAATTTACCGGAGCCATCCAAAAGCCTGGCGCAAATCGTTCTAGTTGATCAAACTATACATGGACATCGTCAATGGTTTCCTTACGGTGTAAATGTTGATCCTGTTTATATTGAAAATGATACTATAGAATTTACATCTTCTTCAGATCGAGTTGACTTTGCACTAAGCATAATCGAAAGTTTAGAGAAAAGAGAAGAGTTAAAAGATATAAGTTTTGAATCTTTTACAGAATTGATGCCCAATGAAATATTTGCCAATAAGTACTTTACGACAGTCTATGATTTTACCACTGCTAAGCTTATTGGATATTACAGAGACTACAATATTAGACGTTATCACGATTGGAAGACCTCCGGGAAACCAACAGTGAAATGGTTCTTTAATCCAAATGATTTCATTTCCGTAAACTTTAATGATCATTCTTTACATCACAAGATCCTTTCACTATATCAGCGATGGGAGTCTCATCATTTTGATGACAAAGAGATCCTAAGTACGATCCATTACGATAGATTGAAATATATCTTCGAGAGTGAAACGGTCGAAAATCCAATGGCTAAATGGCAGTCAGCTTTTGATTTTTATAAAAACAGTTTAGCTCGTTCCAAATTCTTGTTTGAAAAAGCGCGTTTGATCTATGATAAAGGACAAACCTATCATTTCGAGACTAATAAAGAACCAAAAGATAAGATCAAGGAAGCCTACCGAGTTCTCAATGATGAACTTGAAAAATATCCTGAAAATGATTTTGTCGAGCAGATCAATAGATTAATTGATATTATCGAACAGCCACAGGTAAGTTTTCAAATGCAGAACACAGCTTATCCTGGTGATAAACTACCTCTAAAGATCAATCATCAGAATATCGATAGTGCTGCACTCATTATTTGTGAGATCCCAGATAATATTCCAAAAAATAAAAGTGTAAGACAGTTATTGAAAGATGGAGATTATGAACAAGTTAGGACGAGAACTTTTTCTTTGGTCGATCGTCATGATTTTCAGGAACGATCCTCTGAATACTTATTGGATGGAATAGATACACCTGGCCGATACTACATGGTAATGGCACCATCTTATAAAGCTTATCAAAAAGGATTGAAAGTCGATTCTAATTGGAGAGAACTTCCGAAAGCGACTCATTCGTTGACAGTTTCTCAAATCATGGTAAATACAGAGAGAGTAAATGATGGACTTACCTTTTTGATCACCGACTATAAGTCTGGAGAGCCAATTGAAGGGGCTGGAGTAAAAATATACTACAATAGACGAATTGATCTAGGGTTCCCAAGTAAGTCTGGTATGACGGATGAAAAGGGTAAGTATTTTGCTCAAGTTTCTGAGCGAAGCATTGTTTATGAGGTGTCTTACAACAATTCTGAGATCAGTTCAAGCGAATACATTTATTACTATGATCAAGACCCTTCTGAGTACAACGTGAAAATACTCACTGATCGAGCTATTTATCGACCAGGCCAAACTGTTCACTATAAAATCATTGCTTACAAAGGAGAAGAAAACGAATTTGAAGTTGCAAAAGGAAAGCAAATACACTTTGAAATTCGCAACAGTTCTAGTGTTAATGTTTTGTCAAAGGACCTAACGACGAATGAATATGGTTCTGCTAGCGGTTCTTTTACGCTCCCGTTCGGAGGACCCTTTGGAAGCTTTTCTGCTAACGCTCGAGTTCGAGGTGAAGAAACAAACTATAGCTATCACAGTTTTAGAGTGGAAGAGTACAAAAGACCAACTTTTGAAACGGAGATCAATTTACCGGAAAAAGAAGCGAAATTAAATGATAGCGTTAATGTAGTTGGAGTTGCTAAAGCATTTGCAGGTTATCCCATCACAGGCGCAAAAGTGAACTACAAGATTTATCGAAACTGGAATGTCTATTGGCGCTACTGGGGGAATGGATCACAAGGAAGAGATCTTATTGCCGATACAACAATAAAGACGAACGAAGATGGTGAATTTGACATTGATTTCTTTGCGAAGACCGATCCTAATGCGCCTGATCAGGCCTATTATAATTTTGAGATCATCGCTGATGTTATTGATGTTTCAGGAGAAACTCACGAGGCAAGAACAAATCTTTCATTAAGTAAAACAGGCTTAAGACTAACGTACAGCGGTAAAAAGGATCTTACCTCAGATAAGGAAGCATTCGGAGTGTATACAGTTCAGAATATGGCAGGCAAAGTTCAG
>DCYS01000007.1:258646-262082 GCA_002331485.1 Flavobacteriales bacterium UBA2104
ATGGCAGGCAAAGTTCAGGAAGGATATGACGCATATTTAGAGATCTATAAAGTGATTCCCGAAGAACGTTTTTTGAATAGGATCTGGACTGATGCTGAGTTTAAGAAGTTTGAAAGTGATGATTGGATTAATCTGTTTCCTTATTCAGACGTTAGTTCGTACGATAACGTCGAACAAAAAGAGGAAAAAATTGGTGACCTGAAATTCGAAACAGGAGACTCTCTCACATTAAACGATCTAATAGGAAGTAACCAGGGTGAATTCAAGTTGCGTTCTTATGTGGTATCAGAAAAAGGGGATACAATAAGGAACTTTCAGACCTTATCTAATATCGTAGTTGATGCCAAAGAAATACCTACAAAAGAAATGATGTGGTTGTATCAGTCACAAAACAGAGCAGAAGTGGGAGAAAAGATCCAGTTTCAGATCGGTTCTTCTGTAGAGGAAGCTAAAGTACTTTATCAGATAAGAAGAGGTCAGGATATTATTCAGGAAAAATGGATCAAAGCAGCAAAGAGAGTTACCATCGATCATGTTGTTAAAGAAGTAGATAGGGGAGGAATATCACTATCTGCAACAATGATCTATGATGGTAAAAGATATTCACGAGTAAAACATGTTGATGTACCGTTTTCTAATAAGCAACTCACGATCAAGGCCGAAACCTTCCGAGATAAATTATTACCTGGTCAAAAAGAGAAATGGAAATTCACTATTTCTGGCGAAGGAGCAGATAAACTGGCTGCTGAAGTATGCGCAGGGATGTACGATGCCTCTTTGGACAAATTCGCAGCGAACTATTGGAGTTTATGGCCTTATAGAGGAAATTACTATTACAATTCGATGCGTTCAGCGATTTCACGTTCAAGTAGAATAAATAAAGGTAATGCTGGATGGGCAGATCGAAGCTATTATTTGCGAAACTATTTTGACTCACCACTTAATATATCTGGTTACCGCATGCATAACCAAGTTTATTTCAGTTCAACGGTTTCAGGCAGTACTCGAGGAGGAAATGCTCAGGTGATGATGAAAAGATCAGCTGGTGTCGTTGCATCCGCTGATATGGAAGAAGCAGAACCAGCAATGGAAATGGATATGATGGTAACTGAAGAAGCCAATGATGAAGATAAAGTAGGAGGGTTAAAAGACTATCGATCAGATTCAAGTGTTGCAGGAAACCAAGAAAGTGAAAAATCACGACCTACCAAGGAGGTTCAGGTTCGTGAGAACTTTAATGAAACGGCCTTCTTTTATCCAGATCTTCAAACTAATGAGAAAGGGGAGTTTGTTGTCAGCTTTACGCTTCCTGAGTCACTAACTGAATGGAAGTTTATGGCTCTGGCACATACGAATAATATGAAGGTCGGTCAGTTGAATTTGAGTACGGTTGCTCAAAAGCCATTAATGGTCACTTCAAATGCTCCACGTTTTTTGAGAAATGGAGACCACTTTGATTTTGCATCAAAAATTATCAATTTAACTGAAGAAGATCAGAAGGTAGAAGTTGAGTTAAACTTTTTTGACCCAACGAATGACAAGGCTATAAACCTTATTGGACGTCAACCTCGTACAAAAACGGTTAAGATCCCAGCTGGTAAATCTAAAGAGGTAGTCTGGAACTTGAACCTAAACGAAGTTGAAGGACTGATCGCTTACAAAGTTACTGCGGCAAATGAAGAATTCAGTGACGGTGAGCAGAAAGCTCTTCCTGTTCTAACAAATAGAAAGTTGGTAATGGAATCAATGCCTTTCGTGTTACCAAAAGGAGGGACGACTGACCTAACTTTTGCTGCGTTATTGAATAATAATTCAACATCATTAGTAAATGAACGATATGTTTTGGAATACACCTCAAATCCATCTTGGAATGCAGTATTGGCTCTTCCATACCTTGCTGAGTATCCTTACGAGTGTGCGGAGCAAGTTTTTTCAAGATATTATGCAAATAGTATTGCTGCCACGGTTGTTGAGCGAAAGCCTAAGATCAAAGCAATGTTTGATGAATGGAGAAAGACATCACCTGAGGTATTCATGAGTCAATTACAAAAGAATGAAGAATTAAAAACTATATTATTAGAAGAGACTCCATGGATTCTGGATGCAAAAGATGAAGCGGAACGAAAAAGAAGAATAGCGGAGCTTTTTGAGATCAATCAATTAGCGAGAAATCAAGAGAAAGCACTTCATTTATTGAGTAAAAAACAGAATAGTGATGGTGGTTTCGGATGGTTCGGTGGAAATCGTTCTAATGTCTATATAACACAACATATTGTAGCTGGTTTTGGTCATTTAAAGAGAATGAATATTGAATTGCCGGATAAAGCGGAGCGAATGATCAAAGATGCTCTTTCATTCCTTGATGATCACTACTATTGGTCATACAAGAGAATGACGGAGAAACAGCGTAAGAATGCCGGTATCAGTAGTACAACTTTACATTGGATGTACGCCTCTTCATATTTCGATCATGCTCATTCTAGAAAGATCGACGAAGTATTAGCTTTCTATTTAGTCAAGTTAAGAGAACACTGGTCAAATCTGGGACTGCAACATCAAGCTCTTGCGGGTATTTACTTTCATAAGATCAATGATCAGAAACACAGTAAGGAAGTATTAGCATCATTGAGGGATAGAGCAAAAAAGGTTGACGATGAAGGAATGTATTTCCCAGAGAATAACGGAGGTTTTTACTGGAGTGACTCAAAGATCGAAACTCATGCGATCATTACTGAGTTTTTTGCCGAAGTGAGTGATTCAAAAGAAGAAGTTGATGCATTGAGACTATGGCTTATACTTCAAAAGAGAAGTAACTCATGGGAAAACACGAAAGCTACTGCTCTGGCAACTTATGCTTTATTAATGAACGGAACGGACTATATAGGAGATGAAAGTCAACCATCGATAAAAGTTGGAGAAACTGAACTTGTTTTCAATAAAAAGGCGGAAAAAGGTCAGAGAAGTGTTAAACTGACTCCTGGATTGGGATATTTGAAAACAACTTGGTCAGGAGGTGAGATCAACAAGGACCTTTCTAAGATCTCTATAAGTAAGTCTACCAGTACTCCTTCTTATGGTGCAGTTTATTGGCAATATTTTGAAGATATGAATAAGATCAAAGCTTCAGGAAATCAAGAGATCCAGGTTGAACGTACGTACAGAAAAGTAGTGCCTGGTTCTAAAGGAGATGAATACATTGAAAGTAATGAATTCAACGTGGGAGATCGCGTGAATATCAAATTGGTCGTAACGGTTGAAAATGATCTGGAATATGTTCATTTAAAGGATCTTCGTCCTGCAGGGTTTGAACCACTCATGGCAAAGAGTATGCATCACTCGGAAAATAGATTGTGGTACTATCAATCTCCAAGAGATGTTTCCATGAATTATTTTATTGACTGGATGCCTAAAGGAACGCACGTATTTAATTATGAAG
>DCYS01000003.1:0-190 GCA_002331485.1 Flavobacteriales bacterium UBA2104
GGTTTATATTTAGCTGTATACTTTTCATAACCATTATTATGCCTATGGATACGGTTTTCCATATTGTTTGTCTGTCCAACATAATATTGGTCGTGATTGACAGATTTAAGAATGTAAGTGAAGTATTTCATAGGTGTTCGGTTAAGTACTAAAAAAAGCCCCTTCGTGAGGAGCTTTTGTGGCGTGAGGG
>DCYS01000003.1:506-76384 GCA_002331485.1 Flavobacteriales bacterium UBA2104
TTTGTGGCGTGAGGGAGATTTGAACTCCCGACCTCAGGGTTATGAATCCTGCGCTCTAACCAACTGAGCTACCACGCCTTTTAATTTTATCTAACCTAAGTTTGTTGGCTTTCGCGGGTGCAAATATAATAGCTTTTTTTAAATCTCAAACGCTATGAACGATCTTCCTCGTATAAAATTTTTGTGTGATGCTTCAACGTTCTCAAGAATAGAGAAATAAATAAGGCAATACCTAAAATAATTACATAATCCCATTTAAAAATAAATGTCATATTCTCGAAAGTATCTCTTAGCACCATTACAAACAAAAAACCTATAATTGTCGCTGTAACACCCGAGTACTCTCTTCTTAAAATAGTTTTCATTGAGAATGGAATAGGAGTAGCCTCGTAATTTTTGAATGAAGGCCAAAATGCAGGTACCTGCTTACTCCATTCTAAATAATCTTCACCGAACTTACGTTCAAGAAAACGCTCTTCAGCAAACATGATCCGTTCATAATAAAGCCAGAAAGCAAGAGAAACTAGTAAGATAAACCAGATGTTACCAGTGAAAACTACAATTCCAATCCACATGAAATAGTTACCAACATATAACGGATGTCGCATCGTTGAATAAATTCCTTTAGTATTTAGGGCTTCAGCAACTTGCTCTTTTGTATTTCTACCTGATGTGTTCTTATTAGAAGTCCCAATTGCAATAGCACGAATGATCTGTCCTAACAATGAAAGTGCTGCTGAAAATCCTAGCAAGATCCAATAGTAAATTGAATTGTCTCGGAAACAACTGAAATCTGTAAAGTAAACGACAGGAACAGCTGCAACAAACAATATAACAGGTATTTGCCCCCTGTATTTAAATAAAATGTTACCCGAATTTTCAAAGGAATGAATGAGCGCCATCGAAAAGTTTTTAGTATATTGCAATTCTTAAATCTCCGCGAAGATAGAAATAATTAATTATACGGCATGTCTGAAAAAATTAAGTTTGAACAAGAGTACTTATTGAAAACTTCACCGAAAGTGTTAAACTCAATGATGATGACTCCGAGTGGTCTCAGCGAGTGGTTTTCAGATGATGTCAATATTAAAGATGATATATATACTTTCTATTGGGATGGAAGTGAGGAGAAAGCTCGTCTTTTAGGTAAGAAAGCGAATGAATATATCAAGCTTCGCTGGTTAGAAGATGAGGAAGATGGACTTGATACGTATCTTGAGATCAGGTTTAAAGTTGATCCGATGACAAAAGCTGTTGTGGTGAATATAACTTCTTTTGCAGAAGAGGATGAGTTGGAAGAGTCCCAATTATACTGGGAAAATACGATTGGTGACCTAAAGCGAGTGATCGGCGCTTAATACCCTTATAAACAATCATGTTTTAATGTTTTATTAGTTGCTCTGCATTTACAGGGAATGTATTATCTATTTTTGATGTAAATATCCTTAAAATGAGTGGTGCACTAATATTGTCCGTAATTCTAGCTTATTTCCTTGTTCTTTTTGGAATTGCCAGATGGACATCGCGAGGAGCTAAGAATGAGACCTTTTTTACGGGTGATCGATCATCAAAATGGTATGTAGTAAGTTTTGGAATGATCGGAGCATCGCTATCTGGGGTTACATTTATCTCTGTGCCTGGATGGGTGGGGAATGAAGCAAATCAATTCAGTTACATGCAGGCCGTTCTGGGATATATGATCGGCTATCTCATTGTTGCCTATGTACTACTTCCTATTTATTATCGAATGAACTTGATTTCGATCTATGAATATCTAAAAGATCGTTTTGGGTTCTGGAGTTATAAAACAGGAGCTTCCTTTTTTCTGATTTCACGAGTGATCGGTGCTTCGGTTAGACTGCTGCTAGTTGCTAATGTTCTGCAAGCTATACTTTTTGAGGATTTGGGTATTCGCTTTGAATATACAGTCGTCATTTCTGTATTGCTGATCTGGATCTACACAAACAGAGGTGGAATTAAAACCATCGTTTGGACGGACACACTTCAAACGGCTTTCATGCTAATCGCTGTTTGTCTAACTGTTTGGTTTGTTTATCAGGGACTTGATATATCCTCAAGTCAAGGAGTTGTTGAAACGGTAAGTACCAGTGGTTATTCTAAAATTTTCTTTTTTGAAGATTTCAATAGTTCAAATCATTTTCTGAAGCATTTTCTCGGTGGTATTTTTATTACTGTTGGAATGACTGGGTTGGATCAGGATATGATGCAGAAAAACTTAACATGTAGAAGTGTAGGGGATGCTCAGAAAAATATGGTTTCTCTTGGTGTGATCTTGATCTTTGTGAACTTGTTATTCCTAGGGCTTGGCGCTTTATTGTACATGTATGCTCAGCAGCAAGGGATCGATTTTGCTAAATCAGACCTGCTTTTCTCTTCTGTTGCTTTAAGTGAATTTGCTGGACCAGCTGTCGGAATCTTTTTCCTACTTGGATTGATCGCTGCTGCATATTCAAGTGCCGACTCTGCCTTGACTTCGCTTACAACTTCTTTTTCTGTTGATTTTATGAATGTCAAGAATAAGGGTGAGCAAAATGAGAGAACTAGGAAGATTGTTCATATCGTTATGTCGGCTGTATTAATACTGGTCGTGCTTTTATTAAAGCGAACAACAGATGAAAGTGCTATAGCTCTGCTAATGAAATTTGCTGGATTTACATACGGTCCTTTGATTGGTGTATTTTTCTTCGGGATCATTTCAAAACGTAAGGTTAATGATCGTTTAATTCCTGTTATTAGCCTAATAGCAATATTAGTTTCCTTTTTACTTTGGTATTTTTCTGCCGGAGCTCCTGGAGGAACAAATGATTCAGGCCTATTTGGTGGTTATAGATTTGGATTTGAGTTGATTATTTTGAACTCATCTTTAACTTTTGTTCTCATGTTAATCGCATCTTTCTTTGGTAGAAGATCAATCAATACGAATTAAAAAAGCTTTTCTGAGTCACTTAAATGTCAATATGGCATTCTATATACGCTCAACATGCCAATATGACACTTTGTAATAGATATTTCTATTCTTTTCCTGACAAATCTTACACTTTCTACAAATGGTATTTCATTTGATTTAGAGCTTATAAACTGAAAAAAAATTAAATCATGGAAATAATTAGAAGAAACAACGGTTTGTTCCCTTCATTTTTTGGGAATATAGAAAATGACTTTTTTGGACACGATGTTGAACAGTTCTCAAAAGTAGCAGTAAATATCAAGGAACGCGAAGACGATTTTGTAATCGAAATGGCTGTTCCAGGAATCGACAAAAAAGATATTCATATTGAGATCGAAGGCAACAAGATGATTGTAAAAGGAGAGGTTTCAAACGAAATTGAGGATAGCTCTGAGAAGTATACAAGAAGAGAGTTCTCTTATGGCTCATTCACAAGGTCATTTACTCTTCCAAAAGAAGTAGATGTTGATAAGATCGAAGCGGATTACAGAGATGGTGTTTTAAATCTATCTATTCCGAAACCTGAAAGCAAAAAGAAGGTTGTTAAGAAAATATCTCTAAAGTAATTCATAAACCGTAGAGATGAAAAGGCTGGAGATTATCCAGCCTTTTTTTCTTTTATGAATTTGTTGATGTCTCTGAATGTTTGATCAAATTCTTTTTTTACGTAATATTCGAAGAACTTAATGTACTGGTTTGTGTCTCTCATTACAGCATATCCAGATCTCAGACTAAAGCTAAATGTTGTTACATGATGCTGTCCTGTTGAAATATAGCCTGGCGATTTTTTTCCTATTTTTTTTCTCAAATATTTTATTTCATCAATAGGTATTCGCCTTTCTTTTTTCAATATACCATTCCATCTGGAAACAAGCTCCCTGTTGACGGGATCGTAGACTACCCAACTAATTTTACCTCTGAATAGGTATATCATACCCATGGTGATAAATAGCACTGACATCAAAAATGTCATCGTCGCACCGATAATTCCTATAACAGAATCATCAAAAGGAACTTTGTCTGAACTGATCAAAAATATCCAGGAAAGATCTTCGCTAGAATATCCAAGGAATTTCCCAAAATAGATGGTAAAAACACTTAACGTAAAAAGCCCAAACAGTGGAAATAGAATGCTATAGACATTTCTGAAAGCATTGTAATCCTTCGAAAAATCCGCTAATAATATCTCCTTATTTGTTTCCTTTTTCATAATCAGCAAGGAACTGTGCTAATCCTTTATCTGTTAATGGATGCTGTGTCAATTGCATTATTGCTTTTAATGGTCCTGTCATAACATCTGCGCCGATCTCTGCACATTCAATAATATGCATAGGATGTCTAACGGATGCCGCTAAGATCTGAGTTTCAAATCCATAATTATCAAAAATTCTGCGGATCTGAGCGATCAATCCAACACCATCAGCTGAGATATCGTCTAATCGTCCAATGAAAGGAGAAACATAAGTAGCTCCTGCCTTAGCTGCAAGTAAAGCCTGACCAGCTGAAAAGATCAACGTACAGTTTGTTCGAATCCCATTGTCTGAGAAATAACGTATAGCTTTGATTCCTTCTGGAGTCATTGGCACCTTTACAACAATATTATCGTGCAGATCAACTAGCTTTTCACCTTCCTTGATCATTCCGTTGTAATGTGTTGATATTACTTCAGCACTTACAGGACCATTCACGATATTACAGATGTCACGGTAATGTTTCTTGATGTTTTCCGCACCTGTAATGTTTTCTTTGGCCATAAGCGATGGGTTAGTGGTAACACCATCCAGAATACCCAGATCATTAGCTTCTTTGATCTCATCTTTGTTTGCTGTATCTATAAAGAATCTCATATTTGATTTTTTTACGAAAATAAGAAATTGAATTTCTGAAACTGACTATATTCCAAATAGAGTTATGAACGAAACACAAATACTTTTTAACGAACTTAGTTGAACAATTTCATTACATCAACCTGGTCCGAGTAGCTATTGATTATAGATTGGTTGTCCTGTACTTCTATCCACTGAATTTGATCAAGGCTGATCACGATCCACATTTCTACATAAAAACCATAAATGGAAAATAGATGTACTCTGTGAACCCCAGTTTGGCGAGCAGCAATATGTTCACCATCTTTTTTTAATAGCTTGTAGCGCTGAGAAAGTGAGCATTTTCTAAATTCTTTTTTTGTAAGTTTATGCATCTGTGTTGAACCGATTTTAAGATCGACTGTACAAGAGTAAAAATAACAATGATGAGGCATTTATTAATAACATTATTCTTGTTTTCTGCGTTTCTGTCTTTTGCGCAAGTTGAGCAAAAGAAGGAAAAAGAGAGAAGAGTAGCTCCTGCAATGAATAATGTGTTGAGGGAAGAGGTGACGATCGATGAAGTGGAAACGGTTAGTAAATCCAAGAAGTCAAATTCTAAGAAACAATTACAAATTCAAACGATCAGTGCAACTATTTCTGCAACGCTTAGTCAAGCTTCTAGAATGCAAACACAACGTTCATTCACAGATCAACAGAAACAGACGATCCAGAATAAAGTAGCTGAACTAAAAGCTATCGACAAACATAGTTTTGAATTTCATCTCTATGACTACCTGAAAACTCCTTATGATTTCGATAATATCTCTTCATTAAAGAAGGCTGAATCGATGAATGCTTATGATTTTACTGTGCTTCGATTGTTTGCCGCGTATTATCACATTCAGAATGATGAAGCAGCATTAAAACAATATTTATCCAAACTGAATCAAGGTAAATATTTTAGAACTGAGCTTGATCTATATGCTGCGCTAACGTTAGAGTCTTTGCCGAAAGGAGCTGTTTTGATCACTCATGGAAATGATGATACTTATCCATTATTAATCCAGCAATACATAAAAAATACACGAACAGATGTGGAAATTATCAGTTTGGATCATCTTTTAAGTGAGGTGTATAGAAATAAGCTAAAAAATAAAGGATATAAAATGCCAGATCGTGAAATAGTCGATACTCGTTTCTTATCCATGTTTGTATCAGCGAATAGTAACAAGAAAATAGTATGTGCTAATTCAATACCTAAACCATATTTGACTGCATTGAAAGGTGATCTCAACATAGTTGGATTTGGATATAGTACGTCGCTGAATGAGAATAACACGAAATTCTACGAATCTCAATTGAAATTTAGACTGATAAAAATGATCAATGCTAATCAAAGAGATCTGATGGCGAATAGCTTACCGATACTATTTGATGTTCGCAATGACTATATCGATAAGAATAAGATTGAAAAAAGAGTAGAGGTAGAGAAGTATTTGCGACTAATTGGAGAGAAGCTAGGTCGTTCTTCACAAATAAACGCGCTATTGAAGTAATGCGATTGTTCAAAGTAAATTATCAAAAGCAGGATGATGAGCAGCTCATGAGAATGGTTGCCAAAGGAGATCAGCGTGCTTTTGATGAAATATATGGACGTTACGCTGCAAAGCTCGCATATTACTTCACGAGTAAGTTGAAACACGATAAAGAAAAAGGAGAAGATTTCGTACATGACCTTTTCGCGAAACTTATTGATCGGCCTGAATTGTTCGATCCTTCGAAGAAATTTAAAACATGGATATACTCTGTTGCAAATAATATGTGTATTAATGAATACAAGAAGATGGCTGTGCGGTCAAATACGACCAATGGGATATCTCAGGACCTACCTGTAGCAAGTCATGAAAAAGCTGTAGAGGAACAGGTTTATGAGCAGGACTTCGCTTCAGACCTGAAAGAAGTGTTGAAAGAATTAGATGATAAACACAGTGAAGTTTTCGTTTTAAGGCATATAGACGGAATGTCTGTCAAAGAAGTGGCTGAAGTACTAGAAGTAAGTCCGGGAACGGTTAAATCTAGATTGTTTTATGCAACAAAAAAAGTAGCAGGACAACTGGAGATGTATAACCCGAAACAAGAAAAATAAGATGGAAAAGAATATTGAAAATATAATTCGTTCGAAACGATTCATAGAATTGACAGATCAAGAACGTGAGCTGATAAAAGAATGGGCTGCATCGGAAGAAGAATTTGATCAATTAAAGCATGTTTTCATAGCTACAGATGTTTTCAATACTGAGCAAGAGGAAACGCTAAATCCAACGATCAAACAGCGTCTTGATGTTCGATTTAAAGATAAATACGATCAGCGTAGATTGGTGTGGTATAATAAGTTATGGCTGTTCTTGTGGCCTGAGGATACAACTATTGTAAGAAAGCCATTAGTTCAACTAGCAGCTATAGGACTGATAACGATCATGGTTACTCCATTCTTGTTCCAGAATGACACGCAAAATAGACACGTGGCCTCAAATGAGAAAACTCCTCAAGAAGAAAGGTTGATTGAGGAAAAAGAGGCTGAAGTACAAGGAGATTTGAAGGAAGATGGGGATCAGTTGAAAGCTAATGTCGTAGATGAGGAAAACGAACAAACTCAAAAATCTCCTGCAGAATCACTACAGACCAGAAGTAATGATCAGTTTTCAGGAACAAAAGATGCTGAACAACAAAATAAGGCAGATAAAGTTATGGATGCAGCACCTACGCCTGATGGAGGGTGGGTTTTAAATGATGAAGTTGCTGAAGCAGAAGAGCCTGCTCTTGAGGAAGTCGTAGTTACAGAAAGTATGACGGATCGTAAGTTGAGTAATGAGATGGATGAGAATCAATCTGTATACGCTGGTTCTATTGCTATGGATATGGATGATTCTGAAATGGAATTAAGTAAAGGTTATGCAAGTTCAGCGAAAAAAGTCTCCGCAGAAAAAACACTAGATCTGATCAGTGCTTTATACTAATTTGAGCTGAAGTCCAGTGGAGATCTGGAAAGAACATCGTATTTCTTTCCTTCCCTTCTCATGAATTTTTGCCAAATATCTTTCACTGTGAAATCCATGATCTCACCCTGGTTAAGAACTGGGGCTACTCTCCATGTGTTTCTACTGATCTCTTCTTCGAGTTGACCTCCTGACCACCCTGAATAACCAAGGAAAAATCGTACTTCTTTTGATGAGACTTGATCCTCGTCGATCATTTGTGTTAAAAGGTCATATTCTCCTCCCATAAAAATACCATCACTAATTTCCATGCTTCCCGGAAGTTTATCTCCCAGAGTGTGCAAGAAATAGATACTTTCTGTCTGCACAGGTCCTCCAATACTAACGTTCGTTTGAATATCAGGGAAATTCTTGGCAAAATCTCCTAAATTAAGATCTAGAAAATTGTTCAATACAAATCCAAAGGTTCCTTTTTCATCATGTTCACACAGGTAAACTACGGAACGACCAAAGTAATCATCATCAGAGAATGGGTCTGATAACAGCACCATGCCTTTCTTAGGCTTTCTTTTATTTGTGAATGAAAAATCCATTTGAACTAGTCCTTCAATTATACCATTTCCTTTTTTAATATCCCATTTTTTTAATTGTTTTTTCAAAAGCAATAGGCATTGAAATTTCAGTGTCCATAGCATCATTTGTAAAAAATGCTTACTTTTAAGCAACTACTACTCAAACACACAATGAATTCGATCAACGCGAAAGAGTTAAATGACTTTGCCATGTCTATTAGGCGAGAACGCCCTGAAGAATGCGCTGATAAGGCGCAAGAAGCTATTGCGTTGGCAATCGAAAATTCACAAAAAGAGGAGCTAGCGCGTGGGTACCATAATTTGGGAGAGGCTTACTTGTGGAGTTCGAATTACGACGATGCCTTGGATGCAACGTATAAGTCGAAAGAACTTTTTACTGAATTAAATGCGTTTGGTCAACTAGGTGATGTTCATTATACCCTCGGAACTACTTTTTTCTATTTATCTGACTTTAATAATGCCCTGGAGGAATACATGAGATCTTATCAACAATTTGATAAGGCCGATGATGAGGGCGGAGTAGCCAAGGGCCTCAACGGAATAGGTAGTGTTTATTATTCGATCGACGAAAATGAGAAGGCGATAGAATATTTGACGTCGAGTAAAGAACTTTGTGAAAAGTTAAATAACAAAACCTTGCTTCAAAAGGTATTAGATGGATTAGGAAAAGCCCATGGAAATATTGGAGAACATGATAAAGCGTTGAAGTATTTAACGCGTTGTGTCGAGTTGATAACAGAGAACAACGATAGTGATCATGTTAAGTCTCATGCTTTAAATAATATTGGACAGATCTATCTTGAAAAAAAGCAGTACGAGAAAGCTATTGAGTTTTTTAGACAAAGCTTAAGAATCAGAGAGAAGATCGGATTTGTCACAGGATGGTCAGGTTGTCTATGTAACATTGGAAAAGCACAGATTGAAATAGGTGATCTAAAAAATGCCAAAGAGTCTTTATTATCTGCGCTTGAATTGTCTAAAACATCAAACTCTAAGAAGTACGAAGCGAGAATTTATGAATTGCTAACTAAACTCTACGAGAAACAAGAAGATCATCAAAACGCATTGGAAGCGTTTAAGAATTTTCATGAAATAAGTAACGTATTAAATGAGCAGAACAATGATCAGGTAGCCAAAAGTCTTCAGATGAAGTTTAAGGCGGAACAAGAGGAGTCCGAAAAGAAGGCGCTTGAGCAAAAAAATAAGCGACTTCGAAAATATTCAGAGGATTTAATAAAGTTAAGTGAGATCGGTAAACGATTAACGGCTATACTTTCTCCGCATAAGATCATTCAGCAAGCTTATGAAGAAGTGAATGAGATCATGGATGCTCCATCATTTGGATTAGGTATTTATGATAAATCTACTCATTCTTTGAACTTCCCGGGTTATTGTGAGGATGGTAAGATATTAGGAGATGTAGCTTATCCTTTAGATGAAAAGGAAAGACTGGCGGCAATTTGCTACAACGAAAATGTTGAGATCGTAACAGGTGAATTTGATAAGGAATATAAGAAATGGTTGAACACAAACATGCCTCCAAAAGCGGGCAGGAGCACTCAGTCTATAGTTTATCTTCCATTTAGTATACCGAATGGTGCATCTGGTGTGATCACAGTTCAGAGCTATGAAAAGAATGCCTACAAGAAGCATCAGGTTAATGTACTCAAGAATTTAGCAGTTTTTATGGCAATTGCCCTGGAGAATGCTCAGCTCTATGTGAACTTGGAACAAAAAGTAGAGGAACGTACCGCAGAAATAAAAGCTCAAAAGGAACAAGTTGAAAAGTCATATAGAATATCTTCGCTTCTCAGCGAAGTGGGCCGTCAATTAACTTCTTCAACTGATTTTGAAGGAATATTTTTAAAGCTTCATAAGAATGTATCTGACCTAATGGATGCCAGTTGTTTTGGTGTTCGTTTATATGACGAGGTCAATCAGCAGATCGAATATAAGTTTGAGATTGAAAATGGAGAAGTGGATAGAGAGCCAATTTTCGTTTCAATGGATGATGACAATAATTACTCTGTAATTTGTGTAAAGAACAATCAGGTTATTCTCATCAATGATAATGAAAAAGAGTTTTCTAAATACACCAGTGAGATAGTTGTCCCAACTGGAGATATGCCGCATTCTTTGATTTTTTATCCAATGACGTTCGGAGGGAAAGTAGTTGGTTTGATTACCGTTCAGAGTTTTGAAAAGAATGTCTATACAGAGGAGCATATAGAGATCTTAAAAACGTTAGCTTCATTTACTGCGGTTTCTCTTGAGAACGTCAATTTAGTCGAGAATTTAGAGCATAAGGTTGAAGAACGTACTTCAGAGATCAGAAAACAAAAAGAAGAAGTTGAGCGAACTCATGAACATACTCAGTTATTGAATGAGATCGGACGAGAAATTACTTCGACACTCTCTGTTGGAGATGTTATCGAAAAAGTCTATGAGAACATTAATAAGTTAATGGATGCTTCGATCATTGGGGTAGGTATAGTTAACGAAGATCAACTTGAGATAAAAGGAGCGATGGAAAATGGTAAAAAACTTCCAGATTTTTCTTTTGATCTGAGTGATGATAATTCACTAGCGATAAAATGCCTAAAGGGACAACGGGAGATATCTATCAAGAATCTAAACGAGGAGATCAGTAATTATGTTGAGAATGATCCCGGAAAAACTAAAGTTGGAGAAACTCCGCTTTCGATAATGTATATACCATTGATCGTGAAGGGTAAGAGCATCGGAACAATTTCCGTACAGTCATTTAAAGCGAACGCTTACAATGAGTATCATCTGAATATTCTTAGAAACCTGGCGGTATACACAGCCACAGCGATAGAAAATGCTAACCTCTATAACCAAATGGAACAGAAGGTTATCGAGCGAACGGAAGAGGTAGTTCAGCAGAAAGAGGAGATAGAGAAGACCTATGAAAATACTAAGGTTTTGAGTAAGATGGGGCAAAGTATCATTTCCACTCATAACCTTGAGCGTATTTTTGATAAAATGCATGAGAATGTTAATCAATTAATGGATGCACCAATATTCTCAATTCGAATTTGCGATTACGATCGACATGAGATCGATTATAAATACACGATTGAGAGTGGCCGAAGATTAGAGTCTATGTCTATTTCAATGGATGATCACGATAATTATTCTGTATGGTGTTTAAGGAATAAAAAAGACATTCATATTAGCGATCATGCAAAGGAGTATCACAAATACACGAATAAGATCGTTGTTGTTGATGGAGAGTTGCCTGAATCTCTGATCTTTTGTCCAATGATGATCGGTTCTAAAGTTATCGGTATTATTTCCGCACAATCCTTTGAAAAGCACGCTTATTCAGAGTATCATTTAGATATTTTGAGAACCATAGCTGCATACTCTGCAATTGCCCTGGAGAATGCTAATTTGATCCAGGATATGGAAAATCAGGTGAAGATCAGAACTGCAGAAGTGGTGCGACAGAAAGAGATTATTGAGGCTAAGAACAAGGATATTACAGATAGTATTCAATATGCCCAACGTATTCAAAATGTAATACTACCGCCACTTACAGAGTTTGAAGATAATTTTGTAGAGAGCTTCGTCATGTTCAGACCAAGAGACATCGTATCTGGAGATTTTTATTGGATCGAAGAGGTAGATGATAAGATCTTCTTTTCTGTAGTGGATTGTACAGGACATGGTGTTCCTGGCGCGCTTGTGAGTGTTGTGGGAGCGAATAGTCTGAATCGTTGTTTAATGGAGTTCGAGTTGAAAGAACCAGGTGAGATCTTGAATAAACTTTCTGAACTAGTAAAAGAAACGTTTGATAAAACAGATTCTGATGTTCGCGATGGAATGGATATGGCGTTATGCTGTATCGATAAGAATACACGCGAATTAACATTCTCTGGAGCATATAATCCTTTGTGGGTGATTCGTGAAGGTGCAGGAAAGATCGCAAAAGATCTGGAAGACTTTAATTTGATCGAAAGAAAAGATAAAACGTTCATTGAAGTGAAGTCAAACAAACAGCCTGTGGGATACTCATACAGAGCTGAACCATTTAGAACCACAACAATACAGCTTGAAGAAAATGATATGGTTTATCTATTCAGTGATGGTTATGCTGACCAATTTGGTGGTACGGATGATGAGGTGATCGCAAAAGGGGGTAAGAAGTTTAAAACGGTAAACTTCAAGGACCTTTTAATGACACTTAGTCATAAGCCACTTGACGATCAATTGCAGATCATAGAAGAGACATTTGACACCTGGAAAGGAGATCTTCCGCAAGTTGATGACGTTTGTGTGATAGGAGTGCGAATCTAAAATCGGCATTTAGTAAAAACCTCCCAATTCCTAATTCCTAATTCCTAATTAATAGAACCTACAAGAATTCTGGCGGCTTACGTAATTCCAGTTTTGCACTTTGGAATAGAGCAGAGGTAGCATTGAAACGAACTAAGAAACTTTGCTGACCTCCAACTGGTGTCCAATAAAATGCAAGTTGCCAGCAATGCATATCTCTATTCAATGAAATCCTCGTTTGTGTTAGCTGAGCTTCGCGCACATCATAACTTGAATTAAATCCAAGCTTCCAACGTTCTGTGAAGCTTACATCTCCCGACATTACGATATTCTGATTTTGTGTATACCTACGTTCTTCAAAGGTTGTTGCATCCGTGTTCAAATTAAAAAACCATGTATGGGTTAAGTTGATCTTCCATGGAATGTCAAAGTCGATGATCTCATGAGGGTTCATGGCGTAATATTGAAAATCTGCACCCCATTGATCACCTATCTCTTGTTGATTCTTCTCAATTTTCTCCTTTGATTTTTTCGAGGCAAATGTATAAGTAGTCGACAGGTTTACACTTCGCAGTCTTCCCGGACCTTGGCCTGTATTGACAGCATAATCATTTATCATCTGACCGTTTACATCCCAGGCATAAGGTGAAAGCGAACCTCTAGAAACAAAACTTAATCCTGTGATCGGCGAAACGCGAAGCTGTAGGGAAATATCAGACAACTGCATGGAGTCTTTGAAAATGTCGTAGTTCCCAGATAAACTCAAGGCATCAATGATACGTGTCTTGGCAAATTCCTCTGTGGTATCACGACGGTTCCTATGTTTCAATTCAAATGTATTGTTCAATGAGAAGGAAATCACTCCTTGTTCACGACCCAATCCTTCACGATATAAACTCTGCTCATAAGGAGAGTAATTGACTTCGATCGTATCCGGACCTAAGGTTTCAGTTATGTAAGAACTAAGATCAGGTTGGTACCTGAATGATAGTCGCGGAGTCATAACGTGTCTCATTTTCATGGTCGGACTCCCAATAAAACTGTAGTATGCATAAAGATTTGTGGAAAGATCTGCCGTCATTGAGAAATCCTGTGAGAATCCAGCTCCGCGCAACGTATCGTTCACAATCTCATCTTCAACTGCATCATATCGCTTTTCTATAGATTGAAAATTGGTTCGCAGATTATAAGAAGCTGACGTATTCAGTGTAAGTATTTGGTTAAATAGCTGAAGCGGATAATTCATGGTCATACTCTGACGAATACCATTCTGAAACTGATTTTGCATGAGATCGAACCTTCTGTCCTCAACAAGAGAATCGTGTATTATTCCTCTGTTTTTGGCTTCGAGGGAATATCGGAATCCGATCTTTTCATAAAACCGTTCTTTTCCTACGCCATTATTCAATCCTTTGAATGGGAAGAAACGATTCACATTAACATTGAAAGTAGGGAGGTCGACATCAATATTGTTTGAAGCAGAGTTTTGTTTCAATGCTGTTTTAAGTCCAATCGTTACAGGTTTTCCCGGAAATGTTCTTACCAAGTTGACGTCTGAGTTAAAATTATTCTGGAAATACTGATTACTCAATGGGTCCAGTGTTGTTTGACCATTGTTATCTGACTGGAAGTTAACGCGTGAATTGAATTGCCAATAAGGATTTGCCTTTGCTCCTTGCTGATGATTCCATCGAACCGTGATCTTCTGCTGTCTGGTACTATCTGGAAATCCTCTTTTGAATGAACTATAACCGAGATTCAAATTCCCTGTGAACTTATATCTCTTCTTATAATCAGTTTGATTTCGCAGCTCAAATGTTCCTGATGAATACAAGCTCCCATACAATGTAGTCTGAATTTTTTCAGATTTCTTGATAGGGAAATAATAACCAAGATCCTGGAAGCCGAATCCAAACTGAGAAACTGGAGAAACGAGTGGAAAGATCCATCCCGATTCCTCTCTGTCTTTTGTAGGTATAACGCTAAAAGGTAAACCTAATGGTGTAGGTATTCCTTTGACGTATAAGTTCATTGGACCTGTTGCGATTCGTTCATCCGGAACCATAACGGCTTTAGATAACTGAAAATGAAAGTGAGGATCATCTAATTCGCAAGTTGTAAACTTACCTTGAGTAAAGTGGATCTGGTCGTTGCTGTGACGTTTTGCAACTCCCATTTGTAAGTACATTTCATCCTGTTGAGTCTTTAACTCTTCAATGTAACCTTTCTCTGTCTCAAAGTTATAACGAATACTGGCTGCGGTGAATGATTCGGAACCGTCAGTGAATTTAGGAATACCAACTCGACTGCTATCTTCGTCATAAGTGTAGATCGCGTACACTTCCTTTTTCTCTATATCCATTTCGATCTTATCCGCAGTTAACGTGATCGTTTCATATTTTACTTCGGCCTCGCCGTAAAGTGTCACGATCTTCGTTTTAAAGTCAGCATATATAGAATCGGTGCATGAGTAATATACCGGGACTTCCATAGCATTACTCTCCCTGTAAATGCGCTTTTTCTGAGCAAAAACATTGGGTATTAATAGGTTTATTAACAATCCAACGAAGATAATTTGCGCTATGGAATATTTTTTGCTCAATGTGAACTTGTAAATTTGTATAGTTCGTCTACAAAACGGATGCAAAACTAAAAAATTACATTGTTGTGTGGTCATTTAAAATAAAAACAGTTGTACTCAGCCTCGCCTTATTGTGGCTGACTCCTGTATTTGGTCAGGACGACATCGACGAAGCTTTGTCGAGTGGGATCAAGACTGTTGTTATAGATCCTGGTCATGGTGGTAAAGACCCTGGATGTCATGGGGCAGTAACCAATGAAAAAACAGTTGTTCTAAAAATCGGTTTAAAGCTCGGTGAATACATCAAGAAGAAGTATCCGCATATCAATGTGATCTACACGCGAAAAAAAGATGAATTCATTGAATTGGATCGAAGAGCAGAAATAGCAAACGAAAACAACGCAGATCTATTTATTTGTATTCATGCAAACGCTGCGGGTTCTTCTGCCCATGGAGCTGAATCATATGTATTAGGTCTTCATAGAACAGAAAGTCAACAAAAGGTAGCTGAACGAGAAAACAGTATCATTCATTTTGAAGAAAATAGTGAAGAGAAATACAAGGATTTTGATCTTTCACCCGATGCCATAATCGCTCGACAGTTGCAGTTGAGTATATTTTTGAATCACAGTATCAACTTTGCCTCTAAGATCCAGAATCAATTTGCGAAATTGGGAAGGTATGATAGAGGGGTAAAACAAGCTGGGTTCCTTGTTCTATACAAAACTACTATGCCGAGTGTTTTGATCGAAACTGGATTCCTGACGAATAAAAAAGAGGAGACTTTCCTTAATGAATCAGTGAATCAAATAAAAATGGCTAACGCTATTTTTAAGGCCTTCCAGGAGTTCAAGAGTGAGATAGAAGGAGTAAACGCTCTAGTAGAAGATGGAGAAGGCTTTAAGGAAGATGTCAAGGATGAAGAGTCGCCATTTAGTGGGAACACTGAAGAAGAGGGTAAGGTTTACTTTAAAGTTCAGATCGAAACTTCAAGAGATAAATTAAAATCTTCTGATGATCGTTTTAAAGGCGTTCAGGTAAGTGAGTATGAGCAAAGCGGCTTGTTTAAGTATACCACAGGATTATTCAAAGAAGATTTTTCATCGGCGAACAATCTTAAAAAGGAAATGAGAGAGAAAGGATTTGAACATGCTTTTGTCGTTGCATTCAAGGATGGGAAAAGAATTCCTATTGGTGATGCACTCAAATTAGTACAGCGTTAATTTCCTTGAATTTCCCACTGCTGTTAGCAATTTAACTATTATTTTAGCACAAAATACAGAGCATTGAAAGTTTCAAAAGAATTTAAGACTGGTTTGGTAGTAGTGCTTGCAACCGCACTGTTGATTTATGGTGTGAACTACCTAAAGGGAAACAGTTTCTTTGGAGGAGATGACGTGTATTACGCTTACTTCCCTACATCTGGAGCACTGACTCCTTCATCATCCGTAACCATGAATGGTGTAGAGATCGGTAAAGTACTTTCAGTAGATCTTGTAGATCCAAACAAATACGTTGATCCAAACAAAAGAGTACTGGTTAAATTCAATGTTCAAAATGAAAGATTGCAACTTGCGAAAGGCTCTGGGATCGAAATCGTTCCTGGTGTATTGAGCACGGGGATTCAATTACAACAAAACTACATAGGAGATAAAGGATTCCATAAAGTAGGGGATACTTTACCAGGAACAGTGAGTGAAGAGATCACTGAACAGATCGAAAAGCAATTACTTCCGGTTAAACGTAAAATGGAAGATTTAATGACATCTGTTGAAGGAATCGTCAATTCGATCACCTCTTTCTGGGATACATCAGCAGCAAATACACTTGATCAAGGTTTGAATGAAGTTAAGATCGCGATTTCAAGATTTGGACGTGTTGCTTATAATGTCGATAACCTTATTCTCGAAGAGAAAGAAAAACTGGGGAGAATTCTGGATAACGTAGAATCGATTTCTTACAACTTCAAAAGGTCAAACGATGAGATCAGAAAAGCGGTCGGTAATGTGACAAAACTATCAGATTCTTTATTGACGATCGACTTTAAAAATGCCATGGATGAAGCTATCTCAACGCTTGAAGGAGTCAATGAATTACTGGATGAGACGAATAAAGGTAATGGTACACTCGGTAAACTTTTACAGGATGAACAGCTCTACAATGAGTTGAATAAAACGAACCAACAGCTTCAGGAACTTGTTGAAGATATACAAGTACATCCGGAGCGTTACATTCATGTGTCCGTCTTTGGATCGAAAACGAAGGGCGTCCCCATTAGTAAAGATGAGGAACGTAAGTTGAAAAAGATATTGGATTCAATACCCTAAAATAAAATAACATACATGGTTGCTATTATTGTTTTTGCAGTTTTACTTGTAGTAGGATTTGGAGCGTTCGCAATGAACGTTGGGAAGATCAGAAGTAACATCCTCATGGGACGTGATGTCGATCGATCAGACCGAAAAGGAGAGCGTTGGAAAGTAATGACTCTTGTTGCTTTTGGTCAAAAGAAGATGTTCAAACGTCCGATCCCGGCAATTCTGCACTTTTGTTTGTATGCTGCTTTTGTGATCACACAGATAGAATTGATCGAGATCATTGCAGACGGAATATCTGGAGAACATCGCTTGTTCAGATCATCTCTAGGTGGATTTTATACATTTATGATCTCTTTTATTGAGATCTTATCTGTTCTTGCATTTATAGCAACATTTATCTTTCTCGCGAGAAGAAACTTGTTGAAGATTCCTCGTTTCAATATGAAGGAAATGAAAGGATGGCCTAAGTTAGATGGTAACTTGATCCTTGTTATGGAATTGGTCCTTATCTGCTTTATTTTTATGATGAATGGAGCTGATGAAGTGCTTTATCAACGTCAACTTTCACATGCTGAGAATTTAGGTGATGGAAGCTTTGGTTTTGCGATCTCTCAATTTGTTGGACCTGCTTTGTTCGGCGGACTTAGTGAAGCAGCTTTACATACTGTTGAAAGAGTAGGTTGGTGGGGACACATTGCTATGGTGTTCGTTTTCTTGAACTACTTACCGTTCTCAAAACACTTTCATATTCTGTTGGCTTTCCCAAATACATTTTATTCTAACCTTGAGAAGAAAGGGAAGTTTACAAACATGGAGTCAGTGACGAAAGAAGTGAAGTTGATGATGGATCCTGACGCTGATCCTTTTGCTGCCCCAGCTCCTGCTGAAGGGGAAGAGGCTCCGGCTCGATTTGGTGCAAAAGATGTGGAAGATCTGACATGGAAGAATTTACTTGATTCATATACGTGTACGGAGTGTGGTAGATGTACTTCAGCTTGTCCGGCAAACCAAACAGGAAAGCTCTTATCTCCTCGTAAGATCATGATGGATACAAGAGATCGTCTTGAAGAAAAAGGAAAAGGAATTCGTAAGAACGGTAAAGACTACGATGATGGTAAATCACTACTTGGAGATTACATCACTGAAGAAGAATTGTGGGCATGTACATCATGTAATGCCTGCGTTGAAGAATGTCCTGTGAATATAGATCCACTTTCGATCATTATGGATATGAGAAGAAACCTGGTAATGGAGGAATCAAAGGTTCCATCGGAATTGGCAGGTATGATCTCAAACATTGAGAATAATGGTGCACCGTGGCAGTTTAGTCAGGATGATCGTTTGAATTGGAAAGACGAAGATTAATCAAAGTACATAAAACTAAGAATGGAATTAAAGGAAACATTCGAGAATGGACAAAAGATAAGTCCAGTTTTACCTGAGGAGGTGAAGAATTACTTGATCGATATCGATGGAACGATATGCGACGATATTCCTAATGAGGAGCCTGAAAGAATGGCTACGGCAAATGTCTATCCAGATGCTTTGAAGATCTTAAATAAGTGGTATGATCAAGGGCATTACATCACGTTCTTTACATCTAGAACAAATGAACATCGTGAAGTAACGACAAAGTGGCTTGATGAGCATGGTTTTAAGTATCACGGATTGTTGATGGATAAGCCTAGAGGTGGTAATTACCACTGGATCGATAATCATATTGTTCGTGCTACACGTTTTAATGGAGAATTTACAGAATTAACAGATAAGAACGCAACTATTCAAGTGTTCGAAAAATAAAAGATTATGAGTGAATTGATGAAAGTACCTACAATGTCAGAAATGACAGCAGCTGGTGAAGTTCCAGAAGTGTTATTTTGGGTAGGATGTGCAGGAAGCTTTGATGATCGTGCGAAAAAGATCACGAAAGCGATCGTTAAAATACTCAATAAATGTAATGTGAAATTCGCCGTACTTGGGGCTGAAGAATCATGTACCGGAGATCCCGCTAAAAGAGCAGGGAACGAGTTTTTATTTCAAATGCAAGCCATGATGAACATTCAGGTTCTTAATGGTTACGAAGTAAAGAAGATCGTCACTGGATGTCCTCACTGCTTCAATACACTTAAAAACGAATATCCTGAACTTGGAGGTAATTATGACGTTGTTCACCATACACAATTGATCCAATCGTTGATCGAGGAAGGAAAGTTGAAAGTAGAAGGAGGAGAAACATTCAAAGGAAAGAAGATCACCTTCCACGATCCTTGTTATTTAGGACGTGCAAATGACGTTTACGAAGCACCTCGACAAATGCTTCAGAATCTTGATGCTGAATTAGCTGAAATGAAGCGTTGTCGTACAAAAGGATTGTGCTGCGGAGCTGGTGGGGCTCAGATGTTTAAAGAAGCAGAGAAAGGAAACAAAGAGGTGAACATCGAACGTACTGAAGATGCACTTGAAGTAAAGCCTGATGTTATTGCTACGGGATGCCCGTTTTGTAATACAATGATGACAGATGGAGTGAAGAACAAGGAAAAAGAAGATAGCATTGAAGTACTCGATGTTGCAGAATTGATAGCAACCGCTGCCGATCTCTAAATCTAGACCAATGAAAGAGCTTGAAACTTTCGCAAATTTTCCGGATGATTCAAGAATCTGGTTGTACCAAACGGATCGAAAACTGACCGAGGAGGAAATGCTGAAAGTGAGTGAACGTCTATCTGTCTTTACAAAAGAATGGGCTGCTCACGGAAATAAGCTTTGGGCTTCTGCAGATGTTATCAATCCATATTTTGTTGTTGTTGCAGTTGATGAATCGAATACGCCACCTTCAGGGTGCTCCATAGATGCTTCAGTGAAGGAGTTACAAGCTTTAGGTAAAGAGCTTAACGTTGACTTTTTTACTCGGTTGAAAGTAACTTATGCGAAGAATGGTCAACTGGACCAAATTGATTTCGCAGATCTATCAAGCCTGGATAAAGATACATTGATTTGTGATCCACTCATCGCAAAACTAGGTGATTTGAGAAGCAAATTTCCAGTCAAACTAGAGAATAGCTCTTTTGCTCATGTTGTTTAGTTATACTTTTTAAGCAAGAGTTGACTAAAAGATCAATTAAAATCGCTTCAAAAACCCTTTTTCAAAACGCCATTCAGGAGTAAGTAGAAACTCTCCAAAATCTTGCGGATACCAAGGACTCATTTCAGAATCATTAGGGTTTATCAAAATTTGAATTTCCTGTGCGGGCATGTAGCTCTGCGCTAACATAAAGCATTTTTCTCCTGTCTCTTCATTCATTGCCATATCAACGATGATCACACCATGACCGGGATGACCGCCCCAAAGAAAGATATCTCCGATCTGCATTTCAGATTCATCAACAGCTGGTAGCTCTTGAGCGAGCGAATGAGTTCCTGCAAATGAGAAAACATACTCGAGGTATTTCCAATAAGATGCCTCACTATCAGAAGGCTGAGTGTCTTTTGTCCAATAAAATTTCTGTCCTGTAAAATGAATGCGATAACCTTTCTTCCATTTTCCGTAATTAGCTACAAACCCCGTATTGAATGTAAACTGGATCTCGTCAAATCGTTTCTGCATTCTTAAATAGTCGGCTCTAAGGCGCATTATGGCATCTGCACATTGATGCAGGTCACGTTTACCGATCTCAAGATCCACTACACCACAATAAACAGAATTATTTCTTTTTACCTCACCGTTGTAATACTTAACGAGACTACCATGAGGTTTTAATGGTAAACTCCTTAAGAATGCACCAAAAGAATCATCTTTAGTTTCTATTCTTTTGAAACCTGTTGGCGGTTCGAAGCGCTCTGCAATAGTCATCCCAGATGTATCGATCAGAAATTTTTGATCTGATGTTGAATTTTCAGACGAACTTTCGCTTTGTACATCTACTGTCGTTTCATCGATCGTACAGAAAGCGAATCCAAGAGTTGATATGAATAGTCCAAGCAATAAATAGTTTTTCATATACTTCATAATTGACACCTTCTGATTTCGTTACAGCTTACTCAATTTTACCCACTCCTTCACGTATAACAACAGGATGATCATCCGTACAATCCAGAATAGTAGAGGCTTCTAATTTTCCATATCCACCATCAATTATTGTCCCAACTTTATCATCAAAACGCTCATAGATTTCATAGGGATCTGTGAAATAGTCCATCAGGTCATCCTCGTTATCATGAAGCGAGGTTGTTACTAACGGGTTTCCAAGTTCTTCGACGATCGATAATACAATATCGTTATCTGGTATCTTTATCCCAATTTCCTTTCTTTTCGCATTGAATAGTCGAGTAACTTCATTCGTTGCATTTAAAATATAGGTGAAAGGTCCTGGTAAAGTTTGCTTCATTAGCTTAAAAGTAGGACGATTTACTTGTTTGACATAGTCTGAAACCTGACTAAGATCTTTGCATATTATTGAAAACTTAGCCTGCTTCAAACGAACCTCTTTAAGCTTAGACAGTTTTTCCAATGCTTTTTTATTCATCAGATCACAACCCATGGCATATACGGTATCCGTAGGATAGATGATGATCTCACCTTTTTTTAATTCCTTTACGATGTCAGTTATGAGTCGTTTATCTATATTGGATTCATTGATTTCTACCAGCATTCGAGATTCTTGGTTTTAATTTTATAAGCTTATTTTTGAATATACTTACAAAGTAAGAACTTTTTGGATATGAAACGAATATTGATTCTTCTTCTTATATCGATGGCTTTTCACCATGTGACAAAAGCAGCGATATTGGATTCTTTATACTTGATTAAAGAGAGCGTTACTTATAATGCAACAACGTTTTACAAAGGAGCATTATCTGATAGCCTCCAACCCATACAATACGACAACGCAGTATTAACTGTTCAAGGCAGTTCAAATGATAGTATAGTGATCATGAATATGGATACAATAGACTATGAGCTCTATTTGAACACAGATAATAATCAAACATGGACGATTACAGCAGAAGATACGTTAACCATTGAATTGCCCTTGCTTGATTGGGGGACACATGCGATATTGAGTACTACTACTGAAGGGAAATTGTTAGGTACAGCTTGTATTTTGCAAGTTGACCTACAAGCAGATCATATTTACAGTTGGGATCAATGGGATATGAACAACGTTTTAAGTCAGGAGATCGCGGCTGGAACTGAAATTTCCATCCCAGCAACATATCGTCCTAATGTCTTTACGATCAATGCAGACCCATTGGCTCCAATGGACACGAGCAATGCGCTTATACACGGTTATGTTGGCGATACGATCCTAATATCAGTTTTGAACTCAGGTAACATGGTTCACAACATTCATTTCCATGGTTATCACTGCACGATTTTAGGAGCTTCAAAGCAATCAGATCGAGTAGGTTGGTCAAAAGATTCTTTCCCAGTTATGATAGGAGAGACCATGACACTTAGACTTGTGCCTGATCAACCGGGTGTTTATCCTGTGCATAATCACAATTTAGCTACGCTGCTTTACAATAATAACTATCCATCAGGAATGATGACCATGATCAAAATTTACGAATGATGAGAAACAAGTTAATCATAATCTTTTCGATTTTATTGACATCTAATTCGTTTAGTCAAGTTCAAGAAATTGATCTCGTTTCCAGAATGGATGGATCTAAGACACTAATTGATGGAACAGTAATTGAATTTTGGGGATACGGTGAAGATGATCCAAATTTGAATAATGACAAAATCTTTATTCCGGGTCCCGTTTTAAGATTCAATGTTGGAGATACAGTAATAATAAATCTTACAAATGACTCTCCAGAGGACCATACCATTCACTGGCATGGTTTGGATGTAGATCAGGCGAATGATGGGGTTCCATCAACCACTGATGCTGTTGGTTCATTTGGTGGTGAATTCACCTATACATTTGTTTGCAAAGAGCCAGGAACATATTTATATCACTGTCATGTGCTTACCACTTTGCATTTAGCCATGGGTATGTACGGATCGTTTATTATAGACCCTGAAGCTGAAGATCAGATCTATGAAAACTCTGGAAAATTCACGAAAGAGTACAATTATTTATTTTCGGAAATGAATACGAGTTGGAATTTAAATCCATTATCTCCTGGACAGTTTTATTTATATGAGGCTGATTACGCCATGGTTAATGGATGGGCTGGATCAGAAATTGAAGATAAAAATCAATCGATTGAAGGAACGATAAATGATTCTATTGGTATGCGTCTTGCCAATGTAGGATACGGAAGAGTTGAGACAATATTTCCAAATGATCTGGAAGTATCAGTTTACGGAAGTGATGGGAGAGAAGTCGCAGAATACACAGCAGATACCATTCAACTATATCCAGGTGAGCGTTTTGGAGTTGTTGGATATCCTCAGACAGCGATCGATGACAGTATTGAAGTCAATTATTATGATCTGAGAAATGAAAATCTTTTGTATACGAATTATATTCCTGTTTCGATCATTGATGATACAGGATTGGAAACTTTTTCAAGTAACAAGTTGTCGATCTATCCTAATCCGTTTAGAGAAGAAATAGTGATTGACAAAGTAAAGAAAAGAGGTTCTGCTTCGATTACTGATCTCAATGGTAAAATTGTTTGGGATGGAACGTTGGAAGAAGGTGAGAATAAAGTTCGTCTAAATTTGGATCAAGGTGTATATGTGCTAACGTATCAATCACAACAATACAAGTTGATAAAACATTGATCAATTGAAGATATTATGACATTAAAAAAGGAGTGCTGAATTCAGCACTCCTTTTTTGTTAGTATTGATATACCAGTCTTTCAACTAGCAAATTATTTCTTTTTATTCTTATTCTTCATTTTCTCTTGCTGAGCTTTTTGCATTTCTTCAAGGCGTTCCTGGAATTTAGACTTTTTCCCTTTTTTTCCGCCTTGAGCTTGCTTAGACTCTTTTCTAGCCGCCATCTTAGCTTTAAGTTTTTCTTCATTCACGAAGAACTTCTTGATCGCTAACATGGTAAGGATAGAGATAAGTGTTGAAACAAAATAGTAGAAACTCAAACCAGATGCGTAGTTATTGAAGAAGAAGATCATCATGATCGGGAAGATGTACATGATCACTTTCATATTAGGCATTCCTGGTTGAGAAGGCTGTTGCATGTTGCTACTATTCATTACAGTATAGAACAAAGTTGTTCCTGCCATCAACAATGTGAATAAACTAATGTGATCTCCGTAGAATGGAATATTGAATCCAAGATCAACGATAGAATCATAACTTGAAAGATCTTCCGCCCATAAGAATCCTTCTTGACGAAGCGTAAAACTACTTGGGAAGAAACGGAATACAGCGAAGAGAATCGGCATCTGAATCAACATAGGAACACATCCAGATAAAGGACTAGCACCAGACTCTCTGTAAAGTGTCATGGTCTCCATTTGCTTCTTCATAGCATCCTCTTTATTAGGATACTTTTTATTGATCTCTTCGATCTCCGGTTTCAGAATTCTCATTTTCGCAGAAGAACTATACATTTTCCACTGAATAGGAGTGAGGACAAGCTTTACGATCAATGTCAGCAATAGAATAGCTAATCCAAGGTTAATTCCAAATCCAGCTAACCAGTTAAAAATTGGTTGTATAGCATAGACGTTGATCCATCTAAATAATCCCCAGCCTAAGTTTATAATATCTTCAGAACCGTTTTCATAAGATGAAAGTAATTCATATTTGTTCGGTCCAAAGAACCAGGTCATTGTTGCTCTGGCATCGTTCGTATTCTCTAGATCAAGGTTCATCATAGACTCATACTGCTTAATGTGCGTTGAATCTTTTTCAGTTCCTTCAGCATATCCTTTGATCTTGAACGTGGTTCCGCTCTTCGCAAAAGGTGTTTTAGGCATCAAAATACTTGAAAAGTAGCTTTGCTTGAAGGCTACCCAATCAACATCTGTTTCTGCTGCGAATTCGTCATCAGAAAATTCAGAAAGGTAATCATAAGATCCACCATTTTCTTTAAAGAACACAGTTGAAGTTCTTCGCTGCTCAGAAAGAAGTCTTTCCGTTTTCAATAGTTCAACACTCCAGTTTAATCTTACATTTTCTGGAGTGACAGCTCCCTCAAATCCTTTCATCTTCACTGTGTACTCCATGTGATATTGACCTGGCTCAATAGAGTAGTGGTGCTCAATGCGCTGATCATCGCCGTAATCCGCAGCGAAAACAACCTTGTCATCAGATGATTCAACTATTTCGAAAGCCTGAGATGCAGTTTCGATCTTTTTACCGTCCTTATTGAATACAAGCTGGTTTGTCGCTTTGTCTGATTCGAAAAGAACAAGTGGCTCGATCTCCTCATTATCATTCTTAGGCTCATAATCTGAATAGGTCTGATATCCTTTTAGGTAAACCTTTTTTACTCCTCCACCTTTATTCGTTAGGATGACCTGTATCTTATCATTCTCTAGTGTGATGATCTTTTCTTCGATCTCATCAGCACTTGCAAGTTGAGCTGCTTCCTTATTTTCAACCAGAACCGTATCTTGATCAGTGATCGTATCGATGTAGATTGTTCTTCCAAGACTATCCATTACCGGATTACCTTCGTCATCTTTCTTTACGATAAAAGGAGTTGCTTCCTCTGTTTGATCCTCAATTACTTGAGTGGAGTCCGTTTTGTCCTCTTCTGATTGATCATTCGCTTCTTTAGATTTTGCCTCTTCTTCCTTTTTCTTTTCAGCTAACTCCTGTTTTTCTTTTTCAGCTGCTAATTCAGCTTCTGTAGGCTGATTGAAATAAGTGAATAAGGCAAGAATAACTCCTATTAAACCTAATCCTATTAATGTATTTCTATCCATTTCTTTTGTTTACTTCTTTTTTAAATCCATCGCAGCTTTCACAAATGCAGTAAAAAGCGGATGTGGTTCTGCAACGGTACTTTTATATTCTGGGTGGAATTGAACACCAACGAACCATGGGTGGTCTGGAAGTTCAACTACTTCAACTAGACCAGTATCAGGGTTAACTCCAGTTGCTTTCATGCCGTGCTTCTCAAATTCTTCAAGGTATTCACTGTTGAATTCAAAACGGTGTCTATGGCGTTCTTTTATTAATTCAGTATTGTATGCGTCGTAGATCTTAGTGTCTGACTTAAGTTCACATTTATAGGCACCCAATCTCATAGTTCCTCCCATGTCAGAGATGTTCTTTTGCTCTTCCATAAGACTGATTACTGGGCGTTTACTTTCAGGAGAGATCTCAACAGTGTGTGCATCATCCCAGCCGATCACGTGACGTGCAAATTCGATCACTGCGCACTGCATTCCAAGACAGATACCTAAGAAAGGTATGTTGTTTTCACGTACATATCGAACTGCATTGATCTTTCCAGTGATTCCACGAGAACCAAAACCTGGTGCTACCAAGACACCATCAAGGTCCTTAAGTTGTTCTGCAACATTCTGTTTGGAGATCTTTTCTGAATGGATCCATTTCAGGTTAACCTTACAAAGGTTTGCTGTACCTCCATGAATAAATGCTTCATTGATTGATTTATATGCATCTTTCAATTCAACATATTTTCCAATGAGCCCAATAGTTACTTCATCCTTTGGATTCTTTAAATTGTGAAGGAACGATTTCCAGTTATCAAGATCTGGATTTGACTTACGAGATAACCCAAGTTTTTTGAGCACAACATCATCTAATTCCTCTTCTTGCATTAATAAAGGAACGTCGTATATCGTTTTTGCATCTCTCGATTCAATAACGGCTTCAGGCATCACGTTACAGAACTGAGCGATCTTTTTACGCAATGGAAGTTCTAGTTCATGCTCTGTACGACAACAAAGAACATCAGGTTGTACACCTAGTTCTAAAAGCTGCTTAACAGCGTGCTGAGTAGGTTTTGTTTTCAACTCTCCAGCTGCTGATAAGTATGGGACTAATGTTAGATGAATGACAATGCAATCATCTTCAAATTCCCAGCGCATTTGACGAATCGCCTCAACAAAAGGTAGAGATTCAATATCTCCTACTGTTCCTCCAATCTCAGTAATGATGATATCGTATTCACCTGATTTTCCAAGTTTCTGTATACTCTCTTTGATCTCATCTGTTATGTGAGGAATAACCTGAACGGTCTTACCAAGGTATTCACCCTTTCGCTCCTTGTTAATAACAGACTGGTAAATTCTTCCCGTTGTAAGGTTGTTTGCCTGAGAAGTTCGAACGTTTAAAAATCGCTCATAATGACCTAGATCAAGATCTGTTTCAGCTCCATCATCCGTTACGTAGCATTCTCCATGTTCGTACGGGTTTAATGTCCCTGGATCAATATTGATGTATGGATCTAGTTTTTGTATCGTAGTTGAGTAACCACGAGCTTGTAATAATTTTGCTAAAGATGCTGATATGATTCCCTTCCCTAATGAGGAAGCAACCCCACCAGTTACAAAGATGTATTTCGTTGAATTCGACATTTATCAAATGATTTGTAACTATGGGAGGCAAAGATACAACAATACTCATGTTTGAGGTGATTCATTAGGATTTTTTTTGATTGATTTTTCAACCAATTGTTATACACGGAATAAAAAGAGATTGTTGTTGATGTAACGAATCAGTTTTGTGTTGTTATTATTAACGAAACCAAAACAACTCAAACATTACGACATGAAAGTAAAATCGATCTCTGGAATATTGATCTGTACAATGCTATTTGGTGCAGCTTTTTCTATTAAGCCTAAGCAATCTAAAATTATTGAAAAACAATTCAAGTTCATTCCATCTGGAAAAGTACTCGTTGAAGAGGATACCTTGACGGTGCAAGCTTTTAAAATGCTAGACCATGAAGTGACGAATCTAGAGTATAGAGAATTTTTAGATGAGATGAAAACTGAACGTCCTGATATATATTCGAAACTTGAAGTAAATGAAAAAGGTTGGTCAGAGCATTACAATCAGGCATACTTAGACCCAATGGTTGAGCATTACTTCAAGCACCCGGCTTATAATAATTATCCTGTAGTTAATATTACTCAGTTTGCCGCAAAGGAATATTGTAAATGGCTCGGAATTAAACTCAACAAAGATCGAGAACAAAAGTTAGTGGTACGTTTACCGAAAAGAGCTGAGTTTATTAGAGCTGGTGCAGGTGATAGAATTGGAGTTCAATTTTCATGGGGTAACAATAATATGCAAAACGTAAAAGGAGATTGGTTATGCAATTTTACGAGAATTCCTCAGAGTCGCATGAGTAAAGAAGGGGATGATATAAAATTGAAGGGTAAGTATTTTACCAGCCACTTAACGAAAAAAGAAGCAATGCTCACTGCTGAAACGAAATCCTATTTCCCTAGTCAATTTGAAATATACAATTTGAATGGAAACGTTGCTGAGTGGATCGATGCTGAGAACAAAGCAGCAGGAGGTTCGTGGCATGATTACGGTTATGACGTACGTTTACAAAGTGTTAAAATCGAAAAAGAATCATCTCCAGAAATTGGGTTCAGACCTGTATTTACCTATGTAGAAAAAGAATAAGATCAGAATCGTATAAAAAACACGAGAGGAACAGACGGGCGTCCATTCCTCTCGCTAATCAACCTAACTTAACCACCTAAATCACTTCAAATATATGTACGCTCAACGGGAACACCAAATTTTTTTTGACTTTTTTACGAAAAAATTACAATCTCTTTCTATTAAATTAACAAACGTCCCTATTTTACTGCATTTAAGGAAAAAGACGAATTTGATACGGATATTTGTCGGGAAGTGAAATTATCGATCAGAATGATTAATTTTAATAAGAATTTTTTGTCCTGTTAAAATCCAAATATGTCGATCTCATTGAAAAAATTAAAAAATCGAGAAAGTATCTCTTCGAATAAACGTTTACATCAGTCGTATGCGAAAACCGTTAAACTGGTAGAGGAGATTCGAGATAAGGATCTTCCAGATGAAACACTCATTCTTTTCAATTCAGAAATAGATAAACTAAATTCATTAGAAAATGAGAATCGAAAATTTAGGAGTCAGTTAAGAAGGTCAAGAAATAAATTGATTCAGCATCTACTTAAAAAACACCAACTGGTCACGAAACGATACTACAGAACAATATGGATGTCAATTGGGGTTGGAGCATTTGGTGTTCCACTCGGAGTTGCAATGGGTTCAAGTGTAGATAATTATGGACTAATTGGAACTGGTTTGCCTATTGGATTGGCAATAGGTCTTTTCATTGGTGTGCAATTAGACAATAAAGCTCATAAGGAGGGCCGCCAACTAGATATTGAATATTAAATCAATTTTCTGAATGAAGACTAGATATTTTTTCACGGGTCTATTTCTCATTTCTTTATACAGCGCTGCTCAGCGAGACTTTCCTCATCTAGCAAACCAAACTTACTTGGAACTTCCGGTACGAAAACAACTGGATTGCTCTAACATACCTGATAGTTTATTTTCAAATTTAACGTTGAGGATCTGCGCAAATCTAAGATTGCAGCGACTGGACTCTATTCAACATCTTTACCTGGATTCATTAAGAAATGAGATCGGTCAGTCGTATGGAGATACAGTATTAGCGAGGTTCGACTCATTGCAGGTGAAATGGGAGGATTTTCGTGATCTACAAGCTGAACTTGTTTATAAAAGTTATGAAGGTTGTGGAGGTTGTCACTCACGGGCAATTGATACAATGGAAACATTGAGTTTATTCACTGAGATGAGAATAGCAAATTTTCGTCAACTATTGAAGTTTTATCGAAGGAGATGGTAGCTTGAATCTGGTCCTTTAAGCTATATGTATTAAAATTACGTCATCTCAATTACATATATCATGTGATTCCTGTCCCGTTATTGTCCCGCTATTTCAATTCATTAACAATGACTTAACACATCAACTGTGCTATTTTTGTCCCGTTCTTGAAAATTGAAAATGTTGCTGAAACGAATCGTGTTTACTTTGATTGTATTGTTGTTGTCGAATACGGCAATGACTCAATCATCTTGTCAGTTTCCATCTATCGAGCTTAAGACAGACGTTTATATTGATTCAGTAATTTTTTACCTTCAAAATCGAAATTACGAGAACTATACTTACAAAGCTGATTGCATCAGAAACGAGATTTCGAAGATAGATCGTTCAAAATATCCTCACAAACTAGCTCAGCTTCATTATGAGATTGGAAGAGTATATAGAGATCAGAACCTAAATCTCGAGGCATTTAATGCTTACTTCGATTGTCAAGTGATTATAGAGGATCATCATCTTCAGGATACTCCAACATATGCTTTACTCTGTGAAGCTATGGGGCAAACCTACTATCATTTCAATGAAGACGAACGTGTGATATTCTTTCTAAAAGAATACTTGAGTAGTAAATATCGCAAGCAACAGGAACTTACAAACGTTAATAATACCATAGGTCTTTCATATCGTAATTTGGGGCAATTGGATTCTTCTGCTTTTTACTTCGAAAGAGCCTTAGAGCTTGCAAGGTTAAATGAGTCTAAAGTATGGATCGGGAATATATCAGGAAATTATGCCGAGATCATTGAAAAGAAGGGAGATAAAGAGAGGGCAGACAAACTCCGTGAGATCGATTTTAAATATAGCATTGAGGGCGGTAATTATAGAAGTGCCGCTAATTTAATGTTGAGAGAGGCACGTTGTTATTTTGAGAAAGGGAATGATGAAATTGCCTTAAAACGTATGACTGAGAGTTTTAATTTGTTCTCTATGTCGGGAGATGAATATGTGCCTTTTCAGTTGTATGAACTTCGAAGTAAGGTGAATTTTAATAAAGGAAACTTTAAAGAAGCAGCCAAAGATGCATTTCTCGCAGATAGAATTAGGGATTCTGTAAACAGAGAGGAGCAACACTTGCTACTTAAACGATTGGAGTTTCAAGCTTTTTCCAACAAGAAACAGTCTCGAATAGATGAGCTGAGGGAAAAGCAAGAGAAACGTAATCAACAAATACTATGGTTATCTTCTGGCGCGATACTTCTTGTATCATTCCTTGTGATCTTATTCTTCCAGCAGCGATCCAAACAACGAAAAGTAAACGAGATCCAACGCATGAAACAAAACCTTTATCACGAACAATTAAACACATCAAAAGAACAGATCAACAGTTTGGTAAAAGATCTTCGAATCAGAAATAAGCATATTCAAGAACTATCTGAACAGGTTGAAAATATCGAAAGCACAAATCAATCTGGAGATCAAGAGGTTATTGAAGAATTAAAAAATAATAAGATCCTTACTGAAGAGGATTGGGTCACGTTTAAACGCCTGTTTGACCAGGTGTACAATGGCTTTTTCGATCGACTACTAGAAATGAACAACGAACTTACCAAGGCTGAACTGAGGTTAGCAGCGTTGATCAAGCTCGACCTATCTCCGATTGAAATGTCTCAGACATTAGGTATATCGAAGGAATCTGTTCGAAAAACCAATTTCAGACTCCGTAAAAAACTGGGTATAGATAAGCCTAATGAACTTCGTGCGACTATCGTAAATACTTAGCTTCCAAAGTTGTCACGTTCTTGTCCTCCCTTTTTTACTGATGTTTTATTGTTCCTAAAGTAGTTTCGTGCAAACCATTAATGCTTTGCTATGAAACGATATCTATTGAGTTGTTTATTGATTATTGGAATCAGTATTTCGAGTTTTGGTCAATGTAGTTTTGATATCCAACTAACTGATACTTATGGTGATGGATGGAACGGCGGATTGATCGATGTTTATGTCGATGGAGTGCTTGTTCATGATGATATAACAATTGCAAGTGGTTCTGGACCTGCTACTTTTGCCTTACCGGCAACGCCTGGTCAAGACATAGAGGTATTCAGAGTTAATCCAGGATCCTGGCCTTCAGAAATGCGAGTGGAGATATATAGCGATGCATCGACTTGCTCACCTATCTATGGACCAGTTGAGCCAAACAGTGCAGGGAGTGGACTTATTGCAGCCGTTTGTTCTAGTGGAAACCCAGAGTTTGCTGTGTCGGGAGATGCTACCTCACCAGCTCCATACGAATGTGTTGAATTAACAGAAGGTTTGAATAATCAAGCCGGTTGTGCTTGGCAGAAGAATGTTGAATTAGATTTCGCATCTGATTTTGTTCATGACATGGTTGTTTATATGGGGAGTGATCCAAATGGTGCTGATGGACTTTGTTTTGTAATTCATAATGATCCTGCTGGTGAGTGCACATGTGGTGGTGCCGGAGGAGGAATTGGAGCGTCAGGAATTCAGAATTCATTGATCGTTGAGATTGATACTTATTTGAATTTTGAGGATAGAGATGATGGAATGGCGGGTATACACTGTACGTCCACTAGTAATCCTGATCATATGGATATTTGGATCAATGGTGATGTTAACCCTGACTTGGATGGAGATTGTAATAGTACAGCAGCAGGAGAGCGAGTGATACCGAATGCTGTTCCTTTTTTAGATAATTTGTCAAATTATTATGAAGTTTCCAATGGTTTGAATCATACGTTGAGAATTACCTGGGTAGCATCAACACAAATGTTTACTGCCGAGCTAATGGATGAAATTCCTGGTGGCCATGTTTATGGAACTGTTTCGTATTCATTCGATCCATTAACGTTGTTCGGAACTAATGAACCTCATTTTGGATACACTGCTTCAACGGGAGGATTATCCAACGATCACACGTTCTGTTTACCTCCGGAATTATTACCAGTGGAGCTGGATTATTTTAATTCTACATGTAGCGATGAAGAAGATCTACTACAATGGAGAACGCTTTCAGAACGAGATGCTAGTCACTTTTACGTTAGAGGAACCGATAACTTCGAGGAAATAGAAGTGGTAAGTACTGTTCAGGCCTCAGGAAACTCAACAGAACCAATTGACTACACTTCAACTCCTTCAAATTCATATGATTATTACCAGTTAGTTCAAGTAGATTTTAACGGTGTAGAAACGGAATATGATTGGATCTCTGCTAAAAAATGTGCTACGGAAGAACCGTTGATCTATCCCAACCCGGCTCAGTCAAATGTTTCGATTAGTTGGAATGGAACAGACTCTTTTAGTTATGAATTGCGTTCTGCTGATGGTAAACTGATCTTGAAGAACACAGACATAAATAGTTACACGAAACTAAACTTGGATCAGTTATCCTCGGGAACTTATTTGATCACGATCTACGACAATTTTTCTCGTTTTACTCGTCGTTTGATCGTGCAGTAGTAGTGTGAAAAGATAAAACGAGACAATTAATGCTAGAGGTACACTTTGTGGTGTGAAAGATCAGAAGGTGTGAACTCCTACTTGTGCTATTCAGTAGTTAGCCGGGTAGGAGTTCTTTTTTTATGTAACTTGTAGGCTGATTTCAAGGTTAAAATTATAATTACAAGTATGATCCCAAACAAAGCATTAGCGTTCCTTAAGAAACTTAAGAATAACAACAACCGCGACTGGTTTGAAAAGAATAAGCCCGATTTCAAGGAACACCAGAAAGAGGTGAAAGCAGTATTTGAATCGATCAAAGAGGGGCTAAATAAAAACGATGAGATCGAGAAGCTAAAAATGTTTAGGATTTACCGAGATGTTCGATTCTCAAAAGATAAAACACCTTACAAGACGCATTTTTCTGGATATTGCTCACGATTAGGTAAAGAAAGAAGAGGAAGTTATTATGTGCATATTCAACCTGGAGAATCTTTTTTAGGCGTAGGTTTTTGGGATCCAAACAAAGACGATCTTCTACGGATCAGAAAAGAGATCGAAATGGACGCTAGTGATTTTTACGAATTTCTTGAGAAACCATCATTCAAAAAGACATGGGGTGATTTCTATGGACCAACACTAAAAACCGCTCCGCGTGGATTTGAAAAGGACCATCCGGATATTGAGCTACTGAGAAGAAAGAACTTTACATTTGTTCATCCATTAACTGATAAGCAGGTCACTTCTCCTGATTTTGTTGAAAAAACGGTGAGCGCTTTCGAAGATGCACGTCCTTTCCTGGATTTGATGAGTGATGTGCTAACGACGGATCTAAATGGAGAGTCGGTAATTTGATCGAAATCATCCAATTCGTATAATCTTAAATATTTAATTTCGATCAACTATTCTAAAACAACTAAAGAATGAATCAGCTCCTTGACCACAAAGAAAAAGAAAAGGCAATCAAGAGTTCTAATTTGCCCAAATACATAACATGGCTTATTGGTGCTTTATTTCTGATCAATGGTTTTGTAGGGTTTGCCGCTTTTTTCTATAAAATGAACACACCTTTGATAAACTTTGGTTTTTCTATTATACAAATTTATATAGGGTTGAGGTATGTATTTAATAGAGCAACAATTGGAGAGTTGATTCTCTCATTTATATTGTTGTCGTTATTGACATTTAGTATTTTAAGTAGCTCGTTTTCCTTGGTCTTAAAAAATGGGATCTTTATGGAGATGGGATCTGGTGAGAAACTATTTAATTCGGGAGTAGAGTATACGTTGTTTTATGATTTTAGTCACTCATCTAGGGCTTTTGAAGCTAAACTAGATGTAATTTATTTAATACTGCTAGTGTTGCAATTATATGTACTGACATCCAGGCTCTTCATCGGTAAATCGAATGCTTGAACCCTTTTTGATAAACCATAGAGTAAAATAGATGTGATCTAATCTTCTTTGATACAACGAACAGCTAATCCACTTCCGCTATCCAGACGAATATTGATCACATCAGACTCGTAATCCATGTATATGGCATCAGCATCAATACCGCTATAAGAATAAATACTTCTTTTTGAGGTCCACCAATACCCAAGTTCTTTAACACTGGAAAAATGACCAGAGTGGTCTCGGTAACCGCCAGGAATCGCTGTAAAACCTGATTCATTAGTACATTCGTCAAAGCTTTCCCAACCTTCTCTCGCTCTTATTTGTTCAGCAGCAACATCACTACCTAGGAATTTAACTAACTGAGACCAATCTTCGCTATTTGCCACTCTCCAACCAGCTGGGGCTAGTCCTCTGCTATCAGCAACAGCATACCAATTGTAAAGCTTGCCTGTAAATGTATGATCGTATCTTTTTTTATTGTTGAAGTAGCACCATGCCGGTTCTTGATTTTTCATTGCTTCTTCCCATTCTGCCTTAGATCTGGCTCTTTTAATGATATCACCATTTCTGAATTTACGAACATTCAAATTATGCTCCATCCAGACTTGTTTACCAATGCGAACTTTCTTTGTAAATAAGTCCTCAGTTGAAATAATTATGATCACGCAAAAGATGAGCGAGATGGTTAGAATTGATAATTTTATTTTCATAGTTGATTTGAAAATAACAAGTAATTGCTTGTTCTTCGTTAAAAGGTTCGACGCTAACTTACGTATAATTTCGATTTTTATAAAACGAATAGAGAATATAGATCTTAATCTAGCTTTGTAACAAATGAATCACTTAATCGTCTTACGTGCAAATTGCATAAAAGATGAAAAAAACACTATTCACTATTGGAATCATTTCGCTTCTCTTTAGTTGCGATAAAGAACTTAAGGATCAACCAGAATCAAATATTATCAACCTTCATCATAATGAACTTGATTTGCCAGATAGTCTCTCAAGCAGAAGAATTCAATTCGCATTACAACTAAAGCAAGATGTCGCTAAAAAGTATTGGCAATGGTTCGGGGCGAGACAAACAGAAGGACCGTTTATTTACTTCAATGGAGATCGTTCTGAAGTGTTTTTTCCAGATCAGCGTGTAATAGATTGTTTAGATGATCACCACGTACATAGTAAAGATTACGTTGTAGCAAATCGTACGGATTCCATACCTTATCACTTTGAATTAATGATCAGTTTTGATAAAGCAGATGAGCATAAACATTTCTACCAACATCCCGTTCAGCAGTTCATTTCTGTAGAAGAAACAGAAACCTTCATTCCTTCTGTGAATTCTACAGAATGGTGGATCACAATGGTTATTCACGAAATGTTTCATCATTTCCAGTACAACACACCAAAGTTTCTGGAATACGCCAAAAATGAAATATCGCTTTTGCCATTCAATCCAAATCACATGATGCAACTTTGCAGGGATGATAAGAACTTCATGTCATTGATACAAAAAGAGAACGCCATTCTAATGAAGGCTCTTGAAGAGAATGATCCATCTAAGATGAATGACTTGATCAGTCAGTTTCTCGATCTGAGAAAAGAACGAATGAAGACGTATCAGGAAGATTATCCATATCTGCAAAAAGTTGAGGATTATTACGTCATCCAAGAAGGTTCTGCGCGGTATTTAGAGTTTCAAAGTATGCAGATCATGAGTGAATATGCAAACAATAAAAGCGATCATAAGATTGCGAATGATCCGATGTTTGACGATTTGGAAGGGTTTAAGAATATAGACCTGACTCATCCGGATTTCAACTATCTAACTTACGCAGGTCCTGGTCAGTATCATTACACACTAGGTTTTAACATGATGCGTCTATTGGATAAGATCGGAGTCGACTATAAAGCAGACTTATTAAACAACCCTGAATATGGATTACATAAATATCTAAGATCTTATTTACAGGGGCAGCAGATATAAATTATTCGTATTTTTCTGATTGATAGTGATTATTATTAACCGTGCTAATATGTTCTAAAATATGAGATTATCATTCGTACTAAGTTGTATTCTTTTGTTTTCCGTCAATATAAATGCACAGGATTGCCCGGATTCTTGTGAGGTTTTTATTCCTAATAATATTACTGCTGATTGCGACGATGTCGATTGCGCGATTCTTACAATTCAAACGAATTGTGTACTACGCGATTTTGAATTTTCACTCTATAACAGATGGGGAGAGATCGTGTTTAACAGCGAAGATCCTAAAATGAGATTTGATACAGCGACTGTTGACGATGCAGTTTACTTCTGGACATTGAAGGCTATGACGTGTAATAACGATGAAATTGATCGAAAAGGAAATATTTATGTCCTGAAGTGAGTTCCTGTTCCGATCTTAATTGAGTTAAGTTGATTCAAATCAGATATTTATATATTTTAGTAGGAAAACAAACTACTAATTATGAAACAACTTAGAAAGAATCTAACCTATGTATCTGTCCTTTCATTTTCGCTGATTTTTGTGAACTGTGGAGGTGAAGCTCAAGATCAGAATTTATCGAATAATGCTCCTGTTGAGGATGAGTCGGTAAATCAAGAACCGGAAGAAATCAATCCCGAGGAACTTGTCGTTATGGTAACTCTCGACTCAGAACGGAAGAATTTCTATGCAACACAAGATGAGGATCCTGTTTTTAATCAAAAGATGTTCGATAAAGCAGAACCATTTGTAGACGGTTTTGCAAGAGTAGGAAAGAAGATCGACGATAGTACAATGCTGTTCACGTTTATCGATGCAGAAGGTGAGGAGTTATTTGATTATAAATATGACGCTGCCGGGAATTTTAGTGATGGAATGGCGTGGGTCGAGAAAGATGGTAAATATGGCTACATCAACACCGAAGGAGAGGAGATCATTCCAGTTGAATATTTAAACAATTGGAATTTCAATAGTGGAAGAGTTCTTTTCAGTAACGAAGAGTTCAACCCGTACATGGATATTTCATATAGTACAGCGAAATATGGGTACTTGAACAAAGAAGGGGATACAGTTATACCTTTACAGTACAAATGGGCACTCTCTTTTAATGGTGGTTTAGCCCCTGTTTATGAAGGAGGTAAGATGATGTTCATTGATCCAGAAGGTAATCAAGCGATCGATAAAAAGTTTGACAATGCGGATGAATTTAGAAAAGGAATAGCTCCTGTAATGTCTGGCGGAAACCTTGGATTCATTAATGAAGAGGGAGAATTCATTGTATCTCCAAAATATGACGAGTACAAATACTTGTATGAATATGATGTTTTCAATTACTCTACAAGAGATGATGACAAGGATAGAAGTAAAGTATATCAGACCGATGAAGGATACTTCATTGTGAGTAAAAATGGAAAATGGGGTGCAATAGATATTGACGAGAATGCAATTGTTCCATTCGAATTTGCCGGTATTGGTATTCCTGATAGCAACATTGTTGAGATCAATAAAGTGAAGAAGCAAGAGCAGTACTCTACGAAATATTATACGGGTCTTTTCGATCTAAATAAAAAGGAAGTTGTGTTACCAGCAAAATATGATGATGTTAGAAAATTCCATGATAAAGGAAATGTTTCATGGTATAAGATCGGATTAAAGACGGATCCAGAAGGTTACTCAACTGATAAACATGGATTCTTCAATGCAGAGACGGGTAAGATCATTGAACCAGAATTCTATGATGTTGAGATATTCCATGAAGGATTAGCAGAAGTTCAAAAAGAAAAAGATGGACTTTGGGGTTATGTGAATGAAGATGGAGAAGTAGTTATTGATTTTCAATTCAAATCAGGAGGTGAATTTGAAGACGGTAAAGCTTTCGTAAATACTGGAAGTGACTACATTTATATCGATAAGAAAGGCAATGAAGTAAAATAATTCAGTAGCTTAAATTTTTTAAAGGTCTTCCATTATGGGAGACCTTTTTTGTTTGTTGTTACTGCATGATTACATTTTATCACATTCAAAATATTTATTGTATTAAGTGATCTTTCAGAGAAACAATCTGAATTAATGCTTATGTAACGATTTTAAGTGAGTTGAGTTATTATTTGTAGAAACACTAAACACTTAAATCATGAAGATTTTATTATTCCTTACAAGTATTTTGATATGTTTTATTTCTCTGGGACAAGATTCACGATTCTCTCATATTCTCTCACATGATGTTAAACTTACTCCCCGTGTTGTCCAATCAAAAGAGTTTAATAAAGTTTGGTTGAAAACTAATTTCGCTTCACCGGACATTCTAAATAAAAGTGAGATAACGAAGATAAAAGGAAAATTAATTACAAAAATTGAACTTGTATTTACAGTATTTAAAGAGATTCCCACTTTTGATCAAAACTCTCTGAACTATAGACGCTTGAGGGAACTAGCTAAATTAGCTCCAGAACTCTTTCAAAACGACCTTACTGAATGGTCAATGGTTGGGCAGACTGCTTGTACTGTTGCTGAAGATGGTGATAAATATTTTCATGGCTTTATTATTACCTACCGACCTGAGTCTAAAAAAGCACACACAAAATTTGAAATGGATTACATTGAGGGAGTGTTTGGACGTTTAGAAAGAGGTTTCGAAAGTTCGAAGCTCGATTTTGACACAAGTGCTCTGCTTTTATCTACTAGAAAATCATTTAAAGATGGAGTTGGTACAGTATGGGTTCCCCGCACTGGTTACCCTTCGTCAAGATTTGTTATCGAAAAGTGGCCTCAGTTCAAAAATGGGGTTGATGATTTTGATGCATATCTTAAGCGTTATATTAATTATCCTGAAAAAGCTATAAAGAATGGCATTGAAGGTTTAGTATATGTGGGTTTTACAGTTTCAAAAAAAGGTAAGGTAACCAATGTGAGGCCGATACAAGGTATCGGATATGGATGTGTTGAAAATGTAGTACACACTATAAGTGGCATGCCTGATTGGGAACCTGGAGTAATCATGAATAAAACAACAACCTATGATCTTCGCGTAATCGTTAGCTTCTCTTTGAATAATAATGTATCAATATCCCTTAAGTCTTGTCGTACCGATTTTAAGTATATGACTGATTCTTCAGTTACCGAGTTTTTGGTCAAGGATAGGTGTATGAGGAGTCTTGGTCCAGATTCAACAATTTTTTCAGTATTTAAAAGAAATAGGAATTGGGATGATATGATGGTTGTGGGTGATTTAACTGGAAGTATGTCACCTTATACCGCTCAGTTATTAGTATGGCATAAATTAAACTATAAAGCAAATAAACATAAGGTGAAACAATTTACTTTTTTTAATGACGGCGATAGTATGGCAGATCGTAGAAAAGTAATCGGCAGAACAGGGGGGATTTATCACGGAAAAGCGAATAGTTTTGAAGCAATCAAAGCACTTGCATTAAAAACTATGACTCGTGGTTCAGGAGGTGATTGTCCAGAGAATAATATCGAAGCCACTTTGTCAGCAATAAACAATTGTTCAGATTTTAAAGATATCATCATGATCGCTGATAATTTTGCAACACCTCGAGATATTAAACTCCTTAAAAAAGTTAATCATCCAATTCACATAATCGTATGCGGTGCTGCATTTGGAATAAATGTTGAATACTTGAATATTGCCCGTGAAACAGGTGGAAGTATACACACAATTGAGGACGATATTAATAATCTAATAGAACTGAATGAAGGAGAGGACTTTGAGATTGGTCGCTTTATCTACCGTATTCAGAATGGGAAATTTGTACGACTATATAAGTCATGATATTACATAATAGATAGATCTATTGACAATCCTCTAAGTGCTTTTCAGAGATCGTCGGTTCTGCATATGAGGCGATCTTCTCACTTTCCAACTCATCCAGTAGCTCTTTTATTGGCGCATAATCTTGATTGTAGTGTACCTCCATAGCGAAATAATTCTCGCTGTATTTTTCAATTCGACAACCTTTCTCAGTAAAGAGATCAATCAATTCCTGTATGCCAGTTTCCTCTTCCAATTTTACTAATTGTACTACTGAACTACCTGAATGTTCGGTAGTTTCTTCGTACGTTATCATTCCTTCCTCTTCGTTGAATTCAGCGTAAATCAAGTCATCGGGAGCAACCACAGATGCATAAAAAGGCACACCATGAACGCGATAGATTCCAGTGTCATGATCAATAACCTCGCAAGTTATCGTCTCAGTGATCTCTTCATCGAATAAATTACTGTGAAATCGGAAAAGAATATCTTCGGTTTTCATATTATTGAATTTTGTCTAAAATAATCACGATTCTGCGGTTAAAGAAATACTCAAAACTATTCTTTAACCTAATTTTAATAAAAACGTATCAGTGTTCAATAGATAATGCTGTTTCCTATGCTATAATCATAAGACTATAACAGTCCGAATAAACAGAATAGCATAAAAAAACGATCACTCAGAAGAATATTAAGGCTTTTAGAAAGAATTTACAGTAACTGAATGAATATTTATGTATTCTTGGATAAACAAAATTAAAATACCATGAAAAAGTCAATTAATTCATTTAAAGCAAAGGTTATTCAATCAAGATCTGTGATCAAGGGTGGTCACACTATTGATCCGAAGAAAGTAACGCGTTTGTGTTTAGAGGCATAATCAGGACTTCCGCAGAGGAATAGATTGTTAATCAAGGTCACTTCAAGGTGACCTTTTTTTATGATCTATTTTCCAACCTATGGTATTTTTGAAACGACAGCTATTTAGCACTGTTGGGTATTATTGATATATTTTTGCTCTTCAGGACTGTACTTTTAGAATTTATTATGAAATATCTAATACTCATAACTAGTTTGTTTCTTGCATTAACAATAGATGCTCAGGTGAAGCACGATCTGGAATCCTGGACAGGCGTCAAGACGGATGTTAAGCTGCACAAGCATTTTGAGATCAAAATAGATGCTCAACTTAGAAGGAATGATTTTTTGTCACAAAGAAAATCGGCTTTAGTAGAAATTGGCTTGGCTTATGATCCTTTTAAATGGTTGACATTTACACCTGCATATCGTTTTACTCATAAAGATAATAGCCGATCATATGGTAGATTGAGTATGGATATGGAGCTAGAATTCGATCTTGGAAAAGATTGGTCTATAGAAAACCGTTCACGTGCACAATATGAATATAGGTATGCGACTGTGAATAGAGAAACAGAACTTAGAAATAAAACACAACTCGATTATAACCTCTCTAAATTATTCGATCCTTACACGAGTGTAGAATTCTTTTATGGAAACGGGAATTTTAGTGATTACCGTTTAAGAATAGGAGGGAGTTGGCGACTTTCTAAGAAGATCGATCTAAACACCTTTTACAGCATGGAAAGCGAGATGGGAAAGAAAACCAATGATAAAGATCATATCGTCGGATTATTCTTAAAGATAAACCTTGATGCTCGCAAAAAAAAGCGCAAGTAGCCCTGTTGAAGCTTGATTTTATCGATTAGCACAATGCTAGTCCTGGAAATACGATTTTACTTCCAATACTGGTTAAGTTCATCTCTATATTGTTTTTTTATTTCATTAACTTTAACGATAGATCTGTAATTCAACACTATGGCTAAAGGTTCTGTATTGATCTTGATTTGTTTAATGTCGTTCATGGCTATTGGACAATCTATGATTCCTGCATCTGAAATGGATTCTCTCAAAAAGATCTGGGACAGCAAGGAAGAATCAGATACCAGTCGTCTAAATGCGCTTAAACATATTGCATATAAAGGATATCTTAGGATTCAACCTGATAGTACACTCATCCTGGCAGAAAAAGGGATCAAGTTTGCTGAATCTAATGGTCAAATGAAATATGTTGCTGATCTGTTTAACCTGAAAGGGTTAGCATACAAGGCTAAATCGCAATTTGATAAATCCATATCATCGTATGAAAAGAGCCTTTCCATAAGTAAAGAAATAGGAGAGAAGAAGATCGAAGGTAAAGCCTATTCAAATATAGCAGTTGTATATTCCATCCAACGTAAGTATGAAAAATCCATTTCGTATTCTAAAAAAGCGATCGAAAGTCATAAGTCAACTGATTACAAACGTGGCGTAGTCGGAGGATACAATGATCTTGGGGCTACATATTTCTCAATGGGGGAATACGACAAAGCAATTGAAAACTTTGATCGTGCTACTGAATTACTCGCTGATGAAGAAGATCAGGAGATGAGGGCGCTGATCACAGGAAATATCGGGATCATTTATCAGGTGAAAGGTGATCTGGCTCATGCCATAGAGTATATCCGAAGAGCTGTTGCTATTTATGAGGCTGCTGAGATTAAGGACAAAATGGCTGGAGGTTTATCAAATATTGGAGTCATCTATCGCAAAATGGAACAAAACGAAAAAGCATTGGAATACTTTCATCAGGCACTTTCAATTTATGAAGAGTACAACAATGAGGTAGGGATGATGGATCTGAATAATAACATTGCCGTTGTTCACTCTGCAAAAGGAGAGTACGATCAAGCCGAGAAATTCTACGAGAAAAGCAGGGAGATCGCTGAAAAGCTGGATGATCCAAATGGAATATCTAACTCACTACATAATATTGGGTTACTCCACATGAGAAAAGGAGATTATGATAAATCACTTAAACTATTACTTGAAGCGAAAAAGATGCGCGAAAAGTATGAATTGAATAGAAACCTGATCTCTTCCTTTACAGCATTGTCTGAAGTCTATTTCAAGCAGAATAATATACAGCAAGCACTAAAATATGGTGAAGAAGGCTATAAAAGGGCAAAAGATAGAGGAGATATAAAAGAAATTAAGTCTGCAGCAAATATTCTGTATCAAGTGCATCAAAAGCTGAATAATTCAGACCGTTCATTGGAAATGTACATGGAGTACATCAAGCTCCGTGACTCCATTAAGAGCGAAGAAAATCAAAAAGAGATCATTCATCAGGAATATAAATATGAATATGAAAAGCAATCGGCTTTGGATTCAGTTGAGAATGCTAAAAAGCAGCGAATAGCTCAATCTATTATTGAAAAAGAGAAAGCTGAAAATGCACGAAAACAGACGATACAGTATGCATTGATCGGTGGTCTGGCATTGGTTCTCGTATTTGCAGGACTTGTTTTAAATCGATTTAGAATTACCTCGAAACAAAAGAAGCTGATCGAAAAACAAAAGCAGCAAGTTGACAGTGCCTACAGTCAGCTGGAAGAGAAGAACTCAGAAATACTGGATTCAATAAATTATGCAAAGCGGATTCAATCGGCTATTCTTCCTCCACCAAAATTGGTAAAAACATATCTAACAGATTCTTTTGTGCTCTACAAGCCAAAAGATATTGTCGCGGGTGATTTCTACTGGATGGAACCAAGAGAAGATGGAGTGATGTTCGCAGCTGCAGACTGCACGGGGCACGGAGTTCCCGGAGCTATGGTGAGTGTAGTGTGTAACAATGGATTAAATCGTTCGGTGAGAGAGCACGGTATAAAAGAACCAGCGAAGATCCTGGATAAGACCAGAGAGATCGTTATACAAGAGTTTGAAAAGAGTGAGGAGGAGGTGAAAGACGGAATGGATATCGCCTTGTGTTCGTTAAAAGAGGTAGATGAAGGAAAGTCAACGTTGGAGTTCGCAGGTGCGCACAATCCACTTTGGATCATAAGAAAAGGGGCTTCAACGATAGAAGAGATCAAAGGTGATAAACAACCGATCGGTAAGTTTGGACTACAAAAGCCTTTTACTAATCATCGCGTAGAGTTGAATGCAGGGGACACGATCTACCTGTTCTCAGATGGATTTGCAGATCAGTTTGGTGGTGAGAACGGAAAGAAATTCAAGTCGAGGAACTTTAAGAACTTATTATTATCGATCGTATCATCTCCAATGAATGAGCAAAAGGAAATGATCGATAAAGCATTTGAGGAGTGGAGGGGAGACAACGAACAACTGGATGATGTCTGTGTGATCGGACTACGTGTATAACTAATTCCACTGCAGTTCTAATATCTCATACGCTTTCTGAATCTCTATGAATCGTTTCTCTGCTATTTCCTGCTGTGCTTCAGATTCATTAGCGAAAACATCCGGGTGATGCAACTTAACAAGTCGACGGTAAGCCTTCTTAACTTCATCCTGTGATGCTCCTTCGGCAACTCCAAGGACTTTGCTGGCTAATTGTTTAGCGGATACTTTGCTGCGTGTATTTTCGTGAGAACGATTTCTTTCTTTTTTCTGCGTATAGATCGCGATGATCGTGTCAAAATCTTTGGTTGAAAGTTTCAGTAAAGTGTTGACCTGCTTCAAAAGATCGATCTCCCTCTTATTCATTGAACCATCTACGGTTGCAAGTCCAGCAAGAAAATACATAACCTGTAAGCGCTGTTTTTTCTGTGGTAGTTTACGTCGCAATCGATTCGAGATCGTTTTTGTTCGTAATGGATTTTTGAGTGATTCGGTGAAAGATCGTCCAAAATCATAGTGGGAGTCTGGAAAATGTTTTGAAAAGTAACTGTTCAAATAGAGTATCTTCTCTCGGTATGAAGCCCTGTCTTTGCGAACCATTAGCGCACCAATGCTTATATAGGCCTCTAATAGCGGATCATGGGAGTAGCCTTCGTCAGATCGTCGCTCCTGCTCAAAAAGGTTATGATTCCAAGCTCTATCGTTGGATACGTTTATTACAGCTCGAATCACGTAAATGGAGCATACAACTAAGAAGGTGAACAAAAAAGACATCTGTAATTTGAATAAGTGTTTAAGTATTTATTTGATGTGCTCAGTTGATTATTTTCAAACGATACATCCAAACTTTAGCTAAAATAGAGAAATTTGGCTTAATCTGATTCAGGCTCTTTGAATATGATGGAATTTATAACTGTAAAAGGTTAATAGTATTCTACAAATTGATTTTTCATTATTTTAGCTCCATGAGTATTACCACCTTTTATATCTTACTGGGCGTAGCACTTGGGTTAGTCATTGGTTATCACAAGATGAAAGTAGCCCAGGAGAAACGGAGAAGAAATCCGGGCAGATCAAGATCGAATAAGAATAAGCCATCCCGACCATTTCCTGAGTTATGGCGTAAAATCCTTATGGATAAAGTTGATTTCTACGGTCGACTCACTTCGCAGGAAAAGGAAGAGTTCGAACGAAAAGTACATGTCTTTCTCTTAAATGTGAGGATAAGAGGTATACAAACAGATGTATCGCATGAAGACAAGATCCTGATCGCAGCAGGAGCTGTAATACCGGTCTTTCGTTTTTCAAGTTGGAACTATGCTGGCTTAAAAGAGGTTCAACTATACCCTGATAAATTCCAGATCCCGGAGTCAGATCAAATGGCGCACGGACTTGTTGGTTGGGGAGCGATGGAAGGTATAGTGATGTTGTCAAAGAAAGCTGTTCATCATGGTTTTCACGATAATACAGACAATAAGAATGTAGTGATCCATGAATTCATTCATATTCTGGATAAGCAAGATGGTAAGATCGATGGTGTTATGGGTAATGCAATGAACGACGTGGATCTCATGCCCTGGTTACACATAATCAATATCAAAATGAATGAGATCGACTTTGGTACTTCAACGATCCGAGATTATGGAGCGGCAAATCGAGCAGAGTTCCTGGCTGTTGTCAGTGAATTCTTCTTTGAGAACCCAGAACGATTAAAATCAGAACATCCCGGTTTGTACAATGCCCTGGATAGCTTTTATGGGGAGAAGTGATCGCAAAACGACATTAACGAAATAAAAAACGAAAAATATGAATACTCAAAAGCTTAATTATACATTGAATAAATTGAGAAATAATACCTTTTATCTTTTGACTGTCCTACTAACTGTTTCATGTTCAGCACCTGATAAACCTGAAGAACCACAATTAACGAAAGCTGAAATACAGGAACAAGAAAAAGAAGAAACAGATTCGTTAATGATCGTATATGATTCGATCATGGAGCTGAGAATAGAAATTCCTCAATTAGTTGATAGTACAATTGTTTCACCAGATTGTCTAAGACAGTTTAATTTTCTTGCTAGAGAAACGAATGGAGGAGTAAAGGTGGTGGCTAATTCGCGATTTGTTGCTAAGGAAATTGCATCTATCGTAGATAATAATGTAATCGACAATACTGACCTGATGATAATCGTTGATAAAACGAGTAGCATGGAAGATGACCTAGACAATATAAAGAAAGGTTTGAATCAAATATTAAATTCACTTAGAGAGAAAGAAAATATCAGGTTATCAGTTTCTACTTATGGTGATAAGAATTTTGATGGTGACTTATGGTATGATTTTCAAAGCTTTGAATCTGATTTTGACAGAACCATGGAATTTATAGAAAGTATTCAAATGACACATGGAGGGGATTTTCCAGAATCTGTTTATGACGGTATTCATGAAGCTTTTCAAGAAGAGTTTTGGAAATCTGATAGTAAGAGGTTAGTTATTCTTTTAGGAGATGCACCAAGTTTAGATTCGACTTATTCTGAATATTCTGAGAACGATATTGTTGAAATTGCAACTCAAGAAAAAATCAACATGAATTTCTATCCAATTGTTCTAAGTCCCTATGATGGACAATTTGGTGATATAAAAAAAATGCAGAACCTATCTTTTATAGAGACAGTTTATCCAAACCCAACGAAGGGTCCGTTAACAATAAAACTAAATCAGTTTGGCGACTTTACGCTTGAAATATTTAATCCGAATGGTAAGTTGATCAATTCCGAAACGATCTCAACAGGAACTTACAAAACTGACTTATATGATCAACCTAGTGGTTTATATACCGTTCGAGTTTCGGATGAAAATAAAAATTACGACACTCGAAAAATCATATTGAATAAATAAAAGATTATGCTTAAGAAATTATTAATTCTCTTGTTTATGGTCCCGTATATTACAGCATGTATTGGTCAAGAAGAATTGTCCGGTTTTATTCCTGATGGATACGTTGAATTCGAAAAGCATTTTGGTGATCTAAACAAAGATGGAGTAGATGACTGCGTGTTGATCATCAAGGACACCGACTCTGCCAATATAGTTGTCAATCGCTTTGACGAAAGAGTAGACCGTAACAGACGAGGAATTATCATTCTATTCAAAACTGCTGACGGATATGAGATCGCAGATAAAAGTCTGGATTGTTTTTCCTCCGAAAATGAAGATGGTGGCGTTTATTTTCCACCAGATTTGAGTTTTGAAATTAAAGATCATAAACTATATATCAGTTACGGCCATGGTAGGTATGGACATTGGAAATATACGTTTCGTTACCAGGATGGTAGTTTTAAACTGATCGGGTTTGATTCAAGTAGCAACCGCGGACCGATCACCATGACTAAAACCAGTATCAATTTCCAATCAAAGAAAAAGCTCGTGAGTCAAAACACCAACGAAAATGCAGACGTTGGAGGAGAGGTGTACAAAGAAACCTGGCACGATATAGAAATTGATAAGCTCATCGAACTAGCCGAGATCGAAGATTTTGATACGTTGGATATGTATGACTATTAGCGAGCGGTTAATGAAAAATGTGAATATCTAATTGAGAACTCAGCGTCTATTTCAAAGAGAATTAATAAGTTTGGAACCAATACATTTTAATTTAAAATCAACTTATATGAAAACCATCAATCAAGTCTTATCGCTTCTAATTGTTTCTTTATTTCTATTCAACTGTGAAAATTCGAGTTCTTCTAATGATGTTAAAGAAGAACAAGTAGAGGAAATAGATTTAAAAGATCAAGTTGAACTGCTGTCTAAATTATATACTCCTGATAATTTGCCAGAGCAAAGTTTCAAAGTAAAACCGAATAAAGACACTTCATTAGTTGGAGAAAATGGTACGGTTATACAGATTTTTAAAAATTCATTCGTGGATGAAAATGGTGAGATTATCACTGAAGCCGTAGAAGTAACTCTGAAAGAAGCTTTAGATCCATTGAGTATTGTGAATGCAGGTCTAACAACTACATCTAATGGTCAAAAACTTCAAACTGGTGGAATGATCTACCTGAATGCTAAATCTGGCAATAAGACGGTAAGTATAGCGGAAAATAGTCCTTTAGGAGTGATGATTCCCAATGATGATATAAATCTAGAAATGAAGATTTTTAAAGGAGAACAAACTGAAAAAGGTATGAACTGGGTGGCACCTGAATCGTTGTTGAACGAGGATATTGAAAAATTGAAAAAGATTAAAAACGAATCGAAACCAAAGCAAGAAGAAGAGAAGGTTGAGGGTAATAGTATAGATGCAATATTCGGATTTGTAGACTCGACAGAAGCAGGAGGATTTGTAAAAGAAGTACCGAGACCAGAGGATGTTCCTCAGTTTGGTAGATTTACAAAATATGTGGAACAGAAAGGAACAAATTATTTCTCTGTCGATCATAAAACAAGCTATATCTTCGAAATGAAAGATTTGGGCTGGGCTAACATTGATCGTTTGTTCAGTGATCCAAGAACTCAGCTTGTAGAATTACTTACAGAAATAAAAAACGCAAGTGAATTCGATAAAGTCTATATCACTATGGTGATTAGTGAAATGTACTTACCAGGTTATCAAATGAAGAACGGTGATTTCTCTTTCACTCATGGGGACACTGAGAAGCCAAAACTACCAGTAGGAGAGAAGGCAGTGATTTTTGCCACTGCATATAAAAACAATAAACCACATTTCGATATTCTCACTACTCAGATCAAGGAGAAAGAAACGATAACTCTTAATTTAGCAGAAACTACTGAAGATGAACTAAGAACTAAACTGAAAGGCAACTTGTAAAGACAGGCTCTACAGTTAGAGCATTAGGTAATACTGGATTTCATATTTTTACTAGAAAAATGAGTCGCCAATAGAGTTTTTTCAAGACCTACAGTTTTTGTTAATATCTAATTATAAACTCAGCGACCTTTCCAAAGAGAAATCCTTAAGTTTGAATTGTACACCTAACTGTTCTTTAGCCAACACCGTATGTTGGATATGTACAGTTTTGTGGTACATATAAAAAAGTTACCCACAACTTGATCATTAAACCCATTGCATGAAAGCTTATTTAGATAATAATGTCATAATTGATATTGAGAAGGGCTTAAAATCACTTGATAAAATCATTGAAAAAATCAATGGTGATATTAATGAAGTATATTATTCATCTGCTCATATTCAAGAACTGGAAGAAATCAAAGGTGAAACTCCAGAGATTAAAGAGAAGAGAACAATAAAAAGGTTAAATACAATTGGGCAGACTACAAAAAATAGATACCTCTATGAGGACATGAATAATCAAGTTTATTATCAAATTGAAAGTCCAAGGTCTGTTATGGAGACTCTTCAAGAAGTTCCTGGTACAAATGAAATAATGAAAGATTTAATGTCATTAATTTCTAGAGAGCAAAAGCATCAAACCAGAGAGTTACTCGGAATTGAATCAAAAAAGCTTAATAATTACGCTCCATCTGAAGTAGTAGGACATTTAAGCAAAAAACTTTCTCAATTTGGAACTGAGATATCTTTTCTTGATATGATTAACACAGGTATAGAAAGTCATCCAGAAGGAAGTTCTTTCGGGTATAGCCATAAATTCGCTGCAATTTTTGAGGTATTGGATATGTTAGGATATTGGAAAGATAAAGAAACAAATAAGTCAAATTATGCCAGACTATGGGATAGTAACCATTCTTATTTTGCTTGTTTTTGTAATTATTTTGTCACAGACGATTTAAGAACTATTAAAAAATCAAAGGTTTTATATGACCTTTATGGTGTTAAAACTGAAATAGTCAATTCAAAGTATTGATGTTGGTAACAGCGCCTATAAAACACTGCTCGATCTCTCTTCGAATGATAAATCATCCTCAGCTCAATCGATCACTTTTAAAATTATCGTTAACTTTAAAAATAGCAGCGGTTTCATAGCCGCAGAACCGTTAAAGCTAATTAAACAGCGTCTAAAGCAAACACCTTGATAAGAATTTACGTATTGATGATAATGAGATATAGTTCACTTTTCATACTTATTCTATTTGTTTATTCTTGTAAAAAGGACAAGGTGGAACCTGATCCCGTCTCTCAATCTGGCGTTAATTCTATCAGCTCAACCTTACATACCTTGCTTTTTGACACAGGTTCATATTGGATTTATTCGAATGGTAGCACTTCAGACACTGTGAATCTGAATTCTGTTTATCGTGAAGAATTGATCGTTGTTCCAGAATCCCCAAAAGATGAAACCTTCATTCTTAATTTCGAGTCTACTGAGTTCAATAATTATTCTGAAAGGTTTATGGGAGCAATTATTACTAGAGACTGGGTTGACGAAGGATGGGTCTATGCGTCAAACTTAGAATTGGGAGAGTCCTACGGTGGACTAACTTATGTAGCTGAGCTCGATACTTTACTCGTGGAGAATCTAGAATTCTATAATGTTTCTCAATTTAGAGTTGAACAGGGGAATTATTTTTCAAATGACATGTACTTGTTTTACTCGGACTCCGTTGGAGTTATTCGAAAAGAGGTGTTATCAGGTGGCTCCGTAATTGAAACCTGGAATTTGATCGAATATAATACTTTAATGTATCCTTATTGAATAAGTTTCTCCTGATTCGGCGATAACATCACAATTCAACTGATCTAATCAATCATTTTCGGAATCTTCTTTTTTAGACCAGATGTTAATGGTAAGGCCAATATTTACACCTATGCCACTTAAAGAATGGCTTCGTTTGTACATCTTTTGAGGTTTTGAAGTATCATCGCTTGTGTACCAGTTGTCTTGCGAATCTCCAAAGTGAATCTCTGAATAATATGGGTCTTCGGAATATTGCATTGCATTCTCATCGTCATAAGTATGATGTGTCATTTGACCTCTAGCAGGTGTGAAGGGTTGAAAAAGAGAATAGAACTCACCGTAAATAGATAATCTATCGTTCAAAGCGTAACGAACTCCCATGGCTCCATTAAAACCCCATTGAGCTCCGTCATTATATTCATAGATCATTCTGGCTTCATTTATAGAATATGTTTCATCTTGTGTGTAAAAGAGTTGGTCAAAATACATTTTACCAGTTACATAGTTCACTCCCATTTTTGCGTATAGATCAAATTTGTTGATCTGCTTCCTCAATAGAATCTTAAAACTTACTTGATAAAACTGACCGGTTAATTGCCGATTGAGATAACCATCATCAGTTGTTTCATCAAACGGTTTGAAATATGAGCCGGATAGTTCGTAACCGACGCTTTTTGTGAAGTAATGGCCGAAATTTACATCTGTGCGAATTGCCTGTGAGAAAAGAAGATTTGCACGCCTGTAGAACCAAGAATCAGATATTTGATGGTAACTGTTGACAACTCGCGTTGGCGGTTGTGATTCTTGGATCATTCGCTGATAACCTCCAGATATGGATCCATAGATTTCTTGTGCACTAGAAAAATGGCAAATTAAGATTAGGACGAGTAGTGGTAAGTGTTTCATACTAGTTATAACAAACTTGCAGGGCAGAAAGTTACAATTAGTAACCGATCCAGTCCTCACATCTCAATCCCAACACCGATCTTTTCTAACAAATACGGGTTGTGTTCAATCACCAAAATATCATTCTCCTGACTAAGTTTCTCGAGGATACCGTATAGCAGATCAATATCTGCAAAATGGAGGCCTGTACTTGGTTCATCCAACACGTAGAGCTGATTATTGGCCTTGTTGTTGAGCCAGTTCATGAGTAATAGACGTTGTTGTTCTCCTGAAGAAAGAGAGCGTACCGGTTGGTCGAGGTTTAAATGCGATAATCCTATGTCGGTCAATTGATCGAGTAGAGCAGTGGTCTTCTTGGAAACAGTATGATCCTTGAGCCATTCAATTAAATCGGATAAGTTCAATGCTAATACATCTGCGATCGACTTTCCATCTATCGTATAGGCGAGTATCTTGTCGTTGTAGCGCTTTCCATTACAGGCAGTACAGGTTTCAATGTGATTAGCCGTGACATCCAGACTCGTTTCAACAGTTCCTGTTCCTTTACAGTTTGGACATTGACTGCCTTTTGTCTTGTAGGAGAAATCACGCGCTTTGCCATCGGTTCCTGCCGCAAAGATCTTAGCTAGTTCTTTGAGTAGGTCAAGGTGATCGACCAACAACGTGTTCCATTGAGAGCGCAACGGTTTGGTTTCAAAATAGTGCGCTCCTGCATACTTTTTCGGTATATCTATTTCCGAACAGTGAATCGGTTTTCCTTCGTTCATACTCGGGATCAAAACATCTTTTACCAGTGTCGTTTTTCCCACGCCTGACTTCCCTGTGATGGCAGTAATACCTCCGATGTATAACTTTAGATCATTATACCTAACTGTATGTTTATCAATATCTTTTAACACTATACTTCGTTCACCTTCTTTAAGCGAAACGGATTGGGTAGGTGTCTTCAAGAAAGGGTGACAATCCGATCGTTTAAACAGTCCTTTTGGCGTTCCTTGATAAATGATTTCACCTCCAGATTTCCCTGCTTTGGGTCCGATTTCGATCAGGTGTTCCGCGGCCTGAATGATCGTTTTGTTATGTTCGATCACGATCACGGTATTGCCTGTGTCGATCAATTCCTGAAGCAATTGAATTAGGTCTGGAATATTGTCATTCGATAATCCAGCAGAAGGTTCGTCCAGCAAGTAAGTGATCCCCTTTAATGGACTATTTAATTGTTTGATCAATTCTACGCGCTGATTCTCACCACCTGAAAGCGTAGGTGATTTACGGTTCAACTGTAAATGATCAATGTGAAGTTGTTGCGCACGTTCAATTGTATTCTCCAGGTGTGGGCGGATCTTCGCAATGAGTTGCTGATCGATCTCGGCTGCTGCATCAGTTTGTTTCAGCCATTCCGCCAACTCAGAAAGATTCATCGATTTGATGTCGTGTATCGATCGATCCGCAAGGTGAACAGTAAGTCGTTCTTTCTTTAATCCACTACCATTACAGGTTGTACATGTTTCATAGGAGAACAGATCTGTCAATTGCTTGATGTTCTTGTTCTTGCGTGTCATGTAGTATTCTTCCTGCAAATAATGGATCAAGCCTTCCCATTTCATTGCGATCTCCTGCTGACCTTCACGTGTTTTGGTCTTGAACTTCCAGGTCGCTTTCCATTCAGTATCATCCGCCCCATGAAGAATGATGTCTTTTTGTGCGTCTGAGAGCTCATTCCATGGTGTATCCATCGTAAATCCATGTGCTATACCTACTTGTTCCAGGATCGACATATATTGTCCGCCAGGCTCCCCATAATAAGCCATCGCTTTATTGTGGAGAAAAAGTCCACCATTAATACTTAACGCAGAATCGATGATCATTTTGTTCAGATCAGGAACCAGTGCCTGACCAATTCCATCACAAACGATACATTTACCCAATTCATGATTATCGGAGAAGTGACTGGCCGATAGCTCTTCACCATTATAGTTTGCCTTACGCGAGAATGCAAAACGCAAGATCTTATCAATCCCCGTTTGCTTAGCAATATCAGACCGCTGTGAATAGTTCTTTTGCTTACGCGTTACGCAAATAGTAGGAGAGAGGCCATCGATCGTTTCAACTTCGAACTGATAGTTTACGCCCACTCTTGATTGCTGATAGCTCGAGAACTGCTTGCTCATTTCCTGTTGTCCGTATCCATGTAAGGTATCGATCACCAGTGATGATTTCCCTGATCCAGAGATCCCTGTTACTACCGTTAACTTTCCTTTGGGTAGATTTAGGTCCAGGTCTTTCAAATGATGCGTTCGTGCACCTCGTATAATGATCGTGTCTTTTCGTTGATCTTTGAGCGTTTCCTGGTCTTCCTGCTTAATCTTTGGTGCATTGTCGAGTAATGCATCTCCCTGTTCCTGGAACAACTGATGATTCTCAAAACAAACGATACCTGCCGTTTCCTTTTTGAGTTTGTGTAAAGCATTCAGTAACTGTTGCACGTTTTGCTGATGTAGACCGATACTTGGTTCTTCCAGCAATAACAGAGTACTTTTCGTTTTCTTGGCAAAATGCTTGGTCAGCTTGATCCGTTGCGCTTCACCACCGGATAAGGTATTGGAGGGTTGACCTAATTTAATATAACCCAATCCTAGTTGCATCATAAGATCCAGGATCTTTGTTATTTTCTGTTCAGAAGAAAAGAATTCACGAGCTTGTTCAATACTCAAACCATAGATATCCGCGATATTCTTTCCGATCCAATCGACTTCAAGGACTTCTTTTTTAAATCGCTTTCCATTACAAGTCGGACAAACTTGATTCACTGATCCCATAACACTCATAGATAACGTGATCACTCCAGCGCCTTCACAGGCCTCACAGCGTCCTTTCTTGTTATTGAAGGAAAAGGCACTTTTACCAAGCTTTAGTTCTTTGGCTTTCGGTGTTTTCGCCAACAGGTCCCGGATTTTATCTGCCAAGCCTGTGTAGGTCGACGGATTACTTCGTGCTGTCTTTCCGATCGGTTGATCCGATACTGTTACGTGATTGAGTTCGTTTGTAGAGCAATACTGATCGATCTGATGAACGACTTCTTTTGTTTTTCGCGTAAGGACAATCAATTCTTGTGGGCCAAACGTTAAGTCGCTATTCGATAACTTTCTGGGAGAGTCTGAATGAGTTTTTCTACTACGTATAGCCTGCAGCGTAGCGCTCTCGATATTCTTTGTGTTGAAAAAGTCCTTCGTTGTGCCATTAAAAACGATCTCTCCACCATGAATTCCAGCCTTTGGACCTAGTTCTATGATCCAATCAGCCGTTCGAATGAAATCCAGATCGTGTTCTACAACCATGACAGTATTCCCACGACTGATCAAACGTTTCAGAATGTGTAACAAGTGATTCTGATAATCGTTGGAAAGCCCTATTGATGGTTCGTCAAATACGTACAAGATCCCTTGTAAATTACTGTTTACTTGGTTAATGAGCTTGATCCGCTGAGCATCGCCCGAAGAGATCTCTGCACTCAACGTGCTTAGCTTAAAATCGCGCATTCCCAGGCGAATCAAGTCGTAGAGCTTCGTTTTGAGCTGATCGACAAGTTTCTGTTCACCCTCGTCAAAGGAATGGTTAAGCAGTTCTTCATACAACTGATCCAGCGATAATTCCATCCATTCATGGAAATTCATTCCTTTCCAAGTGTAGGTGAGATGTTCAGCCTTAATACGTGCTCCGTGACAACTGGGACATTCTCTAGCGCTTACAAATCGAAGGATGTTCTTGTTTCGATCACGTTTCAGAATATCCCGCATAATGGGCAACACTCCTTTGTAGAAACCTTCTTCACGAGGTTTTGCTTTGATCCCAGACCATTTCAATCTTGATTCTAGTCCGTGTTTACCATAATATACTTTGACTCGTTCACTCCCGTTTAAGATGACGTCTTTCTGTTCATCAGAAAGGTCCTTCCAGGGGATGTCTACATTGAATCCATGGGCTTCACAGACCTTATTTAATTCTTCTACTGTTACTTGAGAATAAGTAATGTAACCATTTGGCAATGTAGTTGTTATGACACCTTCTCTTAACGTGAGGTTTTCATCTCCAACGAGTTTATCGATATCTATATATTCTTCTTCACCAATTCCGTTACATACTTCACAAGCCCCTTTCGGATGATTAAAGGAAAACAATGATTTGCTCATCGTTTCATCTGCTGAATAGCGAGCAAAAAGAATTCGAAAAACAGGGGTAAGCTCTGACAAGGTACCAAATGTTGCATTGGTCGATTGAAACCGTTTGGTTTGCTCTACTTTGATCACTGGAGGCAACCCTTGAATATCATCCACTTCTGCAGTAGGGATCGTAAACCCATTTTGCTGATTATACTGCGGCAAACTCTCCAGAAAATAACGATACCCTTCATTTGCTATCACGCCCATAGCCAGTGAAGACTTCCCAGATCCTGATAAACCAGTCACTACGATCAGCTGATCTTCGGGAATTTCCAGATCAATATTCTTTAGGTTGTTTTGATGGGCGTTTGTAATGCGCATGAAATCATTTTTGATTTGGGAGGGTTAAGATAAGAGAAATAATACAACTGTCGGGGCGTATTATAACTGTTGGGACGTATTGCAATACGTCCCAACAGTTGTGAAGTAAAATTAATCTCCATTGAATAATTTTCCTTATCTTAAATAGAAACCAAACCTAAATCAATGTATAATCCAAAATATCATGATCGCCAGAGCACTCGTCTGAAAGGCTATAATTACGGTGATCGAGGAAACTACTTTATAACAATAGTCACTGAAGAAAGACGAAAACTTTTCGGAGAAATTAAAGAAGGGAGAATGCTACTGAATTCAATTGGATTAATCGTGTTAGAAGAATGGTGTAAAACTGCTAAATTAAGGGAACACGTTGAACTAGATGAATTTGTGATCATGCCTGATCATTTTCATGCTATTGTCCGAATTAACTATTCTTTGAGTGATCAGCAACCCGGAAAATTCGAATCTCCATCCAAGAATCTAGGTTCCTTAATCAGGGGATTTAAAGGTTCGGTAATGAGAAGGCTAAAGAATATTACTTCAATTGAGTTGTCGGAAAACATTGAAATTCTGAGTGAAATAAGGTCGCTTAATCTAAACAGAAGTATCTGGCAACGTAATTATTATGATCGCATTATTAGAGATATGAGAGAGCTGTCCAATACGAGGAGATATATCCGAGATAATCCATTGAGGTGGAAAGAGAGAGATTGAAAAAAAAAGGTCGGGGCGTATTGCAATACGCCCCGACATTTTTTAAGCAATACGCCCCAACCTTTTTTATTAAACCCCAACCTTTTTTATTTCTCTCCCATCTTTTACTCGTTCTTAAACATCTTAGCATCTCGCGTATTCTTTTGAACGGCGATCGATGCGAAAAGAGCGAGTGTATAGGACATAGCGTAAAACCCTTTTTCGCTTAAAAAGAGATCTGCGTTGCGCAGTCCGATGACGAGAAGAACTAATGAGGCAAGCGTAGTAAACCAGCTTATGCCGTAATAGATATCGGTTACTTCAATTCCTTCAGCTCGGTCTCTTACACACTTCTGGACGGATATTGCAGAGAAGAGTCCGAATAGAATCAATACAAAGTAGTATCCCTTTTCATTCAGTTCCATATCTGCATTCCAGAGTCCTACGCAATAAGAAATGAGTCCAAGTCCTAGCGGAAACCATGAAGCTCCAATAAAAGCAGGAGTAGGTTTCATGTTGTTGGTTTTGTTCTGATCCTTTTTATCAGGATTCTTGATTTCTACTGTTTCATTTTCTGTTATCATGACATTTCGATTTAAAGTTGGTTCAAAGTTGAGAAGGAAATGTCGATGAATAAAGATAGATATCGAGTAGTTATTACTATATTGATAAGTTTATATATATTTATATATCTGATAATAAGTACTTTAAGATATTATATAATTACAATATACGTATGCATAAAGAATTGATAAATATCATGTCTCCACAAGAGAAAAGTGGATTTGTAACCTTCTTAAAGGATAGAAATAAGCGGAATACGAACAGGGGAGTATTGATGTTTAAAGGATGGTTAGATGGTTCATCAGAACGATTAAAAAAAGAATTGAACACGAATGCCTACAATGTCTTAAAGAAAAGAACAACAGATCTTTTACTGGAGTATATTGCTCAGTCGGCAATGTATTCTTTTGACACAATGGACTGGGAGATCAATAAAGACCTGATGATCGCGAAACGCTTGCTATCGAATGAACCAACAAAGACTGGTTTTAAACTATTGAAGAATGCGGAGAAAAAAGCACGAAAACATCGACGATACAACAGGCTAGATGAAGTTTATCAACTAGCATTAACTTATAGTTATCATCCTTTGTCCGAGGCGCAAGAAGAAATAATCACAAAGCTTCAAAAGAATGAGGAAAACTTGAATTACCAAAGGTATATTAATCGGTTGTATGCGAAGATTAGAAAAGCCTTCTATCAAGCGGAGTTCAACGGAGAGACAATAGATCTTAAATCCATCGTAACGGACCCTTTTAGAAAGTTTCAGCAAGAAACACCTGAAGCAGTACTAACGTATTCTGACCTTTATAAGATCATTCAGATACTGGATATCTATGCAGCTCAAGTCCGAAACTATTATGAGATCGGATCATTTATTGAAGACCAATGGAAGAGAGTTGAAGGGCATCATCCCGAAACAGCATTCGATGTGCGCTACAAGATCGAGATCATCTACCTATTGGCAAATATTCATTTCAGGAAGAAAGACTTCTCAAAAAGTATGTATTATTTGAGAGAATTGGAAAAAGAACTGGAACAACAAGGTAATTTGATCGATCACCAATATCAAGTGCAATTTGCCACACTCAAAGCATTAAATCTCCATTTTTCTGATCGTTCTGAAGAAGCATTGAAGGAACTAGAAAGGTTATTGGAAAGTAAGAAACATCCAAAGAAACAATTATACACTAGCATTCTCACCAAATGTTTGATATTGTTTCATCAAGGAGCATTTAAATTAACTGCGCGACTTTTAAACGAATTGAGTAATTCAGATAAGTGGTATGAGAAAACAGTGGGTATTGACTGGAACATACATCGAAAATTGATGGAGATCCTTCTCTATGTGGAACTCGAGCATATTGATCTCGCGGTTTCTAGATTAAAAAGTTTTAAGCGAAAGTATAAGCGACAGTTAAGTGATCAACGAAATGAGCAGGCTATTCCGTTTCTCAATTTGCTTCAAACGTACATTGATCAGCCATTGGATGTAAATAAAGAGTCTTTCAGATCTATGGTTGAAGAATCATTTGATTGGAGAGCTAAAGAGGAAGAAGATCTCTTCTTTATGTGTTTTTATGCCTGGCTTAAATCTAAAATGGAAAACCAGCCTTTATATCGAACCACGCTTGATTTGCTGAATCATCACGATGAAATTTCACAATACTACAATGAAATTTAACAACACACACATGAAGTTGCCCGGCACGTGCATGAAATTTCACAACACAACGATGAAATTTAACAACACACGGGCAAAGTTCCATTTCCAACGCATGATGTTGTGTTGCCCATCAATGATTTTCCGTTGCCGGGTTATGAAATACTGAAACACACGCATGATATTGCATTGCACATCGATGATTGTGCGTTGCACACGCGCTAGAGACACCGTCAATGCTGCGAAGATATCTAAAACAGTTAAAATTAGCCAGACCCACATGCATAATATACATTTGCTAATGATCTTCTGAATTGTGGATAACATCCTTAGGTCTAAATCACTCATAGCGAATATATTCCTTACTTTTAATCCCGAATTACTACTAATAAAACAAATAAATATGAGATCATTTAAAGGAATCGCTATTTTAGTGATAGGATTACTATTAGTTGCTAGTTGCGGTAGCTCTGATAAAGGTCAGAAGTTTGCTGATAAATTCTTTAAGCTGGCTATTCAAGGGGATTATGAAAAAGCGGGCACAATGCTGGAAGAGAAGCCGAATACGAATCTAGATCCAGTTGCAGCGGTTGAAAGTTTCGCAAATAGTCCAAAGTATGGAAAGCTGAAATCAGCCAAGAAAGGACTTGGATTCAATACAAATATCAATAACGGAGTAACTACTATAAAGCTTCCATATAGTTTGGTTTATGAAAATGGTGAGTACAATACGAATGTGACGATCATTGATCGTGGAATGGGAATGAAGATCTCTTATATTGAATAATATAAACCGATCTCAAACCATGAAGTATATTTCATATTTATTCGTTTTATTATTCTCTTTATCATGGCTGTCTTCATGTGAAAATGAGACTCCAGAAGATGAATCCCCGAAAGAAGTTAACGAGGAAATTCAGATTCAAGCTGAAGAGGCAGAAGCTGATATAGTCACAATTGAGCAGGAGGCTACTGATGAAGCGGCTGAATTGGATATGAATGATTATACCAGTGAGCTGACTGGGATTGAAAAACACTATGTCCAAAATGATCCTTTACGGTTATATACTTTGCTAAAATTCAAAGAAGATGAGCGGTATAAACAGGTAGGCGAAGCGATCAAAGAAAAAGAAGGAATCTTCCCCGATCACATTATAGACCTGGATCAAAAGAGCGGATATATTCAGTTTTCTCAGCCTTCCATCGATTGTATAACGACAATGGTATACTGGAATCTATCAAATGGAGAACAGCTAATTGGTAGAGCAGAGAATTGTTGTACCATGTTCTGTGATGGAGATGTCTATTTCCAATCTTACGCTGAGGAAGACGGTTATGTGAAAAGAGATGTAAACTTGGTTATTCCAGAGTATAACAATTTGAGAAAGCTAATGCCGGATGGTCACGTCGAAGAAGATGGAGGTTATGATACTTCAATCAAACTGCCGAAAGAAGGTAAGAACATTGAATACTGTATTGATGACGATTGTAAAGAACTGATTTGGAAAAACGGTATTTTTTCAGTGGATATGGATGCTGAGGAAGAAGAGAATTCTGAAAATGTGGAAGAAGCAGTGAATGTCCCTGAAGTATTGGATGTTCGCGAAGATCCGGATTATGTTGGTACGCCATGTAAATATGTCGATGGCGAGTGTATTCGACATGATCATGGTAAGTGATCATTTCCTCTTAAACAAATTCCTTTCTTTCGGGATCAAATAGTTTCTTGAGATGGGTCCTTCGTTCATGAGTAAATCCAGAATCGAAAGATTGGGGACAAAATCAAATTTATCAGAGAATACCTGGATATACGATCGCTGCTGAATATCGAACTTCTTTTTGTCTAAGGCTACTCTCAGATCTGATGGATCAGCAGGAGGGATGTACTCAGTAGTGAAATTTGTTTCAATTTTCAAATCCAACCACTCCAGTAGTTGTAGAAAGATCGTGTGATTGAACTTGTAGAGCAAAGGCTCGTCCTGATAAATCAAGTTTTTGACCAGAGGTCCGTAATAAAAGAAGAAGGGCGCGTGTTTGTAACTGCTTTCTAACGCTTTCCAATGATCCTTCCGCCAATTCGTATCTTCCGTGATGAGCACTTCTTTTACCGTTGACTTTGAACCATTCGGACGTTCTACAGGAACACTGAGATACATTGGACCATTACTTTCAAGGATCTGCGTTCGATTTCTCCACGTTTGTTTTTTGTAAAACTCATGCAGATCAAAGATAACCTGATCTTCACCAGCTAATGCCTGGAAGTAAGGAATTGATCCAAAGTAATTCGTCGAGAGGAGCATTACTCTATGATCGTAAATAAACGATCCCATCGAACACCGCCATTAGGATCTTTTGAGAACCATACCATCGATGCTTTACCCACGATGTGATCTTCAGGAACGAATCCCCAAACTCTTGAATCAGCAGAGTTGTAGCGATTATCTCCCATCATCCAGTAGTAATCCATTTCAAAGGTGTAAGAATCAGTTTTCTTCCCATCGATATACACTCCGTCTTCACGTTGCTCAAATACATGATCTTCATAAGCTTCGATCACCCTTCTGTACCACGCAATGTTGTGAGGTGTTAGCTCTATAGTTTCTCCTTTCTTGGGAACCCAGAACTTTGAGAAGTTTGAAACAGTGTTGTTGTATTCGAACGATTTAGGGTAATAGCTCAAATTACTTGCTTTCTGCATCATATTCATCTCATCAACATCTTGTTGAGCTGGATTTACAAGCGTAAATGTCGCATTTGGATAGTCCTTTCGCAACATTGAAAGTTGATCCTCAGTGAGGTTCATAACGTTTCTACTTGGATAATAATCACGACCAGGTTCCATGTCGTATTTAGATTTAGCTACCTGTCTTGAAGGCATAGTAACTCCAGAAACTTGATATTGTAGATTCTGAAATTTAAAGATCGGTGCTTCTTTACCGTTTACAAACACTTGAGCATCTTTTATTTCAATAGAATCGCCAGCTATACCAATACAACGTTTAATGTAGTTTTCGCGCTTATCCACAGGTCTATAGATAGATCCATAATGATCGATCATGCGTCCTTCAGCATTCGAATAAGTGCGTTTTTCAACACTGATCTCGTGTCGTGCTTTATCTTTCCATTTATCGATGTTATTGATAAAGTCACTATAAATATCATCAAATCGTTTTTGTAAGTTTCGATCGAGCTTTTGTGACTCCATTTGCATAGCACTATCTAAAGCTTGTCCAGAAAATTTAGCACTTAACTCTTGTCTTCTTTGTTGAAGTAATGCATTTCTGTTTGGAATCTTATTTCTATCGATCGATTGTTCAAACAGTCTTCGCGCTTCAGAGTTGACTATCCCATGATAATCGTGTCCCATTAATCCATTAGGCATTCTTGGGTCGTAAACAGCTGTATCTCCAGAAGGATAATTAAATACAACAACATCATAATTCTCCACATCTGACCATCCTGGAAGACGCGTGTACTCCAACTTTTCTAAAGTTGTGTATGACTTAACATTGATCCACGGAATCGTGTTATGAACCAAAGGAAAGGATAGGGGAGTTACAGGGACTTTTGGTCCATAAGTAAGTTTGTTTACGAACAGAAAGTCACCAACAAGTAAAGTGTTCTCCATCGAACCTGTAGGAATCTGAAATGGCTCGAATACATACGTTCTGATTCCACTCGCAGCGATCAATGCGAATAGAATACTGTCACCCCATTCTTTAATGATGGTTTTCTTTCCTTTCTTTTTCTTTTGCATTGCACCTAGTACGTATGCAACAATGTGACCGATGATCGGAAGAGAAAGGAAGAGTACTAAATGATCACTATTCTTTCTACGCTCTAAATGCTCCTGATTTTCCCAATCAGTCGTAAACTCCGGCTGTAATTGATCGTCAGTTGCGATCTTACCCATCAATAGGAAAGGGAAGAAAATTCCCTGAAGCGTATCTGTTACGCTAAAGAATCCATATTTACGAATATAGCTTACGTTGAATACCATCCACATGATCAAATGGATCCCTGGTATGATCATAAAGAAAGCCCACCACCATGGTTGGCCTGCTATTTTAGAGGCGATCGCATAGTTATAACCGGGAATCAAGGCCTCCCAAGTTGAACGTCCTGCTTTTGGGAAACTTTTCCACCACATTGCTATGTATGGGTAGATCAGAAAGAATAAGTAAAAATATAATGCTGACATATCTATTCGATTAATGCTTTATTGTTGGTCTGCAAGAACATCTTGCATCGTAAAAACTCCTTTTTTATTGATGATCCATTCGGCAGCGATCACCGCTCCCAGTGCGAATCCTTTTCTATTATGTGCTTCATGTTCAATGCGGATCGTGTCAATTTCTGAAGAGTAAGTAATGGTGTGTGTTCCTTTGACGTCCTTCTCACGAATAGCATCTATTTGAATGGCAGGTGAATTGGCTTCTGTTTTTTCTCCTTGAGGACAGTACCAGTTTGAAACGTTTGGATGATTCTCAATGATCCCTTCAGCTAAAGTGATCGCTGTTCCACTTGGCGCATCTAATTTCTCTGTATGATGGATTTCTTCCATACTTACCTCATAGTCACTGTAATTTGACATGAGTTTAGCAAGTTGTTTATTGAGCTGAAAGAACAGGTTCACGCCCAGACTAAAATTTGAAGCATAGATTAATGATGTGTCTTGATTATCAACCTTTTGAGCCACATTACTTAAATGATCATTCCAGCCAGTAGTTCCAATGACAGAAGGAATTTTGTGATCAAGTAGAAAGTGAATATTGTCCAATACAGTTCCGGGAGTTGAGAAATCTATAGCAACATCTGAGTCGCTCATATTATCATCTGTCATAGGATTTTTGCTTGTAATCTTTGCAGAGATCGTATGACCTCTCTCAAGCGCGATCTTTTCGATCTCTTTTCCCATTTTACCGTATCCTACAAGTGCTATTTTCATACTAATAAGTCTTGTAACGTGACAAAAATAGAATTATGTGTATTGACCAGGTGCATTTTAACGAAAATTAAGTGATAATGATAATCCAGGGGTTGAAAAGTCATGCATTACAGGTCGAACACTTAATGAAAGATCCTTAGAAACATCAAAGTCAATAAAATGTGCTTCAACATGTGCATCGAGAACGTTTAGTCCGTAAACGGCAATAAATGCGAAGATCATAAGATCACGTGAACGCTGTGACTGTTCGTAAAGCGTTAAGATTCCCTGATCATCATATCCTGAATATTCTTCAAGGTTGGAGCTTCCGTTTGTTACGCGATAAGTATACTCTTCCTTGAAAGTTTGAGTTAATTGATGATTTTTTATGGCGAAAAATGCCGTTGCACCCAAACCGCCATAGATGATTGGGACTTTCCAGAATGCATTACGCTTACCTTTTGGTTTAGCCAAATGATTGTAGACTTGTCCGGCACCGGGAAGAATAGCAGAATATAGTGCTGCTTTTCTTGGAGAGTGAGCTGTATCTGGCACAACGACCGTAGTATCTATTTCAATTTCATCCTTTTGTCCGTGAACGCTAGATATAAAGAGAAATAAAAAGAGAATACCGATCGAAACGCGCATCAGCTTAATCATTCAGGATTTCGATAATTCTATTGAGGTCAACTTCTGAATTGAAATTGATAATTACCTTTCCATTTCCAGAAGGCTGTTTTTTGATCTGAACCTTCGCAGCAACTTTTTCTGAGAAGTCTTTAGCAAATCTAGTTTGCTCTTTTGTGACTTTATGTTCTGTGGCTGCAGTTTTCGGTTGAGACGGTTTAGCCGTTTTCTCCAGTGATTCACCTTTGATCAGACGTTCAACATCTCTAACTGATAATCCTTCTTCAAGAATACGGTCAAATATTTCAATTTGTAGATCTTCATCTTTAACTCCTACTAAAGCTCTCGCATGACCCATAGAGATCTCCTTCTCACGAACAGACAGTTGAATAGGAGCGGGTAGCTTTAATAATCTAAGATGATTTGTGATCGACGCTCTACTTTTAGAAACCTGATTAGCCAGTTTCTCTTGCGTAAGATCACATTCTTTGATCAAACGCTGATAGGAGAGGGCCACTTCGATCGCATTCAGATCTTCACGTTGAATATTCTCAACAAGTGCCATTTCTAACATGGTCTGATCGTTTGCAACTCGAATATATGCCGGAACATCTTTCAAACCTGCCATTTGAGAAGCTTTGAATCGACGTTCTCCCGAGATCAATTGATATTTATTACGACCTAATTTTCTTACTGTTAACGGTTGAATAATTCCATGTTTAGCAATGGAGTCACTCAATTCCTTTAATGCTTCCTCTTCGAAATGAGTCCTTGGGTTAAATGGATTCGCTTCGATCGCGCTTACAGGTATCATTGCAACAGAACCAAGAACAGAAGAATCTGATAAATCTCTGGATGTAATGTCTGTGGCTGAACTTTCCAATAATGCACTTAATCCTTTACCAAGTGCAGGTCTTTTCTTAGAATTAGAGCTCATCTTCAAGTGAAATTTTGTTGTCGTCTGCGTTTAATTTTGTTGCCTCGTTCTTCTGAAGGATCTCTCTTGCAAGGTTCAGGTAATTGATCGCTCCTTTACTTGAAGCATCGTGCATGATGATCGTAGATCCATGACTTGGTGCCTCTGCAAGATTAGTATTTCTGTGTATCACTGTATCAAAAACAAGTTCCTGGAAGTGAGTTTTAAGCTCTTCCACTACGTGATTGGCCAAACGGAGTCTTGTATCGTACATCGTGATCAACAATCCTTCAATATCAAGATCAGTATTCAAACGACCTTGAACGATTTTAATTGTATTTAGCAGTTTTCCTAAACCTTCTAGTGAGTAATACTCTGATTGAACCGGAACAATTACCGACGTTGCAGCCGTTAACGCATTCACAGTGATCAGACCAAGGGAAGGTGAGCAATCGATCAAAATGAAATCATAATCATCTTGGACTTTCTCCAGAACTGAACGTAATAAGTACTCACGGTTAGGCATATTGATCATTTCCAGTTCTGCACCAACAAGATCGATGTGAGAAGGAAGAATATCCAGGTTCGGATTTTCCGTATTCAAGATAACCTCTGAAGGATGAACTTCATTGATCAGGCAGTCGTAAATATTCTTTGTTTGCTTAGGATCAAATCCTACTCCTGAAGTAGCATTTGCCTGAGGGTCAGCATCAACAATCAGCGTTTTATATTCCAACACTCCAAAACTACCACCTAAATTGACGGCTGTAGTTGTTTTCCCGACTCCACCTTTCTGATTTGCAATGGCTATAATTTTCCCCATCTCCGATTAAAATTTTTTCAATAAATGTTGAGACAAGATAGCGAATAATTATACGCTATCCGAAACTTTTTTTAAGAAGTTATCCGCAATATGGATGTTAAAAAGTGAAGGAATTACCCCAAGTCATCGAAGTCCACTGAGGAATAGTCAGATACGTTTGTTTCCTCCTTTTCAGAAATCGCGTATTCTTCTGTATTTCTCAATTCTTCGATCTTATCCAATGCTTCTCTCATACCTTCAGAAAACTTATCGAAATCTTCTTTGTAAAGAAAGATCTTATGCTTCTGAAAACTTGGTTTTCCATTGCGCATTGTTTTCTTACTCTCAGTCATTGTGAGGTAAAGGTCCTTGTTTCTTGTCGATTTTACATCAAAGAAATAAGTTCGCTTTCCCGCTCTTACAACTTTTGAATAAACCTCGTCATTCCGTCCCTGATTGTTATCTTCGCTCATATCACTCTCATTTAACGAATACTATACAAATATTTACTTTTTTTTTCATTTAGCCAACCTTTTTATTAAAGATGTTAATAACTTTAAAAACGGATATTCAATTTTTCTTATGGCTTTAAATACGCTGATAATGAGTTTGATGAGAAGTTCTTTTACTCTATTTCTATTCGTGTTTCTCGTTATTTTGCTAAATAGCTGTGATCACCAAGAACAACCAGATTCTCGCTATCAGAAAACGAATGAACAAGATGTAGAAGTAGCTGGTTTTGAACGAATTCAGCCTGTTTATGATACTATTCTGGCTCAACAACTCAAGATCAGTAAGCTTGAAAAGAAGATGATCGATTCGGGATTGGTCAATATACTAGATGTTGATTCGACTATACAAGTAGATGTTAAATATACAACGACAGATAATTTTGTTGGAATTGATCTATATGGTGATCTCAACAAGATCTATTTTCAACCAGAGATAGCACAGCGCTTAAAAAAAGTTCAGGCAGCCATCAAAGAAGTTGATTCATCTCTTTCATTGTTGATATACGATGGAACACGTCCTGTTTCAGTTCAACGAAAAATGTGGAATGCACTTGATACAATTCCAGTCAACGAGCGTGTAAAATTTGTAAGTAATCCTAAAAACGGTAGTATTCATAACTATGGGTGTGCAGTGGACTTAACGCTGATGAATGTGGATACAAAAGATACGCTAGACATGGGGGCGGGGTTTGATGATCCCAGAAAGATCGCTTATCCGAAATTTGAAAAGCAATTTTTAGAATCAGGAGAATTAACGCATAAACAATTCAATAATAGACTATTACTTCGTGAGGCAATGCGAAAAGGAGGATTCTGGGTTTTGCCAACGGAATGGTGGCATTTCAATGGATACTCAAGGATGGATGCAAAAGAGAAGTTTTCTCCTATAGAATAAATCGTTCACCATCTTCAGGACAAAATGTTTGCTCGAAGATCGTTTTAGCTTCAGCTAAATGCATATCTGTTGATTGATAACGTGCGGAAAAATGGCCTAAAATGAGTCGCTTTGCATTTGCTTTTAAGGCGATCGTTGCAGCCTGTTTAGCAGTTGTGTGATATGTTTCACTTGCTCGTTCTGCTTCCTTATCTATGAATGTTGCCTCATGATATAAAAGATCAACGTCTTTCAGTTGCTCTATAATAGGAGGGTGATACGCTGTATCTGAGCAAAAGGCGTAAGATTTAGTCGGTTTAGGAGGAAAAGTAACGTCATCAGATCTCACGATCTTTCCTTCGTTATCTTCAATATCTTCTCCATCCAGTAATTTGTTGATATAAGAGACACTTACATCGTATTTATCAAACTCCTCTTTATTTAGTTGACGTTTTCCAGGTTTTTCACTGATTCTGTATCCCTGTGTTTGTATTCTGTGATTAAGGGGGAATGTGCTAATTTCCAATAAACGATCCTCAAACACTAACCCTGAAGCACCTTCTTCGATCTCATCAAAATGAATTGGAAAGCCTCTGTAAAGTCCAACATGTTCAAACTGTTGAAGTAAAAACGATTTTATTCCTTTAGGACCAATGATTCTAAGCTGAGTAGTTCTCCCCAGTAACTGCATTGTGCTGATCAATCCAGCTAAACCAAATACATGATCACCATGTAGATGCGAGATTAAAATGAGATCAACTTTTTGAAACTTAACTTTGAATTTCCTCATTTGGATCTGTGTAGCCTCGCCACAGTCAATGAGAATATGTCTTTGATGGATGTTTACAAATTGTGCTGTCGTACCTCTCGAAAGGGAAGGAACAGCTGCTCCAGTTCCAAGAAGGGTAACATCGAATGACATGATCTATTATAATTCAGCTATCGCAGCATCAACGTTTTCAACGATGAGTAAAACGCGATCTAATTGAGCGATTTCGATCATTTTTTTAACGTTCGGTTGAAGTCCACAAAGCACGAACTTTCCGCTCGAATCTTTACACAATCGATTTGCTGATAAAATAGCACTTAGTCCAGAAGAATCACAGTAAGACGTGTTTGCAAGGTCAATGATCAAATTGTTAACGCTATCTCTATTCTGTTTTAGGATCTCAGCCTTAAGATCAGGGGCATTGGTTGCATTCAGTTTATCAACTTGTGAAGTAATTATGCTGTAGTTGTTGTCGTTCGTAACTGTAAAGTTCATTAGTCTATTTTACTTTGTACTCAAAAATAACAAAATTTATTAACGTTCGATCTTCGATGCCAATAAGTAAATTATTGCCATTCTGACCGCCACACCGTTTTCAACCTGGTTAAGGATAATCGACTGTTTACTGTCAGCGACATCACTCGTTATCTCAACTCCTCTGTTGATCGGACCAGGGTGCATTACGACGATCTCTTTGTCAAGTTCATCCAGCATTTTTTTATCTAATCCGAAGAGCATTGTGTACTCTCTGAGAGATGGGAAGTATTTAATATCCTGTCTTTCAAGCTGAATTCTAAGCATGTTGGCAACATCACACCATTCCAGGGCTTCTTTAAGATTGTGACTAACCTTAATACCGAGTTTATGTATGTACTTTGGAATCAATGTTGTCGGACCACACACCATAACTTCAGCGCCTTGCTTTTGTAATGCATAGATATTCGAAAGTGCTACTCTTGAGTGCAAAATATCTCCAACGATAACCACTTTCTTTCCTTCGACAGTTCCTAATCTTTCTCTAATGGAGTAGGAGTCGAGCAAAGCTTGCGTAGGGTGCTCATGTGTTCCATCTCCTGCATTGATCACTCTTGCATTAACACGTTCTGATAGAAACTTGGCTGCTCCTGGATTTGGATGTCTCATAACAACCATGTCTACCTTCATTGAAAGTATGTTGTTAACCGTGTCGACAAGTGTTTCTCCTTTCTTTACTGAGCTACTGGCCGCACTAAAGTTGACAACATCAGCACTTAATCTTTTTTCTGCAAGTTCAAATGAAAGTCGTGTTCGCGTAGAGTTTTCGAAGAAAAGATTTGCTATGGTAATATCTCTTAATGATGGAACTTTCTTTATCGGTCTATTGATCACTTCTTTGAAGCTATCTGCAGTTTCAAAGATGATCTCGATATCTCGTTTTGTGAGATGTTCTATACCCGTTAAATGATCTACGCTTAAATTATCCATTGTCATTTGGTGTATATAGTATTACTTGATCATTCCCTTCTGATTCTTTCCATTCAACTGTTACTCGTTCAGACACCAATGTATCTACAGCTTTTCCGATATAATCGGCCTGAATGGGTAAATGACGTTTAAATCTCCTATCGATAAATGTGAGTAATTCAACCTGTTGAGGGCGACCAAATGCGAGCATTGCATCAAGTCCGGATCTTATCGTCCTTCCCGTATACAACACATCATCAATGAGTACTACATTTTTATTCTCTAGTGAAAAATCAATATTCGTAACGCTGGGAATAGGTGGTTTTTCACGTCTTCTGAAATCATCTCTGTAAAAGGTGATATCCAACGTTCCGCATTGTACCTCAGTGTTTAGAATGTGCTCGATCAATGATTTTACACGGTCTAATACACGCACTCCGCGTGGTTGTAATCCAATAAGAACAGTGTTAGAAAAATCATTATGATTCTCGATAAGTTGTCGAGCCAGTCGCTGCAGCGTTAGATCAAAGTGCTGTGCGTTGAGAATGACTTGCGTTTCCATCGAGGTCAAAGATAGAATTAAAGTCTTATTTAAAGCCTTAAAACAATCAATTATTTTTCCACGATTGTTTAAAAACCACCAAATGCCATTACAGTGTTATAATTGATCTTTTTATGTTCCGCAAAACCGATTCCGATCACTGAGTATTTATCTGACAGGATATTCTTTCGATGCCCTAGGCTCGGAACGTCTGTATCAATGAGAAGATCCATCACAATGTCTAATGGGCCACTCAGACCGTATTGAATATTTTCACCATCTGTTGCAAGATGACTTCCATACTCGTCGTATCGCTTGTTATATTCTCGATGTCCATAAACTCCTCTTTTGCCAGAACGAACAGCAAAATCTTTGGCCATTTCTTGAAGAGAAGAATCTATCTTGAGTAAGCCAACAGCCTCTTGTTTTTTAAGATCTCTCAACAGCGATCGAGCATAGCGATTAGAGGAGAGGTCATTCTTTTCAATGTAAGGTTGAGCTACATCTTTCAAAAACTGTTGTGGATCAGATCTTACCTGATTCAGAACATTAAGTATCTCAAGCTCAACATCAGTTGGTTGCTGAGCAAGTGACAAAAAAGAAAATGAGCAAATAAATATGATCAGAAGATTTCGCATGATTCTTAGAACGCAAAAAACATTCCTTTTATTTTCCTGAACCTTTTAAAACAATGAGAACAGTATATAACATGATCTTTAAGTCGATTGCTATAGACATGTTTTTTAAATAAAGGAGATCAAATTTCATGCGTTGAACCATCTCATCCACATTTTCAGCATAACCAAACTTAACTTGTCCCCACGAAGTTATGCCTGGCTTTACTTTATTTAGTTGGATAAATTGAGGTTCTCGTTCTGTGATCTTATCTATAAAATATTGTCGTTCTGGACGAGGTCCAACCAATGACATTTCACCAACGATCACATTCCAGAATTGCGGGATCTCATCTAGTCGAACCCTTCTCATAAACCGACCTATATTCGTGATACGGCTATCATTACTGGAAGAGAGCTGTGGTCCTGATTTCTCTGCATCAACAACCATTGTTCTGAATTTGATGATCATGAATGGTTTACCGTATTTGCCAACACGCTCTTGTCTAAAGAATATCGGTCCAGGTGAGGAGAGCTTAACCAGAATACCTAATGTTATATATGCAGGAAGTAAAATGATCATCGCGATGATAGAGATAGAAACATCCATAAGTCTTTTGACAACGAATTGCCAAAACGGCATTATTTCTTCATTCACTTCTATGAGCAATGCTCCAAAAATATTCGTCATTTTAACACTACCACTGAGTAGGTCGAACATATCAGGTTTGATCTTGATCTTAATATCCCTTCCTTGAATTCTTGAGATGATCTGTCTTAATCTTTCATGTTCTGTTGAATCAAGAGCGATAATTACTTCTTCAATATCATATTCTTCTAAAGTTTGCTCTAATTCAGAGACATGTCCAAGGTAGGGGAGCTCACTTTCTAATTCTTTATCGATTCCGTTAAGATTCACAAAACCAATAAAGTTATTCCCTATTCCTTTAGGTAAAGATTCAATTTCCTTATAGATATCAATGGCCTTCGTGCTTCCACCTATCAATAAAGTTCTGAAGCCTGTTTTGCGTTGAGCTATTCTAGAAACCACATATCTTGTGATGATCAATCTAGGAATCAACGTAGTAATGGAATGAATAAAAAATACACCTCCTAATAATGTGTAGTAAGAGTTGTAGCTCATGATCTCATCATCTAGAATGAGCAAAAAGAATATTGCAAGAACACCAAGTAAGAAGGATCGAATAGATAATGAGATGATGCGCATGAAGTACATTCTTCTCACGTCATTGTATGTTCCCAGTACAAAATAGAGCATCAACCAGAAAAGGGGTACTAAAGTAATTCCAAGATAGAATTGTTCAGTTAATTCGAATGGAGCCTTTTCTACGTAAACTTTTCTGAAATAAAAGAAACCAGCCCAAGATAGTGCTGCAGTAAGCAGATCAAATGCAATGAATAAAAATCTTATTGAGCTTCCCTTCATGCTTACCTATAGATCACTTTGATATTATCTAGATAGATGAATTTTTGTGTGTCAAGTTCATCAAGGATAGCAGTGAAGTTCATATCGGCGAAGGGAGATTCTGTTCTAAAAGAAATGATCTCCTTAAGATCGATATATATGTGTTTCCATTCAGGATCGTCCTGCGGATTTAATTGAATATTTGGGTCTTCATGATACGTTCCATTTCCATAGGATACTACTCCTGTTAGCATAGAATTAGAATTCATGTAATCTAGTTCCAGATAAACTTCAGCACCTTGTTTTGGAAGTGCTTCTCCGAATGTTGTTACTCCTGAAAATAGTGAATCAGTATTATTAAGTGTGATCGAACCATAGTATGAACCCCATTGATTTATAGAAGGATCATCTGCTCTTTGAATTTGCATGTCGGATACATTAGCATAGTCAAATTGAATGGATGGACTTTCAAAATCCTCTATTAAGAAATTAAGATCTTCATAGTATTGAGTGGTAGGATTCATCGTAATTGTATCTCCTTTGATCAATGTTCTTGTCACCTCGTACTGTTCCATGAAAGGGTATCTTCTTTTCGTTGCGCTAATTCCATTGTTTATCACCCCAGGAATTATGATGAAGTTGTGCTCTCCTTCACCGATTACGGGGAATTTAGCTGGTAATTCAAATGCTCCAAGAATCTTACCGTCCATGTTAACGAATGCTTGAGAAATATCCTGAGATAATTCTCCTTCATCATTCTGTGCATCAGGATTATCATTTAATGTCCAGGGTTCAAGTATAACCCAGGATGCTTGAGGTTGCTCTTTAGCGCAACCCAAAAGCAAAACAGCTAAAAATATACCGAAGTAGAAAAGCTTCATTCTAATAGTTTAAATAAGTAACGGAAATTATCGAACAATATTACTTTCCATGATCGATCCGTTCATTTTTAATTTTGAAAGAATCTGCTCAGCGACTTCAAGAGCATTCATTCCGTCTTCTAATGAAACGATTGGAGTTGAATTATTGTTGATTGCATCTGCAAAAGTGGAAAGCTCTTCTTTTATAGCATTAATAGGTTCGATATCCGGCTTATCAAAAATGATCTTCTTGCTTGGTTTACCATCACCCATTTCCATTACCATATCATATGGTCCGGCTTCACCTTCCAGTGTTTCCATTTGCACAACTTCCATTTCTTTCTCAAGGAAATCAACACTGATATATGCATCTTTCTGAAAGAATCTCGACTTACGCATGTTTTTGAGTGAGATCCTGGATGATGTTAGATTAGCAACACAACCATTGTCAAATTCAATCCGAGCATTAGCAATATCAGGTGTTTCAGAAACGACTGCAACTCCAGAGGCTGATATTCTTCTTACAGATGAATCGACTACACTGAGAATAGCATCAATATCATGGATCATGAGATCAAGGATAACCGGAACATCTGTTCCTCTTGGATTGAATTGAGCTAAACGATGAGTTTCAATGAACATCGGTTGATCGAAATAGGGGATAGCAGCTCTAAAAGCTGGGTTAAATCGTTCAACATGACCAACCTGAACCTGAACTTCTGCTTCATGTGCCAAAGCAAGAAGCTTTCTCGCTTCATCTGTTGTTTGTGTGATCGGTTTTTCTATAAATACATGTTTTGACTTTTTAATTGCCTGTGCAGCAAGGTCAAAATGTGTTGTAGTTGGAGTAACGATATCAATGCAATCTACCTTATCCAAAAGCTCATCTAAGTCGCTAAAAGCTTTTATCTCAAATTCCTCAGCAACAGCTTTGGCATTTTCGTCGTTCGGATCATAAAAACCAACAAACTCAAATTTGTCAGAGAGTTCTTTCAATAATCGAATATGAATCTTTCCAAGATGTCCTGCACCTAATACACCGATCTTCAACATATAAATATCAATTCTTTTGTACAAAGATAGGGGTAAAGTTGTCTTCTAGGATAGTGTAGATAATATGTTATCAACACCGAATATTTAGCAGAGGGATTCATAAGAGTTGAGTCACTTTCTGTAAATAACTTTAAATCAAGTCGATCAGAAACGATCTTCAAAAAGCACTAAAAAAAATAGTCTGCTTAATTTTTCAAATTTAAAATTTACTTATATTTGCGCTCCCAACATTGGAAACAGTGTTAAATGGTGGTTGTAGCTTACCGACAAAGAATCATAACGAGTGTTGCTCTATTCATCTAAGTCGGTACAAGCAGCTTCGCTACTTTGGAGAGTAGCAATAAAATATGAAATGGTGGTTGTAGCTCAGCTGGTTAGAGC
>DCYS01000003.1:76719-76842 GCA_002331485.1 Flavobacteriales bacterium UBA2104
GGTTCAGGAGGTCGTCGGTTCGAAACCGATCTTCCACCCATAGGAAAAAAGGTCTTACATTTGTGAGACCTTTTTTCTTGTTCTTAAGTTTAATCACGAACAACAAGTTAGGGCGTATTGCAA
>DCYS01000003.1:77160-204083 GCA_002331485.1 Flavobacteriales bacterium UBA2104
TTGCAATACGCCCTAACTTGTTGTGAATTTGAGCCCTAACATGTTTCGGATGAATTCCTAGCTTGTTGTGCATTAACGTCCTAATTTGGCACGTCTAGACGCCAAGAACTTGTTGAAACTAGCCTTTCTCAAAAATCCTTTCTTCAATCAAATCAACTATCTTTGCTACATGAACGACAAGATCTTCCTTATTGGTTTCATGGGGGTTGGCAAATCAACTATTGGAAAGCGATTAGCCAAAAAACTTGGATACAAGTTTATCGATACTGATCAGCTAATTGAGTCTGAACAAGGTAAATCAATCAATGATATCTTTAAAGATTCTGGTGAATCTACTTTTCGAGATCTAGAGACTTCGGCACTTGAACGAATTACCGATAATGAAATAAAATCCGTCGTGTCTGTTGGAGGAGGACTTCCATGTTTCAATAACAATATGGAGGTAATGAATCAAAATGGAATAACTATTTATTTACAGCGACCTGCGAAAGAGCTCTTTCATCGATTACTGCAAGGGAAAGATAAAAGACCATTGCTGAAAGGGAAGACTGAAGATCAGTTAATGGACTATATTGAGTCAATGTTAAATGATAGATCCATTTATTACAATCAAGCTACTATTACTGCAGATCGTGAGCACCAGTCAATAAAATCTCTGATAGAGTTGATCAAGTCTATATAAATCTAAACACCGGGGATTGCAGCTAAAGGTGTAGATTGGTACAGCATCCATCCTGTAATACTCTTCCGATCACAATTTGATGTTAGGACTTCATGATACAATGTATCGCTTCTGAATAATATACAGCGATTCATCAAAGGCTCTATAACGCTGGGTTCTTTACCTTCAGGATATATTTTAAGCTCACCACCATCTCCTAATTTCCAATTTTCATTTAAATAGATGATCATCGAGATCATTCGGTTATTTCTTCCTTGGAACTGGTCAAGGTGTTTTTTGTAAAATGTGCCTTTTGGATATAATGCAAGGTGAAATTCGTAATCAGATAAACTCAAAAAGAAAAAGCGATTGATCAACTGTTGCATTTCGTCCAAAGAATCAAATAATAGAAGTTCATTCTGATCACGAGCTTTATCCAACCAGTAAGTGTAGTCTCCTCTGATCTCCTCAATGATCTTGCTATCACCAGTGGATCCAATTGCAGCCTTAGTAAGTTTGTCTTCCTCGATCTTTGCATCGAAAAATGAAACTACATTTTCAAGGATGTTATTGTTCAAGAAATTGTCGATTACCACGTAATCCTGCTGGGCGAGTAAATCCATTTGCTCCTCCCAAAGTGAAATTTTGTTAATCATTTATTCAAAACCAAGTCAAATTTAAGTCATTCTTGCATAACTTGTATTTTTGTTTAAAATTTAAATAATGAAATACTTCACTCTTCTTACTGTTGGAATTTTATTTCTTGCTTCCTGTGGCGAAACTCCTGAGATCTCAGAGGAGGATCAAAGAGAAGATATTCTAGAAAACGGGAAATGGGTTGTAGAATCTATAGAAGTGCCGTTGGAACGCATCAATAGAGGTATAAAATTCTCCAAGGATAAACAGGTCTTCTATATCGATTCTCAAGGAAGAGTAATACCTACATATAGTGAGATCGTATATGAAATAAAAGGTGATACGCTGAGAATAGTTGATTTCAAATATGAGCAGCGCTTCATTCATGAAAAAGGTACGCTCGTAACATTGATCAAAGAGATCAGCGACGACAGAGTAGAGCTTGAAGTTATTCATCCTGAAAAGAACAAGATCGTTCTTAAAAAGCAACAACTTTAATATGAAGATCTTAACGGCCGAACAGCAACAAAAATTAGATAAAATAACAATGGAGAAGGAACCAACCTCCAGCCTTGATCTAATGGAAAGAGCTGCGAATCGCTGGACAGATGAATTTCTCAAGTATCTTAAAATACTTGACCATATCAATCAACCGATAAGGGTAGGAATATTTTGTGGCCCCGGAAATAATGGAGGGGATGGACTTGTGATCGCTCGATTGTTAGATGATAAAGGCTATGATGTTACGGTCTGTTTTGTAGCACTTTCAGATAAAGGATCTCAAGAGTTTGAACACAATCGAAAAAGACTTGAAGGTCGCAAAATCAAATGGATCGATATCGATGATGATTTTCAATCAAGTGCTAGAGATCTAAACTTTACTATTTCTATAGATGCAATATTTGGGACTGGGTTATCAAGACCTGCTGAAGGACTTGCGGAAAAAGCGATCGATATTATGAACTCCTGGAATTGTCCGGTTTTTAGTGTAGATATACCTTCAGGATTATATTGTGACCGTCCAAATGGTAAGGATGATACAATTGTTAAAGCACATATGACTTTCACTTTTCAAGCTCCAAAGCTTTCCTTTTTTCTTCCTGAACAAGGTCGTTATGTCGGTGAATACAGTATAATTGATATTGATCTCGATAAAGAAGCATTGAACAGTTTAAAGGCAGATCACTTCATGATCATCAAAGAGGAGCTATCAAGGAGAAAAAGAATCAGGGAGCGATTTTCACATAAAGGGATATACGGACATGCTGGGATAATTGCAGGAAGTTCATCAACCATGGGTGCTGCTTTACTCTCATCTGAGGCGGCGATAAGATCTGGAGCAGGAATAGTGACTGCATTTATTCCAGAATCAGGGAAAACAGCATTGAATTCCAGGGTTCCTTCAGTTATGCTTTCAGAAACTGGCGATCAGATTTGTAAATCTATCAATAGAGTTGAAGGAATTACATACGGAGTAGGTCCAGGATTGGGACAATCAGAAGAGACTATAAAAGCGTTTCACCGATTCTTGCAGGATCAAAATGATCCAATTGTGATTGATGCGGATGCGTTAAATATTCTGGCTAAGAATAGATCATTTTTAGATCTTGTACCTGCAGAAAGTATTCTTACGCCACATCCAAAAGAGTTTGAGCGTCTGTTTGGAGCTTTTGAAAACTCGTATGATCGTATGGAATTGCAAAAGACTGTTGCTCAAAGACATAATTTTTATGTTGTGTTGAAAGATGCGTATACCTCGATCGCTACTCCTGAAGGTGAAATCTATATTAGTTCGTTCGGCAATGCTGGAATGGCAACAGGAGGGAGCGGGGATGTATTAACAGGAATACTCACAGGACTACTGGCTCAAGGATATTCTCCATTAGATGCCGCGATTCTTGGTGTTGGACTGCATGGGATCTCAGGAGATCTTTGTGCTAAGGAATTAGGATTAGAAGGAATGATCTCGGAAGATCTGATCAACTATTTACCGAAAGCTTTTAAAAAGCTTTAATACTTGTTTTTCCAGCGTGACTTTAAGTTTTCTTTTACCTCTTGTTCTCTCTTTGAACTTCCAGGTTCGAAAAAGTTTGTGCCAGCTATATCATCAGGCATAAATTCCTGTTCAGCAAAATTCCCGGGATAGTCGTGCGAGTATTTATAACCTTTTCCGTAGTCCAGGTCTTTCATAAGTTGCGTTGGAGCATTTCTTAATGATAATGGAACGGGTAAGTTTCCTGTCTGCTTAACTATAGACTGAGCTTTATTGATGGCCATATAAGAAGCATTCCCTTTGGGTGAATTCGCTAGATATATAGCACACTGTGAAAGGATGATCCTTGCCTCCGGGAAACCAATGGTCTGTACTGCTTGAAAAGTATTATTCGCCATGATTAACGCGGTAGGATTTGCAAGTCCGATATCTTCACTTGCAGAAATAATAAGTCTTCTGGCAATAAACTTAGGATCCTCTCCACCTTCGATCATTCTTGCCAACCAATATACCGCAGCATTTGGATCACTTCCTCGAATTGATTTAATGAATGCAGATATAATATCATAGTGTTGTTCTCCATCTTTATCGTATTGGGCAATGTTCTCTTGAGCAATTGAGAATACTTGTTCATTAGTGATCTCTATCTTTTTATCTGATGGAAACGTATTAATAACAATTTCAAACAACGTTAATAGCTTTCTCGCATCACCTCCAGAAATGCGTAATAACGCATCTGTTTCTTTCAACTTGATGTCGAGGGTAGATAAGTATTCGTCTTTTTCAAGAGCATTTTCAAGTAATTGAATCAGTTGCTCTTTAGAAAGTGGCTTGAGAGTGTAAACCTGACTTCTTGAAAGAAGAGCAGAGATAACTTCAAATGAAGGATTCTCTGTCGTAGCGCCAATCAATGTTACAATACCTTTCTCCACCGCACCAAGTAAGGAATCTTGTTGAGATTTAGAAAAACGATGGATCTCATCAATGAACAGAAGTGCACCACCTCTGTCAAACATTCCCTGGTTTTGTGCTTTTTTGATCACCTCACGAACATCTTTTACACCAGATGAAATTGCTGATAGCGTATGGAATGGCCGTTTCAATTTGTCCGCAAGTAATAAAGCAAGAGTAGTTTTACCTACACCTGGAGGTCCCCAAAGTATCATAGAAGGGAGTACACCAGCATCAAGAGATTTTCTCAGACTAGCACCTTTTGTCAACAAATGATCCTGACCAACATATTCATCCAGGTTTTTAGGACGCATGCGTTCAGCTAATGGGGTTGTTGGTGCTTTTTTCATTTTTATAGATGAAAGACAAAGATAACTTTTTAAGTAGCGAACTCAAAGCAAAGACTTTTGTTCTGTAAATACTAATTGAATAAAAGACACGTTATTTAAATCAAACCGAAATCGCTATTATGAAGAATGCTATCCTATTTTTGTTCTTATTTTTTTCACTAGTAGTAAATTCTCAAACAGTGGAAGGTACATGGAAAACTTATGAGGATGGAGTTTTGAAGTCAGAGATCAAACTTTATAAAAAGAACAACAAGATCTACGGTAAAGTTGTAGCTATTAATAATCCAGATGATGGAGATTATGATCCAATATGTAATACATGTTCAGGAAACCATAAGAATAAGCCATTGAAAGGAATGGTGATCATTAAAGGTTTAGAAAAAGATGGTAGCGAATGGTACGCTGATAATGGAGTATATCATCCTGATAATGATGAATATTATGATGTTCGAATGTGGCTTGATAGTAATAATAAGTTAGCAGTTCGTGGATACCTGGGTTGGTTTTTTCAAACTCGATATTGGGTGAGGAAATGATAATGTTAAATGATGTATGACATTCATCACTTATCAGAACTTCTCGTATAATAAATGACAATTTTCTAGTTGAAGAACCCTATATTTGATCTAAATCGAAGATTTGTGAGATTCCTCTTTATTCTATTTTTGAGCGCTTTTATTACTAGTGTTTTCGGTCAGGATATAACCGGGACCTGGAAGACTTACGACGATGAATCTGGAGTTCTTAAATCTGAAGTTAAGATCTACAAGAAAAATAATAAGTATTACGGGAAGATCATTGAACTTTATAATCTGGAAGTAGATACAGACAATCCGATCTGTATCGATTGTGAGGATTATAGAAAAGATCAACCTGTAAGAGGTATGGAGATCATAACAGGACTAAAGAAGGATGGAGATGAATGGTATGCTGATGACTCGATATTAGACCCAAATAACGGTAAGATCTACGATTGTAAAATGTGGTTGATCAATTCTAATAAACTGGCAGTTAGAGGTTATATCGGCTGGTTTTACAGAACTCAATATTGGATAAGAAAGTAAAATAGGGGAGAACCATTCCTGATCCTCCCAAATATTCTATTATTTCTGATCACTCATCATATAAAAGGGATTCTCTGGATTCATAAATAACGTTTTGGCATTATTTGATTTTGACAATTCAAGAATTGCTTCGATCTGTTTCATTTTCAATACTTCCTCAGTTAAACTTTCATTCAACTTCTGGTTTGCGGCCTGATTTGCCGCAGCTTGTATTTCGATCTCTTTAGCTTTAGCTTCAGCTTGAATAATTCGTTCTTGTTTACGACCTTCTGCTCTGATCAGGATTCTTTCCGCTTCAGCTTGTTCCTCTTGCTTAACATACTGCATTCTCAAGGCATTCTGTTCAGATTCTAATTTCTGTTCAATGGCTTTTGACAATCCAGCAGGTAATTTGATACTTTTTAATAGGACTGCATCTACAATAAATCCACGTTGTTCAAGATACTCGTTCATTAATTCAGTAATGCGTCTTTCGATCGTTCGTCTTTCACCGCTGTGCATGTCCTTTGCTAAGAACTGTGAACATACATCGGCGGCAGCAGACCTAAAAACCGCTGTAATGATCTTGTCAAATCGAAGTCCAACATCCTCAACCACAGTTATCGCCTCATCGGATTGAACTCTGTACAGAATTGATACATCAGAATTAATCGTTAATCCTTCCTTAGATGGTAAATTCATTTCCATTTCTCGATTGATCACACGAGTAGGTACGCGCGTCACAGAGGAGGTGAATGGATTGTAGAACATTAAACCACTCTTTTTAATATTCGGGTTAATTTTTCCGAATTTTGTTTTAACACCAACTTCTCCTGGTCTGATCACAGCGCAGGATTGTAAAACTCCGATAATAGTTAAAAGTAAAATGATTCCTCTCATAGTTTTTTTCTTTTTACTCAAGAAAACATCATGCCAAATTTGTTAATTTTTTGTTAATGAAATTTGGAAGACGTTTTGATTGCACTCATTCATCATTTTTATAATTGGATACACTTCCGTTGTTTTTGTTGATATTCAGAATGAAAATATTCCATGATCGAATATTTTAAACTATCTTTATTTTCCATGTCTGCAGAGAGAAAAGTATATACGCTCACACAATTAAATCAGTCACTAGAGAACCATTTTTGGTCTCAGTTTGGTGAACGTACTTTTTGGGTTACTGCTGAAATTGTCAAGGTAAATCAGAAGGGTGGTCATTATTATCTTGAACTTGCAGACAGTAGAAATAATGTGATGACAGCCAAAAGTTTCGCAACGATCTGGTCTCGCACGTATCGCCTGATACAAGATCAGATCGGTGCTACAGAATTAGCTGGTATATTGAAGCCTGGTAACGATGTCTTATTCGCTTTAAAAATTGAGTTTCATGCCGTATATGGATTGAAGTTAAATGTTCTTAACATCGACCCAACGTTTTCTTATGGTGCGATCGAAAAGAAGCGAAAAGAAGTCATTAAAAAGTTGAAAAAAGAAGGGCGCTTAGAAAAACAAAAAGAAATCAAGCTGCCCGTGATCATAAAGCGCATTGCATTGATCGGGTCTCCTGACACTTCTGGTTTTACTGATTTCAAAGAGGAGCTTCTTAATAATCATTCTTACAATAAATTTAAGATCATAGTTTTTCCTGTAAGGGTCCAAGGCGAATATGCTGCTAAAGAGATCGCAAATGCTGTTAGTGAAGCGTCATGCTATGATGTAGACGCGATAGTATTGTTAAGGGGAGGTGGAAGTAAAATGGATCTTTCAATATTTGATGATTATTTGATCGCAAGGTCTATTTCTGATTCGAGAATACCTGTTCTAACTGGGATAGGTCATGAAACAGATCGAGTTGTTGCCGACCTTGCAGCACATACCTACTTTAAAACACCAACTGCAGTAGCGGCTCATATACATTATGCTATCAGTTCATTCTGGGAGATCATGCGCGACTATCATGACAAGGTGATTCACAGAGCACAACAAATGATCAGCACTGAGCGCGAAGCATTTACTCACCTAAATAACTACTTGCAGCATTATAGTAGAGCAATGATCCAACACTGGAGAACTGTTTTTCAGCAGTTTGAAAATGATGTTAGTGCAGTTTCGTACAACCTTGTTCATGAGACAAAACGCGAACAGGATAAATTGATCCACGAATTGATCTATCAAGTTGAAAGAAATGTTCAGGATCAACGCAACAAAATAGATCGTACTCTTGATGATGTTCTTGTTTCTTCAATGAATACAGTTGATAACGAACGAAGGTTTGCGCTAGAATATTTGTTGGAAAACATTCAATCCTACGGATCCAATCAAATTGATAGAGCAAGGATCAACCTTGAAAATTTAAACGAACTGCTGACGTTACTTAATCCGAACAAAATGCTTGATTCGGGATATACTATTTCAACAGTTGATGAACAAGATGTACAAACTATAACGGCTGATCTCATAGGGAAAGAGATGAAAACATTGACTGGTAAACAATTGATCAGCAGTACAATAAAATCAGTTAAGAAAATAGAAAAATAAGATGAAAATAGACGACAAGTTAACGTACGAAGATGCAATGCAACGATTAAAGGAGATCGTTGGTTCATTGGAGCGAAAAGAAGTTAAGATCGACCTTTTATCTGAAACGGTTATTGAAGCTAAATCATTGGTTGAGTATTGTAGAAAAAAGCTCGACAGTACTGAGGAAGATATTAAAAAGATCATTGATCCAGAGGATAAACTAGATGAATGAAGCCTGACGAGCGAAAAATAATCCATGTTGATATGGACGCTTTTTATGCTTCAGTGGAGCAGCGGGACCGACCAGAGCTCAGAGAAAAACCTTTAGCCGTTGGTGGTTCAGGTGGACGAGGAGTAATTGCTGCAGCGAGTTACGAAGCAAGGGAATTCGGTGTAAGATCTGCAATGCCAGCTCAAGTTGCGTTGAGAAAATGTCCAATGTTACTCTTTGTCAAACCTGATTTTGAAAAGTATAAGAAGGTTTCCGCTGAGATCAGAAAGATCTTTGAGCGATACACATCGATCATAGAGCCATTGTCCCTGGATGAAGCTTTTCTCGATGTTACTTACCCGAAATTTGAAGTGTCTTCTGCAACGTTGATCGCTCAACAGATCAAAAACGATATAAAAAACGAGCTAAATCTTATCGCATCAGCTGGTGTTTCATATAATAAGTTCTTGGCAAAAATTGCATCAGATCAGGATAAGCCAAATGGCTTGTTCGTCATTACTCCAGAAGAAGGTCCTCAATTCATGGAAAACTTACCAATTGAAAAGTTCTTTGGAGTAGGAAAAGTCACTGCTGAAAAGATGAAAAAACATTCGATCACTAAAGGGAAAGATCTGCTCAATTATTCTAAAGTTGAATTACAGCAGCTTTTCGGTAAATCAGGAACGTTTCTCTATTTCATCAGTCGTGGCATTGATAATAGACCAGTGAAATCTGAGCGTAAACGAAAGAGTGTTGGTGCTGAATCAACTTTCTCATCAAATATTCATGGCGAAATCGCAGTTAATGAAAAGTTTTCAGAGATATTTGAGAAATGGTGGAAACGGTATCAGAATCATGGAGAATGGGGGAGATCCATAACGATAAAAGTTAGAAACATAGAGTTCGAAACAATAACGAGATCATATACTTCAACAGATTGGTTGAAAGATAAATCCTCAATTCGAAAGATTGCATTTGATCTACTTGATGAAGCAGACGCTCAAGAACAGCATTTGCGTTTGATGGGAATTTCAATAAGCGGACTCCAAAACCAAGAGGAAGAAGAGAATAGTCAGCTCACACTGTGGTAAAATTACACCAAGTATGCAACTGGACCCTCTTCAAAATCCACCTCAATCCTGTCTTGTAAGGTAGTTGAAAGTGTTAGGCCAACATAATCAACGCGTATAGGATATCTTCTATGTTTGCGATCTACTAATGTTACTGTCTTTATTCTTTCAGTTGGTTTTTCGAGTAGTTTCATTAACGCATATTGCATTGTTTTACCCGAATTAATTACATCATCAACAAGAATGATAGTTTGGTTTTCTGTTTCCTCTATCTCAATTGAAAGTTCAATTGGACGAGACAACGGATCATTCTTATCGATTGCGATCTCTGCTAAAACAATCTCTTGTTCACTAATATCTGAGAGAATAGATGAAAGTTTTTCAGCAAGTGAATATCCATTTCCTTTGATACCGACAAGAATCAATTTAAGACTTTGGTAATTATTCTCTAAGATCTCGTATGCGATACGATTGATCTTTTGCTCAATTTGTCTGTCGTTAAGTACTGTTGTTTTCATCTGTTAGCTCTTTGTTGCTGACTGATCCATCTTTGAAATTTAGCAGCATTATTATTGTGTTGACTTAGTGATTTAGCAAAATTGTGTAAACCATCACCATCTGGTTTTGCGCACATAAAAAGGTAACTATTGTTTTCGGCGCGTAAGACAGCATCTACGACTGAAGATGGGGGGATACAAATAGGTCCTGGAGGAAGTCCCGTATAAATATAGGTGTTGTAAGGGCAATCTATTTCTTTATGAACATTAAGCAATCGTTCCACGCCATCTAGTTCATCACCCCAGCAAAATCTGAAAGTTGGATCACTTTGTAGTTTCATTCCTTTTTTCAGTCTGTTGATATAGAGCCCCGCAATAGTTTTCCATTCTTCCGGATACTTGTCCTGTTCTTTGTAAACAATAGAAGCGAGCGTAACAACGTCAGACTGACCACTGAAAACCTTTTTGTTTCTTAACAATTCCATTCGTTCAGGATTCCAAAAAGACTTGAACTCTTTTGCCATATAATTCAAAAAGTCGATGTGATCTGTATCCCAATACATTCTGTACGTATTTGGCAAGAAAAGAGCTCCTATTTTCTCTGGTGAAAAACCATATTTCTTGAGTATACTGTCGCTCATTAAATAGTTTACAAATTCAGCGCTATCCATTTCGATTTGCTTCGAAACTTTACCTGCTACTTCTTTGATATCTTGACAATTATTAAATGTTACTTGAACCTCTACTTCTTTGTTTCCGTTCCCAAGTCTGTTTCTAGTGAACCCATTAACTATATTCTTATATTCTGTACCTGGTTCGATCTCATATTTTCCAGCACCTAATTTTTCAGAATTAAATTCTTTGTAGTCAATTATGGCCTGGAAAGCGTCCTCATCATCAATGATCTTTTGATCGATCAAATTCTGTGTAACAGTTTCCAAGTCATCATCTGAATGAATGTAAAATACAGTGGTCTCATCATTGATCGTTTTCTCGTTGTTGAAGTAAGCCGACATTGAGTCACAACCAACCATAACAATGGCGAGCAGAAAGAAACTAACGTATTTTAAACACTGCATTCTAGATCTTTTTTTTGTAAAAATACACATCAACGGGGATAGATTGTATGGTGTATCGATTTTTTCTTAATTCGACTTGTTCAAATCCCGCTTTTTCAAATAAGTTAATACTCGGATGATTTGAAACATGGATCTCACAATATAGAGTTTTGAGATCTAGATTATTTGATGCGTAATGCCCCATTTCTTTTAAAGCAGATAAACCAAGTCCTTTTCTTCTCTGTGCTGGATCTACGAGAATTCCCACTCCAGCTGTCCCAAGATCTCGATCGACATCATAAAGGTCTATGGCACCGACAACGTTTTCGGACTTCTCATAACAGATCATCAATCTCAATTGTTTATTTTTCTGGATATCTGAGTTGCTATCAATGAAATCAAGAATTTCCTGTTCTGTATATCCCTGTTCATTACTTGTAAATTGGGCATTATCTGGGTCATTCTCCCAATTCATCAGTATATCTACATCATCAGGTTCAGGGAGTCTCAAATGTATTTTTGAGGAGTTATTCATTGCTGAAGATTTTTAATTCTTGCATTGATATCTTCCTCAGAATAGTTAAATATACCGTTAAAATTATCAGGTAAATAAAACCCATATAATGCTCGTATTGCGTTCATATCTTGCAGATCTTTGAGCAGTTCACCAACCTTACTATGTTTAGAATGGCCAAATAAAAACTCACTTATGGGGTTTAGACATGTACGTCCCTCAGCAATATTATCTCCGTATGCATTAAAAACCTTTTCAACTTGTTGGTCTATATCTATATCGATCTCTACAACCAAAGTTGATATCTCTTTTCTGTTAAGAAGTGCATTGATCTTGTGATTGGATAAACCAAAATCAACACCATTTGCCTTTAAAGAGTAGAACAGGTTATTTACAATTAGTCCCAGGTGAGGAGGGATCTTATGAGCATGAAAAATATACAGATATGATCTATCCTCCCGAAAATCGAGTTCTTTGTTGCTCTTGATCTTGTTACGATCTATTTTATATTGATATTGTTCCTTCGTAGACAAATGTTGCTGGTCCGATAAGGTATATAGATTCAAATCCTTCATCTTTTCTTCTTCCTCTAACTTTCAAATTTCCGCCTTTCACTTTGATCTTGACTTCAAAATCTAACTCTAATTCTTCTTTAACCGCATATGCTAATGCTACTGCTGTAACTCCAGTTCCACAAGAAAAGGTTTCGTCTTCAACACCTCGCTCATAAGTAAGAACTGAAAGTGAAGATCTTTCAACAGTTTCTGCGAGATTCACATTGATACCGTCATTTGTAAATTCATCACTGTATCTGATCTTTTTGCCAAAATCAACGATATCCATAGTGCTCAGTTCATCCACAAACGAAATGTAATGAGGACTACCAGTGTTAATTATGTACTCTTCACCTCTGATCTCGATTTGCTGAACATCTCCCATTTTTAGCGTGGTGTCGGTACCATCAAAAGATGCTTCATGTTCACCATCAATAGCCAGAAACCTGGCTTGTTGATCTATAAGTCCGAGTTTATTTGCAAAAGCCACTGCGCATCGAGCACCATTACCACAAAAGCTTCTTGACCCATCACTGTTATAGTATCGCATTTCAAAATCATACGAATTATGTTCGTAAATAGCGATCAATCCGTCAGCTCCTATACCAAATCTTCTGTCGCATAAACCTTGAACAACTTCTTCAGTTATCTCCAAAGATGCCTCACCCGTGCAGTCGATCATGACAAAATCATTGCCTGTACCTTGATACTTATTAAATTTAATCTCCATTTATAGATCTACAGTCTTAAATTGATTCGTTTTGGGTAAGAAAAGCGTGAATGACCTTGATCTTAGGATCAGTTCACTCTTATCATCTTTGACCTGCAAAGAAATTGATTCCTCAGGATTAAAACCAAATAATTTAAGTTTATTTCTATTTAACTCGTAACCGGTTAAATTCAAAGGACTCTGCCAGAATTCGATTACCATGACTTCGTTAAAACTATTTGCCTTCTTATTTAATAGTTCGGAGACATCTATTGAGTCATTTGTGATCCATTCAACTTCCATATTTTTAGAGGAGATAAGCTGTTCCCTTATAATATCCTCGTCAATTACCTCCATCGTATCAATAGTATCTAGCATAGTAGAGTCGATAGACGTTAGGTTCAGTGAATCTGAACCGATCAAACTGTCAGATTTATCAGTTTCAATATATACAGGGGTTGTCAACTTGACAGTGTCCCTAATTATCTCTTTCTTGACTTTATCGACATATACCTTTTTGATCTCTGTTTCCGAAGCTGGTTGCGAATAATATCCGATCACCCATCCAATAACGAGTGCTAGAATATTGATTGTCAGATATTTTAGAGCTGCCTTCATATGCTTAAATCGTGGCTAAATTACGAAAATCTAAGCGGTAAAAAAATGAAATTTGCTTAACAACTTTTAACAGCTAAAACATTAACAATAAAGGTCTCTGGTGTTATTATTGATATGAAAAAACCGAATTTAAAATTTGAAAAAATGAATCGTAATATTAAAACACTTGGATTAGGTATTCTTGGTGGACTTTTACCACTGGGAGTATATTTCGCAATGCACACAACTACAACTGAAACTAAAAAGAGTGTTGATCTAGCAACTGGTAATTCAATACCTGTTTCTAGTGTCAGTTACGCTCCGACAAATTTAGACCCTACGCTTGATTTTACAGTAGCTAGTGAAAAAAGCGTACATTCTGTAGTTCACGTAAAAACAAAGGTTGTTCAATCATATGTTCAACGAGATCCTTTCTTAGAGTTCTTTTACGGTCCAGGAGCTGGACGAGAACGAAAACAATATGGAGAAGGCTCTGGATCTGGTGTTATCGTTTCTGAGGATGGATATATTGTTACTAACAACCACGTAATTCAAAACGCGAGTGAAATTCAGGTAACACTAAATGATAATACAACTTATGATGCTGAGATCGTTGGAGCAGACCCTTCAACTGATATCGCTGTACTCAAAGTTGAAGCGAATGGATTAGAACCAATGCCGGTTGGAAATAGTGACGAAGTTAAAGTAGGAGAGTGGGTGCTTGCCGTAGGAAATCCGTTCAACCTTAACTCTACAGTCACTGCAGGAATTGTTTCTGCAAAAGCAAGAAACATTAACATTATTGGTAACCAGAATAAAAACGTGATTCCGATCGAATCTTTTATTCAGACTGATGCCGCAGTAAACCCTGGTAACTCAGGAGGTGCTTTGGTCAATACGCAAGGACAGCTTATTGGAATAAACACAGCTATTGCATCACAAACAGGTAATTATGCTGGATACTCTTTTGCTGTGCCATCTCGATTAGTGACTAAGATCATGAATGATCTAATAGATTACGGTATGGTACAACGTGCATTCTTAGGTGTTCAAATTCAAGAGGTGACACAAGATCTCGTAAATGATAAAGAGTTACCTGATACGAAAGGTGTATACATCGCTGGAGTAAACGAAGGTTCTGGTGCTGAAAAAGCGAAGATCAAAGAAGGTGATGTGATTCTCAAGGTGGGTAGCAAGACGGTTAATTCTCCATCAGAATTACAAGAGGCGATAGGTAGAAGACGACCTGGTGATAAGGTAACCTTGACAATGAGAAGAGATGGAGAAATCCAGACAAGAGAAGTATTGCTAAAGAATAAAGAAGGGAACACCGATCTTAAATCGAAAGAAGAAGTGGAGAGGTATTCTGCTTTAGGAGCGACCTTTGGAGAACTTTCAGATGAAGAGATGAAGGAGTTGAATATCGATCATGGAGTTAAGATCACTTCTATAACTGCAGGGAAACTTAGATCTTTAGGATTAAGAGAGGGAATTATTGTTACAAAAGTAAATAACGAAGAAGTAAACTCTGTCGAGGAATTAACGAGTTACTTAAAATCGGAACAAAATAATGGTGTCCTCTTAGAGATCATGACAGAATCCGGAGAACGAGACTACGTAGGCTTTGGTCTGTAACAATAAACAACTAAGCTGATCGTTGAAAATATAGTCCGTTAGTGGCAGGTTAAAATAGTAGCTGCTAACGGACTTTCATTTAAATTTAATTTTGTAGAAACATTAAATTGGTGTAAATTTGCCACACTTTTAGACCAATCATTAAAGTAATTAGATAGAGCATGAGACAACTAAAGATAACCAAGTCAATCACTAACCGCGAAAGTCAGTCACTAGATAAGTATTTACAGGATATAGGTAAAGAAGAACTGATCACCGCAGATGAAGAGGTGGAGTTGGCAAGAAAGATCAAGCAAGGTGATCAACGTGCATTGGAAAAGTTGACTCGTGCTAACTTAAGATTCGTTGTCTCAGTAGCAAAACAATATCAAAATCAAGGTTTAACGCTTCCTGACCTTATTAATGAGGGTAATTTAGGGTTGATCAAAGCTGCACAGAAATTCGATGAAACGAGAGGATTTAAATTTATCTCTTATGCCGTATGGTGGATTCGTCAGTCGATTCTTCAAGCTTTGGCAGAACAAGCTCGTATAGTTCGTCTTCCTTTAAACCAGGTAGGATCACTTAACAAGATCAACAAAGCATTCTCTCGTTTGGAGCAGGAATATGAAAGACCTCCTTCAGCTGAAGAATTAGCAGAAGCATTAGAAGTGCCTGAGGACAAGATCAAAGAGTCTATGAACGTTTCTGGACGTCATGTATCAATGGATGCCCCACTAACAACAAATGAGGATGGAGGTACTTTGATGGATGTAATGGCGAATTCTGATTCACCAAAAGCTGATACATTATTGATGTCAGAATCTTTACAACGTGAAATCGAACGTTCATTATCAACATTAACAGATAAGGAAAGAGAGATCATTCGTTTGTTCTTTGGGATTGGAATGAATCACGGTCTGACACTTGAAGAGATCGGATCTAAGTTCAACCTTACCAGAGAACGAGTTCGTCAGATCAAAGAGAAAGCGATTCGTCGACTAAGACACACATCGCGAAATAAATTATTGAAGGCTTATTTAGGATAAGATTTTTTCGAGGCTGCTCTTCTGGGCAGCCTTTTTTTGTATCAAAATTGTAAAGAATTAATAATTAAATTATAAAAATGGACGCTGCAATCGGTTACGAAGAACAGTTAGATGCACACGTAAAAAGAGAACGTGCTGCGGTTAAATTAGCAAGTAAAACAGGTCAACTTCTTTATGATCAAGGAGTAGAGCTTGTGTTTTTTAGAAATCACCTGGTGAACTTAACAGTTTCTGAGATCATGAATCTTCATGAGTATGCAGAGAATGTTGTAAAAAAACCAGTAGATGTGTTTTCAACTTCTGATCTGGCTGAAGCATTACTTTCTCTTGATCTTGCTCCTTCGAAATTAGATATTGGTAAACTGACTTACGAATACAGTCAGGAAAAAGGAAATTACAAAGATGAAGTTGATTTTCTTAAGGATAAATTAAACGACTTTATTGGTAAGGATCGTTTCAAACCAGAACCAAGAGACGTTGTATTGTATGGATTTGGTAGAATCGGTAGACTTGCAGCTCGTGAATTGATCAAGCAGGCTGGTAAAGGTCAGCAATTACGTCTTCGTGCTATTGTTACTCGTGATACTTCTGAAAATGTGATCACCAAAAGAGCAGCTCTTTTTAAAAATGACTCTGTGCACGGAGCATTTGATGGAGTTGTTGATCTTGACATAGATAAGAAAGTGATGAATATCAATGGGCAAACAGTTCAATTGATAGAAGCGAAGAATCCAGAAGACATTGATTACACTAAATACGGTATCAATAATGCCTTGGTAATAGATAACACAGGTGTGTTTACAGATAAAGAAGCTTTAGGTAGACATAAACAAGCAAAAGGAGTCTCTAAAGTTATTCTTACGGCACCTGGGAAAGGTATTCCAAATATCGTATACGGAATTAACCAGCACGAGCTTGACATTGAAAATGAAAAGATCTATTCAGCTGCGTCATGTACAACAAATGCTATTTCACCGATCCTAAAAGTGATCGATGATAAATTTGGAGTAGAGAAGGGGCACATCGAAACTGTTCACGCCTATACAAATGATCAGAACCTTCTTGATAATATGCATAAGAAGCCAAGAAGAGGTCGTTCTGCTGCCATAAATATGGTAATTACTTCAACTGGAGCTGGTAAAGCGGTAACGAAAGTTATTCCATCATTGGAGAATAAATTAACAGCAAATGCTGTTCGAGTACCTACTCCAAATGGTTCATTAGCGATACTTTCTCTCGAATTAGGTAAAGAAACAACGCGCGAAGAATTGAATGAAACTGTTCGTCATGCCGCATTGAATGGAGATCTAATTAACCAGATCCATTATTCTATTGATGAGGAAATGGTATCAAATGATATCATAGGTAACACATGTTGTTCCGTATTTGATTCCCCAGCCACGTTGGTTGGACCAAGTGGAAAAAACGTTGTTCTTTACACATGGTATGATAATGAATACGGTTACACGAAACAGGTGATCCGTCTTGCTAAATATGTTGCAAAAGTTAGAAGATTGATCTATTATTAAGATCTTTAGATACGTAACGTTAAAGGGATAGTTAAGGCTATCCCTTTTTTTGTTTTGTTATCAATAGTAAACGCTTGTTAACTAACCTATTGTATTCCAATATTTTTTTATAGGTTGATATTGAATTCAGATTAAATAAACTTATATTTATGACAGAACAAGGCAATATGTATTCTATTTTAATTGTTGAGGATAATCACCTCATTGCGGAGGCGTGGTCTATAATATTGGAATCCGAAGGTCACAAGATCTGTGCTATAGCTTCAACGACCAAGGAGGCTTTAGAAGAGGCTAAGAAATATCGACCTCAAGTCGTTTTGATGGATATAAGTTTAAAAGACGGTGATAGTTTTGACGTAACTCATGATATCGTGAATACATTACCGAATGTTAAAGTTATTGCTTTATCATCTTTCGATGAGATATCGATTGCTAAAAAGATGTTGAGTAAAGGAGCTTCAGCTTATTTAACAAAAAACAGCTCGAAATCTGAATTATTGGATGCAATTCAAGCGGTGATGAATGGAGAACAATTCATTGATAATCTGATGAAGAATAAGTTCATTAGTTCGATGTTTGATAAAGGTGAATCTGAGCCAAATCTAACGAATAGAGAAATTGAAGTGGTTAAAATGATCTCCAAAGGATTTACTTCGAAAGAAATAGGCGAGCATTTTGGGATTTCAAGTCGTACAGTAGACACGCATCGGTATAACATCTTAAAAAAACTAAATTTACCGAATTCAGCACAGCTAGGTATTTGGGCGAAGGATAAAGGACTTGTTTGAAAAACTAAATTTTAGGTAGGGTAATAGATACATATACACCATTTCCAGGACTTGTCTCATAGTTCATTTGTCCTCCCAATTTCTCAACTCTACTCTTTAAATTGAATATACCTAGATCTTGTGAATTAGCAATGACCGTTTCGTATTCAAAACCTTTACCATCCTCGTTATATTCGATGGTGATCATGTTTTCTGTTACTTGAATAGATATAATTATTTGTTGAGCATCTGAGTGCTTAATTGAGTTGTTTATTAGTTCCGTCAGCGTTCTGTAGATCGTTATTCGCTGAATTTTATTGTTTGTTTTGAAAGAATCTGGATCGTTCAATTCGAATTGTATATTAGTTGTATCGCGAATCTTATCGATGAATGCTTCCAATCCTTTAACAACACCAAATTTTCTTATGACCGCTGGACTCAGGTTTTTAGAAATTTCCTTTGTCGTCATAATGGCTTCATCTATAGCTAATCTAAGTTTATCAGAATATAATTGTATCTTTTTCAGATCAGTTTCTTCTGCCATAGCGCTTAAGTATAGTGAAGAGGCAGATAGAATAGGCCCAATTCCATCATGCAATTCCTTAGAAAATCGTTCTCTTTCTTTTTCCTCACCTTTGATCAGATTCGCGAATGCAGCTTTTTCAAGACTCTTTATTCTTCTCAAGTCATGAACAACTACCCATTGAAACAGCTCATCATCCTCATTAAATTCATAAGTTGAATATCGAATTGGAATATACTCTCCTTTACTATTCTTAATTTCTACTAATTGGTGGTCTAAACGCTCAATTTTATCTTTTTTGTTTGAAAATCTATCAGATATTTGATCTTCCAACTTACTATCAATTGCATAGAGCGAAAATCGAATTCCTTTCACATTCTCAAATTCCTGTTCGATCATTTCCAGAAAACTTGGGTTGCAATCAACAATCTTCTGATCTTTGTCCAATAAAATGATTCCGTCTGTACTCCCGTTAAATAAAGATCTGTACTTCCGCTCTGAAGTCTGAAGCTCCTGATTTTTTTCTAAGTACCTCCTATTAAAATTCAAGCTACTTTTCAACTTGTTAATAAATAGATCATAAAAAACAGAAGATGTATCCAAAGAGATTACCAATGTGAACAACAATCCAGAAAATGATGAGATCCAGGTCATTTCATCATTAGTATATTCATTAAAATTTAGTGTTTTTGGAGCTAATCCAAGTATATGTAGATTGCCTATTAGTGCATATATGAAAAGATACATTGCAGCGTAATAGAATCCAGTTCTTAAACCATAAGTTAAACAAGCCAGGATGAGAGCGACCATAAATATATAGCTACCTCCAGCCATCCTGAAATCCCAAACACCTGCTAAAGGTATGATGGTAAAGATCAATAGGAATACATGAAGTTTAAATTTTAAAGATATTCTCTTTTTAAAAACTACTAATGTCAATATTACTAACATAGCTAGTAACTGAAAATACATGGCAGGATAAACCCCATAGTTATATACTCTGAGAAATGACGGAACTATTGCGATCAAAGAAAAGATGAACGACAATAAAATCGTTCGATTGACAATCTTATCCCGGATTATATTTATTTCCTGCTCGAAAGTCATATTTGTAAATATAGTAATAGTGTCATGTACAGAACTTGTCTTTGAAATAAATGATGCACATTCTATATGAAGATGCGTATTTATACGTAGTGCGAATATGTAATATACATAAGTATCCATTTTATTTATACTTAATAAATGCACGTACCTTTTTCAATGATGAACTACATAGTTGTATAAATGTGCATTGATTTGAACATCACCCAAACTTACTTTCCAATTACTTTTACATCGAATTACTAACCATAAGAACTAAAAATTGATGCTAAAACTATTTTTATTTCTATCATTCATGGCAACCTGTATGGTGGGATATACCCAAACGAAATTCTGGGTAACAGTGGAAAATGAGGAGACTTTAATTGAAGGTGAAATTAATGGAGTACTGCTTAGATACAAACAAGCATTGCCAAGTTCAAGAAAAAATGATCTGAATAAGGTTTACGAAATTGAAACTGATCAAGTCACTTCTTTTTTAAGGTTCGTCAAGACAAATAGAAACATCAATAAGCCTCAGATCATAGAGCAATTTCAACCCCTATATGATCCAAATGATATCACGTTGAATTTCTCGACTGATTATACACTTGATCTTATTAATGCACGAGAGGCATGGGACTTGACAAAAGGTAGTCCAACTATTGAAATTGGTGTGTTCGATACTAATTTTGATACGATTCATGAAGAGTTAACAGGTGAATATTCTCACTATGAACCCAATAACAATACAAATACTACTCATGGGACGGCAGTTGCAATTATGGCTGCAGGTAAAACGGATAATGCAGTTGGGAAAAGTTCAATAGGATTTAATTGTGGGTTAAGACTTTACAGAATGAACTTCAACGACATGCTTGAAGCAACATATTCAGGTGTTAGAGTAATCAATATTTCGTGGGCAGCGGGTTGTACACCTAACCCTTATTATCAAGATGTAATTAATGAAATTCACTCAAATGGCAGTGTGATCGTTGCTGCTGCAGGTAATGGTTCAACATGTGGTGGTCCTAATCAAGATGTTTATCCCGCATCTTACGATAATGTAATCTCAGTAACGAGTATAGATCAGTGGGATAAACATATGGCTATTGACAATGACCCAACTAGTTGTCATCAACACAATAGTAATGTGGATCTTACCGCGCCTGGTTATAATGTACCATTAAGTATATCTGGTAATCAATACTTAACAGGTAATGGTACCTCATTTGCGGCACCAGTTGTATCAGGGGTAATCGGTTTAATGCTTTCGGTAAATAATTGTTTAACTCCTGATGAGATCGAACAAATATTAAAAGAAACAGCGGTTGATATATATTCAGTAAACCAACTTTATTTAGGTAAGCTCGGAGCAGGTCGAATTGATGCTAAGGCTGCCGTTGAAAGAGCTAAAGAATTACACCCAATAAAATATTCAATACATGAGTTTACGAACACATGTAACTTAACAGAAGCCGTTTTTGTGTCTCTAGATAGTGGGACAATTGCTGACCATACAATTCAATGGTCAAATAACAGCCATGATTGGGCACTCTACAATTTGACAGAAGACAATTATGAGTTTACTATTGCTAATTCAAACGGTTGCGTGGTACATGATGAGATCGATATCCTGCCATCTGAGATCGAATATGACTATGATCATAGTATTTATATTTCGAGTTCTGCAGATGAGCTAATAGATCAAAATCAAGATGGATTGATCAGGGTGAAAGGGACCATTGTAGTTCAGGATGGAGCAGATTTTCAGATAAAAGATAAAACTATAGAGTTTTCTGACAACGCCGACCTGTCTTATGATCCTGATATGCCTCAATCTGGAATTGTAGTTAAGCCCGGATCAAATTTACTGTTAGAAAACTGTATTCTACGCCAAGTAACGAGCTGCTCTCAGCTTTTTGGAGGGATAGAAGTTTTGGCTAATGAAGTAGGTGAAAAGGGAGAATTGGAAATTGTCAACTGTCACATAGAAAATGCGGATGTTGCTATTTCAAATATTCACAAATCTCAAATAGGGTATTCCCCGAATAGAGGAGGTAAAATAACTTTAATCAAAAGTACATTTAAAAACAATAGACGATCAATACATGTTTTTGGAAACGGTAGATCAAGTTCAGCTTTGAAGATTATTGATAATTCATTTATCATTGATAGTCTTCTTGCTAATACGACTCAAGTTTATGTGGAGAATGCAAACATCCATTTTAGACATAATTCAATCGTAGGAAATATTGATCTACTGCCTGAACAACGCGGTATAGGTTTAGTTTTAAAGAACGCTAAGTTAGTACATCCTCAAACTAAACCGAACTACAACTCTTATTTGAATGAGTATAATTTACTAAGTGTAGGAGTAAAAATTGATTCTTGTAAAGGATCTGAAATTCTAATTCGCAAATCACTATTTGAAGAGAACCTAACGGGATTGCAAATTCAAAACTCTAAAAATGTGATCATCAAAAAATCTGAATTCATTATCCCATCAGGTAACTATCCTCAATATGCTTCTGGTATTTTGCAACAAGGAGAATCTCAATCCAAATTATTTGAAAATACTTTTGTTGGATTAATTAATGACCTTAATCATGGAATCCACCTAGTAGATCAGGATGCGGAGGAGTCTGTAATTCACTCAAATGAATTTGACGGATCATTAACTAATGGAATTAAAGTAGAAGGAGAGAATGTGCTCAGATCTTTATCGTGCAATGATTTCGATATTGAAGGAAACAATGATCTTAGCATTGTTGATTCAGATGATCAGAATGGTCAATTGGTCAGACTTGACACTACAGGTCTGAATGACTTTTCACATTGCGAGAATGTTTTAAATAACATATCGAATGAAGCCAGTGGATTCCAATTCTTCTACAGAGATGCAACTGATTACATACCAGAATGTACCCAAGGAGTTATATATGTAGATGAAATTGACATCTCTATTGATCGTAGTAATGAATGTGCTACTAGTTTAGATAAGTACAAGTCTGAAACTGATATAATTGAAGGAATTAGCTCAATTGAAGAAAACAAGGAGTCGAAGCAACATTTTATTTATCCTAATCCGAATCAAGGATCTTTTACATTGACAATTGAAAATGTAAAGAATATTAAGGTTTATAACTCGACTGGGAAATTGATCCATCAACAAGAAGGAAATATAATCACAAAGCTAATAGATCTAAAGCTTTCAACTGGTATTTATACAGTTGTAGCGTCAAATAATACAGGTGAATTATTCACACAAAAAATGATAGTAAACCAATGAATTTTACGAATAAAGTGATCAATGTTCATAGTGTGAACACAATACATTATACAGAGAAGGAGAAAATGATCGCTGAGATCATTCAATACTCACGATTCTATGATGAAGAAGATATTGACCAACTAAAATGTAGAAGTAAAAAGTCAATTGCCCTTATCTATCACATGTGCGTTAATCCTTTCGTTACCAACTGGAGAAAGATCTAACCTACTTCTTATCAAAAGATGTATACCATGAGAATCGATCTTTAATAATATCTTCCTTGTGTTTGTGAAGATGATCCAGGAAAGCTTTTGCAACAGGGGAGAGGTTCTTACCTTTTAACCAGACTAAACTCCAGGTTGTTTTTATCGGAAGACCTCGGACATCTGTGATGTACAGATGTCCATTCTCCAATTCATTTCGAATACCAATCAACGGCATAATCGAAAAACCTAACCCTGCAACAACCGCTTGCTTAACGGCTTCATTCGATGTTAGCTCTAACTTCTTGATAACAGAAATATCCTTTTCGCTCAAAAAGGTTTCCATTGTTTTTCTTGTACCAGAACCCTGCTCTCTAAATATCAATGGTAAGTTCTCAAGGATCTTTTTCGGACTTGATTTGCGGTCAGTTATCTTTTCACTTCCTACAAGCCTCAATTCATTGGATAAAAGATCCATTTTCTCCAAACGCAAGTGATCTGGTAATATCGAGACCAATGCGAAATCAACTTCATTATTTTCCAGGTGTTTGATAACCGTAGACTTATTAGTAACATCCATATTCAGTTGGACGGCCTTGTTCTGATTAATAAAACTTGAAAGAAAATGCGGCATTACATATTTACCCGTAGAAACGACTGAAATTTTGAGTTTACCGATCAACTCTCCTTGATATGCCATTGTTTTATAATCAATAGCATTAACCTGTTCTATTATTCTTCTTGCCGCTTCTGCGATCTCTTCACCAAAATCGGTTACGTACAGCTTCCGACCAACAACTTCTGTTAATGGGATCTCAAACTGATTTTGAAAATTCTTCAACTGAATCGAAACTGCTGGTTGAGTCAAATGAAGCTCCTCTGAAGCCTTTGTAATGCTCTTTAGATCAACAATTTTCAGAAATATCTGTAGTTGATTCAAGGTATAATTCATAAAATATAATTATGCATTTCATTACAAATATAAATAAAAATTAATGAAACATAGTATATAGATTTGTGCCAAACAAAACAAAAACTATGCGTAAAATAACAATTGCAAAAGGAGATGGTATCGGTCCAGAGATCATGGATGCCACTCTAAAAGTATTGAAGGCTGCTGGAGCACCTTTGGAGTATGAAGAAATTAAGATCGGAAAAGAGGTATACCTGGATGGAAACTCATCAGGAATATCAACTGAAAGCTGGGATACGATCAGAAGAAATAAGATCTTCTTGAAGGCTCCAATCACAACACCTCAAGGAGGAGGATACAAAAGTCTAAATGTTACAACAAGAAAATCCTTGAATCTTTTTGCAAATGTTCGACCAGTAAAAAGTTATTATCCATATGTTGACACTAAACACCACAATATGGATGTGGTGATTGTTCGAGAGAATGAAGAGGATCTTTATGCTGGAATCGAACACCGTCAGACAGATGAAGTAGAGCAGTGTCTAAAGCTTATCACACGTCCAGGATGTGAGAAGATCTGTAAGTATGCTTTTGAATACGCTCGAGTGAATGGTAGAAAGAAAGTTACTTGTTTTTCGAAGGACAATATAATGAAACAAACAGATGGTTTGTTCAGAAAGGTATTCAATGAGGTTGCTGCAGAGTATCCAGACATTGAAAGTGATCACATGATCATTGATATTGCGTCTGCAAAGCTTGCGAATTATCCTGAGGACTTTGATGTTATCGTAACTGCTAACTTATATGGAGATATTATTTCAGATATCGCTGCGGAGATCGCTGGTTCAGTAGGTCTTTGTGGATCTAGCAACATAGGAGAGCAATGTTCAATGTTTGAAGCAATCCACGGTTCCGCACCAGATATTGCTGGTAAGAAGATCGCAAACCCAAGTGGACTTTTAAATGGAGCAGTATTGATGCTAAGACACCTCGGAGAGCAGGAAGTCGCTAATAAGATAGAAAATGCCTGGTTGAAAACATTAGAAGATAAGATCCATACAGCAGATATCTATAAAGAAGGTTCTAGCGTAAAGAAAGTAAATACGCAAGAGTTTGCTGATGCTGTGATCGAAAGATTAGGTCAAAAGCCTTCTGAATTGAATCCTGTTGAGAATGTTAGCAGCGAAACGATTCAGTTCTTAAAATATGAGAGAAAAACGCATAAGAAGGAATTGAAAGGTGTAGATGTTTTCATTCATGATTCCAGAACAAATGCAGTTGAATTTGGAGATGAACTGAAGAAAGCGAGCACAGGAGATCTAGAGTTGATCCTAGTAACCAATCGAGGCGTTAAAGTTTGGCCGGAAGGTTTCAGCGAAACATTCTGTACTGATCACTGGAGATGTCGTTTCGTTTCGAAAGACGAGAAAACAATATCTAATCAAGAAGTAATTGAACTGTTGAAGAGTGTTGGTGAACACGGGTTTGATGCTATCAAAACTGAAAACCTTTATTACTTCGATGGTGAGAGAGGTTTCTCACTTGGTCAAGGACAATAAAAGAATAAAGAGGGGCAAATGGCTGTGTGATGTATAAAAAAGAACGTGTTTTTATAGCTACAAGGCATAAGAAGGAGCAAGTGATAGCTCCGATTTTTCAGCAAGTTTTTGATGCCAGGCCATTTGTTTCCTCTTTTATTAATACCGACCAATTTGGGACTTTCACCAGAGAGATCATTCGTAAGGATGATCCCATCACAACACTTCGAAGGAAATGTGAGTATGGATACAAAACCTCTGGTTGCCCTTTAGTTGTAGCTAGTGAAGGATCATTTGGAAGTCATCCATCGATGCCTTTTGTAAATGCGAATGAAGAAGTGGTCATGTTTAAAGACTTTAATGAAAACATAGAAGTTATTGGGAAGTATTTATCGACAGATACAAACTTATATGAGTCTGAGGTAAGTTCAATAATTGAATTGGAAAAGGCTTTATCTGAAATTAAGTTTCCAGATCACGGTATATTAATACGAGACAAGGAAGAAAATGAAGTGATTCTTAAAGGTGTTTTCGATCATGAGCAAGTCATTCGGTTTGTGAGTGCGTCGTTAAAAACAGGGCAGAAGCTTGAAGTATCTTCAGATATGCGTGCTGTTTACAACCCAACAAGAATGTTGAATATCGAAAAGGCAACTCAAGCTTTAGTTCAGAATATGCAATCCAAATGTCCTCAATGTGAGGCTCCAGGTTTCATTGTTAGTGACCAAAAACCAGGATTGCCTTGTTCGAATTGCGGAATGCCAACAAGATCTATAAAAACTGCAATAAAGAAATGCCAAAAATGTGAATATGAAAGCAGTATTGATTTTCCCAATAAAAAAGAAAAAGAGGATCCAATGTACTGCGATTTCTGTAACCCGTAAATAAAGAATTATGAAGAATCAAATAGCAATAGTTTGCCCATCAGCTCATTTGGAGTCTTATGTTCGCTCTACTTTTATGAAAGAGCCATACATAACAACGGCTCTAGGAACAACTTTCCATACAAATAATAAGGATACAGTTGGATTGTTGATAGAGTCTATCGAGTTAAATGATGTAGATCAAGTTTCATTTGTATGTGATCTAAATGCACACATGATCCGTGAATTTCTAGCGGGTCATTCTACTGGAGTTGTTACGGTTGATCGTTTTTATCAATTTGTCTTTGATCAATACGAAGATGAGATCATGGAAACAGACAGTGCTTATAAACAACGATTTTCGTTCACTGAGTTCTTGATTAAAGAGCAAGTACGAGAACTTTGTACAACACTTTCACAAACAGGAAATCCAGTGATTGAAAACCTTCAGATCGACGGATATATCGTAGATCGAAGTGCAGATATGAAATGGAGCATTATCTCACCTGAATATTCAACAGTAAAGTAATTTAACAATGAGTTTAGATCTATTGCTTGACAATCTCACTAATCCCGCTCTACTATTCTTTTTATTGGGAATTATTGCAGTTTATCTAAAGAGTGATCTTGCTATACCATCTAATTCCTCGAAGTTCATTTCTATCTATCTGTTGTTCAGTATCGGATTTAAGGGTGGTCAGGAGCTTTCGCATGAAACCTTTGATTCAGAAGTGATCGGAACTATACTGTTTGGATTATTTGTGTCGATCCTTATCCCGGTATATGCCTTTTTCATTCTCAAAAGAAGAATGACTGTACAAAACTCTGGTGCGATCGCTGCTGCATATGGATCTATTAGTGCCGTAACCTTTGTTACTGCAGTTTCATATCTGGAAATGCAGGACATGTCAGTTCATGGTCATATGGTTGCCTTAATGGCTCTCATGGAAGCTCCTGCAATTATAACGGGACTAATTCTTATCTCCATTTTCAACAAGAATGAGGATGAAAAGATCAATAAAAGTAAAGCAATAAAACATTCCTTTACAAACGGAAGTGTCTTGTTGATCCTTGGAAGCTTAGTGATCGGTTATTTAGCAACAGCAGAACAAGCTGAAGGTATAAAGCCATTTACTACGGATATATTTAAGGGGTTCCTTGCGATTTTCTTACTTGATATGGGGATCATTAGCGGAAGGAAACTCAACTCTTTCCTGGCAAAAGGATTTTTCCCGTTGATATTTGCCATAGTTATTCCGTTGATCAATGGAAGTATTGTAGCCTATTTGTCAATGCACATTACTCCGGAGATCTCGAGCAGATTTATGTTAGCAATTCTCGCAGCTAGTGCCTCTTATATTGCAGTTCCAGCTGCCATGAAGATCGCTGTTCCTAAGGCGAATCCAGGATTGTTTTTACCGATGGCGCTTGCAATTACTTTCCCCGTAAACGTAACGCTAGGTATGCCGATCTATTTCTACCTTGCCCAGATCACTTAATATCAGTGACAGTCAATTCGTAGTAAAGAATGGTGTTAGGAGGGATCTTTTCAGTGTTCTTTGATCCGTATCCAAGACTAGGAGGGATGATTAATTGAATGGTTCCAGGACCATGAAGCTGCATTAGTCCTTCCTGCCAACCGGCAATGAGTTCTTTAACCTTAAATGTAAGTGGAGCGTCTTTTGGAATTTCCTGAAAGACTTCTCCACTTAAGAACTCCCCAGAATAGTAGAACGTAACCTGGTCAGTATAGCGAATAAGTTCACCACCTGTAGTGTCAGAAAGAATAGAGTAGTAGAGACCGCTTTCCAGCTTCTCCATATCTAATTGCTCTTTCTCTATATACTTTTGTATCTCTGTATCAAACTGAGATAGATCGTCTTCGGAGTAGGTCTGACATCCGAAAAAGAAGAATAGACTTAGAATTATAAAGGTAATTCTCATAATCTTATTGGTATTAGTTCATAACCTTCTTCTCTTAAAAGCTGAATCACGCCATCCGGGCCTCCTAGATGAGCTGCACCAACAGCTATAAAGCATTTATTTTTTTTAATCAGCTTTTTGATCAGTGGGATCCAATTTTTATTGCGGTTGGTTAGTAGCTGTTGCTCCATTGAAGCAAGATCACTTCCTGAATCTGTAGAATAATTATAAATCGAGTCGATATCCTGACTCAAAAATACTGTGATCAGGTCGTTCATGCCATTATCTTCATCAGAGTAACTTTCACGTAGCGACGACATCAACATTTCAATTTGCTTTTCGATCGGTACTTCATCAAATATTGCAACCTGGTCTTCTATAGTCTCTAATCCCTGAATAGTTACTGAATCCTCTTTAGCGATTTCCTCAAATGTTAACTCATAACTCTCTGGGTCTTCACCAAATGCATTTTTCGTAAAGAGTTGCATGATCACAAGCGGCTTCATTTTGCCAAACATCAATCGCATTTGATCCTCTGTATATCCAAGTTCACTTTCTGTATACTCGAAAAGCGAATCTAATTGCTTCTCATTGAAATAATTAAAGACATTCCCGGTATCCAGCATCATGTACTTTATAATATTGGCTTGATCCTTAATTCCACCAATTTCCATAACGAGCACATCACTTTTTCTAACCTTTTCAGCAACATGATCAGGGAATAAGAATTTCTCTTTTGGTATCATGTGCATAGTACCCATGATGTAACAAGGTTGATCTACTTTTTTACCTTTGATCTCCCATAAAAGAGAACTCCTTAGACTGTCGTTTTCTTGTCCAAAGATAGATGGACATAGGATCAATATGAACAATAGGGTAGTTGTTAAAATTCTAATCATTTTTATTTACGCTTAATTCTGCTAAGTACATATGTTCCTCCTGAATAACGTTCTCAAATGTAAAACCATTGTTTTCTGCTATCGCCTGAAACTTTTCAGGGTCTACATAAACCCAATCAAACCATTCAGTTGAATCTTTTTTGTAATTCATTTTAAACTTAAAATCTCCATAATATGTGGAATTCAGGTCAACCCACATACCTCCATCTTCCTCTTGGTAAAAATAACTAACATCCGTACTGTCGCAGATGATCTTACCATTTTCTGTAAGTAACTTCTTCAGTAAAGATAAGAAAGACGGTAAATTCTCGAGTTTGCCAGCAATTCCGATGCCATTCATAAGCAAAAGTATGGTGTCGTATCGTTCGCCTCTATTGATCATGTCCTGAACGGATAAATTTAAATTCTGTTGATCTGGGAAGTGATCGTTAAGAAAATCGATAGCTCCTAAGCTCGTATCGATAGCAGTTACAGTAAATCCGTTGTTTCGCAGCCATTTTGTATGAGGACCTGCTCCTGCGCCTACATCAAGTATTTTACCTGAGCACATTTTCAATGCCTTCTTTTCTACAGTAGGCATCAATTCATATGGTCTAAACAAGTACTCTACGGGAATAACATCGTCTTCCATGAGGTCGGATGAAACAATAATATTTGGAGCTTTTCCATCCTTACTGAAATCATTAATTGCCTTTCCTATGGGATCATTGTTCGACATGGATCAAATATCGAGATCGTCAATATTTTCAAAACCTTCACTACCAAATTCGTCATCGAAATCATCCATGTCAAATCCTTTCAAATCTTTATCAACTTCTGTTTCGAAACGCATATTTTCCAAGTTGTCCTTAGTTTTAGCTGATAAACTCTCAGGCACACTTCCTACACTCATGATCAATTCAGCGTCATTAACATCGCTATCCATAATCTCTTGTAATTCGATAAGGAAGATGAACATGTTTAAGAAATCATGCACCAGGATCAATCGCTGAGTAGGGGATTGGATCTTCTCACGGATCATTATGTCATTCATCTGGGCTGGTGTCTCATTATCCTGAGCACCAAAAGACATATCCATAAGGCTAATTTCCTCACCTTTATTCCATTCATTATCACTAACGAAAAAAGATGCCATTTGATCATTATTAAACTCAAACGCATCTAAGATCGCCATATAGAATTGTTCAAGCGTTAGATCATCGTTGATCGCAATATCGCGGAACACTTCTTCTTCCTCAGCACTATCCAGTAAAACTCTAAATTTTAATCCCGGCATTTTCCCTTTTTCGTTCTAACAATCTACGAAGTTAATGGTTTTGAGTTGCACTCAATCCAATTTCTTTGCCAATTTCAAGCATAAGCTCAAAGGCCTCATTATAATCGTTTTGGATGTCTCCATCCAGTATTGCTTCTTTTATTCTTTTTTTAATTACTCCGATTTCGTTACATGGTCCAATATTAAATGTTTCCATAATTATTTTGCCATCAACTGGAGGTTGGAAGTTTCTTACATGATCCTTTTCTTCAACTGTTCTCAGTTTTTGTTCAACGATCTCAAAGTTCTTGCGGTATTTTCTAACCTTAAACTCATTCTTCGAAGTGATATCTGCATTACATAACATCATAAGATCATCAATATCATCCCCAGCTTCATTTAATAGACGACGAATAGCAGAATCTGTTACATCTCCTTTAACTAAAGCAATTGGACGTAAGTGAAGTCTAACAAGCTTTTTAACATACTTCATTTTATGATCCATAGGTAATTTTAGTCTCCTAAATATTTTAGGAACCATTCTTGACCCTAGATCTTCATGACCATGAAAAGTCCAGCCATTTTTTGGGTGAAAGCGTTTAGTTGGTGGTTTGGCAATATCGTGCATGATCGCACTCCAGCGCAACCATAGATCATCTGTTACTTCTGAAATATTATCAAGAACCTCAAGCGTATGGTAGAAATTATCCTTGTGAGATTTTCCATTCTTAGTTTCAACACCTTTTAATGCAACCATTTCAGGGAAGAATTGGTGCAGCAGGTTCGTCGCATATAATAATTTGAAACCACGAGAAGGTTTGTCACTTAAAATGATCTTATTCAATTCGTCATTTATACGTTCGGCAGATATGATCTGAAGTCGTTCAGCATTTTCTTTGATCGCTTCTAGACTTTTATTCTCGATCGTAAAGTTGAGCTGAGTAGCAAAACGAATTGCTCTTAACATCCGCAATGGATCATCAGAATAAGTCTTTTCTGGCTCCAGTGGTGTTCTGATCAATCCGTTTTCCAGGTCTTCAATCCCGTTAAAAGGATCAACAAGATCTCCGAATGTTTCTTCTCTCAAGTCCAGTGCGAGCGCATTGATCGTGAAATCTCTTCTGTTCTGGTCATCTTGCAGTGATCCATCCTCCACAATAGGCTTTCTTGAATCCCTTTGATAAGATTCTTTTCTTGCACCTACAAACTCAACATCGAGATCCTTATAGTTAAAATGAGCAGTCCCAAAAGACTTGAATGTGGATACTTTTTTAACTTTTAATTTTTTAGCAACTCTCTCCGCTAATTCAAGTCCGTTCCCAACAACGACAATATCTATATCCTTAGATGGGCGATCCAACAAAAGGTCTCTTACAAAACCACCTATAACATAGGCCTCCAAACCAGATTCAGTTACGATCTGACGAGCAACCTTAAAAACAGGGTGTTGTAGACTTGATGCGTAATTTAAACTCATTTCGGCTGCAAATATACTGCTCTTTTTACAGATAGAGGGTTTATCTTTTGATCCATCCATAAACTCCTTTGTTCTTGAAGTTTACGTGATTTATTACCGGGCTTGTTTCTTCTGAGATCCCCGTATACATGATAACAAATATCCAATCATCTTGAATGGCTAGCTCCTTATATAATGCACCTTTTTCATAATGAATAATGATGTTTGTCTGAGCACGCATTTCAAATGCATTTTCTTCCACCACTGCGGGAGACCATCGCAAAGCAGTCTTCTGTTCTAACTGCTTGTACTCTCCATCAAATTGAACTGAATCAGGGTAAAAAGGCCCAACCATATCTCCAGAATCTCTTCCGATAAAGAATCGGTCCTTACTTTTGATCTCACCATTAATTCTTCTTAACGTGTAGATATTATGACTCGCACTTCGACAACATGGATACTTATGGGTATATAAGATCAATTCGTCTGTAAGCGGATGTCTTTTATAAGCTATCAGTCTACCTGGTTCAGCAAACAAACGAGCCTGTTTACCCTTGGAAACATCGTAAAGTTCTACATACTCTCTTTCATCCGTGTAAGAATTCAGTCCAAGGAATATTAGAAGAGGGGCTTCATCTTTTCTGAATTTTATCCATTTCCACTGACTACCAAAGGCTTCCCAATAGATTGAGAAATCAGCATCTGGTCCTGTTAATTCATGTACAAGAACATTATTATTAAATAATTCTTCTACTTTTTTCTTCGTTTGATTTCCTTCAACGATTATATCTTCTATTGTCGTTTGTGCATTATTAACGAATACAGATACAGGTATTGTAGTTAACGAAGGCTTAATCTGAGCGTTGATGATCCCAGAAAAAAAGAGTAATGAAACAATGACTATTTTTTTCATATTAAAGCAAAAAAAGGGAGTGGATCACACTCCCTTTAACAGTTTATAGTTTGAATTTATTCTTCTTTTTTATCATCAGATGCGTCACTATCATCTTTCTTTGATGCTTTCTTTTTAGTCGTACTTCCTTTTCCTTTCTGAATTTTAGAAGTAAGACCATCCTTTTCTTTATTCAAGCTTAAAACGATCTTGTCGCCTTCTGAGATCTGAGAGTTAATGATCTGCTCTGCGAGCGGATCTTCAACATACTTCTGGATCGCTCTCTTTAAAGGACGCGCACCAAACTTAGAATCATATCCCTTGTCAACGATGAAGTCCTTAGCATCTTTCTTGAGCTCTATTTCATACCCAAGATCGTTGATTCTCTTGTACAAGTGAACTAACTCAAGATCAATGATCTTATAGATACTGTCTCGGTCAAGTGACTTAAACAAGATCATATCATCAACACGATTCAAGAACTCAGGTGAGAATGCTTTTCTCAACGCATTCTGGATCACCGTTTTCTGATCGTCTTCAGTTGAGGCCATTCTTGCGGCTGTTCCAAATCCAACTCCGGTTCCAAAATCCTGTAATTGACGAGCACCAATGTTAGAAGTCATGATCATAATGGTGTTTTTGAAGTCGATCTTACGACCTAATCCATCTGTCATGTGTCCATCATCCAATGCCTGAAGCAATAAGTTAAATACATCAGGGTGTGCTTTTTCGATCTCATCGAGTAAAACAATAGAGTAGGGCTTTCTTCTAACTTTTTCAGTCAGCTGTCCACCTTCCTCATACCCAACGTATCCCGGAGGGGCTCCTACCAATCTTGAGATTGAGAACTTCTCCATATACTCTGACATATCTATTCGAATCAAAGAATCTTCTGTATCGAACATATGACGTGATAAAACCTTAGCTAATTGTGTTTTACCAACTCCTGTAGGTCCGAGGAAGAAGAATGATCCAATCGGTTTGTTTGGATCCTTTAAACCAGCTCTGTTTCTTTGAATTGCCTTTACAACTTTAGAAACAGCTTCATCCTGACCAATGACTTGAGATTTGATCTCATCGTACATTTTAGCCAATTTACCGCTTTCTTTCTCGGCAATTCGCTGAACAGGAATACCAGTCATCATAGCAACTACATCAGCAACATGTTCTTCCGTAACAGTGACCCTATGATTCTTAGTGTCTTCTTCCCATTTGATCTTTTCTTCTTCTAATTTATCTTGAAGCTTCTTTTCGCTATCTCTCAGTTCTGCAGCTTTTTCATACTGCTGAGATTTGATAACATCATTTTTCTGTTCTTTAACTTCTTCGATCTGTCCTTCGATGTCTAAAATGATCTTAGGAACATTGATATTCGTTAAGTGAACGCGTGATCCAACTTCATCTAATGCATCGATCGCTTTATCCGGTAGGTGTCGATCTGATATGTAGCGATTAGTTAAAGATACACATGCTTCAATCGCTTCATCCGTATATGTCACACCGTGGTGCTCTTCATAACGCTCCTTAATATTCTGAAGAATCTGCTCAGTTTCTTCCACCGTCGTAGGTTCAACAAGTACTTTCTGGAACCTACGCTCTAATGCTCCATCTTTTTCAATATACTGTCGGTATTCATCAAGCGTTGTCGCTCCAATCGCTTGCAGTTCACCACGTGCAAGTGCAGGCTTAAACATATTTGATGCATCTAGCGAGCCACTCGCTCCACCAGCACCTATTATAGTATGAATCTCGTCTATAAATAATATGATGTCAGGGTTCTTTTCGATCTCAGCCATAACAGCCTTCATTCGTTCTTCGAACTGACCTCTATACTTGGTTCCTGCAACAAGTGACGCAAGATCCAAACTAACAATTCGCTTATTAAAGAGTACTCTTGACACTTTACGTTGTACAATTCTAAGCGCTAAACCTTCTGCAATAGCACTTTTACCAACTCCAGGTTCACCAATAAGAATTGGATTGTTCTTCTTTCTTCTTGAAAGGATCTGACTTACTCGTTCGATCTCTTTTTCTCTACCTACAATAGGGTCTAAACGATCAGCCTCAGCAAGCTTTGTGAGATCACGACCAAAATTATCCAATACAGGAGTTTTAGATTTTGACTCACTTGCTTTTCTTCCGCTTCCGCCAGATGACCCACTACTTCCTGCGAATCCTGCATCTCCTGCATCATCAGAACCTGGGAATTCGCTAGTAGGGTTGTTTTCCTCTAACATAGCTTCGATCTCATCCTTGATATTATCGTAAATGATCCCGTACTTATTGAGTGTACGACACGCTACGTTATTTTCATCTTTTAAAATTGAGAGTAATAGATGTTCAGTGCCAATAACCGGACTCTTGAAAAGTTTAGCTTCCAGGTAAGTGATCTTTAAAACCTTCTCAGCTTGCTTAACAAGTGGAATGTTTGTCAGATCTTTTGCGTTACCTGATGCTGACTTCGTCAAATAAGATTCTATTTGTTGTCTGATCTGTTCCAGATCAAGATTGAATTCCTTAAGTACGCGAATACCTAATCCTTCACCTTCTCTTATCAAACCAAGTAATAAATGCTCAACTCCTATATAGTCGTTTCCGAGGCGCAATGCTTCCTCTCGACTGAAGTTGATCACATCTTTTACTCGTGGTGAAAATTTCGCTTCCATATATTAATTTGTTGTTTTTCTGTTGTTATAAAAAGACGTATAACTACGACTTATCAAAAATATAACGAATTAAAGACAAAATCGTTGAAGTTGTTCACAATTTTCCACAGATTTTTGTGTATAAAATTCAATTTCCGATCGATTTTCGTTTGATTTAATTCTATATTTTCGACCATTCAACGTATGCACAATTTTCGTGCTATAACTAATTAAATGACAAGATGGCAGAAGGAGAAAGAATCGTAAAGATCAACATCGAGGATGAGATGAAGTCAGCGTACATTGACTATTCGATGTCCGTTATCGTTTCTCGTGCACTTCCAGATGTGCGTGACGGATTTAAGCCTGTACACAGACGTGTATTATATGGAATGCAAGATCTCGGGGTTTACTCGAATAAAGCACATAAAAAATCAGCAAGAATCGTCGGTGAAGTACTTGGTAAGTATCACCCACATGGTGACAGCTCGGTTTACGACACTATGGTGCGTATGGCGCAGCATTGGTCACTAAGATATCCTTTGGTTGATGGCCAGGGTAACTTTGGATCAGTGGATGGTGATAGTCCGGCTGCCATGCGTTATACTGAGGCGAGATTAAGAAAGATATCAGAGGAAATGTTAGCTGATCTTGAAAAAGAAACAGTTGACTTTGAAAACAACTTTGATGATTCCCTTCAAGAGCCAACAGTGCTACCTACGAAAGTTCCTCAACTATTGATGAATGGAGCAAGTGGTATTGCTGTAGGTATGGCTACAAACATGGCGCCTCACAACTTGACAGAGTGTGTCGACGGAATTGTAGCATATATCGACAATCGTGATATTGAGATCGAAGGGTTGATGGAGCACATCAAGGCCCCTGATTTCCCAACTGGAGGTATTATCTATGGTTATGATGGTGTTAAATCAGCATTTGAAACTGGTAAAGGTAGAATCGTAATTCGTGCGAAAGCCGAGATCGAAGAGAATAAGCAAGGAAGGGAGCATATCATCGTAACAGAGATACCATATCAGGTCAATAAAGCGGATATGATCAAGAAAACCGCTGATCTTGTGAACGATGGTAAGATCGAAGGAATAACAGACATCAGAGATGAGTCGGATAGAAATGGAATGCGCATTGTTTATGAATTAAAACGAGATGCGATTCCAAACGTTGTTTTAAACAAATTGTTTAAATACACAGCCCTACAGACTTCATTCTCAGTAAATAATATCTGTCTTGTAAATGGTCGTCCTGAGTTATTAAACTTAAAAGAGATCATTTCACAGTTCGTTGATTTCCGTCACGAGGTTGTAGTTAAGAGAACAAAGTACGACCTGAAGAAGGCTGAAGAAAGAGCTCATTTACTAGAAGGATTGATCATTGCTTCTGATAATATAGATGAAGTGATCAAAATGATCAGAGCTTCAAAAAGTCCAGAAGAAGCTCGCGAGAAATTAATGGAGCGTTTTGAACTTTCAGATCTTCAAGCTAGAGCAATTGTAGAGATGAGATTGCGTCAGCTTACAGGACTTGAGCAAGACAAATTAAGAGCAGAGTACAAGGAATTGATGGAGACTATTGCTGATTTGAAAGATATCCTTGCTAATGAGTCTCGTAGAATGGAGATCATTAAAGAAGAACTTCAATACATCAGAGATAAGTATGGAGATGAAAGAAGATCTCGAATCGAATACTCTGCTTCTGAAATGAGAATTGAAGATTTGATCCCTGATGAAGAAGTTGTTGTTACGATTTCCCACGCAGGATATATCAAGCGAACAAACCTTAATGAGTATAAAGCTCAAAGAAGAGGAGGTACTGGTTCGAAAGGAAGTACAACAAGGGATAAGGATTTCCTCGAGTCTATTTTCGTAGCGACAAATCACAATTACCTACTTGTATTTACAGAAAAAGGTAAATGTTTCTGGATGCGTGTATTTGAGGTGCCAGAAGGTAGTAAAACTTCTAGAGGTCGAGCGATTCAGAATTTGATCAATATTGAGCAAGATGATAAGATCAAGGCTTACATCAATGTTCAAGATCTTAAAAATGAAGACTATGTAAATGAGAATTACATAGTAATGTGTACTAAGAAAGGAATCATCAAAAAGACATTGCTAGAGGCTTATTCTCGACCAAGAACTAATGGTATTAATGCTATCAAGATCAATGATGGTGATGAATTACTGGAAGCTAAGTTGACAAATGGTGAGAATGAAATAATTCTTGCGAAACGCTCAGGTTATGCGATCCGTTTCAACGAATCAACTGTACGAACTGTAGGTAGAAACTCAATTGGTGTAAAAGGTGTAACGATGAGTCGTGATAATGACGAGGTCATCGGAATGATCTGCCTTGAACCAGATTCTGAGAATTCTATCATGGTAGTATCTGAAAATGGATACGGTAAACGCTCGTACTTTAACGATCCTGAAACAGGAGAACCTGTATACCGTGTAACGAATAGAGGTGGAAAAGGAGTTAAAACGATATCTGTAACTGAGAAAACAGGTGACCTTATTGCCATTAAGAATGTTACTGACGAGGATGATCTGATGATCATTACTAAGCGTGGTATTACGATCAGAACTTCTGTTGATCAAGTGAGAGTCATGGGTAGAGCAGCTCAAGGTGTAAAAGTGATCAACCTTAAGAAAGGAGGGGAGATTGCTGCAGTTGCAAAGGTTCCAAAATCTGACGAAGAAGAGGAAATAGAAGGTGTTGATGGAGAAACTCCAGAGAATGGCACGGAAAATGATAATAGTGAAGCATAATTCAAAAAAGTATAACAATGAATTTTAAGACAATAAAGATCGCAATGTTAACTGGAGTGCTAGCCATAGCAACGAATCTGAGCGCTCAAAACAGCAATGTTGTGTCTGCTGCGATAGAGTATAAGAAATATATGCCAGCAATGATGCAGCAGAATATGGATGAAGCTAAAAGTGTTCTGATGGAGGCAAAGAACTTAATTGATCCTGCGATGAATCATGAAGACACTAAAGATGATGAAAAAGCAAACTACTACAATGGAGTGATCTATTTTGGTTTGGTTGAACTTTCTACTCAGTTTGAAGAACTTGAGCAGTATCAAAATGAAGAAACGATGAATATGATCAAATCTTCATTTGAGAAAGCAATGGAGAGTAGAAAATACAAAAGAGAAGTTGAGGACTTCGTGGATCGTAAAGTTTCACAAGCAATGACTATCGGTCAGATGATGTTTCAGCAAAAGAAATTCGACGTAGCTTACGCTGGATTTGCTGGTGCATACGAGCTTCAAAAAATGATCGATGTTGAAGATGAAGACATGAAGAACAATGCGATCATTTCTGCTAGAAATCATATTGATACGCTTAAGAAGCAAGATAAGAATGAAGAAGCGATCGAGTTCATCCAGCAAGCAAGTGAAATGTTCCCTAAGAATTCTGATATTGCTATTCAGGGTGTGAATATTTCTCTTGATATGGGAGATCTTGAGCAAGCTGAGAAATTCTTCCAGGCCGCAGCAGATGCTGATCCTCAGAATAAAGCTTTATTCAGTACTATGGGTTCTATTTTCCTTTCAAGTGCTGATAAAGGATTCCAAGAGCTTCAAGGTATGGATGTGACTGATGAAGGTTATCCTGCAAAAGCAGAAGAAGTTGAAATGCTTTATACAAAAGCAGAGAATAACTTGAAAAGAGCGATAGAGATCGATCCTGAATATCTTGATGCTTCATACAACCTTGGTGTTCTTTACTTAGGAAGAGGTCAGAAATTGGAGCAGAAAGCTAAGCAAATGGATTACAATGATCCAAATTACGAAACGGTAATGGCTAAGAGTGAAGAGATGTATACGAATGCGATCGATCCACTTGAAACATACATTAAGCAAGATCCAAATAATGCTGGGGTTCTCCAGGTACTATTCCAGGTTCACAGAAGAGCTGGAAATACTGAAAAAGCTGTAGAATATAAGAAGAGATATGAAGCAGCTGCTGCTGAGTAATCTTATAAAGTATTATAGAAATAAAAAGGAGAGCCGTTGAGCTCTCCTTTTTTTATTTCACTAATTCTATTTTGTCATCGAGTAATTTGATCTTTCGCTTTTTATATAAATTACCGATGGCCTTTTTAAATGATTTCTTGCTTAATCCGAGCTCTTCACGAATGATATCAGGATGAGACTTATCCGTTATCGTCATAACTCCTCCGTTAGCATTGAGGAAATCCAAAACAGTTTGAGTAAAATGATCGAACTTTTCAACCCCTACAGGCACCAGAGAAACATCAATTTTACCATCTTGACGAATAAACTCTACATAACCAGTTGTTCGTTCTCCTGTTTTTAAAGGTCGAACCAGGTGGTCTTTAAAGATCATACCTTTGTAGGTGTCGTTTATTATGACTTCTCTTCCTAAGTCAGATATTTCTCCAACAAATAATTCGATCTCGTCGCCTATGGAAAGATCAGGATCCTCACTAGATAAATAGCGATTGATCTTTGTAGTCCCCAATAGGCGATCCGTTTTATCATCTTTGATCAATCGAATCAAATATTCACCTCCAACAGCCATCTTGGCTTGCTGTTCCTTAAAAGGAACGAAAAGATCTTTTTCTAATCCCCAATCTAGGAAAGCTCCAATTCCAGTAACATCTTTTACTGTCAGAAAAGCGAATCCATTCAATGTAACATAAGGGATTTCAGTAGTAGCAACTGGACGATCCTCTGAATCTCTGTAAACAAATACAGTGATCTCCTGGTCTTCTTCAAAAGAATCTTCGAGGTATTTGTTTGGAAGTAGTACTTCCTCATCCTCAGAATTTCTCAGAAAAGCCCCAACACTTGTGAAGCGATCGATTACAAACGTAGAATATTCTCCTATTTTCATGTTACTACTTTAATTAGCAACAAAGGTAACCTAAGTTTAGTAATACAGCTTAGAAAGTAATTTTGAATTCGCTATCAAGCACGGAATGTTTTCGTCATTCGTAATAAGTTTTTGAGCATATGTATCAAATGCAGCGAATAGGGCAGAGGAATGGTAGGCCACTGCGATCATATCAGCTTTTACCGATTTTGCATAAGAAATTACCTTATGGTTATACGATTTACTTCCCTTGATCATTTCGATCGAAGAATTTACATCTTTTTCCTGGAACTCTTTTTTAACCAACGAGATCCTGATCTTCATTTGCTGTGAAAGTCTGGGATCTTTCTGTGACTCGCAGATCACATGAACTTTAGAATTGAAGACTTTTGCTAATTCTCCAGCTACGTTAATGATCTGTAAACTTTCCTTCGATACATCAATTGGAACAACAATATTCTCAATCTCGCGATGAGCCACACCTTCTTGAACAACAAGGAACGGAACACTCGTGGAAGTAACAACTTTGATCGCGTAGGATCCGAACAGTTTTTGCATGCCTTTAGCTCCATGGGTACCCATAACGATCATTCGCGCCTCCTTATCCTCAGCGATCTTACCAATATCGTCAAAAATATTTCCAACCTTTACTACAGCTTTGACATCCACGTCACCAACACCAAGATCTAAATTCCCAATAATACTGTTTAGCTTTTGCATTGCAGCTTTCTTACTTGATTTGTTACTAACGATATGTAACAATTCTATAGAAGTCTTTCGAGGCTTTGCCAGATAAAGAGCATACTTTAGAGCAGCATCTCCAACACTGGTAAAATCATGGGGGACAATAAATAAATTGGCACTCATAGGCTAAAGAGTTGTTGTTTAACCAAATATAACGAAAAAAAATTAAGATTCCCTCAAGACAGTCCAGCTTGTGGCTTGTTTTTTACGTGACATAAAAAAAGTTAAAAAAGTAGACAACCTTTTGTTTTCTATTGACGTCTTACAATTAGTAAGGCATTTTCCACTGCTACTAATGTTTACTAACGAATAAGTCTAGCCACCGTGCTAGACTTATTTATTTTGTACAAGTATAGACAAATGCAGGTGGTATATTCTTAGCCGTAAAATCGATACTCACATCTTTAAATATCCTTTTTAAGATCCTTTTTGCATTCAAAGAGTATTGAAATTGAATGTAAAGACCTTTTGGGCATAACGCACCATGTGAACGCTTGAGAATATTTGCAGTAAGACGTTTATCAAAATTAGTAAGTGGGAGAGAGGACAAAACAACATCGAGTTCTTCGATCCCTTGTTCTTTCATGTGCTTACTTATATTTTCAGCACTATCATTGATCAAGATAACATTATCATTATCCTTAAACTCTTTGACTAAATTATTGTAGAAAGCATCGTGGAGTTCAAAAACCAGAAGTTTAGTTCCCGGCTTCATTTTCTTTATGATCATTCGAGTAAAAACCCCAGTACCCGGTCCGTATTCTGCGATTGCATTAACCTCAGAAAAATTAATATTCTTCAACATGGAACGACCTAAAGCCTTTGAGCTAGGACTTACGGCACCAACCGTTTTCTTTTCCTTAAAGAATTCCTTTAAAAAATACTTCTTTTTCTTCAAGATACTAATTGATTTGGTTCAACTTAAGCTGGTTACCATTGATGATACCAATAACAGATCCCTTGATCTTTGTGTTCATCAGTGGAGAGTTTTTACTTTTCGATCGATTCACTGCCTCATTGAATTCCCATTCTTTTCCAGGGTCGAATAGAGTAAAGTCGCTAAAAGCACCTTTATCAATTGGGTTTGTAGGAATTCCAACAAGATCTCTTGGATTGTTACTGATCTTTTTGATCAACATTTCATGATCGTTCTCAAAATTATTTGACAACGAACCGTATAAAGTTTGAAGCGTAATAGTACCGAAAGAAGCATTATCAAACTCTACATCTTTTTCTTCAATATTCTGAGGCTGATGATTAGATACAATACAATCGATCACATCATCTCGTAATCCGTCCCATAAAGCGTCTTTATCCTCAGTACTTCTGTATGGTGGAAGGACCTTATGGTTTGTGTCAAAATCCAGCACATCATTCTCTGTATAAAGCAAATGGGAAACATGCACGTCACAGGTTACGTTAAGCCCTTTCTTTCGAGCTTCTCTAATGAGTTCAACACTATCTTTTGTGGATATTCCACTGAAATGAAGTCTACCTCCTGTGTATTCAAGTATACTTAGATCTCTTTGTACTTGTATCTTTTCTCCAACCGATGGTATAGCTTTAAGCCCGGTTTTTACTGAAGCAATACCTTCATTTACCTGTCCTTCCCCCATGATCGATTCATTTTGAGGGAAACTAACAACCAAACCATCAAAATTCTGAGCATAGAGTAGTGCTCGATGCATTATTCCAGCAGAAACAAAATGAGTAGAATCACTAAATAAATGAACTCCATTTTGAAACATATCGAACATCTCTGATAATTGTTCATGCTTAAGATCTTCAGTGATCGATCCAATCGGATGTAATTGAGTAGTTGTACTTTGATTGTGTCCAGTGATATATTTCACCTGAGCTTTAGAATCCGTAACAGGATTGTTATCAGCTGAAAGAAAAACGTGTCCAAAGCCACCAGCTTCAGCACATGCGGCTCCTGTTGTTAAGTCTTCCTTGTGCTCATTTCCTGGATCGCAAAAATTTGCTTTTAGATCTGTCCAGCTATGCGATAAATAAAGATCCTCACTTTCAACGATCTTATCCGCATCTTTTCCATCAATAGAGTCTGCGATATCCACAACTTTACCATTCTCAATCAAAAGATCCTTCTGAGATCCATGAAAAGGAGAGGTTGGATCTAAAATCGTTGCTTTTTTAATGTAAATCTTCATGCTACAGTTTCCAGAATAATACAATCAACATTTCTGTTATGAAAAACACGAGAGCCAAAGTTAAAAGAATTCTCCAGTATTCATTTGGTTTCTCAACAGATAATTGGTGAATATCTTCAAAACTCTCCAAGGTCTTAAAGCTTGTGTTTTTAACTCCGATAGAAGTTAAGTGCGAACGAATCTCGTCAGGTTCATAATAATTAAGCTTCGATTCTTTGCGATCGTAATTCAGTGCTAATTGCCCTTTCTTATCGTCATTATGAATGATATCATATGTTCCCGCCTGAATAGACTGATCATTCTCGCCGTGTCGAACATTTATCGAAAGCTGTTTTGCGTCGAAGCTCATTGAAGGAATAAAACTGTAGTCTTCAGAACGAAGCTCTACTTTTTCATCTTGTTTGACTTCAATTCCTGTTTTAAAACTTTGTGAAGTTCCTAATTCGAGAGCTAATCCTTGCTGCTGCTGACTTAATTCACCTGCTCTTAACAATAAGGCTGAAAATAATGCTGATTTACTAAAGTCACTAAACTCATCATTTGCGGCACTGTAAATCATGTAAGTCTTTCGATTACCAGAAGAAACGAATAGGGGAGAACCATCCTCAAGTGCAACAAGCTTATCGTAATTCGAATTCGTGTAAATCTGAGATGCAAAATACTTTTGAATAGGTGGCATACGTATATTATCTACCTTTTTATCAAACATTCCCTGGAAGAATGGGAAGGAAGTAGCGATGTCCTTTATTCTTAATGATTGATCACTCGCACTTTTTATCAGTGGTAAAGAATTCATTTTCAATAATTGATTGTAGGTATTAGGATCAGGATCCATTCCAGGTATGATCAGGATACTTTTTCCTCTCTCGTTCAATTGATTGATCTTCGTTCGAATACCTGAGGATATAGAACTTAAACCATTGAGTACGATAAGATCAGCATCATTCAAGACATCGATTTTCAATTGCTCAACATCATAAGATTCCAATTTGTAGAAGTCATCCGTTTCATAAACATCCAACGGGTAAGATGAAGCATCATTTCCATTAACAATAGATACGTTCAACTCATTTCTAACCTCATAAGAAAAATGGTACGTGTTATCAAAATGGAGTTGCTCATCCAGGATCTCAACAGTGCCTGTTTGGTAACCATTTTGCTTATTTGTGAAGTTTATCGAAACAACACTTGATTCATTTGCTGGTATATCTACTAATGCTTGTCGATTGGTTTTTCCTACGTCAAGTTTGATCTCTGCATTGGTAACGGGAGAGTCTCCAAAATTATTCACTCGAACATTAAGTGTACTGTTTACCCCAATACGCTGAAAGGGCTGATCAAACCAAACTGAATCAATAAATAAGTTTTGTTTTGACTGAGGAGCAAACTGCAGAAACGTATAATATGCAGATGAATCAAGATCTTTCGTATTCAGTTCATTGTTCTTTTGTAGATCGGATAGTGAAAGAAACTGTAAGTTACCGCTAAACCCCTCGTTAGTTAGAAAACTCCGAATACTTTTCAGGGGTTGAAGAGGAGATCTCGAAATAGGAGAGAGGTTGATCATTTCGAGCCTGTCTTGCAGTTCAGTGGCAGTAATTATTCTATGTTCTATTCCAGAAAGTGCGTTTGTAACCAATACGAAATTCTGAGCTTTTGGCTGCTGATCAACTATACTGCGAAGCGATTCTTTGGCGTGATTCAACAAGTTTCCATTCGTTCCCTTTGCTGACATAGAGTATGAATTGTCAACATAGACGGCCAGAATGCTATCAGCTGTTCTATTATTTTCTGAAGTAGGAATGTAAGGCTGAGCAAAAGCAAGGACCAGACAAGAGAAAGCTAACAAACGTGTGATCAATACAAGATAGTGTTTAATACTTTTTGTAGCGTTTGTTTCCTGATCAACCTTCTTAATGAATTGAATGCTTGAGAAATAGATCGTTTTGTACCTTCTAAAATTGAACAAATGTATGATGATAGGTATAGCTAATACCGCAAACGCCCAAAGAAAAGAAGGGTTTACAAAACTCATATTTCAAATATAATGCTTTCGCTGTACAGAAGATAGATTGTTAAAAAGTATTTACTTAGCAAATCCATCAAATGCTCCTAAACCAAAAAGAGCATAATCATATTTGACAGGGTCCTTTGAGTCAAATCGCTTTAGGTTAGACATTAATTCTTCAAGAGCTTTCCAATCATCCTGTTTTCGATGGAGCAGGCCAAGTTTGCGAGCTACTCGACCGGTATGTACATCAAGTGGAAGCATTAGTTCACTTGTGGGGATGGAGTTCCATATCCCAAAATCGACTCGATTATTATCATTTCTAACCATCCAGCGCAAGAACATGTTAATTCGTTTAGCTGCTGAGTTTCTCAAAGGATTCGAAATATGCTTTTCACTTCGCTTTTCATGATCTGTTTGCAGCATAATATCTCGAAAACTTACAATTCTACCTTTTACACCTGGAATTTCAGGATGTTTGTCAAATGCTTTCTCCAATGATCCTTGTTCTTGATAGATTCGTTGTAAACTACGGAAAAAGAAATCAAGATCGACCAGATTGAATGTGCGATGAACAAATTTTATATCCTTAAGTGAATCGGTACTATAATTTGACACAAACTCGTAAGGCTCATGTTGCATAATGTTCAGTAATCGTTCCCCGTTTTTTATGATCATTGTTCGGTTTCCCCAGGCAATTGTAGCCATTAATAGAGCGGTTATCTCTATATCTTTAGGGTTCTCAAATCGATGAGAGATCTGAATTGGGTCACTAGAAATAAATGATTTAGCATTAAACTCTTGAACCTTTACTTCAAGTAAATCGCGAACTGCCTTTTCTTCTTCAGATAAATTTTCCATCTGCCATTTCTAGCTTACGATCAGAAATATTTGCTAAATCTGTATTGTGCGTTACGATAACGAATGTTTGATCGAACTGTTCTCTTAGGTCGAAAAACAATTGATGTAATTCTTCCGAATTTTTGGTATCCAGATTTCCAGACGGTTCATCAGCCAAGATTAATTTTGGTTGATTGATCAATGCTCTGGCAACTGCAACTCTTTGTTGTTCTCCTCCAGATAAGGCATTCGGCTTATGATGATCTCTACTTGATAGATTCAAAAAAGACAATAATTCTTTAGCTCTTTTCTCTGCTTCAGCTTTATTATCTCCTTTTATCAATGCAGGAAGAATGATGTTTTCAATTGCTGTGAACTCAGGAAGTAACTGATGAAACTGAAAAACAAATCCGATCTCTCTATTTCTGAACTTAGAAAGCTGTTTCTGATTCAAAGAAAATGGAGAAGTACCATCCAACTCGTAAAGTCCTTCATCTGGGTTTTCTAAAGTTCCGAGGATCTGGAGTAGGGTAGTTTTACCAGCTCCAGAAGCACCAACAATAGATATAAGTTCATTTTTCTTTATCGAAAGGTCAATTCCTTTCAACACCTGAACATCTCCGTATGATTTCGTAATTCCTTCTGCGTGGATCATAATAGCGAAAGTAATGATTTCATGCGATAGACACTCGTTATTCGTTTATTTAATCTTTTTTAACTATAACTATAACGTATTCTGATTGACGCTAAGTAGTTTAGAACTATTCTTTTTGTTGAGCGAACCAAAAAAGCGTACATTTGTTTACAACGCATGAGTGAATTTGAATCATATTACCCACCAAAGCCTGAAATAGAAAGAAAAGATCCAAAAAGACATATTTCAATAACGATCCTTTCCATTATAGTTTTCGCTTTGACTTTCTCAATTATTACAGATGATTATGTATTGATCGGTTTATTGGTGGGAGTTCTGTTTTTACACGAACTAGGACATTTTCTTGTGATGAAGTTTTTTGGTTACACGAACCTTTCTATGCTCTTTATTCCTTTTATCGGTGCTATGGTATCAGGGAAAAAGAAGATCTATTCTCAGATTGAAAGTTCATTGATGATCATGGCTGGTCCGGTCCCAGGAATAGTTATCGGCTATTTTTTAATGAATTACGGGGTGGGAACTGAAGCTCATATTGCTACACAAGCTGGTGCTATCCTCATTTTATTGAATGTACTTAACTTGATTCCGCTTGATCCATTGGATGGTGGTCAGTTATTCAGAATACTCTATTTCAGGAAGTATGAACTATTCCAATTCGTTTTTGCGGTTATCTCATCCTTGAGCATGGTGATTTTAGGAGTGTGGCTTAATTCATGGATCTTAACAGCATTTGGAGTATTACTTGGGCTCAGAATTAAAAGTAAACACAAGATATACCTTATTCGCAAAGAACTTCGTGACGCTCATTTGAATTATGAAGCGAACTATGAAGATTTATCTGATAAGACATACAAGCATCTAAAGAATATTGTAGAAGGTCATACACCTGTCTTAATAGATATCAAAGAAAATTCAGACGATTATAAATATGATCAGATCGTTGCTCGTCAAGTAGACAAAGTTCTTTATCCACCAACTACAAACGATGCATCTTTTGGATACAAAGCTATAATGTTCCTAGTCTGGGCTGGCGCTATAACACTGGCGATCTATTCATTTTTAAATATTGACCTAAACGTTTTGATCTATGCATTTCAAAGTAGGTGAGAAGGTTCGGTTCCTGTCTGAAACGGGAGAAGGTACGATCATTTCATTCAAGAATGAGCACAATGTGATCGTTGAGGATGAAACTGGATTCGAAAATGAATATCCTATACAACAACTCGTAAAGATATACGGTGATCAAACGGATGCAATACAAGGTGGTTATGATGTTGAGCTAGCAGATGATTCAGCATTGTCTCCAACAAAGAGTGGGGAAGAGGTGAGTGAAATTGTTCAGCGAAAAGGGTATTGGGAGATCGATCTGCACACACATGCTCTGCTGGAAAGTGAAGCCGGCATGACAAGTGGTGAACTTTTGAATCATCAACTATTTGAACTTAAACGATTTTATAGAACTGCTCGTGAGAAACACATTAGAAAGATCGTGATCATTCATGGAGTAGGTCAGGGTGTGTTGAGAGGAGAGGTCAGACATTTTTTAGAAGGACAAGAGAATGTATCATTCTACGACGCTGATTTTAGAGAATATGGAAAAGGTGCTACGGAAGTAGAACTTTATTATCAATAAACTGTTTGGAAGTAAATTAAAAACTATGAAAACTATACTTACAATTTTAACCATTGCATTGACAATAGGTATTTCTAACGCTCAGGAAAAGAGCATCTATGATTTTAAAGTTAAGGACATCAATGGAGAAACATTCGATCTATCGACTTTAAAAGGAAAGAAAGTGATGATCGTAAATACAGCTTCAAAATGTGGTCTAACGCCGCAGTATGAGCAGTTACAATCTGTTTATGAAGAATATGGAGGTGACGATTTCGTTATTGTTGGTTTTCCTGCAAATAACTTTATGAGTCAGGAACCTGGAGATGAAGAAGAGATCAAAGCGTTTTGCAAAAAGAATTATGGTGTTACATTTCCAATGATGTCGAAGATCTCTGTGAAAGGAGACGACATGCATCCATTATACAAGTTTTTGACGCAAAAATCAATGAATGGGCACAGTGATAACGAGGTTCAGTGGAATTTTCAAAAGTATTTGATCAACGAAGAGGGTGAACTTGAGCAAGTAATTCATCCACGTGTTAAACCAGACAGTGGGAAGATTATCCAATGGATCAAAGGATAAGATCAAACGAATGAATTAAAAAGCGGCATTATTGATGTCGCTTTTTTTGTATCTGGCCACATTTTATTGATTCTCAATCTATATTTATTGATGTTAAAGCGAATAATTAGTATTCCTGCTGTATATTCCTTAGCTTTGTAAAAGCTGGATTTCGTTACACCAGACAAAGTTTTTTTATTCCTTGGTAACGGAGGAACAATACGTAAAATAATACATGGGAAGATCACAAGAGTCATTTAGCAAAAGAGAAAAAGAAAAGAAGAAGGCAAAGAAGAAGAAAGAGAAACAGCTAAAGAAAGAACAACGTCAAGAAGAAAAATCTGATGGGAAAACATCATTGGATGACATGATCGCTTACGTTGATGAATACGGTAACATTGTCGATACGCCGCCGGAAGAGCAAGATCGAGAAGAAGTTGATGCAGAAGACATCGTTGTAGGTGTACCATCAAAAGAAGAAGGTGACGAACCAGATGAAAACACTGGTAAAGTAACTTTCTACGACAGTAACAAAGGATTTGGATTTATCACGGACAGTCATGACGGTGAGAAATTATTCTTCCACATTAACAATGTTGTTGGAGAAGAATTCATGGAAGAAGGCGATAAAGTTAAATTCGACAAAGCAAGAGGTAAAAAAGGAATGGATGCGATCAATGTTGAGCGTATTTAAGTCTAATTACATATAGAATTGTATAAAGAGTGATTTCGGTCACTCTTTTTTATTATATACTTTTGTCTTATAATTAATATTATGTTAAATAGGATTATTCGTAATACTATTACTATCTTGGCAAACTTATGAATACCTCCTCTCAGCCAGATATTGATAAAATCGAAATTATCTATGAAGATGATCACCTACTCGTCGTCAATAAGCCAAATAATTACCTGGTACATCATTCTCATTATGCTCGTAATATTCAGGAAGCAACTTTACTGGATAAATTAAAAGAACAGATTATTCAACCATTATATCCTGTTCATCGATTGGATCGTAAAACGTCAGGTGTTCTACTCTTGGCTAAAGAAAAAGAATTTGTTAGCGAAATACAGCAGTTATTCACGGACAATCGTATAGAAAAGAATTATTACGCAATTCTCAGAGGTTTTGTTGATGAAAAACTTACAGTCGATTCTCCAGTAAAAAATGACAAAGGAATTTATAAAGATGCTATCACGCATTTAACTTGTCTAAAACAAATCGAATTAGATATCCCTGTGCATCCTTATGATCGCTCACGTTACAGTTTGGTGAAGTTAATTCCAGAAACTGGTAGAATGCATCAGCTGCGAATTCATACAAACAAGATCAGTCATCCAATTATTGGTGATTATAAATACGGTGATCGCTTTCATAATCGAATGTTTGAGGAGAATTTCGACTGTCATTACATGTTTCTACATGCTAAAACACTGAGCTTTGAGCATCCATTTATGGATAAGCAACTGACTTTGAATGCTGGATTTCCTGCAGATTGGGATATTATGTTAAATAGATTTGGGTGGCAATTAGATTAACTACAAGATTCACAAGGGTTTATGGTGTTGTTTTTGGAATGAATACTGTAAATACTAGGTTTTAAACTTAACCACAAGGGACACTAAGTTCACAGGGTTTTATGATACTATCTTTGGTGTAATTAACTCTAAATTCTAAGTCTTAAATTTTAAACTAAAAAAGGCTGCTCTTTAGAGACAGCCTTTTGATAATCAAATTAAAACTCAACTACCTAAGTATATTGACATGACCCTGATGGTAATGCCTTTTATCTGACATTGTTTCCTGGAATTCGATCGTCCATACATAAGTTCCATCTTTAACATACTTCCCTCCGTATGTTCCGTCCCATCCTATTGCTGCATTGCGTGTTTCAAAAATCACCTCTCCCCACCTATTGAAGATCAACATTTGGAAATCCTGAGGGTCATAACCCGATGTAAATACAGGCTGGAATGTTTGGTTGAATTCATCACCATCTGGTGTAAATGTATTTGGCACATAGAATATGATCACATCATCTACCTTGATCAATAGACGCGCTGTATCTACACAGTCAGGACCATTTGAAGCGATCAAGGTTACGATATATTCTCCTGATTCTTCATTTGGGAAAGTATGTGTTGCATCATACGTATTTGCACCACCTGTACCATCTCCGAAATCCCAAGTAAAGTCTGTACCTCCGTTTGAAGTATTCGTGAAATTAACTTCTGTATCGGTGATGTCCATTACCATTGGATCTGCTGTAAAGTCAGCCACAGGAGGTCCTGTAACCTCTACATAGTTTGTGAAAGTTGTTGTACCCACACATCCAGCTGCATTCTCAACGGTCAATGTTACCGTGTAAAGTCCACTACTCTGATAAGTATGTGCTACTCCAGCACATCCTTGAGCTGTTGTTCCATCTCCAAAGTTCCATGTACAGTTCACTCCATTCGCCGTAGTGTTGGTGAAGTTCACCGTATGAGGTGCACATCCAGATAAAATATCTCCATTAAACGTAACCACAGGTGCAGGTTCAACTGTAACATCTACTTGATCTACGTTCTGACAACCATTCGCATCAGTTCCGATCACTGTGTATGTTGTTGAAGCACCAGGAGTAAATGAAGTGCCATCCACTACTCCATTATCCCATTGGTAATTTTGAGCACCACTTCCACTCAGTGTTATAGACTCTCCTTCACAGATCACTTGATCAGCTCCGGCATCAACCGTTGGTAACGGATTAATTGTTACATCAACCTGATCAGTGACTGTACATCCATTCAGATCTCCAGTTACTGTGTATGTCGTTGTTCCAACAGTGGTTCCGCTAAACGGAACTCCATCTGTAACACCATTATCCCATGAAATTGTTGCTCCATCAGGATTATTCGCTGTTAAAGTTATATCAGCTCCTTCACAAACCACTAAATCAGCAGGTGCACTAACATTAGGTGCTCCAGCCTGAATCAGATCAACAACTGAATTATCAATTGTTGTACAACCATTTAATGTTAGTTCGAAGTCTGTATAAGAACCTGCCGATAAACCACTAAATATGATCTCTCCATTAGCATCTGAAGTAATGTTCTGAGGACCTACAACAGTACCATTATCATCATAAGTCACATCGTAAGCTGTATTTGGCTGTAGACCAGAAATAACGATCTGACCATCAGTAGAACCACAACCAGGATTAATTCCTGCTACACTAAATTGTGGTGAAGCAATTACTGTAACAGTTTCAGTTGAACTCACCGGGCAAGCGCCTGGAGTTGTATATTCCACAGTATAAGTTGTTCCCCCTACTCCATTTGAGATCTCACCAGTTGTAGCATCAATAGTAGCTCCATCTCCAGGTGCTGGATTGAAATCAAATGTTCCGCCAGGTGTTACAATTCCTGTAGCGCTATTCGCAGAACCTTCACAGAAATCTGTTAATGCAAACGTTGCATCATCAGCTGCAGGATCAACGATCGTACCTGTTGAAGAAACAGGACACCCTGCTCCTCCTCCATTCTGTTGAGTTATAGTAAAGTCATCAAACCAAAGCGAGTATTGTGCCGCTCCACCTGAGAGTATTTCAAACGTGTGATTTCCAGCAGTCATCGTAACAGTAAAACAGAACTGAGTCCAACCTTGATTTGTCGTAACAGTAACATCTGGCCCCACTTGAACCCCATCAATTCCAAATGAGAAATGTGAATTTGCTGTATTTTGTCCTGGAGGACCTGCTCCTTGAGGTCCAGCGTAATAAACACAAAGTTCAACAGTTTCACCACCAGCAAATGTAAATGGACCTGTAGAGATCTGATCTAGGCCTGCATAAAAGTACATATATCCAGAACCTGAGTTAGCTCCTAAACTGTTTGCGTAATTCGTTGTAGAAGAAATACATCCCTGATCACCAACTTGATAAACTGGACTAACTCCATCCACAACCATTCCTGCATCATTGCCACAATTGTACGTATCTGCACAATCACATCCACCACCAGGACCAGTTTCAAAACTAGTATTCGAGTTAATTACAGTAGACGAACCGCCCGCTGCATCTGTAACTTCTACATTATAGTCACCCGCACATAGTCCAGTGATCGTAGCTGCATTTCCACCAACAGGATTACCATTTGAATCTGTCCAGTTATACGTATAAGGTGGAGTTCCACCAGATACTACTACTTCCATTTCACCATCACATGCTCCTGGACACGAAGGATCTGTTACATTCAGTTGATCAATGCTAGGTCCTCCAATATTTGCAACACTGACCTGACCAGTAGCGGAACAACCATTATCATCAACGATCACAATATTGTAAACTCCTGCGCTTAGTCCAGTGAATGTACCATTCGTTTGAGTAGTATTACCATTATCAATTGAGAAATCGTACGGTGCAGTACCGCCATTAGGTGTTAATTCTATCTCACCATCAAGGTTACCACAGTTTTCATCTACAACAACATTGGTATAAGAGAAACCAGTTACAGATACTGTCTGAGTCGTACTTTCAGGACATGCACCTCCAGTCGTGTATTCCACCGTGTAAGTAGCTCCATTCACTCCATTAGAGATCTCACCTGTTGTAGGATCGATCGTTGCACCATCTGTAGGTACAGGATTGAATGCAAATGTTCCTCCTGCATCTCCAGTAACTGTTGGGCCATTCGGAGAACCTTCACAGAAATCTGCAAAAGTAAATGAAGGATCCTCCATTGCTGGATCAGTTAATGTCGCATTGTCTGTTACGACACAACCACCTCCACCTGCATCGGTAACTTCTACCGAATAATCTCCAGCACATAAGTTAGGGATCACATCAGCATCAGGACCAATTGGTGCACCACCATTATCTAGCCATTGGTAACTGTAAGGTGCAGTACCTCCAGTCACAACAACTTCAATACTTCCATCACAGTCGCCAGCACATGTTGGATCTGTTGGCGTAATTGAAGTGATCGTTGGACCACCAATATTACCGACAACTTCTGTTCCAGTTGCTTGACAACCATTGTCATCTGTAATGATGATATCATAAGTTCCTGCTGTTACATTGTTGAATGTTCCATTTGCCTGAGATGTATTACCATTATCGATCGAATAATCATAAGGAGCAGTTCCTCCTAATCCAGTAAGATCGATCACACCGTCAGCATTTCCACAGTTTTCATCTGTGATCGTAACATCATAAGTAACTGTAGTGATAACGACTTCGATCTCAAAAACATCGAAACATGTCGGATCATTCGGGTCCTCAGCTCTAACCCAGTAAGAACCAGTCGCAGCGACATTAGGTCCAATTGCGTTTGCAGCATTCTGAGCATCAGTTTGAGTGTTGTAGAAAGTATAATTGGCTGGATCGGATGTCGCATCAATCGCAGTATTCAGATCCACTGTGTTTGGACTACAAGCTGTTAATGGATCATTAATTACCGTGTTTGGTGGTGTACAACCGTTACAAGGATCAACAGTTACTGTAAAATCTTCTGTATAAGTTGCACAACCAGGAGTTCCATTATCAAGCTCGATAGTATAAGTTGTAGTCGTTGTAGGACAAGCTGTTGTATTGATCGTATTCGTAGAACTTAGATCAGTACCTGGTGTCCAAGTAGCATTTACAGGCTGCTCGATTGGTGGATCATCAAATGTAATGTTCCATCCTGTTAATGAACCAAATCCAAATCCAAGACCACCTGAACCTGTATTAAACTCAAGTGTCCAAACACCATTTGCATCACATCCATCTAGTGAAGAAATAGGATCATTGGGATCAAATTGTCCTGTATAGTTACCTGAACCAGAAGAAACAGGAGCACCTCCACTTGGCACAAAACACATATCTTGAATTCCTGTTGTCGTTATTGTATTGGCTGGTACAAGTGTGATCTCACAGCCGTCTGGTGTAGAAACAGTAATATTAAAGCTGGATGCATCGATATTACATTGATCTCCGAAGTTTATCGGAGTACCATTACAGTTACATCCTCCAAAATTCGTACACAATTCTGAACCGGAGAAGTTGAAATCATTTATACAAATCTCTAAGATCGACCCTCCCTGGATCGTAGTCATGTTAAGATCCTGAATGTTAATGTTTACTGAAGCTGCTCCAGATGCTACAACTTCTAATTGATTATTCTCGTATGTCTCAACACCACCTGGATCCAGTACCCATGCAGCACTTCCCGTAATATCAGCACAATCACCTAAACAGATCGTACTCGGGTTCAAGTTTATATCAGCATCGATTACAGGATCAAGTACAGTAATCGTAACATCTTCAGTACAAGTTGTTCCATTACCTGTTGTTAACTCAGCCGTATAAGTTGTTGTTGAAGTTGGGGTTACCGAGTTTGGGTTTACTCCACCTGGGTTACCTACTCCATAGGAGTAACCATCATGTTGCCAAACCAATTCAGCGTTTACGTCATTTTGGTAGATCTCAACATTGTCAATCCCCCAGTGATCGTAATCTGCACCTGAATCCGCAGTTTGATGCCATCTAAAAATAGTGTTATTCGTTATCGCACCTGGTGGTACTTGAAAACACCAGTTATTCCAGTTCGTTAATTGCGGATCATTTCCTCCATTCGGATCAAAATAGTGAATGGTTTGCCATGTTGCACCTCCATCTGTAGAATACTCAAGATAAACACCTTCGTCTGGCTCATCAGGACCTTCACATGGTGCTGCATCACCTTGAGATGCGAACAAGAGATCAAAACAGATGGTCACACCAGCAGTTGCAGATGTCAAGTCATACGCTGCTGACTCTAAAGTTCTGGGAACACTTGTATTATTGTCCATCCAGGCATGAGGTGTTCCGTCAACACCACCCGGAGAACAAGGATTTGTAAAGCTCGTAGCACCTGGAGTTGATCCCCAACCTGCTCCAAATCCTCCTGAATTAAAATCTTCACTAAGTACTACTGTACCAGATGATTGCCCAAAAGCACTTAAATCAACACTTTCACCACAATAGATCTCATAAGAACTTGCAGAAGTAAGGACTTCACATTGTGCTTGAGAATTAATTGAAAAGAAAAATGCGGCGAGCGTAGTGAGTGTAGTAGATAACGTTAAAAAGCGCCGTTTCATAATTGATTGATTTTAATATTCTTGATTTCTAACTCTGTTAACTGACGTTTGATCCATCCATTTTCATCCTTTACGAAGATGTAAAAGGATTTAGATCGATGATCTTCATCAAAAACTAAAGTAGAATTAGCAGGTATCTTTACTGTATATTCCTGTTCTCCATTATCATCGCAACCATAGCACTGATCACCATAATGGAGCTCTTTTTGAAAAGTTAATTCAACAGGAAAATTTGTGTAGTTTTCGTATTTGAGGAAATATCGAACATGAGATCTGTTCGACTCAGTATAAGTTCCTTCAGCAACACTCATAACAATGTTGTTCTCGGAAAAAACAGGCTCATACTCACCTATTTCAACATTTTGACATACACCATATCCCAATGAAAGGGATAAACCCAGTGTGAGTAGTAGTCGTTTCATAGTTTTATTCGGTTTGCATGCAATATTACGTTAATAACAATGCGCTGGATAACTAAATTTTACAAGCGGTAAATCAAGTCATTAAAGACCTAAACCTCTCAAACCTCCTGTTTTTACTTGTGTTTCCTTATATCAGCCTACCATCTTGATAGATAATATCAAACACCATTATTACAGAATGTTAAAAATCAAACAAGCTAGGTTGTGAATCATCGTCAGCTTTTCGAGCTTTTTTACGTTTCACATTGGTCATATCCCATTCTACTTGTTTCGCCGGCTTATCTTTTTCAACCTCAGGTCGTCTGGATAAACTCTTTGATTTAACGCTTTTCTTTTTCTTCGGTTTAGAGACGTCTTTGGATTCCTCTTCGTTGCTCTTTTCAGCAATTGAGGGGCTACCCCCACCATCATTCTTTGGTGTATCTCCGCCTCCGTCATTTCCATCATCAGGACCGTTTTCGTCTGATCCATTATCTCCACCTGAGGAATCATTTTCATCGTTATTGTCGTCTTGTTCATCATCTTCCTGATCAGGCCAAGGTTTTTCTCCTTCGACAGGATGAGTTAAAACGATCTCTTTGGTTTTTAGCTTCTCAAGCTGGTTACCTTGAGACTTCATCCCCTTCACATCAATGAACTCATCTATACGAACAATTCGATCTGGTAGGTTCTTAGTAGCTTTGAGCAATTTATTATAAACGATCTTAACTTCAGGCTCATAAGCTGTAGTGGCAACATCTAAATGACTTCCTTCAGCATCGCTTATAAATGGTACACGTTTATCGGTTGTAACTTCACAAAGGAATCGTTTAGCATAATGAATTTCCTTTTCTCCATCATAATAAACAGCTGAAATCGCGTGTTCAGGATTCCACTTTTCAATGTGATACATATCATCATCAAACTTAGTTGTTAAGTCAAACCCCGATAATCTGTATTCACCATTTTTATATAGCGTGAGTATTTTATCATCGCCTCTGAATCTACCCAGGAACTTACCGCGTTGATCATCATTCAAACGTCCTACGACATCATCATACCAAATCTTTCTGGCTGCGAGTGTACTTCCTCCGACTTCTTTTTGAGTGATCTTTGAAACGAGTTCTTTCGTAACAATATTCCCTTTGGCGTTACGACTCTTGATGAGCTGTTCACCCATATCGATATCAAATCGCAATTTCTTGAGGTGTGGACGAGCTCTTAACTGTACAGATACAACTTCTCTTTCTCCATTTGGATGATAAGAGAAATAAAGTACTTTAGATCCTTTTTTACCAGCAGTAAGGTCATATTCCTTATCTCGAGTAATGGACTTCACAAAGAATCGTTTCATATAGGTCTTACCGCCTTTACCATCCTGGTAAAACACATGATAGATCCTTCTTTTATCACCTCGTTTCCATACTGCTGCATGCAGAATTCCCTTACCTACAAATTTCTTATCGGCAACTTTGGTAACCATCATTTTACCCGACTCAAAGAATATGATCACATCATCTATCTCAGAACAGTCTTGAACGTATTCTGCTTTACGCAGTTTGTATCCGACGAATCCTTCTTTATAATCAACATAAAGCTTCTCATTTGCGATGATCACTTTAGATGCACTGATATTATCGAATACTTTGATCTCTGTTTTTCGCTCTTTCCCTTCACCGAACTCTTTTTTCAGGTTCTTGAAGTAGTCAACAGCGTGATCAATTATGTGCTCTAACTTATATTCGATTTCAGCAAGCTCCTCCTCTATTTTACGGATAATCTCGTCAGCTTTGAATTTATCAAACTTTGAAATTCGCTTGATCTTAATTTCAGTCAAACGAATAATATCATCTCTGGTAACTTTTCGTTTCAATTTTTTGACATGAGGCTTCAATCCTTTATCAATTGCCGAAATCACACCTTCCCATGTTTCCTCTTCCTCAATATCACTATAGATCTTATTCTCAATAAAGATCTTTTCAAGTGAGCTAAAATGCCATTGCTCTTCAAGCTCTCCTTTTCGGATTTCTAGTTCCTTCCTCAGAAGATCAACTGTATTATCTGTATTGATCTTTAGTATCTCACTAACTCCAAGAAATTTAGGTTCATCTCCATCAATCACTGAAGCGTTTGGAGAGATCGAGATCTCACAATCTGTAAAAGCATATAATGCGTCGATCAATTTATCCGGAGAGACTCCACTTGTCAAATGGATCATGATCTCAGCATCTTGCGCAGTATTATCATCGATCTTTTTGATCTTGATCTTTCCCTTATCGTTTGCTTTAAGAATTGAGTCGATCAGTGCAGTTGTGTTCGTTCCATATGGAATTTCAGTGATCGTCAAAGTTTTCTTATCGACCTTATTGATCTTTGCGCGAACCCGAACTTTGCCACCTCTTAAACCGTCATTGTAATTCGTGAAATCTGCCATACCTCCTGTTTGGAAGTCAGGCAGTATTTCAACCTTTTTTCCTCTGAGATGGTTGATCGAATTATCTATCAGTTCATTAAAATTGTGTGGTAAGATCTTACATGCCATTCCAACAGCAATACCTTCTGCTCCTTGAGCAAGAAGAAGCGGGAACTTCATTGGTAAATTGTCCGGCTCTTTATTTCTACCATCATAACTCGTTAACCAATCTGTTGTTTTCTTGTTGAAAGCAACATGTAAGGCAAACTTTGAAAGACGTGCTTCAATGTAACGAGGTGCAGCGGCAGAATCGCCCGTTAATGTATTCCCCCAGTTACCCTGAGTATCAATCAGAAGATCTTTCTGACCCAGCTGTACAAGTGCATCCCCTATCGAAGCATCACCGTGGGGATGGTATTTCATGGTATTACCAATAATATTTGCAACCTTATTGTAACGACCATCCTCCATCTCTTTCATAGAGTGAAGAATTCTTCGTTGCACAGGCTTCAATCCATCATACAATCCTGGAACTGCACGTTCCAATATTACGTAAGATGCATAATCAAGAAACCAATCCTCATACAGACCATTTAGCGGCGTGATGTTTTCGTCAACTTTCTTTTCTCCATTGACACCATCCTCCTCATTCTGATCCTGATCCTCGTTGTTTTCTGGCTCTTCTTTTGGTTTTTCTTCGTCTGCCATAGTTTATGATGCTTTATCAATATTGTCGGATTCCATATTTTCTTCTAATATGGCTTTCTCCAGGTCTTTTTCAACTCTCAAGTTATCCATGATGAATTCCTGTCTACTAGGTGTGTTTTTACCCATGTAGAATGAAAGAACTTCGTCTATACTGGCCCCTTTAGAAAGCATTACAGGTTCTAATCGGATGTCTTCTCCGATGAAATGCTTGAACTCATCCGGAGAAATCTCACCAAGTCCCTTAAATCGTGTGATCTCAGCAGATTTTCCTATTTCCTTAACTGCTTTTCTACGTTCATCTTCTGAATAACAGTATTTCGTCTTTTTCTTATTCCTTACTCTGAAGAGCGGAGTTTGTAAAACATATACGTGGTTTCTTTTCACTAAATCAGGGAAGAATCGTAGGAAGAAAGTCAACAACAGCATACGAATGTGCATACCATCAACATCGGCATCTGTTGCAATAACGATCTTGTTATATCGCAGATTATCCATGTCATCCTCAATGTCTAAAGCGGCCTGAATAAGGTTAAACTCTTCATTCTCATACACCACTTTTTTCGTGAGTCCATATGAATTCAATGGTTTTCCCCTCAAACTAAATACAGCTTGAGTATTTACATCTCTTGACTTAGTGATAGACCCTGATGCCGAGTCTCCCTCGGTTATAAATAACGTTGTCTCCTCTCTTCTATCATTTTTGAGATCAGTAAAGTGAACTCGACAATCTCTGAGCTTCTTGTTGTGTAGACTCGCTTTCTTCGCTCTTTCTCTAGCGATCTTACGAATACCCGATAGTTCCTTACGTTCTTTCTCAGATTGCTTGATCTTCTTTTCAAGGATCTCAGCAACATCCTGATGTTTATGTAAATAATTATCAAGTTTCGTTTTCAGAAAATCATTTACAAAAGCTCGCATTGACTTCCCACCTGGTTCAATATCCTGAGAACCTAACTTTGTCTTGGTTTGCGATTCAAACACAGGCTCCATCACTTTCACTGCTATCGCAGCTACAATGGATTGACGAACATCAGATGACTCATACGATTTATTGTAGAAGTCTTTTATAACTCTAGCTACTGATTCTCTAAATGCACTTTGATGAGTACCTCCCTGAGTGGTGTGTTGACCATTTACGAAAGAATAGTAATCTTCACCATATGTTCTACCATGCGTTAAGGCAACCTCAATATCTTCTCCCTCCAAATGAATGATCGGATATAGCGGATCACCATCCTGATTGTTTTCGAGTAAGTCTTTTAGTCCATCCTTCGACTGAAACTTGTTACCATTCAAGTATATTGAAAGTCCTCGATTCAAATAACAGTAGTTCCAAACCATCTTTTCGATATAAGGAACTTTGAAATTGAACTTCTTGAAAACCTCCTCATCCGGATAGAACTCAACATAAGTACCATTCTTTTCAGAAGTCTTTTCGATCTTCGGATCTTCCAAAAGTTCACCACGTTGAAAAACAGCTTTCTTCTTCTCTCCATCTCTAACGGCGTAAACCATGAAATGAGAACTTAAAGCATTAACAGCTTTTGTACCAACACCGTTTAATCCTACAGATTTCTTAAATGCTTTGGAATCATATTTACCACCGGTATTGATCTTTGAGACAACATCAACAACTTTACCAAGCGGAATACCACGACCGTAATCTCGAACTGAAACCGTTCCATCTTTAACCTTGATCTCGATCTTTTTTCCATTTCCCATTACAAATTCATCGATACAGTTATCGATAACCTCTTTCATGAGTATGTAGATACCATCATCGGCTGAAGATCCATCTCCCAGCTTCCCAATATACATCCCCGGACGCATACGAATATGCTCTTTCCAATCCAGCGACCGTATATTATCTTCAGTATAATTCGAATTATCGGCCATTTTCACATTTTTATAAGGATCCAAACAAATATAAGGTACAAAAACGCATGATTTTCATTTATTTTGTGAAGGTTATACACGATACATCGTTGATAGCTTATGTTCTAAATGATTGAAAATTACTTACCTGGAGACGGTGAATTAAACGATCTCAAAACAGTATTATGAATAGAAAATATATACTCTTTTTTAGTTATTTAATATTATTTACTTCAACTAATGCTTTAAATCAAAGTGATTGGGGTAAGATCCTAAAGAACAACATCAAACCAAAACTGTATGCTGAAACTTATTTCGGAATTGATGTGCTAAATGAACAAAGCACTACTATGCCTGATTTCATATTCAACCATAAGCGTATGAAGCAGGTTGGTTTGAATTCCGCGATCATTGGATTCGACTTTGATTATAGAAGAGTTCGATCTTCGGTTTCATTCATCGCTGGAAATTATGCAACGTATAATATCATTGAACCTACAGGATTAAACAACATTTTCGAAGCTAATTTCGGTTATCAACTACTCAAACATCATGACCTCTGGCTAGACGCTGGTGTAATGGAATCAAATCTTGGATTTGAAAGTGTAATAGCCTCTGCAAACAACACAATGACGAGAAGTTTATTGGCAGAAGGTTCTCCTTATTACCTGAATGCCGCTAAACTTGGCTACACTACTCATAATGAGAAATGGAAATTTGAACTACTGGTTTCAAATGGCTGGCAAAAAATGGTTAACGGTAACGTAGCATTCGGACATACTGTTCAGTATCATCCAAATGAAAAGTGGACGATCAATAGTAGCTCTTTCGTTGGAGACCGGACCTACCTAACTGTAGACAATTCAATCTATCAAATTAGAGATCGTTTCTTTCACAACTTTTATGTTCAACGAAAAACAGAACGAACATCATTTACGATTGGCGTAGATTTCGGAACAGATTTTATTAATGAAGGAGACTATTTTGAACAATGGGAAGCTTACATCGCTCAATTCAGTTATAACTTCAATGATAAACTCTCTGCTGCTTTAAGAGGAGAGTATTTCTTTGATCCAGGAGAGTCCGTTACGAATTATTCAGGTGTTGGTGGTCAAGAACTTTTAGCCTTCTCTGCTAATCTTGATATTCAACTTCATGAACTTATTCTTCTGAGATTTGAAGGGAAGTATATGGAAAACAGACCTCAATACTATACGATATATCCGACATTATACAGTGGAATACCTCAGGAATTCGTGTATCTGGGAACCAGTCTATCAATTGATCTCTGGAATCATTGATCATTCCACACAGTAGAGCGTATCGAAGGTAGTCGAAAAACCAGCCCAAACACCTCTAGCTCCATTTGAAATATTGGATGGTAAATTCAAAGGCGTTGCAAAGGGACTTCCTCCAGTTTGTAGTTGGATATATTTCTTCTCCATAAACTCATAAACTCCGAGATCGATCTTAGAGAATTTAACAACTACGCTATCCTCTCGCTGGTAGTATCCTCTTTCATTTTGAGCTAATGTGCTATCCGTGAATCCCTGAGGATTTTCATAGGCATAATCAAAGGTCAACCCATCAAAAAAGTCATCCTTAAAGGCTGGGTTGAAGGTGTTTTGAAATAATTCATCAGTTGGATTACCCTCACTGTCGACATGAATACGTTTCGCCTCCCAGAAGTAAGCATCCTCCTGACCTGCAGGATCAGATAAAGTCGCCCAACAAAATCCGTTATCCGGATTATCAGGATCTTCTTTCCAATAGATCTGATCCAACGGTACTGGCGGCAATAGAGTCGTTTGTGCGTTGTATTCCTCGCCCTCATACAATATATTCAACGAATAGGTCTTCCCTACTTCACCCAGCATCACAGGATCAGTTGTCGTGTACAGACACAAGTCAAAATTACCTAGTTCGCTTTCCTCAATACCGAAGAATTCGGCAAATGCTTCAGCTACAGAAGGAGGCAGATTATTAGAACATATTTCATCTAAAATGACTTCGTTCGTTCCGTCAGAAACTGTAATAACAGCTCCAGATTCAAAGCTCTCCAAAACTTGATTCGAATTGGTTTCACCGTAGATATCTGTAGACTTGGATAGCAGTACAATTGGAAACTCGTTTGTTTCGATTCTACCGTCTACAACAAGTTTCTCTTCATGAGAAGGAATATCAACTTCAACTTCTTTTGAACAACCTGTTATCAAAAGCAATACGATCGATATGTTTAGAATAATTTTCATACTAAAATTCAAAATTCCATGTTATACTTGGCAATATTGGGAATAGCGACACTTGTTGTACGTTAAGATTAAAATTCCCCTGATCTAAACTTCCTTCATTCTGAACAAATAAGAAAAATGGATTCTGACGTGAATAGACGTTATAGATCGAGAAGTTCACATTATGTCTGAACCGCTTTTTAACTTCGATCAATTCACCGGTCTCTTCATCTTCAACCATTTTAGTTGGCGCATCATACCATGTTGCTGATAGATCCAAACGATGATAATCAGGAAGTCTTGAGGCATTGCGATCCTCGAATTCAAACATCACATCTCCATTATGTAAATACCAACTAGTCGGTAAGGTTATCGTATTACCAGTCGCATAAACAAATGCAGCTCCGAATGACCAATGCTCATTTAAGTCGTAAGTTGCCACCATCGACAGGTCATGTCGACGATCATACTTGGCAGGGAAATATTGATTATCCATAATCTCTTCAAATCGTCTTTCCGTTTTAGACCAGGTATACCCTAACCATCCAGTAAAGTCTCCAACTTTTTTCTTGAAGAAAAATTCAACTCCATAACTATAACCCTCTCCTTGTGTCAAGAGATTATCTGTGTTGGATTGAGCATTTTCCTGAGGGAGTACACCTTCTTTAAAAGAAACCAGGTTATTCATGGACTTATAATACACTTCAACTGAACTTTCGTAACTGTTGTCTTTAAAATTTCTGAAGTACCCCAATGAACCTTGCCAACCTACTTGAGGAGCAATTTTATCTGTCGTTGGAAACCAAATATCAGTTGGTAATGATATTGCACTTAAACTTGCAAGATGAACATATTGTGCATTTCTATTCCACCCCATCTTAATGGAATTCTGGTCATCGATCAAGAATCTTGTTGAGATCCGAGGTTCGAAATACTGATATTGAGAAATAATCTCTCCAGATGGATAAACGATCGTACTATCCTCAACACCAACATTCTGATCTACATATCTCGTGAAAGGTCCTACCTGATGATAAAAACTGTATCTCAAGCCAGCATAAACCTCCCAGTTCTCAGTGATGCTGAACTCGTCAGAAATGTAAACTGCAGACTCATGACTTAATAATCGCTGAGCATCACCCACATCAAAATCTGTATCTCCCTGGTCGGCACTAACGGATATCGGCGTAAAAATATGATACACGTAGTCTACTCCAGCGTTTATTTCATGCCTCGGATTTGGAGTGAATCTAAGGTTCATACTTCCATTATAATCTCTTATACCACTATTTATTCCTATTCGAAACTCATCCTGACCGGAATTAAAAGCAAATTGATAATCAGTTAACGAGGCACTCGATGTGAGCAGCCACTTCTCGTTAAAAACATGATTCCACTTAAGTGTAGCTATACCATTACCCCATGGCATATCCACTGAAAAATCTTCGCTACCCGTCGAAAACGTAAAATCATCTTTTCCATAATAACCGCTGAAGTAGATCTTATCTTTAGGAGAAATCTTGTAATCCAGTCTCACATTTAAGTCATAGAAATAATAACCGGTACCGCTAAAGTTTCCATCCTCCGGAATAAAAGGTTTTGTTACGACATCGAGGTAAGTTCTTCTTCCAGATACCAGGAAAGATCCTTTATCCTTTTGCAGTGGTCCATCTACAGTCAAACGTGATGATATCAAACCGATTCCTCCTTTGGCTCCAAATTGCTGATTACTACCGACGTTAGAATTTACATTCAATACAGATGATAAACGTCCTCCATACTTGGCGGGAATCCCAGCTTTTATCAATTCTACATTATTGATCGCATCAACGTTGAATACCGAGAAAAACCCGAATAAATGTGAAGCATTATATACATGAGTACCATCGAGTAAAACCAGATTCTGATCAGGAGAGCCACCACGAACATAAAATCCTTGTGTTCCTTCGGCTGCGGACGAAACCCCAGGAGTTAATTGCAAGGTCTTGATCACATCTACTTCTCCCAGAAAGGCAGGTAAACGTTTGACCTCGTCCATATCGAGAGAGATCTTACCAACCTGAACATCGGAAACATTTGCATTCTTGTCTTCTCCGTAAACATTTACATCGCCGAAGACTTTAGTATCACTTACTTCACTTTCGAGTTGAATTATGAGCTCTTTATCACCGTCCAGGTAGAACGTTCTTTCCAGTTCGGCATATTCGATCATTCTAAATTTTAACGTAACTGAATCTCGACAAGGCAATTTAATGATGAATTTACCATCAAGGTCAGCAGTAGTTCCTTTTCCCAGATTGGTAGCTATCACATCCACGAATCCTAGTGATTCAGCAGTTTCTTTATCTACTACCTTACCACTCAACGTACAATTTTGAGCTATACTTGCTTCAAAAGAAACTAAGTAGATCAGTATGGATAGCGCGTATTTCATCACTTCAAAAATAACAGTTATAAATGTAAATGGTTCTCTACTTCTATTAAGATAGTTTGAAGGAAATTAAGTTCTGGATTTTATTGTGTATGCATAGAAAAACAATTATATTCGTTGCATGAATTTAGATAAGATAAAAGCTCCGTTGAGTGAAATGCTCAATATCGATTACCCTATCATTATCGCTCCCATGTTTCTCGTTTCTAATGTAGAAATGTTGATCGCCGGAATTAAGGCTGGAGCAACAGCAGCGGTACCTGCACTTAATTACAGAACTATCGATGAATTGCGCGATGCGATCCGAACTGTAAAAAAAGAAGCCGGTGGACCAATGGGAATCAACTTGATCGTCAATAAAAGTAATTTTCTGTATAAAGAGCAATTAGAGTTGATCTGTGAAGAAAAAGTTGATTATATAATCACCAGCCTGGGCTCACCGCAGGAAACTATCGAAAAAGCTCACCAACATGGGATCAAAGTATTTTGTGATGTAACAGATCTTAAATACGCCAAGAAGGTGGAGTCTTTAGGAGCTGATGCTTTGATCGCTGTTAATAAAGAAGCCGGTGGACATGCAGGAAACATCTCATATGAGGATCTTTTACCAATGTTAAAGGAGAACTGCTCTATACCTGTTATTTCTGCAGGAGGAGTTGGTACAGGAACTCAGATGAAGCAGATGATGGATAAAGGAGCTGATGGATTCTCAATGGGATCGATCTTCATTGCTTCTACCGAGGCCGGAGTTACAGATGATTATAAGCAGGCATGTGTGGATTACGGAAAAGATGACATCGTTATGACGACGAAACTATCAGGCACACCATGTACGGTGATCAAAACACCATATGTAGAGAAGATCGGTACGAAGCAAAACTGGTTGGAAAGACTGTTGAATAAGAACAAGAAATTAAAAAAGTGGTTTAAAGCCCTTACGTTCATGAAAGGTATGAAATCACTAAGAAAAGCAGCATTCAGTGCGACTTACAAAACACTGTGGTGTGCAGGACCGAGTATTGAGCATGTGAAGTCCGTTCGTCCGATTAAAGCTATCATTGAAGAACTTGTAAACGAATACCATAATGCCGCAGAACAAAAATAGCCTCTCTAAAATGCGTCGTATGCTTTGGTTAATGGGAATTGTAAAGATTCCTATGATCGCATATGTTAAGCCAAGGTTGTTACAATTAGATGATGAACAGGCTTTGGTTCGGATCAAATTAAGAAGAAGAACCAAAAATCATTTGAAGTCGATGTATTTTGGCAGTTTGGCTGTTGGAGCGGACGTTGCAGCAGGTTTACATGCTTATTACTTTGCTAACAAGGAAGGTGCTCGTGTTTCCTTTGCCTTCAAATCAGTGAAAGCGGAATTCTTAAAAAGAGCTGAAACTCATGTATACTTTCTTTCGAAAGATGGAGATATTGTCGAAAAGGCATTTCAAAAGGCAAAAGATACGAAAGAAAGAGTCAATCAAATGGTTAGAGTTGAAGCCAGAAATACATTGGATGAAATAGTTGCTATATTTGATATGGAAATATCCGTAAAAATCAAATCATGAAAGTTTTAACTCTAATATCCTTCTCCATTCTCCTTTTTGGGTGTGGAATTGGCAAAGGCACAACAAATCCGAATATGAATAAGTTATACGTTGACATTGAAGTGATCGTAAATAATATGCCTACAACTGATTCAGGTAGAAAGAATTATGCAATTATCACTTTTGAAGCGGGAGGAGATACACTTATTGAAAACTGGAAACTAGCTGATTTTAAGTTAATGGATCAAGATAAAACGGAGTTGTTTTTTGCTGAAAAAGAAGAAATTAAAGATGAATTTGGTGGTAAGGGAAGAATTCAACGCAAGATAAACGTTCGTAATCTGCCTAAAAATCTTCCAAACACTGTTATTGCTGCCGTGACTTTTATAAGCGAAGGCAATAATGAGTTTTATTACGAGAGTGATCTACTCACTCCAATGATCGTGGAATAAGCATTATTCGAACTGCTTGATAAGGCAGTATTGATTTCATAGATTTGCACAAATTTCAAAGTGATGAATACGTTTAACGGAACTGATAACTATATTGCTTCTAATGACCTTTCTGTAGCTGTTAACGCTGCGATTCAATTGGAGAAGCCACTCTTGATCAAAGGTGAACCTGGAACAGGTAAGACTTTGCTCGCTCACGAGATCTCTAAATCGCTGAATAAACAGATCATCACGTGGCATGTTAAGTCTACCACTACAGCGCAACAAGGGTTGTATGAGTATGATGCCGTTTCAAGATTGAGGGATTCACAGCTTGGAAATGAAAAGGTTGATGACATCGCTAACTACATAAAAAAAGGTAAGCTATGGCAGGCATTTGAATCCGATGAACAGGTTGTATTATTGATCGATGAGATCGATAAAGCTGATATCGAGTTCCCGAATGACTTACTTCTCGAATTAGATAAAATGGAGTTCTTCTGCTATGAAACTGGTGAGGAGATCAAAGCGAAGCATCGCCCGATCATTATCATTACTTCAAACAATGAAAAAGAACTTCCAGATGCCTTTTTGAGAAGATGTTTCTTCCATTATATTTCTTTTCCAGATAGAGAAACACTTCAGGAAATTGTAGATGTCCACTACCCTAATCTGGATAAATCACTCTTAGAAAAGGCGCTCACAATATTCTATGCGATCAGAGATCAACGAAATATCAAGAAGAAGCCTTCTACGAGTGAATTGATCGATTGGATCAAATTATTGTTAGTTGGAAAGATCAACGAAGGAGAACTGGATGAAGTTTTAGATGGTCATAAGGGAATTCCTTACAAAGGGTCGTTGCTCAAAAACGAACATGATAAACAGGTCGTGCGATAGATGTTTATTGACTTTTTTCTTTTACTCAGAAATCAAAAGGTTCCGGTAACTCTAAAGGAGTACCTTGATCTTCTCAATGCGCTTGACAAGGAAGTTGCTTCATACAGTGTTGATGACTTTTATGTACTGGCAAGAACGGTTCTGATCAAAAATGAAAAACACCTGGATACTTTTGACCAACTATTTGGGGCTTACTTCAAGGGAATCGAGCAAATAAGATCTTCAGACATCTATGATATTCCAGAGGACTGGTTACGGAAAAATGGCGAACGTTTATTTTCTAAGGAAGAGCTCGAAAAGATCAAAAAACATGGAGATCTCGATGATTTGCTCGATCGTGTGAAGGAATTGCTTAAAGAGCAACAAGAACGACATCAAGGAGGAAATAAATGGATCGGAACGGGAGGAACTTCTCCATTTGGAGCATATGGCTATAATCCTGAAGGAATTAGGATTGGTCAAGACGAGAGCCGACATCGAAGAGCAGTAAAAGTATGGGATAAGCGTAATTTCCAAGACCTAAATGATGATGTAGAGTTAGAAACGCGAAACATGAAAATGGCGTTGCGTAAACTTCGTTTGCTCAGTCGAGAAGGAAAAAAAGAAGAGATCGACCTGGACAGTACGATCAAAACTACTTCTAAAAATGGTGGAATGCTTGAGGTGGAGCTTGTTCCCACAAAAAAGAATGTTGTTAAAGTGCTCCTACTCTTTGATATAGGAGGCTCAATGGATGATCATATTGAACTTTGCTCTCAGCTCTTCTCTGCTGCAAAATACGAATTCAAACATTTGGAGTTTTACTACTTTCATAACTGTCTTTATGAAAATGTCTGGAAGGACAACGTTCGAAGATGGGATGATAAAATCCCCACTTCACAAGTATTGAATACGTTCAACGATGATTACCGTGTATTATTCGTAGGAGACGCATCCATGTCACCATACGAGATCTTTTCAAAAATGGGCAGTGTTGAACACTATAATGAGGAAAGCGGTAAGATCTGGCTTGAAAGATTTACTTCGAAGTTCCCTCATTTCGTCTGGCTAAATCCTGTTCCGGAAAATGAATGGAAGTACACAGAATCCATAGGAATGATCAAGAAGATCATGAAAAACAGGATGGTACCGTTAACACTTGATGGAATTGGACGCGCTGTAGAATTATTAAAGAAAAAAGCGGAATAGTCCGGAGGATAATTAATATCCACCATTATATCTTCTCAAGAACCATTCTCCACCGAACAGAACTATCAATAGAACAAACCACCAAAGATTATCTATTAGCTTCTCGAAAGTAGACTGTTCATAAGCCAGTGGGGTTATATCCTTGCGTTGTTCCAGGTCTGCTATAACGTTTGTTGCTTTATCAAGTTCATAGAATTTACCGCTTTGGTTCATTGCGATCTGATTGAGCAATTGATGATCAGCTCTTGTTGATTGAGCTTCGAGCGCCACTTCTTCAACGGCAAAGCTTCCCGTTTTTTCAAATGTCTCTCCATTAAAAGTAACATCAGCTTTCCAACTATATCTACCAAAGTCAAGCTTACCTAGATCTAATTGGTAATGATCGTCAAGAGCAAGAAACGCGTATTCGAATGAGGTGCCATCCGCTTTTTCCAGTTTAAAATTGATCGTTGGCTCAGTTATGGGCTCATAGCTCTCATTATAGAATCGTGCATCAATGACTGTATTTTCCACCGTATTGATCTCTTTAGGGACACTGATCCTTAGACGCGATCGATTCTCTTTTATGATAAGATACTGGACAGTCTTTTGAATTAATTCATTGAAGGCCTCGTGTGACTGATTTTGCTGATAATTTCCTAACCTCCAGTTCCAAAGACCATTTCCATAGGTAACTGCGTATTTCTCTTTTCGTTCACCAAAGAAGAAGATCGGTTCAGGTTTTGCAATGTTTCCTACTTTCTGAAAACCTAATATTGAATTATTCTTAGGGTAACTAATTTTCCCATAATGAGCAGTCATTGGAGGAAACTCGTTGATCGAGCGAATTGTCGATTCACTAAGTTCGAAGAGATTGAATCTTGTGTTGAAGGCGATCGCAACATTATCTTTTTGTCCCGTTGTTTGAACTGTAGGTACTAATTTCAATCGCTGCAGCGTTTGTTGAGAGGTTGCAGGCCCTGTAATGTACCAGATCGGTAATTCTGTTCGGGATATTTTATTGAATAATGATTCTTTTCTGTCTGTCCCCGGATTGTGCCATATGATCAAGTCATAATCTTCCAGATCACCAGCTTCGTCAATATTTCTTGTTGTTACGATCTCAGTTTCCAGATTTTGTTCTGATGCAAGAGCCATCTTTATCGCACCAAGATCTGGATGCATGCCCTCAGCGATCATTAACACCTTGCTTCTATCGTCGATCACCTCTAGATAGATACGTTTCGTGTTGTTTTTTACGTTGTACTCATCATCCATTTCGGATAGTCGCACCATGTATTCATGTACACCAGAACTCTTAGCATCAACAAGGAACTTCACTTTGGTCAGGCTGACATCACCTTGATTGTGCTCATATTCCTTTTCATGAAGCTTTTTACCATCTTCAAAAAGCGTGATCTTATATTTTCTTTCAGAAAGTTTGATCCCTTCTACAACAACTTCTATAGGGAATGCATTGTCAAGAAATGCAATGTCATTAGCAACTATGTTTTGAATACGTTGATCTGTTTTTTGAACGGTATCTCCTACACCAACTGTGTAAAACGGAACGTTCTTAAATTTCTCTGCTGTAAAGGTTGGTCTTGCCCCTTTATTGTAGTTTCCGTCTGACAAAAAGATAACCGCACCAATATTCCGTCCGTAATAGTCATTATAGATACTATTCAACGAACTTGAAAAGTCTGAAACACCACTACTAAAACCCAACGAATCAATACTTTGAACACTACCATCTAAAGTGTATATCAAGTTGTCAAATCGACTGCCAAAAGAAGCGTTCAGCTTTCTTTGGAAATTCTTTATTTCATCTTCCACCTTTGAACTATCCTTGTAGTTCAACATTGAAGATGAATTATCGACAACCGTGATGAGAAGTGGATTATTAAGCTCTGTTTTTGTAGAACGAATCAGCAAGTTGGCAAGTAAAACGCCCAGCAACGTTAAGCCAAGTCCTCTTAGCAAAAACATTAATCGACGCATGCTTGACTTGACTTCTTTCAGCCAGGAACGTTTCTTATAATAATACCACGAGATCAGAAAGGCTAGTACAGCCCAGACGGCAATTGCCCAAATCGGAATATCACTAAATATATTTGTCATTTATTAGCACTCCTACTCTTTTCCAGCAAGATAATCCTCAAGGTACTTAAAATATGTGGAAAGCTCACCATCTTTGGTTGTTTCAGAACCTCTAGCTATGATCGAAGTCGGGTCTTCTCCTAAGAGAGCCGGTAAAATATACTTTATCAGTTCATTCCCAAAATCTTCTGATGCATCCTTAGGTAGCTCACAAGGAAGGTTATCTACTGCCATAACAGCGATAGCTCCATCTTTTTTGAAATTGACTTCTTTCTCCGTTTCAGGATCATAACCGTATATTGGATCAGCTATCGTACTCGGACGAATAGTTGATGCTACAGGACCATCAATGTCACAAGAAATATCGGCTACCACGTTGGTTTTAATACCTGATTGTTTAAGGTCTTCTCTTGTAAATAAGAATGGAGAACCTTCTTTCCAGAAATGACAAGCTACAAACATATTGGCTTCTTTCAGATATCTAGGGAAAGTCGAGACATAGTTTTCTCCGTTTTCAAAAAATGCTTTTTTATTGAATTCCTGACCATCAGCGGTATCTACATAATCCTCAATATTGAGGTGAGTATAAACTGGCGTATCAAATGCTTCTGATAAAAACTCTTCAGGTGATACTTCTTTGATCGGCAGTAATCCAATGATCTCTCTAGCCCCATGACCAACTCTACCAAAACCAGTCATAACTATTTTTGTGTCATTTGGTAGTTTAACCTTACTTAGCTCACTTTCCATTTCCTTTCGGTCATCACACTCGTGCGCAGGCTTCAGGTCGTAAAGATCATTCTTGAGTCCATATGTTCTAAAACCATTGTAGCACCCAACAATTCCCGCATATCTACCAAATCCAATTAACCGTGTACCATTTGGTTTAGTCAACACTTCATAATCAGTAAGCTGTATTTTCTTATCGATAACAGCTCTGAGCAGATCACGATTGTATGGCTGTTTCTTGATCGTATGAGAAAAGAAAAAGAATTGCTTATTCGGAATAAGGTCTTCGATATTCACCTCCTTTACACCCATAATAACATCACAGTCGGAAAGGTCTTTTACTACTTCGATCCCTTGCTCACGATACATTTCGTCAGAAAATGCACGAATCGGACTCTCCTGTACAACTAATTCAAGGTCGTCAAAGCGTTCCTTCACTTCTGCACATTGCTTTGGAGTGAGTGGAACCCTTTTATCTGGAGGAGTTTTTCCTTCTCGAATAATACCTAGTTTAACTGCCATATCAAGAATTTTTACAAAAATAGCAGAAATACAGTTTTAAACTAATGGCTGAAAAATAAACTTCAAAACGACTCAACTATTTATTCAGACTGAGCCTTTTCAATTTTCTTCATTAGCTTTTTCTTCCCTGCATTCAGATTGTTGAATTTATAAGAAAGAGATAAATACAATCTTCTAGTTGTCCATTTGTAGATCGTACTTTGACGTACTGCATCATCATTGATCTCGAAGTAAAACCCTTTCTGATCGAAAATATCCGTAATTCTCACACCCAAGGTCAATTTTTTATCAAGTAGCAACCTTGTAAAACCAACATCAATCCCTGGATTACGTTGATAATAACCTTGAACCGTAAACCTAGGAGCAATATACTGAGCATTGATCTGGATCGTGGTTGTTTTATCCAATAGTGAGATCGAAGTGTTCAGTTTCACATCCCAACTAATACCTCTGTTACTTAGCTGCGTACCATCGATCTCCGCAGACAATCTACTTTCAAAAGCATTGAATGCGATGGTGTTTTTTAGCCAATCAAATGGATTATAGCTACCAATGATCTCAAGTCCCATGTCGTAACTTTCATCAACATTTGCGTACGTTGTCACACTTCGACCGTCCTCGAAAAATCGTCTAATTCGTTGAATACGATCAACGGTTTGTTTGAAGTACACAGTGTTAGTCAGCGATAATTTTCCCCAGAATTTCTCATAACCTAATTCATAAGAATTAATGTATTCAGGTTGAAGAGCAGGGTTTCCTTGTCTAAGGTTAAGAGGATCGCTGTAAATAGGAAAAGGATTTAATTGACGTGAACGTGGTCTGTTGATCCTGCGACTATAGCTCATAAACACTTCACCCATATCATCATTACCGTAAACCAAATGTCCAGACGGGAAGAAACTGAAGTAATCATTCTCAAAAGACTCTCCGGTGCTTACAAGTCGAGGTTCAGTTAGCGCCTGCTCAAGTCGCACTCCTAATTGATATTTAAACTTTTTAAAAGGTTGATGTCCCCAAATCCCATACGCTGAATAGATATCCTCATCAAACGCAAGCGTATTATTGACATTTGGATCAGGGATAACTTGATCCGTGATCGTATCAAAGTACTCCAGGTAATTCGACTCCTCTTCTCTATTGATTATCGATTTCAAACCTGCTTCGATCTTCATTGTTTTAGAAAAGTTTCTCACGAGATCAGCACTTAACGTAAATGCGCTACTCAATTCATTTCTTTCTTGATTTTGAAATCGGTAATGCTCATCCGATTCAGATCCGTCAGGCTCATAGTAGTATTCCCGGAACCTCCCGATGGCTTCCTCGTCATTTGCAGAATAAGTTGCCGCAAATATGAAATCACCTTTATCTTCTTGAAAATCCCATTTATAATTTGCGTTGGCATCTACGGACTTACGATTTCTTGGGTCATACACATTACGATCCCAATACTGAAATAGATCTCCATTATAACTTAAATAGTTCGTTTGTTTTCCTCTTCTGATCCGGTCGTTATATGTTCCGCTTAAAGAGACACCAATCACATGGTCTTTTCGAACAAAAAAATCCGCTCCAACTTTTCCCGTATGAGACCTTCTAAAATCTGTTCCTAAACGATCCTGATCTAGCAGTTCTGTTGTATCATCATAGAAAGAATACCTTTCGTTGAAGTTATTTCTATCCCCTTCACGATATCGAATTGAGTAGTTGGCATAAAAGTTAACCTTATCATTTCTTGAATTGAAGCCAATGTTTCCATTGTATAGATCTTCGCTAGCTGCAGTTACATTAACATTTAAATTGACACCTCTTAACTTTTTCTTTTTCAAAACAATGTTTATAATACCAGCAGTACCGTCAGGGTCATATTTTGCAGACGGATTCGTAACCAGTTCGATCCGTTCTATAGCACTAGCTGGTGTTCCATCAAGAGCACCATCACCACTTGACATAGCACTAGGTCTACCGTCAATCAAAATTGTAACACTTCCATTCCCGCGCAACGACACATTACCATCATTATCAACTTCAACAGAAGGGATATTATTCAACACTTCGGTCAATCCACCGCCAAGGGTTGTCATATCCTCACTAACATTGTAAGTTCTTTTATCTATACTTGATTCGATCAAGTTTCTTTCCCCCTCAACAACTACTTCGTCAAACTCCTGACTTTGGATCTTTTGAATCTCAACAGTTCCAAGTTGTACTTTTTTTCTATTCTTTGAGATCGTTAACTGATCGATGATTCCATCCTGAAAACCGAAAAAAGTTATTTTTACGTAGTAGGATCCAAATGGAATTTCATCAATTTCTACATCTCCGTTAACATCAGAATATCCACCTTTAACAACAGATGAGTCTTTAGGCGAGAAAACTCGGACATTTGCATATTCCACGGGTGCAGAATCCTCATCAACAATAGTCATTTTAAGTACACCTTGCCCTAACGAGCAGAGAGGAAACAGAAATAATATGACGAAAATAAGATTTCTAAACATGTTGTGAATTGGTCGCCGAAAGTAACTAATTAAAGAATGCTTCCAAGGCAGTTTTATTAGAATTGTTTGTAATTGTCTTTGCAGTGCACTGAAGATACTTATTCATTTCTCATTTTATCCAGCAGGATGTTCAATGTTTCAGCCTCATCTTCAGAGAGATTCATGTTTAGGTAAATATCATCAAATACAACATCTATCTCCTCTAACATCTTCAAGCCTTTTTCAGTGATAATCACATATACCACTCTCCTATCCTCTTTACAGCGAGTGCGCTCTGCAAGCTCTTTTTTGATCAATTTATCTATCAATCGGGTTGTATTCGGTGACTTTTCGAGCATCCTTTCTTTGATGGTCTTAATACTCAACTTCTCCTTAGCTCCTCTCAGGATTCTCAAGATATTGAACTGAGCTATGGAAAGATCAAAAGTTTTCAATTGTTTCTCGTGATAAGCACCAATAAAATGGGAGGTGTGACGAATATTCACCACAGCCTTATGCCTTTCATTCGAAAACTTGGCATTTAAGACTTCACTGATTGTTTTCATGTTGCAAATATACTTACCACGGTATTAAGTTCAAATGTTTTTTTGAAATTTGAACAAAACAATAAATCGTTCAAAACTAGAAAACGTTTTATAAAATGAGTTTATAACCACTTATATAATCTGATGACCAAAAACCACAGAACTTCTATTTTTGTAATATGGCAAGAGCTTCCGCAATATATTGGGTCGTACAGTTTTTAGGCTGGGGTATCTTCTGTGGATTGATTGCCGTTACCACTTTTCTTCAGAATGATTTCAGCGCTGAAACAGGCTCAAGGATTCTGGTTTTATACTTCCTGCTTGTTCTTGTCACCCATGCAATGCGTTACTTTCTGATCAAATTTGATTGGCTCAATCTTAAACTAGCTCCACTTATACCTCGTGTACTTCTGCTCAATATAGCTGCGAGTTTAACCTTACTTCTAGGAAGTGCTTCATTTAGTTACCTGGCATTCGGTGAAACTCCTGAGCGGATCATCCAATTGGTCATCAACGTATTGTTATATACAATATTTTTCATCATGTGGTCAGCAGTATACTTGACCTATCACCTATTACGAAAGTCGAGGAAACAAGAATTACACAATCTCAAACTTATAGCCAGCAACCATGAGATCGAGCTCAAAACATTAAGAGACCAATTGAATCCACACTTTCTATTTAATTCACTTAATAGCATCCGTGCACTAATTGAGATCGACCCAGTAACAGCTAAATCGGCGATCACTACATTATCAAACATATTACGCGACTCTTTACATTTGGGGAAAAGATCCTTGATCACGCTGGAGGAAGAGATCAAATTAGTTAGTGAATATCTAAAACTCGAAAAGATCAGATTTGAAGAACGACTTACTTACAGTATTGACTGTTCAGTCAATCAGACTATTGAGATCCCTCCTTTTTTAATTCAAACAATGACCGAGAATGCAATAAAACATGGTATTTCTAAAAAAGCAGATGGAGGGATCGTTGATGTAAATATTTTTGAGAATGATGACAAGATCTACCTGGAAGTAATAAATTCTGGTGGTCAATTTGCCCCATCTGGTCGAGAGGGAATTGGAATTAAGAATACAAGAAGAAGATTAGAAATACAGTTTGGTGAAAACGCTGGTTTCGATATACAGAACAAAGAAGATAAGGTTCATGCTTATGTATGGATCAATAAGACAGAATTAAAAAAATAAGTCATGAAAGCAGTAATTATTGATGATGAACGATTAGCTAGGACAGAATTAAAACACTTACTCGAGCAGCATACCGATACTATTGATGTTATTGGTGAGGCCGTAAATGCTAAAGAAGGAATTGAAGCAATCGAAAAGCAAAAGCCGGATGTGATTTTCCTGGACATTCAAATGCCAGAGATGAATGGCTTTGAGATGCTCAAAGAACTTGACGAAATCCCAAAGGTGATCTTCATAACAGCATACGATGAACACGCAATCGAAGCATTCAAGATCAATGCGCTGGATTACTTATTAAAACCTGTTGATCCGGAACGTTTGAAAGAAGCAGTTGAAAAACTATCAGCCAATAAAGACGAGGAATTTGAGTCCAAGGTAGATACGAATCGTAAAGAACGAAAGCTTACGGTCAACGATCATGTCTTTATAAAAGATGGTGAAAAATGCTACTACCCTAAGCTTGCCGATGTTCGGTATTTCGAAAGTCAGGGAAATTATGTAAAGGTTTACTTTGATAAGCACCATCCAATGATCCTAAGAAGCTTGAACGCTTTAGAGGAACGTTTAGACGGAGAGGATTTCTTTAGAGCAAACAGAAAATACATAATCAACTTGCATTGGATCAGAAACATAGAGAATTGGTTCAATGGAGGATTAAAAGTATTTTTCACTGATGAAGAAGCTGTAGAGATCTCAAGACGCCAAGCCATTCGATTTAAGGACATTATGTCAATATAGGCGCCATTATTGAGAAATTGTTAAGGTTTCGATATAATTCTTTGAATTTATTATGCATTACATAAAAAACAATTAGATTTGTACCGCCTTTCGGCTTATTATATGTAGTGTTATGATTAATATTTTTATTGCCAACCTTGATTTTGGTATAACTTCTGACGACCTTAAAACCACCTTCACTCAATTCGGCGAAGTTTCGAACGCTCACGTTGTATATGACAGAAAAACCAAGAAATCGAAAGGTTACGGCTATATAGAAATGGAAAATGATGACGAAGCACGAAGCGCCATCGCAGCCCTAAATGGTTTAGAGATCCAAGGTAGAAAAATAGACGTTAAAGAAGCGTTACCAAAGGACAAGCGTCCTGCGAAATCAGATGACAAAAAAAAAGAAACTAAATTCGAACGTCCAGAGCCCCGTAAGAAAATAGTTAGAGACGCTGATGTAACTCAACGCAGAGTTCTTCGACCGCGTCGTAAAAAAAAGGAATAGTCAGTTTATTCTTCAAAAAGTTCTGGATGGAGCAATTTATAGTGCTCTAACTTATCCTTGATGTAAGTTATCAATTCGTAATCTGATGCAGTCTTCAAAAAGTGCTCGTCTATATTTAAGAAGTGTACGAAGGCTGTAAACTGCTCCTCTTCGAGATATACCACATCATATGAAACGTACAACCTTAGAAGATCTTTGAGCACATTATTAATGTTATCCTGATGTTCCATTTCAGCCACTTTTCTCTTCGATTGAGCCTTTTTACTGAACCTTTCGTATAATGCAGTTATCGGACTTTGCATCACATCAACACCTGTAACTGTTCGCGTTTCACGCATACTGAGCTCCTCACGCTCCTTTTTGATCGTCTCTAATGACTTTACAGGGTGTACTTCGACAGGATCATATTCCTGAAGCTTGGTAGGTAAAACAATCAATGTATCGATTGTACATGTATCTCCTGAAGGCACATTGATGATCACTTTTTTATATCCCTGTACCGAGAAAGCAATACGATCTCCTGGATTAACATAAACTGCAAATTTTCCTGATGGTTGACCAAAAACACCTTGCTGGGTAGTAAGATTAATGACCATTAGGTTGTAAAAACCTTTGTCATTCAGGGTATCCTTAACACTTCCTTTTAAATAAATCTCGTCACATTGCCCAAATGACAATGTATTTGACAATAATACAAATATGATAATCAAGATTCTCACAAGTACGAATATAAACAAAGGCTTTTGAGGTTAGTTGTATTTTAACAATACTTTAGATAGATATACATTTGTAAACTATAGTTTTTACAATTTAATTACTTTTGTAAATCTATACAAGCGAAACACGTTACATTTGTAACCGATTAATTTCTTTATTATGTAAACTGAATAAAGTTCAGTAAATTTGTAGCCTCAAATAGAATCGATGAAACGTGTAGTGGTAGGATTATCAGGAGGTGTAGACTCCAGTGTTGCAGCATATCTTCTTAAAGAACAGGGGTATGAAGTAATTGGTCTGTTTATGAAAAACTGGCACGATGAAAGCGTTACCCTTTCTGATGAATGCCCATGGATCGATGATTCCAACGATGCTCTTCTTATTGCTAACACACTTAACATCCCATTTCAAGTCATTGATCTAAGTGAACAGTATAAGTCAAGAATAGTCGACTATATGTTCAATGAATACGCTAGCGGTCGTACTCCCAACCCAGATGTTCTTTGTAATCGTGAGATCAAATTCGATGTCTTTTTAGATGAAGCGATGAATCTTGGCGCAGACTATGTCGCAACAGGTCACTATTGCAGAACTATCAAGGGAGAGGATGGTAAAGTCAAATTGTTAGCAGGTGTAGATAGCAACAAGGATCAATCCTACTTCCTTTGTCAGCTCCAACAAGAGCAATTGGAAAAGGCTTTATTCCCTATTGGTCATCTTGAAAAGAAAGAGGTGCGTACGATCGCCAGTGAGGCCGGTTTGATCACTGCAGACAAAAAGGATTCTCAGGGATTATGTTTTGTCGGAAAGATCAGCTTACCTGACTTTCTTCAGCAACAGCTCAAAGCTAAGAAAGGAGAAGTACTTGAGATCCCAGGTGACCACCCACAATTAGAAGAGTATTATTCAATTCCTCACGATATCGACCATGTTGAAGAGCTCAGCAGGCCATATAGCTTTACTAAAGATGATGGTGTTAAAGTTGCTGAACATCAAGGCGCTCACTTCTATACAATCGGTCAACGAAAAGGGTTAAACATAGGCGGAAGACCTAACCCTTCATTTGTTGTACATACGGATACAAAAGAAAACATTGTATATTCTGGTCAAACTGCAGAGCATAAAGCACTCAACAGAGGTGCATTAAGGATCGAAGAAGGAAGTATTACCTACACGAATCCTTCATATTCTCTGAAACAAGGAGAAACGAGATCATATAAATTCAGAATACGCTATAGACAGCCATTGCAAACGGGGAGAATAACAGTGACTGATAATGGTGTATTTGTTCTGTTTGATGAATTTCAACGTGGTATTACTCCAGGTCAATTCTGTGCTTTTTACGACGGTGAAGAACTAATTGGATCCGGTGTCATCGCTTCCTAGTTCAGGAATCGTTTCAATATAAGATCCATCATCGTAGTAAACAACAATTCTTTTAATGCTCTTTGGCTCAGTCACAATAGGTTCTTGGCTTATTTCTTTAGCTGAGTCCGTTCCGATCTCTTCACTTGACCTATATAAACTTTCATCTTTACTATCTGATTGCTCGGATCGCGCATCCTGACGACCTGTAACAAGCCATTTAGCGTCAACCTTAGGAAAAGCATCTAACGTTTTTTGAATGAAGTCCAGACTGGGCTTATTCCTACCAGCCATTATATGTGAAATACTTGAGCGTTGAACACCTACACGATCAGCGAACTGAGCATTAGTAAGGCTGTTCATTTTGATTACCATTTGTAAACGATCCTTGATTGACATGAATGACAATATTAACTATTAGTGTTACAAATGTAATGTTATTTATCTGAATTTGAAAATTGATTGATTTACATATTGCAACAAATCACATTGAGCACAGATACAACTGTCAATAATTTAGAATTAATAGAATAAGTCGATATCGTCTTTACTGTAAAACTATTGTTTCGGTAGGTCACAAAATTGCAGCAACTCCCTCCCTACTCTCAATATGTATAGACTAAATCAAAATGAGTGGACATAAAAAAAGGGAGCCAAAGCTCCCTTTCAAACAACAACAAACTAAATACTAGGTTGAACTAGTTTTCTGAAAATCCAAAGAAGATACTTTCATCAGCAGACTTCTTTGGTTGAGGTTCTTGACGAACAACATCCATCAATTTGGCAACCTCATATATTGATAATGTACTTTTACTTCCTCTCTGAGCATGAGCTTCCAATTGTTTCTTAGCATGGGAAACCGCATTGTTGATCATAAAATTCGTATGTGTCATCATAATTTTCAAATTTATATGCACTGTTACGCACTGTTTTTTAATAGGTTTCACTTTTATTCAAAAAAATTGACATTTCTAAATTCTTAAATAAAGTATAAACTGTACTAAACACTTACATTATTCTGTAAAACAAACAGTTATGTTTTAAATTTGTTCTTTACATTTTTCTGTTTGTTCTCTCCCCTTATCTTGATCATAACTAGAATGATGATATACACTGGGGTTAGTATGAATGCGAAAAAACGTTTTAAAATGAACTTAACAGTTTTCTTCCGCTGTTTTTTTCTACTCTGCTGATCAGCCTCTTCTCCTATCTTTAATCCAAAGAAGCGTAATGCTCTTCTGAATAAAATCTCTTCTAGTCCGTGCTCCTTTATTTCCTGTGGAGCAAATTCACTTAAGCTGTAAATGAAGCCCAAAACTCCCTTTTTAACTTCTGAAAAAGCTAATAAACTTAATTTAAGGAATAACTGCTTAATTGATATTATGGATTCCAACAGATCTAACAGTACTTCCCTATCCTCTTTGTCAATTGTTATATTCATGATAATTGCGTTGTTTGAACAAATATCGCTGTAACTCCTTTTTTGTTTCATATGATTAAGTAAATAAGTATGATTAAGTTGTATATTTGAATTTAATTAAGTAAATTAAGCTAAATTAAGTGAGGTTAGCAGGTACATATCATCCCATAACTTATTTACTAAATAAGATTCCTGAATATATTCCCGGACTGAATACGGTGGATGCCATATGGTGTAATGCTGATAAAGATATACTTAGCTCATTTAGTTCGAAGCCAGCACAAGGCGAGACTAAATTGATGTTTCAGAAATGGCGAAATTCCAGCAAAAAACAAATTTGGTTATCAAACTTTGATCCTTTGAAGTCAGTAGATATAAGTCAAAGACAATTAAGTTTAAATGATGAAGGTGAACTTAACACACTGCTTCTATTTTTTGAGTCTCCTTATGATGAACAGCAGGATCTCATTGCAATAACATTCCCTGAAAATTTGTTTCTTCGAAATTATAACTTGGAGTTTTCTGGTCTTTCCACGCAAGAAAAATCAGTTTTGAGCAATCTCCTCTCTTCAATCTTACATACTGAGCATAAACGATGTTTAGAAGAAAAACAGTTCTTACAAGAGTTAAATGTACATTCAAAACATCAGTCTGATAAGGTCAAAACTTTAACTGCTCAGCTGTCAACGGCTGAAAACCTATACAGTTCGGCAATTCATAGTATCATAGAGGAGCTTCTTTCATCCTATGAAAAGAAATGGGGAATTGATTTCAAATTAGATACTAAGCTCGTTAAATACTTTGCTAAAGAAAAACTTCCTCTTTCGCAGATAAAAACAAGGATCGATCAGATAGCAACGATGGCATATCACCTTAATATCGGTGAGCAAGAAATCTTACTTGATGAATCATTTATAATATCCTCGATCGGTATGCCAGATGCTAAAGAGGTTGTCAATAGTCGAAATGACCAAAAAGATAAAGTCATAGATCTACTAAATCGATATGAAAAAGCTGCAGAACGTGTTGATGATGCTCAGGCTCCATTGAATGCTAAAGAAATAGCTAAACGTCTCGACCCTCCTGTTACTCCACCAGCAATAACTGATGCTGTAAAGAAAAACAAACGTAAGATTGCATATTTTCTAAAACAGTATCCAGAGAAATGGAGATTGATCAGGTCTGCTATTCGACCTATTAGAGTGATCGATGAGAATGAAACTGATCAGAGATTACGAATTTCATAAAACTGTTGAAAAATAAGGTATAACTTGAGCATTTTATGAATTGTACCGATTCACTGATTGATTAAATTCGTCTCAAATCATCAGTTATGCGATTGTTTCTATTTCTTTTTAGTTTAATACCATTAACTCTGCTAGCTCAGCAGGATATCGATATTCAAGAAATCATGAAAGGATATGATTTTATCGGTCATCCTCCAGAAAATATTCAATGGTCGGCTAATGGAAATGAGGTCTATTTTAATCGTCGATCAAATAATGAGAAACATCAACTGACTTACAATGTAAGATCAAACTCCATTGATACTATAAATTCAGATGAAAAGTTCTTACTTCCTGATGATATTTTTGATGCTAGTTCTCGAAAAGCATATTTTGAAGTAAGTGAGAACACGTTATATAAAGTAATTCCTTCAAAAAACGAGAGAGAAGCCGTTTATACTAGAAAGGAAGGAATCTTTAACGTGCAACATGTTATCGATTCAGACAAAATTTATTTCCAGATCAAAAACGACCTATTCTCAATTGATACCGAGAAAAATTATTTTAAGCAGGTCACAATCACCCAGAGTGAAAAAAAAGATGCTACTTCAAACAACTTCTTGGACAATCAGCACAAGGCTCTTTTTATTGATCGTTCGAAAAGTAATGGAAGTTCTCAATCAAAGAATACTTTTGCCGAACTTAAAACTGATGAGCTGTCTATAAGATCTATTCAGGTCTCTCCTAATGAAAAACATTTGATCTACAGATTGAGTTCAAACTCACAACCAAGATATACTAATGTAATGAACTTCTTATCTGAAGATGGATATGCATCTCCAGTAAAAGCAAGACCAAAAGTTGGTACAATTGAGGCTCCCAACATGAAATTAGCTGTCTATTCTTTTGAAAAGGACTCATCATACATTCTAAGCTTTAATGATCTTGAAGGTATTAGAACTGCACCCGATTATTATAAAGAATATGGAAGACCGGAAACACTTGAAGCTGATAAAGCACTAATCATTCACGAAGTTGATTTTTCTCCGAACGGAAAACAAGCGCTCATATCGATCAAGAGTTTTGACAATAAAGATCGATGGCTACTATCTTACGATCTATCAAATAATAAAATGATCACTGTTGATCATCAACATGACGAAGCATGGATTGGTGGCCCGGGAATATCAGGATGGAATTATTACAAGGGTAATATTGGTTGGATCGATGATTCTCACATCTACTTTCAAAGTGAAGAATCTGGTTACTCTCACCTGTATAGTTTCAATTTTGCAACAGGATCCAAAGAAGCTCTAACAAACGGCGAATGGGAAATCCATGATACGAAATTAAGTAATGACAGAAGCTCTTTTTACATAACTGCAAATAAAAACCATCCTGGAAATCGATCTTTTTACAAATTAGATATTGCATCAAAAAGTTTAACTCCAATTCTAACGAAAGATGGGTCTTACGAAGTAAATATCAGTCCAGATGAAAAGTGGCTCGCAATTCGGTATTCTTATAAAAATAAGCCCTGGGAGCTTTACATTGCGAAAAACAAGTCCAATCCTGAACTCAAGCAGATAACGAAGTCAACAACGCAAGCGTTCACCAGCATAGCATGGCAAGATCCTGAGGTCGTTAAGATCCCTACAGAAAATGGACTCCACTCCTACGCGCGACTATACGAACCAAAAAGCGACGTAAAAAATGGAGCAGCAATCATCTTTGTTCATGGTGCTGGATACTTGCAGAATGCACACAATTATTGGAGTGGTTACTACAGGGAATACATGTTTCATAATTTGTTGGTCGAAAAGGGATATACAGTTTTAGACATTGACTACAGAGCTAGTAAAGGCTATGGCAGAGATCATAGAACTGCTATCTATCGACATATGGGAGAAGCTGATCTAAACGACCAATTGATCGGAAAAAAATGGCTGACAGAAAAGAAAGGAATTGATCCAGAAAAAGTTGGTATTTATGGTGGGTCATACGGTGGATTCATTACTTTAATGGCACTTCTCAAGCACCCAGGTGAATTTCAATGTGGTGGGGCATTAAGATCTGTTACAGACTGGGCACACTATAATCACCCGTACACCTCTAACATTTTAAATACTCCGGACTTAGACAGTCTTGCTTACAAGCGCAGCAGTCCGATTTACTTCGCTGAAGGGCTTTCAGATCGGTTGATCATGTTTCATGGCATGATGGATGACAATGTTCAGTATCAGGATATTATTCGTTTATCTCAACGATTCATTGAACTCGGCAAGGAAAACTGGGATCTTGCAAGCTATCCTATTGAAGGACATGGATTTAAAACACCTACGAGCTGGACAGATGAATACCGACGTTTGTATAAAATGTTTAATCGATATTTACTTAAATGACAACCATTATTATAAAGGAGCTAAAGACAATTGATGAGATGCTTGAGAGTTACGATCTCTTAACGCTTTTATATCCAACTGATTTCAGTGTAGACAAGTACAAATCGCTTTTAGCCGAAATGCTTGAAGGAAACTACAGACAAGTTGCAGCATACGAAGGAAATAAGATCGTAGGTATTGCAGGATTAACAATAGCTACAAAGATCTGGTCAGGAAGATACATGGATATGGATCATTTCGTAGTTTCTCGAGATCACAGATCCACTGGAGTTGGGAAAAAGATCATTAAATATGTAAAAGAACTTAGTATTCAAGAAAACTGTAAAATTTTATCTTGTGACGTTTACTCCGAGAATTTTGATGCCCAGCGGTTCTACATGAACGAACGTTTTGTTCCGAGAGGATTTCACTTTGTTCATGTAAATGATAAAAATCTAGATCTAAAAGCACACGATTAATGTGAGATGGGTCAAACATTTAACAATATGAATGGTTTAACAAGAGACAAAGATCATAGAGATGAAACAATTTGATATACCAACATTCTATAAATCACCAATAATCTCGAAAGTGAAAACTTTGAGAAAATCGAGCGATCCACGAAAGAAGGATTTTACACCAACAAAACTAGATTTTGGCAGTGTTTCCTTTTACATCGCCAGGCATTTTGGATTTTGTTATGGAGTTGAAAATGCCATAGAAATATCGTACAAAGCGTTAAAAGAGAATGAAGGTAAACGTATTTATCTCTTAAGCCAAATGATCCATAATCCGCTTGTGAATGAGGATCTTCAATCTAATGGAATTCGTTTTTTACAAGATACAGAAGGCAACGAGTTGATCCCTTTTGACGAGTTGAGTGCTGATGATGTAGTTATAGTTCCTGCATTTGGTACAACCATCGAACTTGAAGAGAAATTAAATGCGATCGGTGTTGACGTGCAGAAATACAACACAACCTGTCCCTTTGTTGAGAAAGTTTGGAATCGATCGAAGAAGCTAGGTAAAGACAACCATTCCATAATTATCCATGGAAAGCATAAGCACGAAGAAACAAGAGCTACTTTCTCCCACAGTTCTGCGAATGCCCCATCCGTAGTTGTTAAGGATCTCAATGAAACGAAATCACTTGCCAAGGTGATCAAAGGAGAGTTATCAAAGTCTGATTTTTACAGTTTATTTGAAGGTAAGTACAGCGAAGGATTCGATCCAGACATTCACTTATCTAAGGTTGGTGTTGTAAATCAAACAACGATGCTTGCAACGGAAACTCAGGAGATCGCGGATTACGTTAAAGATATAATGATCGAGAAATATGGAGAGCAAGACCTAAAAGAACACTTTGCCGATACGCGGGATACACTATGCTATGCTACAAATGACAACCAGAACGCAACGTATGGATTGATGGAAACGAATGCTGATCTGGCAATCGTTGTGGGTGGATTTAACAGTTCAAATACAACACATTTAGTTGAGCTGCTTGAGCATAAATATCCAACATTTTTCATACGAAGCGAAGCTGATATAAAAAGTAAAACAGAGATCGATCATTTTGACATTCACGACAAAGAAGTAAAAACGTCTGTTGATTTCCTAAACAAGGAGCAACCAAAGATCATACTTACTTCTGGGGCTTCATGTCCAGATGCATCTGTCGATGCTGTTTTAAGGAAATTATTGAGCTATTTCGATGATACTAAATCAGTTGAAGAAGCCTTAGCAGAAGTTGCTCAAGAGATGAATAAATAATCTACAGGTTAACTTGTAGAACAAAATCAATTTACTAAATTTGCGGCGGGGTAAGTCTTGTACGACCAGCTCCCTCTGAATCCCCCAGGACGGGAACGTAGCAAGGGTAAGAGGTTGTAGCGGTGCGATGCAAGTAGCTTACCCCACTTTTTTTTATATCTCCCACCCGATCAAACCCTTTATTTCTTCTAAACTTATACATTCCTCTGGTTCCTTGTGTTCGATCATTCTTTTTAAATAGTTCAGACTTGGGTCGATCCAGGGTTTCGAACTTTCCCTGCGTTCATCTATCAAGAGGCAAAATTGGTAAATTGTAGTTAACGACTCAAAAAGGTATTTTGCAGCAAGTTCCATTTCTTCCTGTTCTTTGGTGTATATCGCTTGGATACTTTTCTCTAACCTGTCAGACTGCTTCAATATGAAATCACAATATTCTTCATTTTTATTGGCAGTCCCTTTAATAAACTTCAGCATGATCTTTAAGCCATCTGATTTGAAAGTAGCCCTTAACATATCGAGCGTCATGATATTTCCTGCACCTTCCCAAATTGGCAAAACCATAACATCTCTCATGATCTTCGGCATTACACCATCCTCTATGTACCCAATTCCACCCATCAGTTCCATGCTTTCGCGAACAATATACACTCCTTTTTCAGCAGTCCATTTTTTTGTCATTGGGGTTAACAATCGGTTCAGCTCTTTCGCTTTTGCATCACCATTATCAGCTTTATCCAGCATTTCAATAGTATTCCATGTTAAATAAAACCCTGCAACATGAAGGGCTCCAAGTTCCCAGAATTTATCTCTGATCAATGCGTGATCAAGTGCAGTATTATTGAATGATGTTCTATAGCTATTAAAGGTAAATGCTTCTATAAGTGCTCTTCTTGCACATGAAATTGCAGCAACGGCATTGTATAATCTAGAGAGGTTGATCATATCTGTCATGATCTTAAATCCTTTGAACTCCTCTCCTACTAATCGGGCTTCTGTTCCATTTAAAACACACTCGGCTGAAGCCATTGAACGAACTCCCAATTTATCTTTTAATCGAACAATTGGGAGTGGATTTCTAGATCCGTCTTTTTTGTTTTTTTCGATTAAAAAGATCGACAGTCCCTTGGTGCCTTTAATAGATTCATCTGTTCGTGCCAAAGCAAAAATAAGTTCTGCATTCACGTTACTACAAAACCACTTCTCCCCAAAGAGTTCGTAACGATCACCTTCAACTTTCTTTGCTTTAACAATATTTCGACCAACATCAGAACCACCTGACTTCTCTGTCAGAAACATTGCACCTGTATATAATTCGTTAACATCAGTTGTTCCAATATGTGGTAGAAGTCGTTTTTTCGTATCGTCATCCAGATGAAGATCGATCAATCGTGCAACGCCATCAGTCATACATAATGGACAGTATTGCCCAGTTTCAGACATTGCATAGAGATATCCAGTGGCAAACCCCATTCGATGGCGTGACGTATTGTTTTGATCGAAGTCATTGTCCCATTTCAGTGAAAACATTCCTGAATCAACGGCAATTTTTAAAAGCTCCTGATAAGCCGGGTGAAACTCAACTTCATCTATATCGTTCCCAAAAAAATCTCTCTTTTTTAAAACTGGCGAATGCTTATCTGCTTTCATAGACAATTCATCCATAACAGTTGCAGCATGCTCCCCAGTGCTTTGAAGGAACGGCTCTAGCTTTGACAACGATCTTTTGTCGAGGTTATTCTCTAAATACTCTTTAAGGATCAGGTCGCTGTGATAAAAGTTTCTACTCTTTCTGAAATCATCTGAAACAACCTGGTTATTGATCTTATCCTTCATTGTAGTTGATTAATAGTGCATTGATAAAAATAAATAAAAAAGCCGCTTCAAAAAATGAAGCGGCTTCAATAAAATTCGTTTCGATTATCTGATCACATTCACAAAACCGTTGAATTCGTATTTATTATCGTTTTCCTGGTCAAATGCTCTAATCTTCCAGATATACGTTCCATCTTTTACGATCTCACCATTATATGTGCCATCCCATGAAGCGTCAGGATCATGTGACTCCCAGATAATCTCGCCCCAACGGTTATAGATCTCAAGATCAAAATTATAAATATCAACTCCTTGTATAAATACTCTCCAATTTTGATTTAACTCATCTCCATCAGGAGTAAAGGTATTAGGAGCATAAAGAATAACTTCATTTTGAATACGTACAATTCTTGTTGTAGTATCCATACATCCGTAGCTATTCTCAACGATCAAAGTAACATCGTAGTTTTCTACCTCATTTGGATATACGAAAGTCGGATTTTGAATAAAGCTAAATGAAGGGTCAGCTCCATCTGCTATCCACTGATAATTGATGATATCGTTTCCAGATTGACTAAATGCATCTACTTCAGGTTCAAATACTGAAGCTGGATTAGGATTAACATAAAAAGCTGCTTCTGGATATGAATAACCATGAATTAGATCATTAAATATATTGAAGAAACTACATCCACTTTCGGTAACAACTTCCACAGTAATATCAAACAATCCTTCACCAAATTCATGAGTAACTTCATCAAGACTGTTGATCGTATCGATCGTTCCGTCTCCAAAATCCCATACAGTGTAATCAATAACCTCTACTGTATTAGTTGTATTCTGGAATGTTACTTCAACTGGGAAACAAGCCCCTGTAATGTCAGGAGAGACCATTGGAGTAATATCTTCTGGGTAACGAATATTCATACAGTCTTGTGCCTCCGGTGAACCACACTGCTCACTTAATGTTACACAGTACTGTGAATTATCTCCTGGAGGCAAGACACCTAATGTATCTCCTGTACCAACAACATTACCATTTAATGTCCAAGTATAAGTGTATGGAGAACTACCTCCTGAACCAGTTGCATATACTACAGCAGAATCACCATCACAAACAACCGTATCTGAAGCGATCACATCAATTTGTAGAGGCGCTGGTTCACCGATCGTAACATCTAGATCAATCACACAGCCATTTGCATCAGTCACTGTAACAGTATGAGTTCCCTCAGGAAGATCATTTGCAGTTGCAGAAGTCGAACTTGAATTCGTCCATGAGTAAGTGTAAGGAGGAGTTCCTTGAGTTACTTCAACGGTAGCTGTACCGTCACTTCCAGAATTACATGTGGCATCAGTGGAATTAACCAAATTGATTAACATTCCTGGGATTTCATCAACTATAACCTCCGCAGTATCCTGACAACCAACGCCAGTTTCAACTGCAACGTGATATGTACCTGCAGATAATCCTGTAGCTGTTTGAGTTGTTTGACCTCCTGCATCATACCAGTCGTAAGTAGCAGTCGTTGGAACAGGTGTTATGTTTACCGTTGCCGTACCATCACTTCCTCCTGGGCATGAGACCTGAGTATATGTGGTACTTAATGAGATCGGTGAGTCACCAATAACTACGTTACCTGTAGCTTGACAACCAATAGCGTCAGTAACAGTTACTGTATAGTTACCTTGAACAAGTCCTGTTGCAGTTTGAGTAGTTTGATTATTAGGGTCATTCCATTGATAAGTATAAGGCTGCGAACCACCGCTTGGAAGAGCTGTAGCTTCACCAGTTGCCTGAGAACAGAAATCATCTGTTCCATTCATAGCTACATCCACAGTATTTACAGTGACCCAAGTTGTATCTGACGTCAACAGTTGCTGACCAACAGCACAAGAAGAGTAGTTAATAAAATATCCTATCGAATCTGATGGAGGCACTGGTGTAGGCGTAACAGTGATCTGGTTATTAGTTGAAGTATACGTTCCTCCTTCTGTATCTACCCATGAGACAGAGTTATTAGCAACAATATAGGCTTTGTATGTAATTGGGTTTTGTATATAATCATTTGGACCATTTGGAATCCATTCCTGACCGTCCAGGTTAGCAGTCCATTGAGTTGGGAAATTTCTTCCAGGTACTACGTGTGCGATTGTACCATTATCATTGTGCGTAGCTTCAATTGCGGCTCCACCGTTCCAAGCAACAACAGGCTTTTCATCAAGGAATACCTCAACCTTATTAGATCCTTCGTGCAGAACGATAGCTGAACAACCTAATTGCTGCGTACCAAACATGATCACATTTTTCCAAAGTGCGATGAATTGTCTGTTCGGTGCAGTACCAATAGTCGTATAACCAACAAATCCACCTGCTCCAGGATTGTAATCTTGCCAAGGTCCCATTACAGCATTGGTAGGTATACCTGCATTTGGAGCTGCATTATTTATAGACCAAGGAGAGTATCCATTCGCGTTACCTGGACCAAAAGTTAGATAACCATTTGAAGCTATAACACATTGATTATAGTTCTGACCGTAAAACGTAAAGTTGAACCCAATAGGAACTGCTGGAGAGAATTGGTCATCATTCAAATTTACCTCAGTAACGTTATTTAAAAAGATAACGTTAGGATTATTACTACCTGATGGACCACAAACCTCAATTGTAATTTGGTCACCCGCACAAATTGTAGCTGGATCACCCAAACACACTGTTTGTTGGGCATTACTTGTTAGTATAAAAAATACCGAAACTAAACATAGAACTAAATGTTTCATTTTTGTAAACCTGTTTTGTATTTAACAAACGCTTAAGACCTTGTTAAAGTTGCTTTTTTAAACGGTTTTTTAATAATTCTGTCTGACTGAACTATATTCTCTATCAATTTGGAGTCAATATGAACTGTAGAATTTCATCATTATATTCTGATATTCCGTAAAATACCGGAACGGTTTCATGTCCGGCACCCTCTACTCTAAGTGCTTGCTTCCAGGGACCAGCATGATTTTCAAAAACGATCTCACCGTGAGTTTTTATCGAAAGAAAGTCATCCGCCTTTCCATGCATCCACAATAAAGGCACTTGACATTTCTTTATTTCTTCAGCATTATCAATTTTGACGTCCACAAAGAAAGAAGCTGGCATATTTAGTAATGAAGCATCCTGCACCATAACTTCACTACTAGCAAATGGAGCCTCCAAAATAATTTTATTCGGTTGCAAACTGAATTCGTTTGAACCCGCTACCTCACAAGTAGGAGCACTACCCAGTGAGAATCCGAACATTACGAGCTGTTCACTATCAACACCTTGGTCTTTTAACCAGCTCAACGCACCTTCAGTAGCATCATACATGTTTTGTTCGGTCGGATTCCCTTCAGAAAGTCCATAACCGGGATAATCGAACATCAGAACACCAAATCGTCCCTGATAACCCAAATGGCTATATAGTTTTTGTCGAGACCAATAATAATCCATATGATCTCTATTTCCGTGACAATACAAGATAACCGTATCCTGATCTATTGTTGAAAGATCCCCAACGTATACTGCCTGAATCATTAATTCCTCTCCTTCACTTTGAATTGTGAAATCAAACTGATGAATATCTCCTTGAGGCAGTGAATATCCGATTGGAAGTTCTAAACTTGACTCACCTTGATAGTTATCCAATTCATAAGATGTAAGCTCACTATTGTTGAACAAAAAATCATCTAACCTCTTACGACATGACATTAAAGTGATGATTGCAATAAACAATACTATATATTTCATAACCAATAAATTAAAATCTTCTTACAAATCCAAAATATAATCCTGTCGCTCCTCTTTCACCAGTGAGACTTACATAATCAACTACGATGTCTTGATTACTAGAAAATGGAGCTATCAATTTAAATTCAGATTTAAATGTCCACTTTTTCCAATTCAAGTCATGACCAATATTCAGCATAGGAACGATCCGTGTTGATTGTTTGACATCATGAGCACGCGTTCCATCTAATTCAAACCAAGTTCCGATACCAGCATATAGCAGGTTTGCTTTAGGTTTTCCTCCTTTTGTCAGCAGATCATCCTGAACTTCCTGTCTATTATTATACCTCCAGTAATAATTAGCATCAAACTTGGGCCATACTTTGAAATTATTACTATAAAAGTCTAATGCAGTATTGAAAGCAGGTGATATCGAAACTCCATGTTTCTGTTTTGGACCTTCGATCATTCGTATTGTTGCTCCTGCATCGAATTGAGCTACTCCGAAAACCGCTGCTGTACTATACCAACTTCCATACGCTGTTATGTTTGGCGTAATTCCTCTACCATATCCTATAGATGTAAAAGGCAAGGGAATCGTCGCTACACCAGGTATATTTGCTAATGGACCTCCCAGACTTGCGCTTATAGCACTTTCACCTTTCTCTAGTGGCTCAACAAATCTTGAGGGACCGCAGCTAAAAAGAACCAAAGAACTTATGATAAAAACAATCTTCGACTTCATATCGATCTAAAACTTTACAATACAACTACAATATTAAAGTATTTTGAATTTCTATTTCGCTGCATAACAAGAATGTTAAAAAGAGCATAATGTTAATAACCAGTTTTGTTCATCAAGTTACTTATCAATTTCAACTTGACGCGTAAACTATTTTTGGTATTTTCACGCTACAATTTTAAAACAAGACAAGATCATGCTGAAAATTGACATGCACACCCACATTATCCCCAAAACGCTTCCAAACTGGACTAAAAAATTCGGATATGGTGATTTTATTTTTCTTGAAGAAAAAGATGAAAGCACTGCTGATATGATGCAAGGAGGTAAATACTTTAGAACGATAAAAGAGAATTGCTGGGATGAGAAGGTTCGCATTGAGGAATATAAAGGAAATAGCACCCAGACCCAAGTAGTTTGTACTATCCCTGTAATGTTCAGCTATTGGGCAAAACCAGAAGATGGTCTGGAAGTAAGCCGATTTTTAAATGATCACATCATAGAATTAGTTAATCAGTACCCGAAGAACTATATCGGTTTAGGGACTATACCTATGCAGGACACTGATCTTGCGATCAAAGAGCTTGAGCGAATTCAGAAGCTTGGAATGGTTGGGATTCAGATCGGATCAAATATCAATAATGAAAATCTGAGCGAAGAGCGATTCTTTCCAATTTTTGAAGCCTGTGAAAAGCTAGGCATGGCTGTAATGATCCATCCCTGGCAAATGATGGGCTTTGACGACATGCGAAAATATTGGCTCCCTTGGCTTGTAGGTATGCCTGCTGAAACTTCTCGAGCAGCGTGTTCATTGATATTCAGCGGTACGCTTGAGCGTTTACCAAATCTGCGCGTGTGTTTTTCTCATGCAGGAGGTTCATTTATCCCAACTATTGGCAGAATTGAGCATGGTTTTAATTGCAGACCTGATCTCGTTGCAATCGATAACAAGGTTAATCCGAGAGAATATCTGGGTAAATTTTGGGTAGATTGTATCACACATGATATTGATATGCTAAAATACATCCTTAATGTTCAAGTAAGTAACAGGGTTTGTTTAGGTTCAGATTACCCCTTCCCTCTTGGAGACCTGGATATCGGGAAGTTCATTGAAGAAAGTGATCTATCACAGCAAACGAAAGAGGATATTTTCGCGAATTCCACATTGGAATGGCTTGACCTTGATAAAAATAATTATCTTTAGTCCTATCGCGTAACCATATATTAAAGGAAATGAAAACAACATACTATTCTATATTATTACTCCTAGTTGCAGGACTATTCTTTTCCTGCGGCAATTCAAAAGATGGCATGAGCTCAAATGATAATACTAGTGAAGACGCTGAATTAATTAGTAAGAAACTATCCGACTTTTATGCTGAAGCTCCTGATTCTTCCTGGATACTTCGTGTTCAATTCGATAGCAAAGTTTATTTTGAAGATATTAATAAAGGACTTAAGTTCTCTGGTGACGTTGATGAGCTGCATGTGGCACAGGGAGCGGATGTCGTAGGAATCTCTGCTAAAAGTAATAGCCATATTCTTCGATTGAGCATTGATATTGTAGATTGCGGGAATAATGGAAAGAATGTGGATGTAATGCTGCGCAATAAAGATAAAAAAGACGGTACGAATTACAGTAGCTGCGGATATTACAGAGGTAACCCAAAACTTCATGGAGTTTGGGCTGTTGAAGCGATCGATCAAAAAGCATTGAATGCAGATAAGTTTCCAAAAGACATCCCTCATTTCGAGATCAATTTAGAAACAAAGCATTTTGGAGGATTTGCTGGATGTAATCAAGTAAATGGACAGATGAAGTTTGAATATAATAAAATGAACATTGCTCCTTTAGCGTCTACGAAGATGTATTGTGCTGATGTGTCAGATATAGAAAACAAGATCCTTAACATTCTTAGATCAGGTCCTGTAGTTTATACATTGAAAAGTGGTAAGTTAATACTTGAAAATCCAAAAGGAAGTCTTACATTAAAAAGTGTTGATTAAACTAAAGATACAATGAGCGATAACACACCTTCTAAAAAAGTAGAAAAGAAAGACAACAAACCTGAACAGTCAACTCCGTTTTGGAAAAAGCACTTTTTAAAACTTTTTCTATTCGTTTTACTAATAGTCAGTGTTCTCTGGGGATGGATTGCCAATCATCAATTAAAGAAAGAGCATGCGGAAGAGATCACAACTCTAAAGGAAGATCACGAAGCGAAGATGTTTGATCTCAAAAAGCAGAAAACAAAAGAACAAGCCCAGGTTTTGGCTCTTGCTGTTCGCAGTGAAATGATCGACGAGAATATGGATCAGGTTAATCAATATTTCCTTCAGGTACTGAAACAACCTGGAATTGAAAAGATCATGTTAGTCAATCATAAAAGTGGAAAAGTTTTATTGAGCACCAATAAAAAAGACGAAAACACTAAATACCAAAAGGAAGAATTGTTAAAAACAGCGGACATCAAACTCGTTGAAAATAAGGACTCTTTTGAAACTGCAACACCTATTATGGGGCTAAATAATCAGCTTGCAGTGCTAATAGTTGTTTCCTCGAATTCCTGATAGAAACACTTTAATCAGTATATACTAGCATTCACTCAGTAGAATAAACTGTTAAAGCATTTAAGACTAAAAACGGAATCATTCTTGCTATCTTAATAATAAACTTAGGAATTATGATAGTAAGAAAGAGATTCATTCCCCCCTGGGAAAAAGCAAACAAGTCAAAAGGAATGTCATTTGATGATGGTATCGTGCAACTTGGCGCCAATGGTGAGTTTATAAATGCAAAAGAGATAAAACAACCAATTAAATCACCAATTCAAAAATAATAGTCCTCTGATCAATAGTTTGTATGTTTGTTAAAACTATTGATATGAGATTTCTTCTTTTAGCCGCACTTATAGGTCTATTCGGTTGTAGTACTGAAATGGAGTTTCAACCTGCCTCTCCGGAGCAAATCAAGAAGACCATCAATACATCCCTTGATGATTGGCATCTGAACGCTGCCAATGCAAAATTCAAACCTTATTTTGATCTATTCTCTCCAAACGGAATTTATATTGGGACAGATCAAAAAGAGATCTGGACAGTTGAAGAATTCAAAACTTTTTCAAAACCATATTTTGACAAAGGAAAAGCTTGGTCATTTGAAGCCACTGACAGAAACATTTACATTTCACGAAGTAAACAGGTTGTTTGGTTTGATGAGTTATTATCAACCTGGATGGGTACTTGCCGTGGTTCAGGGGTATTTCAGTATAACGATTCAAAGTGGGAGTTAGAGCATTATGTACTGTCTCTAACTGTACCAAATGAGAAAATGGATAGTGTTATTCAAACAATTGAATAGATACTACCAACCACCTCCTCCTCCACCTCCGGCACCACCACCAGAAAACCCTCCTCCTCCTGAGAAACCACCTCCAGCACTACCAGCTGATGAAGGAGGAACAGAAGCACTTGACGCAGTTGAAGCCAATACGCCTATAAAAGCCAATCGGTGGAATGAATATCCATCCATATAGTATGAGCTTGATCTATACTGATCTTCAAGTTCTTTCGCAGGGAATTGTTGTGCCCACTTATCCGCCATACCATAAGCAATAGCGTACGGAAGATTTTTCTCAAAATGATCAAAATTCATATCTGGTTTATTCACAGCATTAATTCTCAATTCATCTGCGTATTTGATATATCTTCTGTGTCCAAAAATATGATCGAGTATTTTACGTCCTTCCTTGGTTGGCTGATAAAAGAGTTTTAGAAATATGATGTTCATCACAACGAATAACACACCACAGATAGGAATGATCCAGAATCTTCCTTCATAGAAATGATATCCAAAAAACATAGCAACTATGGTTGCAATCGGTATTATGTATTGAAGCGCTGCTAAATTCCGATTCTTTCTGTAGTAAACTCCTTTTTGGCGTTTCTCGATCTTATTGATCAAATAGTTGTTAGCTCTTTCAACTCTGGAGTTATACTTTTTATTGAGAACGATATATGACTTCAAGCCTATGAGTCGATCTAAAAAGCCGGCTTCCAGGTCTGAAAGTTTCTTTTTCCTTGTCTTTTTGTCTGTCAGACTGAAAATAAAACTATCTCCTTTCTTAGTAATCTTAACATGCCCCTTGACAGCAAGTTGTAATAGTTGAGACGCAAAGAAATTATCATCTGCTTTACCTTCATTCAATAAATACGAGATCTCTGCAGGACTCCAATCTTTTGGCGGATAAAACTGAGGAATGATCGTTCCTTCTTTTGGATCTACACCAAACCTGTACCATAAATAATAATTCAGAAGAAAGGTCAATATTAACCCTACACTTCCCAATATGATAAAAGTATAGTCCCTAAAAGTATATGTGAATTGAGTTAGAAAACTCGGCTCAACCATTGCATCATCAGAAAAAGATATACCAATTGTTAAATTCTCCTGAGCGCTTAATTTATCAGACATGAATAACCGTTCACCTGTTCCAAGTGATCTTGATACGAAATCTTTGTTTGAAGAATTTCCGTATGCTCCAGACCAACCATCAAACTCGATGATCTCAGCATTATTTGGGGTTTTTACCACCGCAGACAAAGTATCAATTACATAATCCCAATGATTGCCATTGACATTCCAGAGTAATTCAGCTACACCATCGTGCTCATAGATCGTTCGATCGAGCGTGTATTTCAAATTATACAAATGGTATCCATTGCGAATAAACTTCGATTTTGAACCAATATATATTCTTATCCCACCTTCAATATACTCAGTTCTAAATGGTTCTTCACCTCCATTTCTGGTTACCTCCAATACATTCAGTTCCTGACGTATTTCACCTTCAGGTAATTCAAAGTTTAGCGGAATATCTCTATATATTCCTCTTCTTATCGTTATACCTTTTGAATAAACTTTAATTCTCTCAGTGACTTGAACACTTCCATCTTCCTGAATATCGATCTCGCTGTGAAACTCTTTTATTCGCTCGAAATTAATTCCGTAGGAAAAAGCTGTATAAGAAAAGATGATCAGTAATAGCGTTAATATAATTCGCATTATTCGAATATTTTTTGAGGTTCTCTTTCGAAAGATTCAATTTCATAAAATGAACGTTCTCTAAAGCCAAACATTTTCGCAACAATGACATTCGGGAAAACATCGATCTTCGTATTATAGTCGCGAATCGTTCCGTTAAGATATCGTCTGGACATAGCAAGTTCATCTTCAACTTCAGACAGTTCTTTCATTAATTCCAAAAACTGTTTGTCAGACTTGAGTTCAGGGTAATTTTCATAATTCACACGAATGGATCTACTCACTAAATTCAATCCTGCATCTTCTTTCTCTGTCTTGATCATATCGTCACCTTGTTCCTGTCGTAATTCCGTAACTCGCTGGAAAACTTCGGACTCATAATCACTGTATCCTTTAACGATCTCCACTAAACGAGGAATAAGGTCAAACCTTTTTTTGAGCATTATATCGATGCCACTCAACGCCTCATCGATAGATTCTCTTGCAGCTACCAACTGATTATAAACGATCCATAGGACAACTGAAAGTATTACGACTGCTACAACAATAGAAATGGAGATCCACATACCTGCAAATTTAATTAATCTTTTTAGGAGAACTATGACCAATTTTCAGAATATATCCATCCATTTTGAGTGCTTCTTGTCATTTTGGCAGAATCCTGGAATTGGCATAATGCTTGACCTAGGTGAATTGTCAAATTAAAAATGTAAAAACTGATGAAAACAGGTCATATTAACGTACAAACGGAGAATATTTTTCCGATCATTAAAAAGTTTCTGTATTCAGATCATGAGATCTTTTTAAGAGAGTTGGTATCCAATGCAGTCGATGCTTCTCAAAAACTTAAAGTTCTTGCTAAGAATGGAGAGTACGACAAAGAGATTGGAGATCTGAAGGTTGAAATACTATTAGATAAAGATGCAAAAACACTTACCATCCGCGACTACGGTATTGGTATGACAGCTGAGGAGATCGATAAGTACATCAACCAGATCGCATTTTCCGGAGCAGAGGAATTCGTTCAGAAGTATAAGGAATCAGACAACAAAGAGTCGATCATTGGTCACTTCGGGCTCGGTTTCTATTCTGCATTTATGGTTGCAGACAATGTTGAGATCAAAACACTAGGAAGATACGATGATGCGCAAGCAGTACAATGGCAAAGTAATGGTACTACTGAGTACACAATTAAAGAGATCGAAAAAGATCAGAGAGGTACAGACATCGTTCTTCATATTACTGAGGAATCAAAAGAATTTTTAGAAGAAGCAAGAATTCGAGGAATACTTGATAAATACTGTAAATTCTTACCTATCCCAGTTATTTTCGGAACAAAAACGATCCAGGAAGACGACCCATCTGGTGAAAAAGATGACGAAGGGAATGTAAAACAGGTGTCGAAAGAAGTTCCTGATCAAGTAAATAATACGAACCCAGCTTGGACGATCATGCCAAGTGAATTAAAAGAAGAGGATTACAAGGGATTCTACAGAGAGTTGTATCCAATGACCTTCGAGGAGCCTTTATTCCACATTCACCTGAACGTTGATTATCCTTTTAACCTTACAGGAATTCTATACTTCCCTAAGATCAAGGAAAATGTTGAGGTACAGCGTAATAAGATCCAACTTTATTCTAATCAGGTATTCATTACAGATAATGTTGAGGAGATCGTACCGGAATTCTTGACTTTACTTCATGGAGTTATCGATTCACCTGATATTCCATTGAACGTATCGCGTTCATACTTACAGAGCGATGGGAATGTGAAGAAGATTTCTGCTCACATTACAAAGAAAGTAGCAGATAAGTTAAAGCAGATGTTCAATCAGGATCGTGAGGACTTTGAAAGTAAATGGAATGATCTAAGAATCTTCTCTGAATATGGAATGTTGTCTGATGATAAATTTGCAGATAGAGCAAAAGCGTTCCACCTTGTTAAATCTACTGAAGACAAGTTCTTTACAGTTGAAGAATTCAAGGAAAAGGTTAAGGATACTCAGACAGATAAAGATGGTAAAACTGTATTCTTATACACAAACGACAAAGAAGAACAGTACAGCTTCGTGAAAGCAGCGAAAGAGAGAGGTTACGAAGTTCTTGAATTACAAGGACCACTAATTCCTCATTGGGTTCAGAAGATGGAGACAACATTTGAAAACGTTAGTTTCGCAAGAGTTGATGCAGATACACTTGATAACTTGATCAAAAAGGATGAAGACATTCCTTCTAAATTAAGTGAAGAAGATCAGGAGAAGTTAAAGCCTGTATTCGAAGGTGTGGTCAATAAAGACAAGTTTAAGATCCAATTCGAAAGCATGTCTGAATCTGAAGCTCCGATTGTAGTCACACAGCCAGAGTTCATCCGAAGAATGCAAGAGCAACAGCAAATGGGAGGAGCTGGATTTATGGGAGCTTTCCCAGAAACATACAATCTAGTAGTGAATAGCAATCATGCTAAAATATCTGAAGTTCTGAACGCTAAAGAAGATGAGCAATCTCAAAAAGCAAAACAACTTACAGATCTAGCTATGTTATCACAAGGAATGTTAAAAGGTGAAGCTTTAACTGACTTTGTAAACAGAAGCATAGAATTAATTTAATACTTTGAGGGCGGAGCAAGTCTCCGCCCTTTTTTTAAGCATATGAATGGAATTTTTAAATGGATCGGAGCAGGATTAGGGTTTTACCTAACTGGATTCCGTATTTTTGGTGCAATACTCGGCTTCCTTTTTGGAGCCTTTATTGACAATTTTCAACGCGCAGCAAAATATGTGAATCAGCAAGGTGGCCAGGGAGGTCAAGGCGGCTACTCCTCTGCACAAGACATTTTCGAATTCTATCAACGTCAATCACAACGCTACGATTTCCCGACAATGTTGCTTGCGTTATCTGCTGCTGTCATGAAAGCAGATGACAAGATCAAAAAATCAGAATTAGAATTTGTAAAAGCATTTCTGCGCCAGCAATTCGGTCCGCAATTCAATCAACGACACTTACAAACACTTAAGTCATTTATTGACCAGAAACAAGCACTCCCATTAGAGGAAATATGTACAGATATTCGAAGAAGAACTCAAACTGAAGTAAGGGTTCAACTCTTACATTATCTTTTCGGTATTGCGAAAGCTGATGGCAATGTCTCTCAAGTCGAAATGGATGTTTTAAAGAGAATTGCGAACCTGATGGGTGTTCCTCGTATGGATTTCACCAGTGTTCAGAATATGTTCCATAGGGATACTGAAAGTGATTATAAGATACTTGGGATTTCAAAAGATGCTTCAGACCAAGAAGTTAAGAAAGCCTACCGCAAAATGGCTGTACGTTACCACCCGGATAAAGTCTCTCAAATGGGTGAAGAATATCAAAAAGGTGCCAAAGAAAAATTTCAGCGTATTCAAGACGCTTACGAAAACATCAAGAAGGAAAGAAATATGTCATAGATACCTTTTTTGTTTTTAGTAATTTTCTGCGTTTCTTTGTGTTCAAAGCACATGAAATGACAAATCGACTTTTGTACACCCTCTTTGCTCTCATTTTTTTAATGAGTGTTTCTTTTTCATCGAAAGCTCAGATGTACACTAGAAACCCTTTTCAGGTTTCATATTTTCAACCACATTTTGGAATAAATGCTGAGACCTACTTTAACGGTTCAGACATCCTCTTCAGCTTTGGACTGGGGCTTGAAGAAACCGGCTATGATTTCAGTGCATCTTTTAATATTGGCTTTAGACCTTATTTAAAGAAAGTACGCTTTCAGGATGAACAGAATGAAAATCTCTATTATCAATATAGAGAGCGTATAACGTTATTTTCTATAGATCTTGAAAAGCGGTTTTATTTCCTGGAGTATTCTAAAGGTGATAACATAAATCGTGTCGGAGCTTATGCTAAAGGTAAGTTCGGTTATTTATACGCAAATTACAGAGGTTTATCTGAAAGTTTAAACCAACGCTTTCTGATCGCGCCAGGAGCAGGAGCTTCCTGGGAGTTCAAAAACGCAAGACTTTCACTTGGATATCTTTTTCTTGACGATGGAAGCGAGAGATCTTCAAATATGATCGACTTTACGATAAGTTTATTTTTTAATAAAAACAGAGAAGAATAATGAAATCGATCTTACATACAACTTTGATCCTATCAGTAACATTCATTTTGAGTGGATGTTTTAAAGATAACGATGGTGAAGGAGAATGTAATCCTAACGCAGTATGTTATACACAACCTCCAGAAACTCTATATGTTACTCTTCATCTTTCTGACTCACCCGATGGTTCTCCAGTTAAAGTTAGATTATATGTTGGTGATGTTGATGACGGTCAGCTTTTTGATAGCTTTACAACTACTTTATCGGAGGAAACTTATCTTCTACCCGTAAATACAGATTATTCAGCCGAAGCTGAATATAGTGATGGAGAAATTACCATTATCGCAGTTGATGGAGATCGCTTGAATCGTAAATCATTCGAGAACTGTGATGTAACATGTTACGATTACGATCACGGTATCACTCTTGACCTAGAACTTGAATAAATCAATCTTCATAGATCAAGATCAATCCATTTTCAAAGGGGTCCATATGTTGATAAAGACCTCTCATCAGTTCTTCCTTGCCGTACCTTACAAGCTTAGGAATAACATTATCGTATCGCTCTTGTAAACCGTCCGCGGGGAAAAGTCGTTCAAACAAATTATCAATTTGATTCATTGCGTCATCGTGCTTTTTCTTCTGGTGACGAATTAGCTTTTGTTCTATCCCGTCAACTTGTTTATTGAGCTTAGTGACTTCACTTTTACCATACCCTTCAAGTCCTTTATCCACTGATTCAACAACAGATTCGATCGAAGAAGAAAGTCGATCCTTGAGTTCTTTTATTTCAGTAAAGTCAAGCGACTCCGATTCATTGTCTAAAACAAACTGTTTTTTAACTTGATGAATTCCATTAAAGATATCATCCATGGTTAAACCTAGCTTTTTCATCTTCTTCAAAGCAATACCATCAATGAATTGAACTGAATTCCTAACCTGAATAACTGGATATGGAATTTCAAGTGTATCAAAAACACTTTTTAGTTGCAACCAATAAGCCATCTCTCCTCCTCCACCAACGTAACACATATTAGGTAATATGAATTCCTGATAAACTGGTCTAAGGACAACATTTGGAGAAAATCGTTCGGGGTGGTTAGAGAGAAGATCTAATACTTCCTGCTTTGAAAACGAATCTTCCCCAATCTTAAACTTATCCCCTTCAGGAATTATTCGATCTCTTTGCTGATCTGTGATGTAAAACAGATTAATTGGACGTGGAGTCACTTGTCCTGACATTCCTAACCCCTCTAATACCTTAGTATTTCTATTAACATCATCGATCGAGAATTGCTCTTCAATATCTTTACGCATAACTGGTTCAAACGAAGATTTAAGTCTACGATCGTCAGCATCAAGAATAATCAATCCATAGTCAGAAAATAGATCCATGATGAATTCACGAGTACTTTCTGCCAGGCTACCATCAGTATAGAAATGATTCAAGTAATTAGCAAACTCTTCATTATTCTGAAACTTCTCCAGAAGTTCAGCTTTAGTAGCATCAAATTCATCGAGAGTAAATCGACCAACAGGTCCTGATTGATCAGTTTGCCAGGTTAGCGTATCATTAAACAAGTGAAAATGATTGATCTCTTCAAAATCATGATCCTCCGTAGCCATCCAAAACAAAGGAACATAGTTGTGATCACTATCATACTCGTTCATCTCTTTTGCAAGTTTGATCACGTGCATGATCTTGTAAATAACATATAGAGGTCCAGAATAAAGATTCAATTGATGCCCTGTCGTTATAGTAACCGTATTCTCATCTTTTAGTAAATCAAGATTCGCATTTACTTTTCCGTTGTTAAATTCATTTAATTGCAATTGAAGAACATTAACGATCATTTCTCGTTTTTCACTCGTAAAGTATTCGAGCTTCTCCTCTGACTGTTTCTTCAGGTTTTCTTTTGAAAAAGGCTGATTAATCAACTCTTTAAAAAAAGATTGTTCTTCGACGAGTTTAATGGCTGTTTCAGTAAAATGTCCTGTTTTCGATCTCTCAACGGTTTCCTTATGCATTTTTTACTTTTTCACGATGAATATGTTCAAGTAGAAGACAAAGTTAATAGCATATTGTTTTCTAATTGTAATGGAAGATACATTTTCAATTGAGCTGGTTTTTGAATGCGATAGGTTTTCGTTAAATTCGCGAAAAATTTCAGAATATGCACGCTATAATAAAAACAAATCGCGGTGAGATGAAGGTGGAGTTCTATGAGCAGGATGCACCAAAAACCGTTGAGAATTTTGTGAAATTATCGAAAGATGGATTTTACGATGGACTGACTTGGCATAGAGTACTTCCAGACTTTGTGATCCAAGGAGGTTGCCCGAAAGGAAATGGTACAGGAGGACCAGGTTACGCTATTGATTGTGAACTAGACGGAGACAATCAGTATCATGACAGAGGTGTTCTATCAATGGCTCACGCTGGAAGAAACACAGGAGGATCTCAGTTCTTCATTTGTCACAGTCGCAATAACACAGCTCACCTGGACGGTAACCACACTTGTTTTGGAAAAGTGGTTGAAGGTGTTGATGTTATCGATAAAATTAGAGTTGATGATGCTATCGAAAAGATAGAGATCATTGACTAGAAAGATATTAATGACAAAAAAAGCCGAAGGAATACCTTCGGCTTTTTCAGTTTTGTAAACTAATGTCGATTACTCCTTCATGTAATCTTTGTGAAGATCAACTAGATCTGGACAGTCCTTTTCCAATTGTTTTGTGAAATCTTCAGTATTCAGATCAACACTTTCAGAAATTGTTACTTCCAACGCACAAGAAGCGTAATCAACTTCAGGACCTAGATCAATGTCACCTTTTTCCTCTGCAGCCTTTTCATCCATGCAGTCACACATTGCTTTTGCAGCAGACGCCATAATCAGTTCCACCTCAACATGATGCAGCAACAGCTAATACAGCTGCTCCAAGGAATAAATTCTTCATTTTTTTCATAAATAGTAGTTTTTTCTGTTTGCTTAAAAGTTTAGCGAAAATCTTGAAAACTAGTCTAGAGGACCATGTGCGGCTTATACACAACTATTTTGTGAATAACTTTAGAACGCCTACATCCCTCTATATATCAATACTTTAAACCAATCACGCGAGCAATAAAACACAAAAAACCAGGTTACTAAATTTTGTTAAAAAAAAATCACTATGTTTGGAACTGTAATCATAAAAACTAATAACTATGAGTGAAAACGAAAACACAGGTGCAGCAACAGGAGCACCAAAAAGTAATGGAATGGCGACTGCATCTCTTGTTTTGGGGATTGTATCAATCGCTTTAGGTTGGATTCTAGCCGGAATTTTAGGTATCATCACTGGTATTTTAGCAATTATTCTAGCAGCTGTTGCTAAGAAAAAGATAAAAGCTGATCCAAACATGGGCGGTAAAGGAGCTGCTACAGGAGGAATGGTAACAGGAATTATAGGTTTAGCACTTTATCTTATTTTATGGATTCTAATCGCAATTGTATGGAGTACTGCTGCTGGTGCGGCTGGTGATATGATGCAAGAACTTCAAAACAACCAAGAAATCCAGGACGCGTTAAGAGAAGGACTAGAAAATTCTAACAATTAGAATTGAAAAATTAGCTATATTACAAGCTACTCCTTTGGAGTAGCTTTTTTTTATTACTAAAACAATACTTATGGAAAATTTAGATGACAACGTAGAAAAGATGGAGACAGGAATCTCTTCAGAGGCAAAAACAAATTTAAATCAAGGTTCAGGCTGGGTAAAAGCTGTTGCAATACTTGGATTTGTAGCTGGTGGTTTTATCTTACTAGCTTCGATAGGGATGTTCCTTGTATTCCCAGTAGGTGGTATTCTATATTTGATCATGGCCGGTGTTTACGGTTACTTGAGTTATTTGCTGCTAATGAAAGGACAAGCAGCAAGTCAGTCTAAGTTCGATCTTGATAAATTCGCAGAGAATTTTCATAAATTTTGGAAAACAACCGTAATTCTTATGATCGTACTCTTTGTCCTCAGTTTAATATTTGGATTTGTAGCTGGAGGTATGATGGGCTCTGGAATGAGATTTTAATATTTCAGCCAAAACTAGACTAAAGCCATCAAAATTGATGGCTTTTTTTATTATGAGCTCTACCTATTATGTCGTTTACTCATTTAAACGAGCTATTCACTCATCTCTAACGTTGATTTAGCTTTTTAATCTTGACTAAGACTGTATTTACGGTAAATTAGCATCAAAGCACATTGAAATAGATATTTAAAATATACCATATCCTAAGTCAAAGCTAATAAAGCTATTGAATAGAGTTAAAGCACTCTACTACGGAATACAAGGCAAGTAAATAGTTTTTTTGTAGTATAGTTTAGCGCAAAAAAAAGCCAGTTTCAACGGAAGCTGGCTTTTTTTATTAAATACTTTTTCTTCAACTATTATAGTATCGCTCCATCAACTCATACAACTGACGGTGTTTAACCTTTAATAATTTCGGACATTCCTTGTAGTAAGTAGATACTACAGCAAAGAATTCAGCATTGTTGGTCGATCCATAATCAGGTATGGTCGAATCTCCTGCCTTGATATCCTTTATTCCTTTTTCCATCAATTTCGTCCATAATTCTCGATCCTCCTCTCCCATCAATGGTGGCATACCATCAATAGATCCATCTGATTTGTCCAATAGATGAGCGAATTCATGAACCCCAACATTCTTTTTATCATTGTCGATCTGAAATCCTTTCTCTAAAGCAGGAAGCGACAAGATCATTGTATTATTCATCAATCCTCCATGGTGAACTTTACCTTCAACGATACCTAACTTGTTTAATTCATTCGATGGATCAAAATTTGAAGGGTAAACCAAAACTTCTCTCAACACTCCATAATTCCAATATGGCAATCCCCAATACGCTATCACTGCACTACAAGCAACATAAAGACAGGTTGATTTATTCGCTACCTCCTCTCCTATCTCGGTTATAGTGATATCTGCCAAAAAAATCCCTATTCGATCTTCAAAGATCTTTTTATCCTCATTACTCAAGCCATTATAAAAAGGTATATGGTCTTTCAACCAGAAACGATCATTTGTTGTAAGTTTAACACGCTCATTGCGATCAGACTTTCTCCTTGTGTTGATTCTCCAGATCCACAATGCTGCAATAATAGACACAACCACTAAGACTCCTATGGTCTTGGCAACCGTAACTCCTTTATAGCTTAAGATCACTGGAATACTACCTAATAGTAGGGCAAATAGAATGATCCACGGAATAAAAGGTTTTGCTTTTCCCATATCTTACAAACATAAAAAAAGCCCTTCAGTTCGAAGGACTTTAATTTTTCTAAATCTTGGGTTATTTTTTAAGTTTTTTCTTCTTCTCTTTCTTGTCAACCCATTTATCGTTCTTAAGCTCACCGAGGATATTAACATCCTTAATTCGACTGTAATCCTCAACGGCCATCATCATTTCTTCTTTAGTATCTCTTCTGATCTTGATACCGTTAGCTTTCGAACCTTCATTTCTTACTTCTATATAAAAACCATCTTTTAATTTTGCTGGTTTTGTTGGAGGTCTTCCCATAGGATATTTAATTTTAATTAATTGTAAACTGAATTTAATATTCAGGTTTTTTGCAAGATAGCCAAAATCAAGCGTTTTTCATAATTTTTTAGTATATTTTAAGCTTTATACCTACTCTGAAAAAGTAGTTTCTATCCTCAAATTTTCACGCCGAATCTCATCTGATCGAGAGTTTAGACGCCAATAAGGAATTTTTCTTGATTCTTTAAGATTGTATTCAGAGGTCCTTAGCTTTCCATCGAAGACGGTTGGATATGTCTCGGTCCATTTCAATATCTTATTATGATCCTGTGGGTCCATAAACACTCTTACACTTCTTTTCAATTCAGGAATCTCGTAGTTGTAAATGAGCGAAGTATCATTAATACTTTTACTTCCAATCGCTTCGTAAGGCTTGTATTCAATATGCGCAGTTCTTACATAAGATTGAGATGGTAAGATCTGAAATTCATCTACAGGTAGCATCTGATCATCAATTCGGGCAAGATTAAATAAATTATCTTCTACAAAGGTGTATTCCAAATGATAAGAGGTATCCCCCTCAGCCTGGAAGTAAGAATTGTGCTGATATTCATAGCCATTTGAATTATTTATTTGAGCAAAAGCCTGACCACACCAATCTTGTGATGAGAAAGTAACTTTAAGTGGATGTTCTGGTTTGAACTTCTCAATCGGTGTGAAAACAGATGTATACATACTGTAATCATAAACTCCTGTGGTAAAACGCTCTATCTTGTTCAATTTCAAAATTGAAGTCTTTTGTTCTGAACTTCCACGTTCGAGCTTAACTTGTTCATCAGATAAAAATGGTTCTGTTACAAATATCAGGACCGCTTCACCTGGGTGAACGTCATTATAACGAGCTCTTTTCAAGCTGTAAGTTGAAACTTCCGCTTCTCCACCAAAGTAACTCAAGTCATAGGATTTCTGCTGCTTATTTTCAGGTTCATAAGTAGTAGACTCTAATTTTTCCGAATTCTTTGTACTATTAACCTCCCCTATTTCAGGACGGACCTGACATCCAACAAGACTAATTGCACATATCGCTGTACTGAAAATAATTACGTTTCTCATATTTCTCAATTTATGATAAATATCATCTTTATTCTTGATATCCTTCTTGTTTTATTCGACAATCTCAACCTAATTTTGTTCTAAACATAAAATGATTAAACATGAGTACGACGATAGAAATAGATAACGATTTCATGACCTTAAAGGATATTAAGGATCAATTCAATAATAAATTTCCAAATCTGAAAATAGAATTCTTTGAAAAACATCATGATGTAGGTCAGGCTAGCCCTAAGTCTGCTATCTATGATGATGCATTCAGGTTGAAAGATATTCGAAAAGAAGGATCAATGAAACCAATAAGCATACATGGAAATACAAAAACCAGTAATCTCGAAAAACATTTTGAAGAAGAGTTTGGCGTATCCATACAGGTATATAAAAAACGTGGAAAAACTTGGATCCAATCTACATCAACAGATGATTGGACACTTGCACAGCAAGAAGAAAGCACTCATGCAATAGCTGAGTAAATTAGGTACTCATAGTTCAAGTTGTTATCCTCGATCAGTTTTGGTCGAGGATTTTTTTATGTTGAAAGGTGAATTGAGTCGATGAAATAAGGATACCTATCACAAATAAATTGCTACTTTTGAACAAACAGATTAATTCCTTGTGATGAGTGATTTTTACAGTGATTTCTCGGGTACAGAGCCCTCTGAATGGATGGAAAAGGTTGTTAAAGACCTTAAAGGCAAGAAACCAGAAGATGTTCTGGAATATGATCATCCGATCGAAAACATATCCTATAAGGCTTATGCATTTTCGAAAGGAGATGCTGACAATAAAGGAATACCTAATACCCCACCCTATTTACGTGGTAAAAGCACGAATAATAATAACTGGGTCAATAAGGTTGCTATTCCTGCATCCACAGCAGAAACGACAAATAAACTGGCACTACATCATTTAATGAATGGTGCAGACGGTCTTCGAATAGACCTAAACAATTTTTCCGCCGAGGATTGTGATCTCGCAGTTAAAGGAATTGGTTTCGAATATATCATTACAACATTTGTATACCATACCGCTGATCAGCAAACATGGCTTGAGAACAATTTCGGGTCGACAGATCACAAAATTTCATTAGAAACTTCACTTGAGACTTCAAAACTTCTTCTTGACGTGGGGAACAGTATTACGATAGATGGAGCCAACGTTCAGATGTACGGAGGAAATGTTGCTCAAGAGATCGCATGGTGCTTACATTTAGGACATGAACAGTTGTACAAGCTCATTTCGCAGGGATTACCAGTTGAAAAAGCAGTTAAACAGATCAAGTTCAAATTGGGAATTGGAGGTAATTACTTTTTTGAAATAGCAAAGGTTCGTGCGCTTCGAAGCTTATGGTATAGTGTTGTTCAGGGTTATTCTGATGATAAATCGATGGGAAAAGCTTATATCGAAGCCCAAACCGGATTTGTAAATAAATCGCTGAATGATCCACATACAAATCTTTTAAGGCAAACCACAGAAGCACTATCTGCAGTTATTGGAGGTGTTGACGAATTGACTGTTTTGCCTTACAATTGGTACGCGAATAACCCTAAGCTGGAAAAAACCCAACGCCTTGCCACGAACATTGGTTTGTTGCTCAAGGAAGAATCATACATGGATAAAGTCATTGACCCGAGCGGTGGTTCATATAGTATCGAGAACTTAACAGAAAAGGTTGCTGATCATGCCTGGGAACTATTCCAACTTCTAGAAGCTGGAGATCGAAATTCATACAATGAGCAAATTAAAAAGACTAGATCAAAAAGAATAGAACTTATTGAATCAAAGGAATTTACCCATATTGGAGTAAACAAGTACTTCAATAATGAAGATCCGGTTGATCAATGGGGAGAATTACCAAATACCCCATTCGGTGAGGCATTGATTCTTGAAAACATCGTAAAAGTTGAAGCGTAATGGAAAAAGTAGATTTTACAAAACGATCGAGAGTGTCGAATGAAAGATCAGCTGAAGGATCTTCAACTGAGACGATGGAAACTGCAGAGAAGATCACACTTCAATCTTTTTATCAGCACAATGATATTTCAAATCTAAAACAGAAGAAGTTCGTTTCTGGAATTCCTCCTTACTTAAGAGGACCATATACAACAATGTATACTGCCAGACCGTGGACGATCAGACAATATGCAGGATTCTCTACCGCAGAAGAATCAAATGCATTTTATAAACGAAATTTAAAGGCAGGTCAAAAGGGGTTATCCGTAGCCTTTGATCTTGCTACACACAGAGGATATGATTCTGACCACGAAAGAGTTGTTGGTGATGTAGGAAAAGCTGGAGTAGCTATTGACTCTATCCTTGACATGAAAGTCCTTTTTGATGATATTCCTTTGGATAAGATGTCGGTTTCTATGACGATGAACGGAGCTGTGATCCCGATCATGGCTTTTTATATTGTTGCAGCCGAAGAACAAGGTGTTGACAAAAAAGACCTATCAGGAACGATCCAGAATGATATTCTGAAGGAATTCATGGTGCGGAACACTTACATCTACCCTCCTCTTCCTTCTATGAAGATCATCTCGGATATTTTCGAATACACTTCGAACCACATGCCTCGATTCAATTCTATATCCATTTCCGGATATCATATGCAAGAGGCTGGTGCAACTGCTGCAATTGAATTGGCATATACTTTAGCAGACGGTTTAGAGTATATTCGTGCCGGAATCAAGGCAGGACTTAAAATTGATGAATTTGCACCACGGTTGAGCTTTTTCTGGGGAATTGGAATGAATCAATTCATGGAGATCGCGAAAATGAGAGCAGGTAGACTCTTATGGTCAAAGATCGTTAAACAATTTGATCCCGAAAATCCGAAATCTTTAGCTTTAAGAACACATTGTCAAACTTCCGGATGGAGTTTAACCGAACAAGATCCTTTCAACAATGTAGCAAGAACTTGTATTGAGGCGATGGGTGCCGTTTTCGGAGGTACACAGTCATTACATACGAATGCACTTGATGAAGCAATTGCCTTACCAACTGACTTTTCTGCTAGAATCGCCAGAAATACGCAGATCTACTTACAGGAAGAGACTGGAATAACGGATTTCATCGATCCATGGGGAGGTAGTTACTACGTTGAAAAATTAACTTCTGAATTAGTTGATAAAGCCTGGGATCTAATACAAGAAGTAGAGGAACTTGGAGGAATGGCCAAAGCGATCGAGACAGGAGTTCCGAAAATGAGAATTGAAGAGGCTGCAGCAAGAAAACAGGCTCGATTAGACGCAGGTAAAGAGATCTTAGTCGGTGTTAATCGATATAAGCTTGACAAAGAAGATCCTATAGACATACTAGAAGTTGATAATACCAAAGTAAGGGAGTCTCAACTTCGAAGATTGGAAAAACTGAGAACGGAAAGAGATGATGCAAAAGTGAACGCATCTCTACAAAAACTTGAAGAAGTCGCGAGATCTGGAAATGGTAATCTTCTGGAGCACGCAGTAGAATGTGCAAGAAATAGAGCTAGTCTTGGAGAGATCTCAGATGCAATGGAGAAAAGCTTTGGACGCTATGAGGCTAAGATACGATCAATAAGCGGTGTATATTCAAGTGAATCTATGAAAGATGCAGACTTTGAGACAGCGAAACAAAAAGCTGACGAATTTTCAGAAATAGAAGGTCGAAGACCTCGAATAATGGTTGCGAAAATGGGACAAGATGGTCATGACCGAGGTGCCAAAGTGATAGCTACTTCATTTGCTGACATTGGCTTTGATGTAGATATTGGACCATTGTTTCAAACACCAAAAGAAGCGGCAAAGCAAGCTGTAGAGAATGATGTTCATGTTGTTGGTGTTTCTTCCCTGGCAGCTGGACACAAAACACTTGTTCCACAGATCATTGCTGAACTAGAAGAACTTGGTCGAGGAGATATTATGGTCGTTGCAGGAGGAGTTATTCCTCAACAGGACTACGACTTCCTGTATGAAGCAGGAGTATTTGGTATTTTCGGACCTGGAACGAAGATCTCGAAAGCAGCAATTAGCATACTTGATCTATTGATCGATAGTGCAAAATAAAGAAGATGAACGGAGGATCAACAGCATTAGACAGAACAGCGAAAAGCCTTTTTATATTGGTTGTAATTGTTCTTGCGCTCTATTTTTTTAGCAATATTTTAATGCCGATCCTCTTCTCTGGACTGGTTTCCTTGATCTTGTTACCAATCGTAAATTTCTGGCAACGCATCGGACTCAAGAACGCTCTGTCCGTCTTTTTTACAGTGCTTTTAGTCACTCTATTGATCGCGGGAGTCATTCTGATTATCATTATACAAAGTCAGGAGATCGTTAAAGAGCTCCCTGAATTGATGAAATCGAACAGTGACTTTCTGAATATCTCAAATTTCGAATTCTCTTCAGAAGCCATTCGAGAATACATAAAGGATCATTCAGACACGATTCAGGAAAATGTGAAGGCTCTAAAAGGTGGTATTATCTCTTTTATTGAAGGGGGATTTAATGGACTTAAAAACACCTTTGTATTTCTGATCACTTGTCCAATTTACATATTCTTTATGCTTTTATACCGAGACAATGTGTACCGTTTTGTCATTGAATTTCAACGTAAAGGAAAAGATAAAGAAGAAGGTAAAAAGATCATTGATGAAGTTAAGATGAGCCTATTCCATTATCTCAGAGGACTTATGCTTGTTATGCTTACCATTGGTGTACTGACAACACTTGGGCTTTTCTTCCTTGGAATTAAATACGCTTTTTTCCTTGGTATCCTTACTGCACTTTTAACACCAATTCCTTACATCGGGGTTGTGATCAGTGCGTTGATCCCAATGACGATCGCTTTACTCACAAAAGATTCCATCTGGTATACTTTTGGAGTTTTGGGAATATTCGTAGTTGTTCAGTTTGCTGAAGGAAACTTTATCACACCTAGAATTATGGGTAACAGTGTGAATATTAATCCACTTATCATTCTTTTAAGCATCGTAATTCTGGGAAGCATATCTGGTTTGATCGGATTGATCCTCACCGTTCCGATATTAGCTATATTGAAAGTTATTGTTGACCACTACCCTCAATTGAAACCATGGAGTTACCTCCTTGAAGATGAAAAATCCGGCTGATCTCACTTTGCTTCAGCGGAAATTCTTTATTTTTACGTCAATGTTCTTCGAGAATAGCCAAGGTGTTAAAACTTTGTTAACGCTATATTTAGGCATAGTTCTTGAACAAATTGAAGAAAAAAAATACAATAGCAATGAAAAAATTACTCACTCTATTCTTTACAGTATTCATAGCGACGACATTTTATGCACAAGGCGATTATCAAGACCTTCTGATCATTAAAGCAGACGGTGACTGGGAACAGTTGATCAAGAAAGCTGAGCGCTACACCATGAAAGGTAGTACTGAAGATGACGCAGTTCCCTACTATTATTTAGCCTATGGGCTTTATAAGATTTCATTCATTGGTGATCGTGACGAAGAGTATGACAATGCATTTAAAGACGCGTTAACTGCCATCGGTAAAATGCTCAAGAAAGATGAAACTGGTGAAGTCCAGGAGAAATATGCTGAGTTTATTAATGAAATAAAAATGAACTTGCTTGAGCTAATCCAAAATGAATTTGGCAATGATGAATACCGTAGAGCATTTGGTTGGGTGATGCGTCTATATAAGTTTGGACGTGACTACCCTCAGGCTAAATTCCTTGAAGGTGTTTGTCGTTACAGAAATACTGACAAAGCAACTGCTCGAATGAAATGGAAGGAAGGTCAAGAGCTTTTAGAGAACTCTGATCCAACTTCATGGGGTGAAGCCGATAAGAAACTTATGATGATTGGACTGTATGAATCAGCAAAAGTACTTAAAGAATCTCGTCAAAATGACAGAGCTAAAGAGTTTATGAATCTTGGTGCTCCATACTTTGAAGATAATGAGCAATGGCAAACTTATTATGATGAAATAGTTAATTCATAATTCGTATCATATTTTTAGAAAAGCCTCGTTAGTATAACTGATGAGGCTTTTTTTATGTTTAGATTTTTAATCATATCATTTCTAATATGCTTTGTTAAAGGCTGGAGTCAGGAGAAAACAGATGTTTACCTTTTACCTGGACAAGGTGCTGACTGTAGATTATTTGCTGACATTGATTTGGATACAACACGTTACAATCCAATTTGTCTTGCTTATTCTACTCCCAGAGAACATGAAAATATGAGGCAGTTTGCTAGTCGGATTGCCAAGGAGGTAGATACCACTCGAAGCTTTTATCTCATTGGAGTTTCCTTAGGTGGGATGATAGCTACAGAGATCTCTCATCAGCTAAAACCAGATAAAACCATAATTATCTCAAGTGCAAAGAACAGGAAAGAATTGCCTGCTCGCTATAAGTTTCAAAAGGTTGTTCCCATTTATGATTGGATCCCTCCTGCTCTCTTAAAGAAAGGAGCTTTATTCCTTCAACCTATCGTAGAGCCAGATCGTGACAAATACGAAGCGACGTTCATTGATATGCTCTCGAGTAAACCTCCTCTCTACTTCGAAAGAACGATTGCATTGATCGTCAATTGGAACAGAACAGAAACTTCTGCTGATATTATTCATATTCATGGGACTAAAGATCACACGATCCCAATTCGAAACGTAGTTGATCCTACGGTAATTCAAAACGGATCTCATATGATGACATTAACTAAGTCACAAGAGATCAGTGAAGTACTGTCTAAGCTACTATAATCGTCTTATTTTATCTGCCAAATGCTTTTTGCATTCAAAATGTTCATTGTACTTTCGCGGCCAATTTGAAAAGATAAAATAGTTTACAATGAGAAATTTATTGGTTTTATTAGTTTCTATCTTGCTTTTAAACAGTGTTATTGCTCAGCAATCCGATTCAACGAGAGAACTGTTTGGTCAACCACTAATGGAGCGTTACGTGCTGGATGAATTGAAAAGCGTTCGTCAGGATCAACAACAAATGAAAGCTGATATTAACAAGCAACTGGCGGAGACACAATTAAAGTCTGCAGATCGTGCGATCGAATATACGACGAACACGACCAATAACATTTTCTATATCATTACTGCGGCTGCATCCCTGCTTGTTTTACTGGGTTGGAAGTCACTGAACGACATCAAAAAAAGCCTCAAGGATTCGACCGAGAAAAAGCTTCATGACCTTACTATGGCTTACGAAGAGCGACTCAATGCTGTTGAGAACAAAATGAAGGAACGCTCGAAGGTCATTATCGACAACCAGGAAAAGATCACGAGTACGAATACAATACATTCGTTATGGATGAGAGCTGGACTTGAGAAAAGTGAAGAAGACAAAATCACGGTCTATGATGAGATCCTTCAGATCAATCCTGAAGATATAGAAGCAATGACCTACAAAGCTGATGCTCTGTTAGAGATCAATGAAGTGAGATGGGCTCTCAACCTTTCAAATACAGCGATCGAGAAAGACGACTCTTATTCACTTGCTTATTGGCAGCGAGCCTGTGCATCTGCCAGATTGAATAAAAAGAAAGAAGCAATCAAAGATATTAAGAAAGCCATACAGTTGTCAGACTCACTTAGCGATGAATTAGAAAAAGAAACACACTTTGAGAACCTCAGAGGAACTGAAGAATTCAAAAAGCTACTTGATAAACACGTGAGTCAGAAAAATTAAAGACTCCATCAACTATACGTTGAAGCGGAAATGCATGATATCCCCATCCTGAACGATATACTCTTTTCCTTCGATCTTAAATTTACCAGCTTCTTTTACGGCTGCTTCTGATCCGAACTCAGTGAAATCCTCATATTTCATTACTTCTGCTCGAATAAATCCTTTCTCGAAGTCCGTATGGATAACTCCAGCAGCTTGTGGTGCAGTTGATCCTTTTTTCACTGTCCAGGCTCTCACTTCCTTCTCTCCTGCCGTAAAATAAGTGTCAAGATCAAGTAATTTGTATGCAGAACGGATCAAACGATGAACACCTGGTTCTTCTAACCCAAGTTCTTCCAAGAACATTTGACGCTCTTCATAAGTATCCAGTTCATTAATATCAGCCTCTATCTGAGCACCGATGACCAGTACTTCAGCTTCTTCATCTTTTACTGCTTCCTTAACCTTTTCAACATACTCGTTTCCAGATTTTACGGAAGCTTCGTCAACATTACACAAATACATAACCGGCTTAGAAGTGATCAGCTGGAATTCCTTTACGAATGGAACATCTGCTTCATCAAAGTCAAGTGATCGAACAGAGTTTCCTTCTTCAAGGTGCGTTTTAATACGTTGAGCAAGATCAAAGGCTTTTTTAGCGTCTTTGTCACCTGATTTTACTGTACGTTCTAGTGATTTAATTCTTTTTTCTACTGTTTCAAGATCCTTCAATTGTAATTCGAAGTCAATAACTTCTTTATCTCTGATTGGATCAACAGAACCGTCAACATGAACTACATTTCCATCATCAAAACAACGCAATACGTGAATAATGGCATCAGTTTCTCTAATGTTTGCAAGGAATTGGTTTCCGAGACCTTCACCTTTTGAGGCACCCTTTACCAATCCAGCAATATCAACGATCTCCATTGTTGTCGGTATCACCTTTTCAGGATTTACCAACTCCTCAAGCTTCTCCAATCTTGGATCAGGAACAGCAATAGTACCTACATTCGGTTCTATTGTACAAAATGGAAAGTTTGCTGATTGTGCCTTTGCATTAGACAAACAATTAAAAAGTGTTGATTTACCAACGTTAGGCAATCCAACAATACCACACTTCAATGCCATGTTTACTTAAATTTTGGGTGCAAATATAATCGTTGAGTCCGACTTTTGGAACACACCTCTATTCTATTTCCTTTAATCGATCTGCTTTGAAGCGTATTCTTCATTCTTACGCTCGATGATACCGTCCCAGATCTTATCAATAGAAGCAGCTAATGCTCTCTTCTCACCTTCTTGAGCTTCATTCATCACTTTCGGATCTTCAAAATAGTGTTTGATGAAATTAGTATCAAAATCACCGCTTCTGAAAGCTGGATGTTTCATCACGTATTTCCCAAAATCCAATGTTGTACGCAATCCAGAGATCTCATAGTGATCTATAGCTTTGATCATTCGATCGATCGCCTCTTCTCTATTTCTACCCCATGTCACTAGCTTAGCGATCATTGGATCATAATAAATAGGGATCTCCATACCTTCTTCAAACGCATCGTCAATTCGAATATAATCTGCTACAGGCTTTTGATAACGCTGCAAAGTTCCAATATCCGGTGTGAAGTTATTCAACGCATCTTCTGCATATACTCGAACTTCCATCGCGTGACCGTTCAATTGCACTTCTTCCTGACTGATCGGTAATTTTTCTCCTCTCGCTACACGAACTTGCCATTCAACAAGATCCAATCCTGTTATTTCCTCCGTTACAGGATGTTCAACCTGCAGACGTGTATTCATTTCAAGAAAATAAAAGTTATGGTCAGCATCTAAAAGGAATTCCACAGTACCCGCTCCTGAATAATTACATGCTTTTGCTACATTACACGCTGATTCGCCCATTTTATGACGTAATTCAGGGGTCAATACAGCACTAGGGGCTTCTTCAATCACTTTCTGGTGACGACGCTGGATACTACACTCTCTTTCGTGCAAATGAATAACATTTCCATGATTATCAGCAAATACCTGGATCTCAATATGACGTGGTTTTGTTACGAACTTCTCAACGAATACTGCATCATCTCCAAAAGAAGAGCGCGCTTCTGATTGAGCAAGTTGCATTTGCTCTTGCATATCTTCCACTCTTTCAACAAGTCGCATTCCCTTTCCTCCACCACCAGCGGAAGCTTTTATCAAAACAGGAAACCCGATCTGTTTAGCGATTTCAGTTGCTTTCTCAACATCTTTAACCGCTTCATCAATACCTGGAACCAAAGGAACATCATATTCCTTCACACGTTGCTTCGCACTGAGTTTATCACCCATTACTTTCATCGCATCAGCAGATGGACCGATCAACGTGATCCCTTCTTTCTTTAATCGCTCGGCAAAAGAGGCATTTTCAGATAAAAATCCATATCCAGGGTGAATACCATCAACTCCCAGGTCTTTAGCAGCTTTGATAATCTTATCCTGAACTAAATAACTCTCTGCAGAAGGTGCAGGTCCAATGTGCACAGCTTCATGAGCTTCATGTACAAAAGGTGCATCTTTATCTGCTTCAGAATAAACCGCCACAGACTTTATATTCATTCGATTCAACGTTCGAATTACTCTTCTCGCTATCTCTCCTCTATTTGCTACTAATACTTTTTTCATTCTTCTTCTTTTACTGCGTTTTCCTCCAAATATTCAGCTGGAATTGGCACTCGTTTGTCCTCATCCCTCGGAAGATCTTTTTTCTTCTCTTTCTTTCTGAACAAATTCGCAAAAAATTGAAATAATTTGAAGTCCTCTAAGGTATGAAAATCTTCTTTATAACTAACACCAACACCCTGGGTAAATTGTCCCTGTGTATTGTTTTGAATTACAGTATTATTATTCGATTCATTAAAGGCACTTACTCGGAATGTTCCATCTTCATTCAGTAAATACTCCACTTCGACATCTCCAATGATCGTGTTATGACCCGGTGCACCAGTGCTTTGTTCGGTTTCATCTCGTATAGAACCAACACCAACAGAACCAGAAACCTGAAGTCGATCATTTAAAAAGTTCTTTGACAATCCAAATTGTCCAGTTACTCCTCCAAGCAGATTGTCATTTTCGAGATTGACATTCATTTGATAATTCTGACTTACCTTGTTCAAGAGTGAGTTGATCTGAGTAGATGCAAGATCCAGAAGTGCACCTCCACTACTACCTGCGCCCGACTCTTGTCCTGCTAACGGCAAGAAACTACGCGATACCAGGATCGAGAAGAATTGCTTATTTAACTCATCCTGATCGCTTCTGATACGAGAAATAACAGCTTTGCCTGATTCTGACGCGTTTGGTGCTTCCAGGTCAAATGAGATCTCAGGACTCATCATGTTTCCATCCAAATAAAGGTAAGATTTGATCAATTCATTGTCTGCCGAGCTGTTCTCTACTACATCTGGCATAACGATAGCCAAATTTGCCTGTGTTTCATAATAGGTATTGATATCGAGTACTGCCTCGTAAGGATCTCCCGTCCATTGAACCGTTCCTCCTTCTTCGATCACGAAATTCTGCTTGTATGGTCCCATTGCAAAATTGTACATACCATCGACAACTGTGTAAGTTCCTTTAAGCGTCAATTCTCCATATTGGTCCACACCCATGTTAAGATCCCCGGTTCCACGGGCTGTTATTTCATCACCAATATTCTCATCAAAAATTAGTTTGACCTGCGCATCATTGGTAACATTAAAATCAAAATTGAAATCAACTCCAGTAAGATCGACCTTTTTCTCTTGCTCAGTTTCATCTTCTGAAGTTTTGAATGAAATAAAGCCTTCCTCTTCTATTGTAGTTGGTCCGTACATTGGAAAGAAGATCGCAGTTCCTTTTTTAGTTGTAGCTGAAACATCAATTGAAAGATTGTCGGCATACCCCGAAATATTCGCGATACCATTTATATAAGCTGTTCCGTGATATGGTTCATCTTCCGAGTATTCAGTATCCATCACAAGAAATCGATCCACAGGAAGTGCTTTGGCCGGATTATTCGGCATACGCTTAGTTGGATGCTCTTCTAAATTGGCATTGATCTCAAAGAAGAAGTTTTCAAAATTATCGTGGAATAAGGACCCCGTTATGAATCCTACGTTGCCTTCTTCATCTTCAAGCGGCATCGAGTTAATATAAAAACCGTCTTTTACCGATTCAACCTCACCACTAAAGAACATGTCCGCTCCCAGAATCGCTAAATTAACTTTACCATCATTCATATCAACTTTTCCTTTCAGCAAGGGCTCTGCTACTGTTCCTGTCAATGAAAGATCACCCTGGAGTTTCCCTTCTAGTGTTCTAACCACCTCTGGATCGAGGAACTCACTTACAACACTGATATCAGTGCCTCTCATGAGCATATTGAAATCTAAGGTTTGATCTGATTCTGATTTAGGATTCAATAAGTAGTTACCATCAAATGCAAACGTTCGTTTCTTCTTGTAAATGATATCTCCAAACATCGAAACTCGATCCAGTTTTGCATTGTAATCTGCTCCAAAACTTACATTTCCTAATTCGGTTTCGTTTACGTATAAATCTTCCAGAACAGCATCACCGACAAATTTGAAATCCGTAAACGGCGTAGATATAGATCCCGCTGCATTTGCTTTCCCTGATAGATCAAAATCCTGACCCAATAATACCCCAATATCCTTCAGATCAACATTCATAATATCTAAATACAGTTTATCAAAGGGATACTTCGACATTTGTCCTTCTGCTGAAATATATTGATCGTTATACTCCAGCTTAAAATCCTCCAGGAAGAAACAGTTATCCGTATAGTTGAGATGTGCTCTATCCTCTAATTGCCATTTATGTCCATTCACCGTGAAATAAGAAGGTAAAATATCAATGTCAAATCCATCTTTATCGAATAAATGGGTATACCATTCAAGATTTGAGCGATTGTCCTTGGTATCGTGGAAGATCAATTGAGAATCCATAAAGCCTTTCGCTGTTAATCCTGTGAAATGTATTTCTTCAAAGGTCAGTGAATCGTTAAAATAGATTGCATCTGCTCTGTAGAGTGCCAGTAATTCTCGATTGTACACATCCTGTATGATAGAAATATTCTGGATTCTTGTCGAATCGTATGAAACATAGTCACTTTCTATATTCATACTCATCTCCCCATTCTTTCCAACGTATCGACCATCGATCTGCGTATTTTTTGCGACATGAAGTGATGGATATACAACATCAAGAATTGGATTGATATCCTTAATATTGAAGCTATAATCAAAATGACTGGAATCAACAACAGACTTCTCTTCAGCAGGGACAAACGCCGGAAAGATCTTATTCAATTCAGCTACAACATTTTTTGCGATCAGGTCGAACTCCATATTTCCCATCACATCAGCATCTAGCCAGTCAGATTCTAAATACAACTTATCAACTCGTTTTGATCGTTCCATTGTACCTTTGAAATTCGTTGTATGAAAATCGTTCCCATTTTCAGCATAAAATAATGTATCAATATTCAAGTCGCCCTTGAATGTTTCGAAATCCTTCCCTTTCGCATCTATTCGCAGGGAAGTATATACATCTCCTCTATTCTTAAATGCCGGATTTAGCGCTTCTAAGTGAGCACATTCCAGATCGAGGTTTGCATTCATGATCAATTCATTACCTACACTTGCCAAACCATCAAACGTTAGGTCAAGATTCTCATCTCGTACATAGATCTTCCCTTTCACTTCATTCTTAGGTGTATATGATCTATTATCCAGTTCATAATAAACATCGTCCAGAACAATGAAGCTGTAAGGGTAATTAGCTAAATTAAAATCATTGAACGTTCCTCGAACGTGTTCAACACTTAGCACTTTGTTATCATATAAAAGACGCGTAAATTGTATTCCCCCATCCAACTTACCAAGCTGATCATTGTTTAAGAATCTATCAACTTCTATGTCATTAAACACCAATGACTTATTGACTTTAACCTTAGGCTTAACTTCAATTCTTGAAAATGTTGAATCTGACTTGATCTTCATAGGAACACGCCAGTAGATCTCCCCAAGATTCGTGGTCATCGTTTCAACATTTAACTCTACATTTTGGAGCTTACCTTTAATATCTATTTTATTCAATCTGACATAATCTAATGTTCTTAGACTTTCTGGAAGATCGAGATAATCCATTCCAGCTGATTCTGGAAGTTTGAGCTGAGCTATTTCGCGAGAGTCAATAGCGATCGTCGCTATACGCTGATCAAGGTCTTTGGAGAGAATATTTGAAAAGTCGATCAAACGAAAATCCCCTCGAACCTCTGTTCGCTCCTTATACCTGAGCTTTAAGTTTTTGACCAATAGATCGTTGATCACATTATTCGTATTGCACGAGATCGTCACAACGTCGTTCATTCCCTTCAATTGAGGAGCAAACAGGGAAACGTCAGCTAATGAAACCTTTGAATTGATCAATTTACTTTTCATTCTGACCTTATTCACAAAAGAAGAGAAATCCGAAAGATCCTTAGTCTTGAGTTCAAAAGAAGGTAGATCGATATCAGATCGACTTGTTTTGATCTTCGTATTACTCAGTTTTACTCCTTTAGAATCGAATGAAGCTGCAGCAAGCATTTCATTGATCTTAAAACCACTTCTCTCTTTAGCTTTAAGACGCTTAATATCTGCAATATAGCTTTCCGGTGTGATCTTTATGTTTGAAGCTTTTAAAGCTATTTTTCGCAATCCGAGATGACTATAATCAACCCCATAATCCAACATTTTCTTATTCAGATCATTAAAAGAGAATCGACTCGATTCAATATTAAGCTGAGTGAGGTTGATCTCAAAGTCAGTCTCTTCAGACGGCTCATCAGATTTGAAGTGATCCACCAAAAACTGAAAATTGAGATGATCTTTCCCTATGTATTTTTTGAGTTCAACGTTTGCACCAGTCAACTTAACTTCATCAATGTCGAACTTTAATTTTTTAAGGTCATAATCGCCAAGATTAACGTAAAGCTCCCTGATATAAAGAAGTGTATCCCCTTCCTTATCCGGAATAAACACCTTATCGATGTAGGCTCGATCAAAGAATGAAATATCAATTTTCCCTATCTGTAAAGGAAGATCTAAGGTTTTTGAAAAATAGTTGACCGTTCTGTCACCAACGTACGTTTGGAATGAAGAGGTACGAATGGCAAACGACAGAAATATGACAATGATCAAAGAATACTCAACTAAGAATAGAAGAAAATTCCGCAGTATTTTAAGTAATTTTGTCATCGGTTATTAACAAAGATATTTAATCTTGAGCAATAAAGACATCATCATACTGGGTATTGAATCATCTTGTGATGATACCTCCGCTGCTGTTTTGAAAAACGAAACAATTTTAAGTAATCTCATTGCGGGCCAAAGTGTACATGAAGACTACGGAGGAGTTGTTCCCGAGCTTGCTTCAAGAGCGCATCAACAGAACATTGTTCCTGTAGTCGATCAAGCGTTAAAAAAGGCAAATATTTCAAAGAATGATATCGATGCTATTGCTTTTACCAGAGGTCCGGGGCTTTTGGGAAGTCTGATCGTAGGAACTTCTTTTGCGAAGTCGTTTTCTTTAGGTCTTGGAATTCCAATGGTTGAGGTCAATCACATGAAAGGTCATATACTGGCTCACTTTATTGATGATCCTGAAAGAGAAAAGCCGAACTTCCCATTTATGTGTCTCACTGTTTCCGGTGGACATACACAATTAGTCGTTGTAAATGATTATGACGATATGGAAGTTGTTGGAACCACAAAAGATGATGCAGCTGGAGAGGCATTTGACAAAACAGCAAAACTATTAGGTCTCCCCTATCCAGGTGGACCGATCATCGATAAATACGCTCAAGAAGGCGATCCTAATATTATTTCATTTAGCAAACCTGAGGTTCCAGGTTTTGACTACAGCTTTAGTGGATTAAAAACGAATGTTCTTCAGGTACTAGAAAAAGCCAATCGAAAAGATCCGAACTTCGTCAAGGATAACATTAAGAATATCTGTGCAAGTCTTCAGGGAACGATCATGGACATCTTATTTGACAAATTGGTCAAGGCCATGCGTCATTTCAATATTGAAGAAGTAGCTATTGCCGGAGGTGTTTCTGCGAACTCAGCCTTACGCAAAAGACTCAAAGAAACGGGAGAAGAACACGGATGGAAGACACACATCCCGAAGTTTGAATATTGTACAGACAACGCCGCCATGATCGCCATAGCAGGAAGGTATCAGTTCCTGGAAGGCAATTTTGCTGATCAATCTGTAAGTGCCAGCGCGCGATTAAAGGTTTAAGCTAATGACACGCCTTTTTACCTTAATCACCTTTTTGATCGATATAGCCTTTGTAATTGCTATCTGGGTATTTGATCTTAATCCTGGCTTCATTCTAAGCATAATGATCGTAGAGATCTTCCTTGGTTTTGGTTTTTTTGGCGGTATGGCGATCATTAAAACAACGCTGGCTGACATGCAATTCAAGTATCTTGCTTTAATCCTAGTCTTCCTATTTCAATTATGGCTACTGAACATCTTTCATTCTTTCATTCCACCAGGCTTCTCCTATACCACTAATTGGAAAGTTATGATGATCACTGAAGATTACTGGTACATCATTTCATATGTTGCTCTGACCGTATTTATTCTCTGTAAATTAATGATCACTGGATTCATTGAAGATAAAGATGAAACAAGAGCCAAGGTTTTGCTTTCACGAGTGGTTTTCATGTTTTACAGAATGCTGGTCTTTAGCTTGACTTTCGCTTTACTTATGCCCTTTTTCGCCCATACGGAGAGTCGAAAGATCCTACCTGAAAACGTGGATGATTATATAAAAACAGCAGTAACAGTTATTGTAATTAGTTTTAGTCTACTTGATCTCGGAGCTGAACGAAAGATGAATCGGTTGAAGGGGGATTGATTTATCATTCAAAGTGCAAACGTTGCAGTGTTTTTTAGGTGTCCTAAGTTTGAAATCAGTTAATTT
>DCYS01000015.1 GCA_002331485.1 Flavobacteriales bacterium UBA2104
ATCAAAGAACTTTATCGTCATAAAACACCAACTCAATGGCTCTTCTTATGTCTATTTTTAAACCCTATCTCGCTCGATTGGGGAGGGCAAAATTAGTAATTAATTTTAACCTGCAAATACTTTTTGAAAAAAAATGAAAGTTTTTTTTCGTTTTCTTCCGAACCGCTCGTTTGCGGGGCTGCAAAGATACACAGCTTTTTTCTTTCCGCAAGCAAAAAAATGAAAACTTTTAATTTTTCTTTATCATTTCTTTATTTCAGTTTAAACACCACTCGTTTGCGGGGCTGCAAAGATAGAGTGCTTTTTTATTCCCACAAGCATTTTCTGAAAGTTTTTTTGCTGGTTTTCGATCAAAGACTTATAACTCGCTATGAACCTATATGTTAACAACGAAAATATTTTACAACAAAAAGATAAAACGTTCGTATTTTGCAAAATCAAGGCGAAACGAGGCCAATCAACTCTACAAGGTCCTTTTCCTCATCATTCTTTGGGTTATACTCTTTAGCTAGTTCAACTAATAGTTTATGAGATAGATCACCTTTGAAAGCAGAATCACGTAACTCAAGTCCGAAAGCAACTACTAAATTCAAGAGTTCGTTTGATCTCACTTCTTGATCTGAAGGAAGGCTGTAACGCTTTTCAAGACTGGAATTTTGCTCTAAAGGTTTATAACGAAGCTTTACAAACGCTAACTCTTGCTTACCAAAACCAGGACGTGTTTTCACAAAATGACTCTCCACTTTACTCGCTTTGCCTTTAGCTATTTCAAATACTGCAGTAACCTCATGACCATAACCGAGCTCCCCTCCATCTTTAGTGTCATCTTCAAAATCCTGGGGTTTCAATAATCTATTCTCATAACCTATTAGTCGATAATCGGAAATCAATCTTGGATTAAACTGTACATCCAGCTTTACATCTCTCAAAGCATTGTTCAAATTTCCTGGGTCAGCAAAAACTGATTCCATTTCAGATCTAGTTTCAATATAAAAGTGATTCCCATCTCCTCGTTTCGCCAGAGTTTCTAAGGTACTATTCTTATAATTACCCATTCCAAAACCAAGAGCTGTTAGGTATATACCTTGACCTCTTTTCGTACTTATATATTTCTCTAATCCACCAATACTATTTACTCCAACGTTAAAATCTCCATCTGTAGCTAAAATAATTCGATTGTTATATGTTGAATCAAAATACAGCTCTGCTTGATGGTATGCTTGTTGAACACCTCCCATACCATTAGTACTACCTCCTGCACTGAGGTCTTCTAAAGCCTTAAATATTTTCCTTTTATTTTCACAGGTTGTAGAAGGAAGAGGAACTCCCGTACCACTCGCATATGTTACTATTGAAATACGATCTTCTGGACGTAATTTATTTACCAGATCTTTCAATCCTTGAACTACCAACGGAAGTTTATCCATGCTACTCATCGATCCAGAAACATCGATCAAAAAAACAAAGTTGTGAGGTTTACGTTTTCTATCCTTTGGGTAGTCTCTCACCTTAAGATGCACAGAAACAAGTTCATGATCTTTATTCCATGAACACGCTGAACGTTCTATCTTAACGTTTGCCCATTCTTTCTCTGGAACAGATATTTCTTGATACGAAAATGCATTGATCATTTCTTCCATTTTGACCGCGTCCCTTTTAATAGGGAACCCTTTTCGTGCCATCGATTTAACATATGACCATGCTGCCTGGTCAACATCCAAACCGAATGTGGCGTGTGGATGATCCATTGGGGATAGAAACTGATTTTCGTAGATAGGGATAAAATGATCATAGTTTACAACTGGTGCAAAAGGTTCAGGTTCTTCTTTTTTATCAGTAATCGTATAACTCGTTCTGGGGAGGGCTCTCATATTAATATTGCGTGAACGAACATTTATTACTCCTCCAAGAACATCTCCATAGTTTGCCGGAATACCTCCTGTTAACACTTGAACTTCTCCAAGGTATGATTTTGGAAGCTGACTTGCTCCTCTGACTTTTACACCATCAATGAAAAACATATTCGCATCAACTCGCGTGCCTCGTATACTTAACTCTCCTTCATTTATTTCATTCACACCTCCAACTGTAGTCGCAATTTTTGAAATAGAACGCCGAGGTAATTGCTGAATATCTTCTCTAGTCACGGTTCTAACCTGAGCACTACTACCTAGATCGATCAAAGGTTGTTTATAAGCAATAATATATATCTCTTCCAAATTCTGAGAAGAAATGTTGCTACTCTGATTGATCGTAAAAGATTGGTGTATTGGTTGATGATCAAAAATAACATCGGATTGACTGTTCTTTTCCTCGAGCTGACCATTTGGGGAAACTTCATATCGATCTGAACGTATCTCTCTTAGCGTAGCATTTGCAGTATCAATTGGCATCGTATATTGCAATAGCTGTTTAGATTGAATAAATATGCGTGCCTTCGACAGTTGATCGACATCACAAACCACTATTTCATAATTTCCTGGATCAAGGTCTGAAAACAAGACCTCACCATTACTATTAATTATACCCGAATCATTTATGCTGTCACTAGAAATTTCCACAAGAAGTCCACTAAGAGGAGCGTTAGATTTGTAGTGGACACATTGGATTTTTAAACTACCTTTTCCTTGAGAAAGAGATGAAAGGTGCGTGATACAAAATAATGCGAATATGAATACTCTGAACATAAGATCAAGATTTAACAATAAGATGCTATCTCAATCTATTTTCCATAAGTTTCACATGAATTATTCATTAGATCATAAAAAAGTCCTGGTCTATCTTTACCGAGAAAAACCAGGACTAGATCAAATAAGTTATTAACTATTAAGAATGAACTTTAAAAAAGTCTTCAACAGATTTATTCCATTGATCCAACATATCATTTCGTGAATCATTCATTTCTTCATTCGTCTCGTTTATAGATCCCGCTGCTTTATTATATTCTTTAACAGCAGCATTGTATTTATCAACATCTTCCTGAGTACGGTCCTTTTTCTTTTTAGAGTCCATGATCTCCTTCGCCTTTTCGAAATTGTCTTTCTTTATATAGAAGTCAGACACTTTTGGGAATTCATTCTCTGCCTCATCTTTATAAAACTCCATAGCTTTTCTCGCCGCCATTATCAAAGCACCACTTCCTTCGTACCTCCTCATTGTATCAAGCTTCTTTAACGCCATTTCAGCTTCCATCTTCAATGCATTCACATTTTGTTCAAAAGCTGTAATATCATTAGATTGCTGAGCAGCCAAGACGTATGCTTCTTGTTTATAAACTTTAAAAAAGATTAGATAAACCTCATTATAATAATCCAACATATCTGCTGCATTTGAGATCTTCTCTGACTTCCGATCTTGCTCAGCTTCCAATAGAGTAATATTGTTCTTTTCAGCAAAGGCCTGCTCAGCTTCTTCAAGTTCATCACCAGCGGCTGTTAGCTTTTTATTTGCTCTTTTGTTCGCAAGAATATAGGCCTCCATTGCATCATAAGATTCTTCTGCTACTGCCTCCATATCAACAATTTTGTCATAGTCCTCACGTAACACGGTGTTAGATAATTCTAAGTATTTCAAAGTAGCATCCTTTAAGGTAGCGTCTCCATTATAAGGCTCAATAGATTCTACAAGCGCAATCTGAGTTCTATACTCTTCCAGCAATTTTTCTCGCTTTTTCTCAGATTTCCTCGCACTCTTACCTTTTGTTATAGTTCTGAGGTATTTCCAAGTATCCTTTTTTAGATCGGCGAATGCTGCTCCTAATTCATTCATATGCTCAACCCCTCCCTGAGATAAGCTGACATTTGAAAATGCAAATGTCAATGTAACTATTAGTACTAAACTTTTTACTCTTACCATTATTCGTTGTTTTTAAAATTAATTAGGTCTAATGTGACAAAATATGCTTCTATTATTTCTTGATCTTCAGCAATATCATTCATTACCAAAGCGTTGATTTCTTTTTCACTGTCATGCATATTTGAATAACCAGAAAGATAAGCTGGGTTATTTACATCGTAAGGGCTATTTGTCTCAAATGCATAGTAGCTTTCTAACATTTCAACATATTTATCTTCTCGTTCATTAATTCCTTCGAGGTCTAAAGCGTACTTGTTCTCTTTTCTATAATCTGAATAGACACCTGAGAACTTCTTCATTAGACTGAAGTACTCACTATTTCTGGAACGTAACTCAAACTTATCCAAAAGTTTTTGTCTTGGAACAGTATGATATGTGCTAAAATAAGTTTCACGTTCTATTTGGTTCGGCGGCAATGAAGATGGAGCAACTTTTTCACCCATTTGAACCTCATCGTAGAAGGAAGGAAGTTTTATATCTGGGATCACACCTTGACGCTGATATGTATCTCCATTGACGCGATAGAATCGACTTACGGTAACTTTGACATATCCTTCGGGTTCTTCTTCCATTAATTCTGGAGAAAAATATTTGTGAGCCTCTATGGGAAAAATGCTTTGAGCAGTCGATTTACCATATGAAGTTGACCCTACGATCACAGCTCTGTTGTAGTCTTGTAAAGTCACTGCAAAAAATTCAGAAGCTGATGCACTGTATTCATCAATCATCACAGTTATGGGTCCATCATAGATCAAACCGCGATTCATATCTTTAATTAAAGACGACTTCTCATCCTTACTATCGATAATTCCTAATGTCCCATAATTAATGAATATACCAATCAAATTAATGGCTTCCAGCATATGCCCCCCTCCATTTCCTCTTAGATCAATTATTAAAGCCTCAATTCCTTCCTTTTTAAGTCGTATTATCTCACGAGAGATATCCGCTGAACAACCATTCGTGCTCAATCCAAGGTTATTCCCACTGCTGTAAAAAGAGGGCAAGTAGATATAACCAACAGTTCTCGATGAATCACTCAATATAAAACTTTGAACTATATTCTCCTGAACAGTAATCTTTGTTTTATTGAGTTTTACAGTGTCTATAACACCTTGTCGTGTTTGGAAAATAAATTGAGCTGAATTCACATCACCACTGTTGAGAAAGTTTACCGCTTCACTGTATCCTATGCAACTGAAATCTTTAGTTTCTTCTTTCACTATAACAGCATTCAAAATATCTCCTTCGTTAACACTGTTTGATTTCCATGCAGCTCCTCCAGGGACTATTGATGCAACTTTTAGTTCTCCTCTTTCCGTGCGGTTTAGTTCTAGACCAAATGAATAATTTTCATCGCTTAGTTGATCATCAAAACTTTCTTTTTTACTATTCGAAAAGTAGGTTGTATGCGGATCGAAAGTATTTGCCAAAGCAGATAAATACCATTCACTAACTTTATCATCGAGGCCATTATTGATAAAATAACTATCGATTCTACATTGCTCCAATGCCAGGACCTGTTGGTAAATAGAGTCAATCTGCGAGCTTGAATAATCAATTCCATAGAGTCTCTTGTTTGTAAGATACTGTAACCATTTAGACCATCTATTCTCAAGATCAGATGAACTAACAAAGTAGGCCCCATGTTCTATAACTATCGAATCTCCCGTATTTGGAACAAACCTCTCATTATTTCTTTTGGCCAATAAATTTTTTGCATTCGATATCCCCTCCTTTAAAACATTCGAATACAAATTATAAAAATCACATTTCTTTTCTTCTAGATCAATGGATATATTGTAACTCGCCGAATTGAGCTCTTTAACATCCTTTTTAGTAAGAAATAAACCATACTGATCAACCTTATCAAGAAGAAGTTTGCAAAACATCTCACTAAATGCTGAGTCAATTGGCTTTGCATTATAATGAAACTTTTCTATTGTTGACACCATATCAGATGCCTTCTCACAGGTAGTTTGAGCAAAACCAGTGCTTATTGACAACAAGAAAATAAATGATATGATTTGGTGGCTTTTCAATACATTCAATTGTTCAGGCAAATATACAATAATCTCTCTACTCATTTAAGGACTCAAGTCTTGAATATCGAAAACATCATTTATTGTAGATCAGAATACGGATATTTTCATAGACTTATTTTATGTTAGCTATTTGTCTAATGTTATTAAATCTTATGACCTTTTAACCACTTTTCCTTAATTTTGCACCCGCATTATGAATCAGTACAAGAAAGTGGCATTTTATACCTTGGGTTGTAAGCTGAATTTTTCAGAAACGAGTACAATTGCTCGAAATTTTGAAGATGCAGGTTATTCGAAAGTTGGATTCAACGATTTTCCAGACATTTTTGTGATCAATACATGTTCTGTAACTGAGAATGCAGATAAAAAATGTCGTCAACTGGTTAAAAAAGCTAGAAAGATCAATCCAGAGAGCTTCATTGCGATCATTGGGTGTTACGCTCAGTTGAAACCTGAAGAGATCAAGGCTATTCAAGGGGTAAATATTGTACTCGGAGCAAATGAAAAATTCGATATCGTTGATCACATTGAGTCCCTTGAGTCACCTTCAGATGAAGCTATCGCTAATTATGGCAAGATTAAAGAAGTGAAAGAATTTGTTCCTTCATATTCCTACGGTGATCGAACAAGATCTTTTCTTAAGATACAAGATGGTTGCGATTATTTCTGTACGTTCTGTACCATTCCGCTTGCTCGTGGAAAGAGCCGAAATGCTTCAATTGAAAAAACTGTTGAAGAGGCTGAAGAAATTGCAGCAACAAAGATCAAGGAGGTCGTTTTAACAGGGGTTAATATCGGAGATTTTGGACAAGGTAGTGACGAGAACTTCTTTGAACTCATCAAAAAGTTGGATAAAGTAGACGGTATAGAACGATTTAGAATCTCTTCGATCGAACCTAATTTATTGAGTGATGAAATCATTGACTTCTGTTTAAAAAACGCAGATAAGTTTGTTCCTCACTTCCATATCCCATTGCAGTCAGGCTCTGATCTTCTTTTAGAGAAAATGCGCCGAAAATACACAAGCAGTCTTTATACTGATCGAGTTCAACAAATAAAAAGATTAGCACCAAATGCATGTATTGGGGTAGATGTTATTGTTGGTTTCCCAGGTGAGACGGATGAAGAATTCATGAAAACATATAACTTCCTCAAGGACCTGGACATTTCATACTTGCATGTTTTCACTTATTCTGAGCGAGCAAATACGACGGCGAACAAGATGAAAGACGTTGTTCCTGTTCACGTCAGAAAAGATCGAAGCAAAATGCTGCATATTCTCTCGGATAAAAAGAAAAGAGCATTCTATGAGTCACAGCTTGGTGAAAATTTGACTGTTCTTTGGGAAAGCGAAAATCACGATGGTTGGATGCATGGCTTCACTCAAAACTACGTAAAGGTTAAAAGACCTTATGATGCAGCTTTAGAAAACAAAATGCAGGATATCACTCTTGAACAGATCGATAGTGATGGTATAGTAAGTGTGAAGAATGTTATTGAAAAGGCGACTGCTTAGCGCTATTGTTCAATTGGACCTTCATTAAACTGTACTCCCTTCTTTCGCTTATTATTGTGAAAAAAGTATTTCAGATCGAAAGAAAAAGTAGCTCCTTCCACCAAACCAAAGGATACAATATCATAGGTGTCGTAACTATATTCTGCGGCTACTTGCATTAAAGGTCTAAAGGGAATCCTTCCAGAGATGCCCGCGTAGAAAATACCGCTTTCTTTTGTTCGATATTCAAAACCTACATTGGCATTGATGTGAAAATCAAAAAAAGCAAATCTTCTACCTTCAAATATGAAAAGATGGGCTCCTTCAGGATTCGAACTTGTTCTAATATTTGATGGGTTGTAATTGGCTGAAGCACCTATACTCGTATTCATATAAGCCTGCCTACCAAGCTTGATGTAAACTAACGCATTAACGGGTACTTCAAAATTCACAAATCCGAAATTGTCTTGCCCCGCAATATTGGAATCAGCTACTTCATATTCAAGATTAAAGTTTCGCTTCGTATAATTTATTCCAGTTTCAAGCGCAAGGAGCTCAGTTAATCCTACTCTGACAGCTGCTCCATAACTATATCCAAATGCAGGACTGACCGTTGTTCTGAAGTTTGCCTCTTGCATTTCGAAAGGGCGATCTCCAACCAATCCGAATGGGATCAATGGCTTGAATTGAAATCCAAAATAATTCTCTGTAGATCGACGCGATTGCGCACTTACATCGATTGAGATCAATGTAAAAAGGACTAATATGATCAGTTTCCAGTGATTATTCATTCAATTCGATTCTTTCCAAAGCCTCAGGCAAAGTAGGCCGTGTACAATACCCAACAAAAGCAAGCACAACGGCTCCAATGGATATGAGCAGTAACGTATATCTAAAAACTTTATTGCGAATCAAAAAGTTCCTATTCCTTGCTTCAACTTCGAAATTGATGCGCTGTACCTTATCAAAATGTTTCTTATGAATCCCAAACAAAGCATATGTCCTTTTCTTGGTGTCCTCCTCTCCTTTTTCGAACCAAATCTTCTGATCTTTCAAAGTTTGCTCAAAATCTTTGGCTCGTTGAGGATCCGCAAATCTAAACACAACATAGTTTGGGTCTGAGGGATGTCGAACATAATTGACCAATCCCAGGTCAACGATATTTTCTACTTTTGAATCCACTCTGTAACGTATTCTATTGGTTTACGCTGACCTTTTGGCCATTCTCCTTCTGGGTATCCTACATAAAATAATGCGAGACACTTATCTTTAGGACCTAAATCCAAAAATTCATTCATTTCCTCAGTATAAATCAGCTTTGGCGATGACCAAAAACCACCCAAACCATAGGCAGTGCATGTCAAGTACATATTTTGAATAGCACAGGCTACTGCTTCGACTTCTTCAATCTCAGGAATCTTTTCTTCCGGCTGACGTTCCATACAAACAGCGATCACTGCAGATGCTCTTGCAGGACGATCAGTCATTCTGTTCAATTTGATCGACTTCTGTTGATCCTCAGGGATCTTTTTCAGATAAAGTTCACGCATGAATTCACCTAAGCGATCTTTACCTTCATCCATAAAAACCTTGAATCGCCACGGTTGAGTCAATCCATGTGAAGGAGCCCAAATTGCGTTATTGAGTAATAATTCAATCTGCTCCTTATGAACTTTTCGATCACTGAAAAACTCTGGATAAATAGTTCTTCTATCCTTGATCAATGCATTGATCTCACTTAAATTATATTTCATAATGATATATCTTCAATTCTCTGATTGAACAAAGATAGTAGTAATTTGATGTGCAGAAAAGAATAAAAGACCTAAAGAATCTAATAATTAACTACTCAAATATTTGATCGATCAGCTTTTCATTATCGTACGGAGGCGCAAAAGTCATCATACGTTTTTCATCCTTATTAATGGCTAACACTTTGTCAGCATACTTCAAACAAAGCTCTATATCGTGAGAAGACACTATGATCAATTTATCATCTCTTTCGGACAATTCCTTTAACAACTTTAATACTTTATTACGATTAGAGTAATCAAGAAAAGCTGTGGGTTCATCCAATAAAATGACGCTCGTTTTTTGGGCAAGAACTTTTCCGATCATTGCGATCTGACGTTCTCCATCACTGATCTCAGTTGAACTTTTAAACTGAATATGTTCGAGCTCTAACTCTTGAATCACCCGATCAATAATTTCATGATCTTCGGGTTTAAGTCGATTCAACATATTGGTGTAAGGAGCCCTTCCCATTGCGATCAGTTCTCTCACAGACAAATGATCAACACCAGTAAAACGAGACGGAACAAACCCTATCAAAGATGACCTATCGTGAATTTTTAGAGAATTGATATCTCTCCCATTCACTGTTATCTGACCCGCTAAAGGCTGCACTTGACCAAGAATAGTATTAAACAAAGTGGTTTTACCTGATCCATTTGGGCCGACCAACACGATCATTGATCCTTTAGAAAGAACCAATTCTTTTGAGGTAAATAATTCCTCTTTGAATCCAACTGATATATTCTTTAATTCGATCATTAGAATCTACGAATAATAATCCATACAACAACTGGCGCACCAACAATTGCAGTTAGCGCGTTCAATGGAAGATGAATTGTATCAATGAATAACTGCATCACTATATCACAAAGGATAACTAAGAAGCCACCACATAAAACCACGCCAATTAGTAGTTGTAAATGATTATTTGTGTGGTACAGCATTTTCACAATATTTGGAATGATCAAACCAACAAATGCGATAGGTCCACAAAATGCAGTGATCGTTCCAACAAGTATAGCCGTAATAAAAATTATTAGGAGTCTAACCCTTTTGATCTTGACTCCAAGAATTGATGCCTGATGTTCTCCTAAGACCAGTAAATCTAACGGCTTGACAACTAAAACAGTTAACAGGATACCTAGCAACACGATCAATGTAAATATTCCGATCTGATCATTACTTACATTTTGAAGCGAACCAAAGCTCCAAAGCATAAAAACTTTAAGATCATCAGGATTACTATACGACTGGATCACATTTACCAAAGCTCCCGCAAAGCTCCCGAACATAACTCCTATAAGTAATAATGATATTTTGCTACGCACATAAATAGAACAGAACAAAATGAACAATCCAGCACCAAGTGCTCCAACCAATGCTGACATGACTAACCCTACATCGCTTCCGATTACCGAGAAACCAAGCATAGTGCTTATTGCTACCATCATGCTTGCTCCGGAATTAATACCCAAAACGTATGGTCCTGCCAATGGATTTTGAAACAACGTTTGCATCAAAAGGCCCGCAACAGATAAACCTGCACCTGCCAAAAAAGCTGTTATAACTCTTGGCAATCTGAAGTTTGAAAGTACCATTTGAGCTTCAGGATTTTTATCGTAAGCAAATAGACCATCGAACACGTCTGAGAGACCAAGTTGAACACTTCCCAACGTAAGATCAATAACAAAAAATGACATCACGAGAAGTATCAATACTCCCGTTCTTAACATATATGATCTCGAGTTTTGCAATTGTTTATTTATTGGATCTGATTATAAAAATACAATGTTGAATCACTAAAAAGGTCTGAATGAAATATATGAATTAAATCATATAATACTTCCTCAGGGGCAACAGCTGATCTCTCCCAGAAACAATTTACATTTTCATAATAGGAAAACATCTTATCATTTTGATAAGCATTTAACAATTCAAATTTATCATTCATTTCACTGACTGCTTTTTTCGAAGAAGCAGCAATATTGATCAGAAAATCGGTTTCCTGATTCTTTATAATCACCTCTTCCAAAGACAAGTTGAGGCTTCCAGTCCCCTGAGTTTTATTGTAAATGTAGTCCACATTAGCATCAGATAACATCTTTGACATATAACTGTTTCCAGCAGGAACATTAAAAACATCACCGTATAACGTACCAACAAGAACAGACGGTGAAGTTGTATCATTCTGGATTCGTTTAACCAGCTGGAGGTAATTACGCTTTATAGAGTTAAAAACTTCTTGCGCTTCATCTTGTACATCGCATAATATACCGAACACTTTCAACCATTCAGCTCTTCCCAAAGGATGCGTTTCTTTCCAGTCATAATTAACAAAAGTCGGTATACCGATCTTTTCAATTTTGGTTAAAACAGGATGATCTAATTTAAATCCAGAGTACATGATCAAGGTGGGGCGATGGGCAATAAACAACTCTGGATCAGAATTGCCAAGATCACCATATTCTATCCAATCTTCCTCCTCATTTTTAGTATTACATAGATATTTTGCACTCGACACTCCTTTGATCTTAATTTCAAGATTAAGCCTTTTTAGCATACCGACATGTGTTGCAGAAAGTGCCGCAATACTTTCTATGTTTTTCCCTAGATCAACGAGCCCATTTCTTATGGAATCTCCAATTCCGTAACTGTAGATCGTTTCATTTGTTGCGGGATCGACGATATCAATCTGAGTGAAGTTTTCGTAGTCTATAACGCGAAATGCCTCTGCATAATCATTTTTTAGCGTATCCCCTTCAGATGTCATCTGTTCAGTTAAACGCACTTTATCTCCAGAGGTCTCACAACTTAAAAGCATCATCAGGAACCATGAAAAATAGAGAATTCGCATTTATAGAATGTTTTCGCAAAAATGAACAAAATTAGGTCTTTCAGCAAATTCCATAAAATATTCTTAACTTCGCATCACGTTTTAGGTAATTGATCAACGGATCAATTTGAAAAAGGAATCTTGTGTAAATCAAGAGCTGTATCTGCAGCTGTAAGCTCTGAAGTTCTTTTCAAAAAAGCCACTGTCCGTCACCCGATGGATGGGAAGGTGAAAAGAATATGGAGTAAGTCAGAATACTTGCCTCGAACGCGTTTAAGGAGACTTCAGATTAAAGTCGGACTTATCATTTCATGAACAATTCATTCCACAGGTGATATGGACATGTGATAATTCTTTCAAGAGTTAATTCTCTTACTGTAGTCTTCATTTTTTTAATTTATGTTTAACGATAAGAAAAAATGAAGAAAATGTTATTCTTGGCAGGAGCGCTACTTGCCACAACTAGTACTATAGCGCAAACAATCGTAGATTTTGAGGATCTGACTTTACCACAAGCAGATACCTTTTACACAGGTGAGGACATGACAGGACAATTCGTTTCTGGTGATGTAATCTTTGAGAATTCGTATGAAACAACAAGTTGGGGGTATTCCTGGGGTGGATTTGCTTATTCTAACATGACAGACGATCAAACACCAGGTTTTGACAATCAGTATAGTGCCTTCGCAGGTTCAGGAGCTGATAACTCTGAGAATTATGCGATCTATTACAATTCAGACACCTTGATCTTCCCTGGAATTGGTGCAGCTATAGGAGATGTCATGATCACTAATACTACTTATGCAGGTATCTCAATGCGAGATGGAGATCAATTCGCAAAGCAATTTGGCAGTCCAAATGGAGCGGATGGTCAACCAGACGGAACATACGGTGAAGATTATTTCTATGTTACTTTATACGGTTGGGATCAACAGGATAACCTTATCGACTCTTCTGAGATCTATTTAGCCGATTTCAGGTTTGCAGATAATAATCAGGATTATATCCTGAAAGACTGGACTCAATTTAACTTATCCGCTCTAGATGGTTCGAAGTATCTCACATTTCGTTTCTACTCTTCTGATGTTGGAAGTTTTGGAATCAACACTCCTTTATATTTTGCAATGGATAATCTTGAATATTCAGAATATGTCAATGCAATAGACGAAGAAGAAAAAGAGATTCTTACAGTCTATCCAAATCCAGCGAATCAAACTATCCAGATTACTGGTTCGATAGATGATTATGTAATACTTTCAAACCTAGGACAAATAGTTCTGAAAGGATCAATTAATCAAGGTAAGATTGATATTTCATCATTACCCAAAGGACTATACTTTGTGACCAATCGAGAAAGAACCATCACTGAAAAACTAATCATTAGATAGTCTTAAAATGATGAAGGCAGTGCGCAATTTTTTGTTTAATTCTCTTGGTTTATTATTCCAAGGCTTCAATCAATTCTGTGGTTGTTGCGCACTGATCTTTTGTCCATTTTTCCTTTTTGCTCAGTATGACACAACAAAACTCGAAGGTGTAACGGTGATCGGTCATCATAAATTGATTGATGAGCAGGCGAAGTTTGATCGTGAAGAAATCCTAAGCTTAGCTTCTATCGATCTTGGAGTATTATTAAAAAATGTCGCTGGAGCTAACATAGCTGATTATGGAGGAATAGGAAGTATGAAGACTGTCTCGATGAGAGGTATGGGTACAACTCATACAGGGTTTCTGGTTAACGGCTACCCTAGGAATAATTCTCAATCAGGTCAAATAGATTTTGGGAAGATCCAAATAAACAATCTCGAGAGTGCAGCAGTAAGGATATCTCCATCCAGCGATATTTCTATTCCTGTCAGCTCAAAAATGAAAGGAAGCGTTGTGATCATCGAAACATTCGAACAAACATTTTCTCAAAAACCTATCTCATTGAGAAGCTCAGTTACCATGGGTAGTTTTGGTCGTAAGGAAGTTAATAGCAGCATTAAGATTGCCAACCCAGGCGCGTTTTTGAGTTTTTCCGGGAACATTAGAGATTACAACGGTGATTTTCAATACTCTTTACCGTACGAAACTGATTCGATTAGAAGAAGAGCTAATAATGATATGAATGAAATGAACTTGGCTATTGGTGGAGGCAAAAAATGGAGGTCAAGAAATGGTAATGCACAAAGAGTCAAATTATATGGAAGTTTAGATCGTTCACACCGATCGCTTCCTGGTGCAATTATTCTCTATAATGGTGATGCAAATGAAAAATTATTTACATCAGAAAGATCGATAGGAGTTGATCATTTATTCATCGGAAAGTCGCTTTCAATGAGAAGTTTCGCAACATATAATAATCACCAACTTAGATATATTGATCCTGAATACTTCAACCTTGAAGGTGAGATAGATAATAGTTACCTCAATAATTCAATTCATACAGGTTTCAATGGTAAACTAAAAAAGAACATATTCAGCTTTTTATTTGGAAATGACCTTAGATCAAGCAGTTTGAATAGTTCAAGAGATCTCGGTAATCCATCAAGGCTTTCAAATTTCGCTATGATAGGAATGGATATCGATCTAGACTATTTTTCGACAAACTTGACGCTGTTTCATCATCACATAAAAGATCAGAATATTCAGCTTTCACATGACAATCAGTATGATCGTTTCAATCCTCAGGTACAAGTTACAACTACTGATAAGTTATTAGCAAAAACAAGGTTGACATTGTGGTTCAAGCGCTCCTCAAGAGCTCCAACGTTTAACGAATTGTATTATTCTCAGATTGGTAATACACTATTGGCTCCTGAGGAGAGTGAACAATTAAACCTTGGCTACTTCTGGGTTTTTGATAAGAATATGATATCGGGAAAAATATCAGGAAATATTTTCTATAATCGACTAAAGAACAAGATCGTTTCAATTCCCACGCAGAACTTATTTGTCTGGTCCATTCAAAATGTAGGGAAGGTCCTCAGCTATGGGAAAGATATTACTGTAGATCTAGAATTCGACATTTCCGGAAAGAGTTCTATATCATTCTCATCTACTAATACATATCAGATCGTTCAGGATCAGTCAGATCGAAATAGTCCTTCATTCGGCCATCAGATTGCTAACACACCAAAATTCACTAATTCTTCTAACATCAAATTTGACATAAACGACATCAACATTCAAGTTTCATCATTATATATTGGAGAGCGATACGCACTAAATGAAAACATTCAAACGAATCTTCTAGAGGCATATTTTATTCTCAATACAAGCTGTCGCTACTCATTTGAGATTAAGAAAGAAAACATTTTATCTGTTCAAGCAGGAGTTCGAAATCTATTGGCGAAACAGTATTTCCACATCAATTATTTTGTGATGCCTGGTCGAAATTATTTTATAAAACTATCGTATGAAATATAGTCTTATTATAACCATATCATGTTTAGCTATTCTCAGCTGTAAGAAAGAGAAGATTGAAGAAAATCAGAACAGCAGTGAATACAATAATGGAATTCTTGTGCTAAATGAAGGTTTATTTCAGCAAAACAATGCATCCTTATCTTGGATCGATCTTTCATCCAATGAGGTGACCAATCAAATCTTTCTTTCTACGAATAATAGACCGCTGGGAGACACAGGCAACGACATGGATGTTTATGGTGGTAAGTTATACATTGTAGTGAATGCATCGAGCACTGTAGAAGTTTTAGATAAACGATCTCTAAAAAGTATAAAGCAAGTTCAGCTACAATATGATGGTCAAGGCCAGCAACCTAGATCGATTGCTTTCCACCTAGGTAAGGCATACATTACAAGCTATGATGGTTATGTTAATATTCTGGATACGACGAGCTTAATAATTACAAATCGAATTCAAGTTGGACAGAACCCTGAGGGGCTTGGGGTTTATGGAAATGATCTGTTTGTATCCAACTCTGGAGGTCTTAGTTTCCCTGATGTTGATTCTACAGTATTTAAAATAGACCTTTTTACTCATCAAGTAACCGACACATTCGTTGTAGGAAATAATCCGGGAGACCTTGTTTGTGATGATCAGGGAGATGTATATGTTGTAAAGCGAGGGGATTATTCAGAAAACGATCCTTCCGAATTGATAAGAATAGATCAGAACGGTGATGTGGAACAAACTGGTATCCATGCTTCTACACTGACCAAAAACGATCACCAACTTTATATTTCTTACTACAACTATAATTCAGGTCAAGGAAATGTTTCTGTTTTTGATTTAGAAAATGAAATTCTACTAAATAATGGGCTGATCAATTCATCCGAAGTAGAAACGCTTTATGGCTTCACTTTTCATATGAATAAAGGCTATGCATGCGACGCAATGAATTTTACTAACTCTGGTTATATCAAATCATTTGATGAATTTGGAGATATAGATCAATCATATCATGTTGGACTGAATCCTACGAAAATCATTTACTATGACTAAACTTCTGATTGTTGTTTTTAGCTCGCTATCAATCTTTGGATTTAGCCAAAGTTATGCACCCGCAGCAGGTGAACCTGGTAGCACTGCTATTGACAAAAATGACGCTCGTTTCAAAGGATGGGCAACAGGGATCGACGTTGAAAGAGGGTTTGTAAATATTGAAGACACGTTATTCGAAGCTCAAGGCAGTAATCGTGCAACTTTTGGTGATCCTGAATTAGCACTAGGCCCTGCGGTTGGAACAGCTGAAGACGTTGTATCATTAGGTGACAAAGGCATTGCTACTTTAACTTTTGACCAACCCGTTTTTAACGGTCCAGGCTTTGATTTTGCTGTATTTGAAAACAGCTTTTCAGATACCTATCTAGAATTCGCGCATGTTGAAGTGAGTTCCGACGGACAAAACTTTGTAAGGTTCCCTTCTCATTCTGAGGTACAAACAAATGTTCAGATTCATGGTTTTGGAACAACTGACCCTAGGATGATCAACAATCTCGCAGGTAAATATAGAGCTGGTTTTGGAACTCCTTTTGACCTTGACCAGCTGAAAGATAGTTCGAATCTTGATGTTACTCAAATCACCCATATCAGAATCATTGACGTTGTAGGAAGTGTTGGAGATTCTGCTACATATGACTCTCATGGTAATAAAATAAATGAACCGTTTTCAACTCCTTACGAGAGTGGTGGTTTCGATCTCGAGGCAGTTGGGGTTTTAAATCAAGTAGCCAGTTTATCAGGTGAAGAGTCTAAATTGATCAATATTTATCCAAATCCAGCTAAATCCTATACCTCGGTCGATCTCAACGGACAGCAATTCGATCTAATGATCTTCGATTCTTATGGTAAATGCGTTCACAAATCCAGTAAAAACTTCAAGAAGGTTGTTAAACTAAATCCTGGAGTGTATCATTTTCAAATCATTACAAGCTCAGAAATGTTTATCAACAAAATTGTTTTCAACTGACATTTTCTGTGAATATCTTTAAACGGTCGAAAGTCGTTATACACGGTCAATTTGTGTATATTTGATATATGAAAAGGTCTCGCTTATTTACTACTACACTTCTTATAATCGTATCTTTTTTTTCGTTTGGAAATGGGTTTGAACAAAATAATGGACAGGTTAAACATCCAAACGGAGAAAAGAATACTGATGTACTCTATTTCTTTCAGGAAAAAGGATTCAAAGTTTCCCTTCGAAAGAATGGGTTTTCATATGAAAACACCTCTATTCAAAATCCTAAGCAATTAGAGTCCATTAATGACCCTTCTGTCAATATAAAACTAGACTATTTTCAAGAAAGAATAGATTTCATTTTCCCGAAACAACCTAATGAAATAGTCCCTTCTGATAAAAGCCCTGAAACTGTCCGCTATATTTCGGAGAATGTTAAAGTTTCAGCAAAAAAGTATCACACGATCCTTTATAAAAATGTACAAGATGGATTTGATGTAGAGTTCAAAATAGTCAACGGTAAATTCAAGTATAACATCATTAAACATGAAGCAGTACCACTGTCAGATTTTTATTTAGAGATCAGAGCTAAAAATGAGGTTTCCTTGATCAACGATCATCTAAAATTCAATCTAGAAAAATGTGATCTAACGGAAAACATTCCATACAGCTACGAAGCTGACTCTAAGATGGAAAAACAAATTTCTTATGAATTGACCGGTAACAAAGTGTTTTTTAAAGGTCCGGGAATCGACGTAAATGAAAAATTAATCATTGATCCGGAACCTGATATGGTTTGGAGTTCTTTTTTCGGTGGAGATCAATACGACTTTATTACAGATACTTCGATCGATGAAAACGATACTGTTTATGCAGTTGGTATAACAATGAGTGCAAATAACATTTCCACGAGTGGAGCATTTCAGACTACATACCAAGGTGATCTAGATGTATTCATATCAAAGTTCGATCTTGACGGAAATCAATATTGGAGTACTTACTACGCAGGACCACAATCGGAAAGAAGTTACGCGATTACAATAGATAAAAACCAAAGTGTATTCATAGCTGGAAGTACATTTAGCACTATTGGTTTTGCAACTGCCAATGCTCATCAATCAAATGTAGATGGTGCAGATGACATTTTTATTGTTGAAATGAACACAAATGGACTTCGCGAATGGGGAACATATCATGGCGGAAACGGTCATGACTTTGTTACTGATATGCAGGTCGAAGCAGATACCATTTATCTCGTAGGACATACAACAAGTTCAAACAACATTGCGACAACAGGTGCTCACCAAGATTCATATACAGCGAATGAAGCTGGGCACATCACTTTATTTAACACAGATGGACAATTTCTTTGGGGAACATATTTCGGAGATGCTCAAAACAATTCGATCGAGGGCGTAGCTATAACTTCGAATGCGATCATTGCTACTGGAAGAACCACATCATCCTCAGGGATTTCAACAACTGGATCTCACCAGGAAACTTTTGGAGGATTTACGGACGGATTTATAACTTCTTTCTCAAAATCCGGAGTTCAAAATTGGGGGTCGTATTATGGTGGGCAATATACAGATGTCGCAAAAGATATTGTTCTCGATACTTCAAATGGTTTTTTCATTGTAGGTAACACTTCAAGTGAAAACAATATCTCTACACCAGGATCATATCAGGAAACAAGATTAAGCTCTGATCAAGGTTTTCTAGTTCATTTCGATAAAGATGGTGAAAGACTCTGGGGAAGTTATACTGGTGGAACAGGAGCCGATTATTTAAGCGCAGTTGAAAAAGACTCTCGCGGTTTTGTGATACTTGGAGGAAACACAACAAGTACAGACGAAATTGCAACACCAAACACATATCAGGCAACGTTAAATGCCGCCTATGACGGATTTATCCAGCGATTTAACTTTGATGGAACCTACGACTGGGGCACATATCTTGGCGGCCCTGGTAATGAGGATATACTTAGTATTGAATTAGATCAAAAAAACAATATTATTGCTGCTGGCTCAACAAATCAAAATGACACCATATTCTCAATTGGCAACGGTTTAAATGATCAGTACAACGGAGGGTCATTGGATGGTTTCATAGCCTACTTATGTCAGCAAAACCCAGTTAGTATTTACTACGAAAATGACACCCTTTTCACTGAGGGGAATGCTGATGAATATGAGTGGTTTTTGGATGGTGAACCAATTAGTGAGTTCGGATCATACATTATACCTGAAGAGGATGGAAATTATACTGTATCAACTTCAACTAACGGGAATTGCCCTGTTACCAGCGAAACATATGTTCACTCTACAATTTCATTAGAGCAAGAGCACGACAAGAACATCACCGTCTATCCAAACCCAACTGAAGGGATAATAATTGTTGACAATAAAACAGTATCAGATGTATATGTTTCAGATTTAACAGGTAGGAAATTACATACATATGAACATGTAAAGTCAGTCTCAATCGATCTAACAGCGTTTTCAAACGGTTCATATATTATCACTATTAAAAACGAGCGAGAGATCATGCAAAAAACTGTTATAAAAATCTAATTCAAAGGCAACTCTCAAAAAAGGTAAAACGTCTTATAAGTGAACACTACAGCTATCGTTTAACTAAAACTAGGGAAAGATGAAATTACTACTACAACTCATAGCATTGGCTCTAAGCCTTACTTTTCTGACAAACTCTGCTAAAGCATGTCATGCTTTGGCTGTTCAGGATTACAATTTAACAGTAGTCGCAGGAGCAGTTGAAGTAGATGCTTCATCAACTTCACCGACTTGTGGGTGCGGTGTTTATTGGCTAGATGTTGAAATTAGATGTCTAGGAGAGGCTTTTGATGCTGCTCCATTCGATCCAACTCAATATTTGTCATTGAATAATTACCCGTATTTTCAATCAGCGACCATGTTAAAACCAAATTGTGTGGTTCAGGCATATCCTACAGTTACTATCTCATACGCAAATTTATGTCCAGGTATAGATTATCAAGTTCGTGTTCGAGAAAACAACAATGGTAACGGTGGTCCTTGGTCAAACGCTTTAACATTCACAGTCCCAGGTACAATTGACCCATTAGTAGCAAATGTAAACGCTACGAATGTGAACTTATGTCAAGGTGATTGTACGGATATCACAGCAACAGTTGTTGGAGGTTGTGGACTTGCACCTCTTTATTCTTGGAATACAGGTGAAACAACACAAACTATCAATGTGTGTCCAACTCAAACAACAACGTACACGGTTACAATCACTGAACAATGTAGTAACTTAACGGTTACGGAATCAATTACAGTTTATGTTGTTCCTACTCCAATTGCTGGAACAGCTGCTGCAAACCCAACAACAGTTTGTGCTGGTCAGACGACAAATTTAACTTTAACCGGCTTTGATGGTAACATTCAGTGGGAAAGTGCGCCCAATTCTGGAGGCCCCTGGACCGCCATTAATGGTGCCACCACCGACAATGAAACCAGTCCGCCCATTAATAATGACATGTGTTTTAGAGCAGTCGTTGCAGGCTGTGGTCCAAGCGATATCTCTAATGTCGTCTGTGTAACCGTCGCCCCAGCTCCTACACTAACAGTGAGTAACGCAACAATTTGTGCCGGTGATAATGCCACGTTAACTACAACAGTAAACCCTACTGGTGGGACATATCTCTGGACACCGACGAATCAAACTACTGCAGATCTAACTAACGTTTCTCCTGCTACTACAACTACTTATGATGTAGAATATACCTTAAATGGTTGTACAATTACCGAGTCAGGTACAGTTACCGTTAATCCACAGCCAACTACTTTGGCGTTGACTGGCTCAACGATCTGTGATGGAGATAATGCTACAATTACAGCTACACCTGATGTTGCTGGAGGTACTTACACTTGGACTCCAAACGTTAGTAATAACAATACTGCGACGGTATCACCTGGTGTGGGTACGAATACTTATACAATCGATTATGATGTAAATGGATGTACATATTCTGAATCTGTAGACATTATTGTAAACGCAGTTCCTACTGTTACTATTGCTGATCAAGAAGTTTGTGAAGGTGGTCAAGCAACTCTAACTGCAGTGCCAGATATTGCCGGAGGGACGTTCTTATGGACTCCTAATGGTGAGACGACGGATAACATAACGTATTCTCCGAACGCAACAACGAATTATGGTGTAACGTATTCTCTTAACGGTTGTGATGCAACAGACAATGCAGATATTATTGTACACCCAAACCCAATTGCGGACTTTAATTTTGCTAATGAATGTTTGGGAACAGATATAGGGTTGAATTCTACTTCTAATATCGCTGCAGGAAATATTACAACTTATGAATGGGATGTTCAAGATGATGGAACTGTGGATTATACAAATCAGAATACTACTCACGGTTATCCTGCATCGGGAACTTATGATGTAAATCTATACGTGGAATCTGACCAAGGATGTTCGGATCAAATTACTCAAACAGTTGAAGTATATCCTGTTGCCGATGTAGATTTTTCAGCGACTCCTCTGTGTTTAGGTAGTCCGACTGATTTTACTGATCTAACTAATGCTAATGGAGGTACAATAAATGCTTGGGATTGGGACTTTGATGATGGAAATACTTCGAATCAACAAAACCCTCAGAATACATATCCGAACGCAGGTATTTATGATGTTACCTTAACTGTAACAACGGATAACGGATGTACAAGTGATTTAACTCAGGGAGTTGAGATTTACACTCTACCTGTTGCTGATTTCAACGTAACAAACAATTGTGTTGATCAATCACTCAGTTTTGAAAATAATTCTCAAGGGAATGCATCAATTTTTGAATGGGACTTTGACGATGGATCAGCTTTAAACAATCAAGAAAATCCAGATTATCAATATAACACTGCTGGTGTGTATGACGTAACTTTCATTATTAGTACTTCTGACGGTTGTGCTGATACTATTACCAAGCCAGCTACTGCATATGCAATGCCAGAAGCCGATTTTACAGTAGACCCTGTTTGTTTAAACAACTTCTCAAACTTTGTGGATGCTTCGAATGTAGTAGCAGTTGCTGGGGATGCGGTTAATGATTGGTCGTGGGATTTCGGTGATGGAAATACAGCCAACGTTCAAAACCCAACAAATAGCTACAATAGTGAAAACGTTTACGATGTGACACTAACAGTAACAACGAATTATGGTTGTTCAGATACGTACTCTGCGGATGCAACGGTTTGGCCACTTCCGGAAGTTGATTTTTCACCAACTGATGTATGTTTAGAAACGGAAACAGAATTCCAGGACCTAACTACAATTTCAAATGCTTACTCAAATAATTCGATCGTAGCGTGGGATTGGGATTTCGATGATGGAGGAACTTCAAACCAACAGAATCCTGATTATACTTATCAAACAGATGGTACGTATAATGCGACGCTTACAGCTACTTCGAATAATGGTTGTGTAAATTCTGAAACAAAAGTTGTTACAGTTCATCCAAAACCAAATGCTGACTTTACAGGACAGAACCTCACTGGTTGTTCACCAGTATGTTTCGATCTAACATCTACTTCAACAGTAGATAATGGAGGCTCGATTGTAGATTATGAGTGGAACTTTAGTGATGGTTCATCATACTCTTCAGGAAGTCCAGATCTAAATGATTGCTTTGACAACTTTACTGGTAATACTCAATTTTATGGAGTTGAATTAGTTGTAACTACTGATCAAGGATGTGTGGATAGTCAAACTGAAGCTAATTATATAGAGGTATATCACAACCCAATAGCAAACTTCAGTTATTCTCCAGAGACTGTAGATATTATGGATCCAAGTGTTGATATAAACAATGGTTCCCAATACGCTGACAACTATAATTGGGATGTTTCAAATTATGGAACTAGCACTGATTATAGTCCGACATTCGAGTGGTCTCCAGAGCCAGATTCACAGTTTATTCAATTAATTGTATCTACAGATGAAGGATGTTTTGATACTGCAAATGCAGTTGTGAATATTTTGGATAGACTTATTCTTTACGTTCCAAATACCTTCACACCTGATAACGATGATTTCAATGAAACATTCCAGCCGGTATTTACATCAGGTTTTGACCCTTATAATTTTAACATGAAGATCTTTAACAGATGGGGTGAAATCGTTTTTGAATCTAATGATGCTTCAAAAGGTTGGAACGGTACGTATGGAGTTGAAGGCAACACCATAGTGAGAGATGGAACGTACATATGGAAAATTGAATTTAAAGAAACAGGGAAAGATAAAAGACAAATCCTAACAGGTCATGTCAACGTACTTAAATAACAACAACATTTGAAAATGAAAATAAATAAGGTTCTAAAACTATTTATACTGCTTGTCTCATTAACTATGGTGACGAAAACTGCCGAAGCTTGTCACGCTTTGGCAGTTATCAATTACAACCTTACCGTTACAGGTTCAGGAGTTGAGGTTAATGCAGATTCACAATCACCAACATGTGGTTGTGGTGTTTACTGGCTCGATGTTGAAATTCGCTGTTTAGGTGAACCTTTTGATGCTGCACCTTTCGATCCTACTCAGTATTTAGCCTTGAGTAATTATCCTTATTTCCAATCAGCAACAATGCTGAAGCCCAGCTGTATTGTTCAGGCTTATCCTACTGTAACCATTCCTTTTGGGAACTTATGTCCTGGTATTGATTACCAAGTAAGGGTTCGAGAAAATAATAACGGTAATGGTGGACCATGGTCTAATGCATTAACCTTTACAGCACCGGGTACTATTGATCCTTTGGTTGGTAATATAAATGCTTCAGACATTAATATTTGTCAAGGTGACTGTACAACTCTAACGGCAAGTGTAGCTGGTGGATGTGGTTTAGCTCCGACATACAACTGGAGTAATGGAGCGACAACGCAAAGTATTAATGTTTGCCCTGCAACAACTACAACATATACTGTAGACATATATGAACAATGTAGCAACTTGACAACAACGGAATCTATCACCGTTAATGTTCTACCTACTCCAGTTGCAGGTACTGCCAGTGCAGCGCCCACGACAATTTGTTCTGGCCAAACAGTTGATCTTACGCTTACTGGTTCTGATGGAAACATACAATGGCAAAGTGCACCAAATGCAGGTGGCCCCTGGAATAACATGGCAGGATATACAACGGCCAATGAAACAACCCCTCCACTGACGGGTGATATGTGCTACAGAGCTGTCGTCTCTGGCTGTGGTCCTGATGCGGTTTCAAATGTTGTCTGTGTTACCGTTCTTCCTGCGGGAATTACTGCTCTAAATTGCCCCGGTGGGCTTACAGCCGTCTGTGATATTTCTGAACAACCCGCCTACGGAACATGGACAGATTTTGTAAATGCAGGTGGTTCAGTTACTGGAGATCCAAGTAGGGTTGATCAGGCAACATTCAATATGGTTTCTGAGGTTTCTGATGGAAATACCTGTCCTGAAACAGTAACACGTACTTATGAAGTGACTGATGATTGTGGTAATACAGAAACGTGTACCCAGACGATAACAATTAATGATAACATTGCTCCAACAGGCACAGCACCAGCAGCGATATCAGCTCAATGTATTGGAGACGTTCCTGCTGCAGATCCTACGTTAATAACAGATGAAGCTGATAACTGTACGGCAAATCCTACGGTAACTCCTGTAGGAGATGCATCAGATGGACAAACATGTCCTGAGACGATCACACGAACGTACCGTATAACAGATGACTGTGGTAACTTCATTGAAGTAGATCAAATAATCACGGTGAATGATGATATTGCACCAACTATTGCAGGAACTGCAACGACAATCACAGATGAGGGATGTGTGGCAGCAGATGCAACAGCACCTGTTACAACTGTAGCCGATCTAGAGGCAATGGGTCTTACAATCGAT
>DCYS01000002.1 GCA_002331485.1 Flavobacteriales bacterium UBA2104
TTCATTTAGTGGTGCTTTTTTTATGCATTATTGTTTCTTTTGAACCAGACGAGAAGTCAATGCCGATGTATATTTTCTGTGAAGAATGAGCTAAGAAAATAACAATCGGTAAGTCTGGTCCCCGCTACAAGGAAAAGCATCATTATTCATTTAGTGGTGCTTTTTTATGCATTAAATTCATTCTTTTGGTGCTAGCGAATCTTTTACATCATCGAATAAACCTGAACATTCGATCATAGCTTTCATACCTAGCTCTTCTTGTTCTTTTTGACTTAATTCTTCGATCCACTCACATCCTGCTGGTGCACGCTCCGTTTGTGGGCCATTTGCAGCCAGTTCAAAACATTCACATAAAGATTTTTTTAGTGTTGAAGAGCATGATGCGCTAACGAATAAAATGGTAAGTACTGTAAATAGTGTTGTTTTTTTCATATCAGTTGTTTTCCATCTAAATATAGCTGAAAATCAGTTAACTGTTTTAGGAGGGATCTTATTTTTATGATTCATCAGCTACCATAAGTGCAATGGTTTTGAATAAGTTTCCATCTGAAATTATTGCTCCACTCTGTATTAGATCGAACATTTCCTCCTCTCTCTTTCGTGAATATAGTTTTTCAGAATTGTAAACAGATAATGTTGGAGTGTTAGTTTGTATACGTTTAAATCCGTCTTTAGTAGTTAGATCAATGGTCGGATCTTTGACCTTTAGCCCCATTAATATTATTTTGCCTTGCAAACATTGAAACGCTCTTATTTCTTGTGGACTTCTATGCTCGAGGAACTTAGTCTTTCTCAACACACCTTCCCATACCACATCACTAAACTGTTCAAGGATCTTTTCTGCTTTTTCTTTCTCATCTTTTTTGAGCTTTTCCCATTCATCTGCGGTAACTCCGTTGATGACTAAAAAATCAATAAACTCTTTTTCAAGATCGTTCAGTTCTTCTATGGTAAGCAATCTGTACTTAGGCATTTGCTTTGGTTATTAAGTTTTCAATCTCGGGAGCAAAAAAGGTGTGTTCAAGTACCTGAACCTTCTTTTGGATATCTTCAATAGAATCAGTTGCGGAAAGGGCAACATCATGCTGGGCAATTATTTTCCCTTTATCGTACTCTTCATTGACCAAGTGAATAGTAATCCCAGTCTTTTCTTCACCAGCATTCTTAACAGCTCTATGGACGTGGATACCATACATTCCTGGCCCTCCATAATTTGGTAGGAGCGCCGGATGAATGTTAACAATATGCTCTGGAAATGAATGGATCAATTCCTCAGGTATCATACGCAGATATCCACAAAGTATAATGTAGTCTATCTCATTTTCATTCATGAGATCAACAAGTAACTGTCCATTGCTGGCTTCTTCATTGGAAATAACGACTTGCTTGATACCACTACCAGCGGTTTTATCCAGGACACCAGCATTCTCTCGATTACACACAAGCACAGATACTTTTATGTTCTCATTATCCCGGAAATAATCAATGATGCGAATAGCGTTCGAACCATTTCCAGAAGCAAATAAAGCCAGTCGCTTTTTTTCCATGATGCAAAAATAGAAAATCATTATATCACCCATTATTATTGAGGCTTTATTTTGCTTTGTGATCTTTGATACAATTCAAGAATGTTGACCAGCGTTTGGTTTTTAACGGGCGCGATTTTCTGTATCTTTGTAACATGGATCTAGTGGTTGAGTTCTTCACAACATTATGGGATCTGACCATGGAGATGGCCCCATATCTACTTCTGGGATTTTTGATCGCAGGGTTGCTCAATGGTGTTTTCTCTAAAGACTGGCTACAACGTAAAATGGGAAAGCCTGGCATCGGAAGTGCTGTTAAAGCCTCTTTACTAGGAATTCCCCTTCCTTTATGCTCTTGTGGTGTGATTCCAACAGGTGTTTCGTTTTATAAACAAGGTGCCTCAAAAGGTGCGACGTCATCCTTTTTGATCTCTACTCCACAAACGGGAGTGGATAGTATATTAGTTACTTATTCGTTGATGGGATGGGCCTTTGCAATAGTTCGGCCGATAATCGCTTTTATTACTGGAGTTCTAGGAGGAATTTGGGCTGATCGAGATAAACAAGCATTATCAAAAGACAATAAGGTCGATCAATCAGAAGCTGCGACTTGTTCAGATTGCTCTAATGATAAGCCAAAGACAGAGCAACATTGGTTCGATCGTATTTTCAAGTATGCTTTTGTTACTTTTCTACAGGATATATCCAGATGGTTGATCTTAGGATTGGTTTTAGCGACCCTCATAACGATGTTCGTTCCACAATCCTTGTTTACAGAATATTTGAGCAGTCCCTGGCTAAATATGCTTATCGTTTTAGCAGCGAGTGTACCGCTTTATGTTTGTGCAACGGCAAGTGTTCCCATCGCAGCAGCACTATTGCTTAAAGGTGTGTCACCAGGCGCAGCACTTGTCTTCTTAATGGCTGGTCCGGCAACAAATGTTGCTACTCTAACTGTTTTATGGCAAACGATCGGTAAGAGAACAACGATTAAATACCTGATCTCAATAATGGCTGGAGCAGTTGGTTTTGGTCTGATCATCGATTATTTATTACCTGTTGAGTGGTTTACTTATTTCACTCCTGCGCATACGAGTGCTCATTCGAACCATATTCTTCCTCATTGGTTAATGTTGGGGGCAGGAATACTCATGGTTTACCTTATCGCTCAAGCTGAAATTTTAAAATTTATACCGAAAAAGAATATAAAGAAAGAAGATATGAATGATTCAAAAACATATGCAGTAGAAGGAATGACTTGTAATCACTGTGTTGCCAATGTAGATAAAAATCTTAAAGCGATAGATGGGGTTGATGAGGTGAGTGTTGACCTTCAAAAAGGTGAAGCAGTGGTAAATGGAAATGTTGCCGAAAGCAAGATTAAGGAAGTGATCGAGAGTATTGGATATACGTTCAAAGGAAGAAAGTAAATATCACTTTTTAAACAGGCTGCTCATATCTGCAAATGCCTTAAACTCTAGTGCATTCCCTGCTGGATCCAAAAAGAATAAGGTAGCTTGTTCTCCGGGCTTACCCTTAAACCTGATCGTAGGCTCTAATACAAATTCTACATTTGCTTTTTCCAATCGTTCAGCAAGTTCTTTCCAATCTTCCATGGATAGAACAACTCCGTAGTGTGGCACAGGAACCTGGTCTCCATCTACAGGATTATAATGAAGCTTAGTTTTTTCTGGACTGTAATGAATCACAAATTGATGCCCATAAAAATCGAAGTCGACCCAGTGATCAGAAGATCTACCTTCTTTCATTCCAAGAACTTCTCCATAGAACTTCCGACATTCTTGCAGGTTATTTACAGGAACAGCTAAGTGAAAAGGGTTTAATTGTTTTGACATAATTTTCGTTTTAAACTACAGAAACAGGATTCTTCTCATCATCTACCGCCACCATGGTAAAAGTTCCATGAACGGCGCGCTCTCGCTTTTCAGAATACATCTGTTCAATGAAGATATCGACACCGACAACAATACTGGACTTACCAACACTATCAATATTCGCGACAAGTTCAATCAAGGTTCCACTTGGAATAGGTTTTTTAAAATCAACACGATCAGAACTTACCGTAACTACTTTCTGACGACTAAAACGCGTAGCACAAATGAAGGCTACTTCATCCATTAATTGTAAAGCTTTACCACCGAAAAGTGTATCGTAGTGATTCGTTGTATTTGGAAATACAGCTTTGAAAATCCGTGTTTCAGCTTCTTTTATGCGTGATTCTAATGATTTTTCCATATTACTCTTCAATCTCTTTAGCAGTGCGAATTGAACGATAATTCTCGATCACATCTGGATTATCTTCTGTTTGTCCATCTGGATATTTCGTTGGCGACAATTTGTAATATATAAAACTAACTAATGCCGCACCAACATCTGCTATTGGAAAAGACATCCATATTCCATCCAGACCGTATGCAAATGGTAAAAGTAAAACCAGTGGTATGAGGAAAAACCCCTGTTTAGTTAACGCAAGAAACAATGCAGGCAGGGCTTTGCCGATCGCCTGAAAGTAAGCACTTATAATCAAACTCACCGCTAATAAAGGAGTTGCAAGAAAAACAGTACGAATAACTGGAGTTGTTTCCTTTATCAGCTCTTCATTTGTTGTAAAAAGACCAGCTATATCCTTCGCGAAAACCATCAATACGATGAAAATAAGTAATGAAAAAGCAGATGCCCATCCAATTGAAAGCTTTACAATTGCTCTCACTCTTTCCTTCAATCGAGCTCCAAAGTTATATCCAACAATTGGTACGAATCCCTGCGTAATTCCCAAAACTGGAAAATTAGCAAACATGAGTACGCGGTTCACAATTCCATAAACCGATAGCCCTTGCTCTCCACCATAATAGTAAAGTGAGTTGTTGAGTACAAGAGCCAAAAGGCTTATCACTCCTTGTCTCGATAACGTCACAGCTCCTAACGAGCTTATCTCTTTGATAATTGGAACTGACGGCTTACAATATTCCAGACTAAGTTTTAGTTCTGACTTGCCCCTAACGAAATGAACAAACGTGAAAGTAGCACTAGCCATATATGATATCGTTGTTGCCCAAGCAGCTCCCTCGATTCCCATATCGAAACCGATCATCAAAACTGGGTCAAGGATCAGGTTTGATATAGCAGGAATGATCATGGCAAACATTGCAACACGAGGATATCCTTCTGCTCTGATCACGTTATTGCTCATCATTGCCCAAGCAAGAAAAGGCACACCGATGAGCACAATAGAAAAGTAAGTGATCGCAGGGTCTTTAACATCTCCTTTTCCTCCAAAAACTGTGATGATCTCATCAGTAAAAAAGGATCCCAGTAATACGAAAAAGACAGCAAGAGTAACAGTCATCATGACCTGATTACCGAAAGTTCTGAATGCCTTCTCATTGTCTTTTCCACCCAAAGAACGGGAAAGAACAGACGATCCACCAACACCAATCGACATACCGATACTTGAGATCAAAAAGGTTATAGGAAGAACAACAGTTATTGCACCGATACCCTCAGCGCCAACAAGGTGACCGACAAATATGGTGTCAACAATGGCATAAATGGACATCACAAGAATACCCACTGAAGCAGGAAAGGCTTGCTCTCTTAAAAGCTTGCCTAATGGTTCTGTTCCAAATTTATCAGTGGATTTCATCGTTGCTCAATAACAAGTATTTTTCTAAAATGTTGTGTTGCTGCCTTTTTTAGGGCTATCAATAATACGAATTTCAGCGTGATTCAGATGTCCATGGATATAGGAAGTTTTTCTATTCTAATTTTCTGCCTTTAATTCAATCGAATAGAGTGGCCAAATATCATTAACTTAGAGGTATGAAAATGAGAAGAGTGGGTCCAGTTGAATACGATATCATACGTTTGTGTATGGTGATAAATATTTGGTGGGTAGGTCTTAAGCTCTATAAAAACCCATTCACTTCATTGAAGGTTGTTCGCAAACTGATCAGGAACTTTGAGGAAATGATCGGTAATGATAAATTCGTTCGGGCATTTAAAGTTGATGGGAAATATAATTGGGATATGTTCAATCCTGCTTGGCCTTCAAAAGGATTTGACTCATTTTTTAAAACTCATTTGCTAGAGGTTAAACCCGTTACGGGCGAAGAACAGTTACTGAGAAGGTTATTGATCGCGATCACTAAACGTTGTCCTTTACAGTGCGAACATTGCAGTGAAGCGGATACACTTTATCAAAGTGACGTGCTTTCTTATGATGAGCTTGCTCAAAAAATAGATGGTTTTGTTGAAAAAGGTGTTGGACAATTGGTGTATTCTGGGGGAGAACCGTTAAGTCGATATTCTGATCTTATAAAACTGATAAAGCGATATAATAAGCAATGCGATCAGTGGATCTATACGTCTGCATATGGTTTGACAAAAGAAAAGGCTCAACAATTAAAAGAGGCAGGATTGAATGGTGCGGCAATAAGCCTGGATCACCATTTAGAAGAAAAACATAATTCTTTTCGCGGAAATAAGAACTCCTTTAAATGGATCATGAAGGGAATTAAACATTTACAAAATGCAGGTATTTTAGTTTCCATTAATGTTTGTCCAACAAGAGAGTACATTGAGATTAAAGGACCAGAAGAAATGATTGAGTTGGCAAGAAACAAGAACATTCCAATTGTTAACTTTTTAGAACCGAGAGCAGTGGGTAATTATGAGGGTAAAGAGGTTGAGCTCAATGATCAGGAAAAGTCGCATTTGCTTGAGCTAAGTAAAAAGTACAATTTCAATAAAAAATATGTTGAATATCCAACCGTCTTGTTTCCTGCTGGATATCGAAAAACCTTGCCTTGTGGAGGTGGTCGATCATATCTGCTATTGGATTATGACGGCACGTTGTATCCATGTCCTTTTTGCAAAACAAAACTTCCTTCCGTGCCAAAGCAAAACACTGAAAGCCTCTGTGCTGCAAGTTAATTCATATTATGGAGCCCGTTGATCGTAATTCATATGATACTGCTCTGCGTGTATTGAATACTGCTTTTCAAGATAATCCTGGAGTTATGTGGGTGGTAAAAAAAGATCAGAAGATCACTTCACGTATCAGAGAATTATGTCGGTTTTGCTTAACCGTTTCAATGGAAAAAGAAGGCGCATTTATAACCAGTGATCGTAAAGGTGTTATTTTGATGATCGAAAGTGACAAGAGACAACGCTTCACGAATTGGCTCAAGGGATACAAGAGACTTGGTCAATATTGTATTGGATGGGATAGAGCAGTTAAAATGATCAATAGAGAAAGAAAGATCCAGTCAAGAAGACCTGGATCAAAGCATCTCTATGTTTGGATGATAGCTGTTGAAGATCATACCTATGGTTTAAATACAATTCGCGAAATGCGTGATTTCTTATTCGAAACCTCAATAAAAAGAGAATTATCCATTTATGCAGAAACAACTATGAAATCTACTTTAAACTTATATTTGAGATATGGATTTGAGGTATATGATACCTGGCATGTCGACAAAGAGGGAATGGATGTCTACTTTATTCGTCGTGATTGGAAGTCTTGAGCGATCTCTTTTCATTGATTTGCTCAGCTAATTTTTTAAATGAGCTTTCGTAAGTTGGATGATCTGTCTTGAAAAGTTTATCCCAAAGGTTCAAGTAGATTCCAAAATTGTAATGGACGTATTTATGATGCTGATAGTGATGCAATGAGGTGTTAAATACATTAAATGCGTTGAGCTTATTTGGTCTCAATTCATAACCACAATGCCCGTAAACAGATATAAATAGTAAAAACGCTGTGAATAACATGAGAACCCACTCGTGCACAGGCAAAATAAATGCAACCAGCGGAACAATGGCAATTTGTATTATGCCCTCAATAGGATGAAAAGAGAAAGCTGACCATGCATTCGGTTGATGCGACTGATGATGATAAACATGTACTTTCTTAAATAGTAATTGTGTATGAAGCAATCGATGTGTCCAATAAAAATAGACATCATGCAATGCGAGTGCGATAAAGAAAGTAGCAAAAAGGAAGAGGAAATCTACAAGCGTTTTTGGCGGACCTGAATATATCTGAGTTATTCCCTTTGAGATCGAAAGGTCAAGTAATGCTCCGAAAATGGCGAAAACAACCAAATTGACAACGGTGTTCTTAATCTCTGAACTATCTGGGGCTTTAGCTTCATTTCCTTCGATCAGGTATGCTCTTTTTTTTCCTGAAAAGAGTACGTCGATATATGAGAAATATAGGATCAGGAAAAGAGCAATGATCGGTATGAATAACGTCCAGAATATCATTAAGCTTGTTTTGGTTGAACCCCGTTATTCCTCAATAACTTGTAGTGCGATAAATATGCATTAATGAAGCTCGATTCATGGTTATAAGGTAACCCGTATTCTTCAGCTGTTTTTTTTATAATGGGTGTAATTGCCGTTGAATGAACATGATTGATCTTTGGGAAAAGGTGATGAGCTACGTGATGATTGAAACCTCCAAAGAAAAAATTCAAAAACCAATTTCGTGTGGCAAAGTCAATAACGGATATCACTTGATGATGAGACCAGGAGTGAGGCATGACCCCGTTTTCATCAGGCAGCGGAAACTTTGAATCTTCAGCGACGTGCGATGGTATAAGCGCTAATGTGATCAGAATACTTGCAGCAGCATTCATTAGGAAGAATCCAAGCAAAACTCCACTAACTGTCAAACTAGAAAATAAGATGGGTAGAATGATCATGTAGGAAATATAGAACAACTTGAAAAGGATCAACTTTACGATCTCTATACGCTTATGTTTTTTGATGGTTAAGGAACCGATCCTCGACTGGAAAAAATCCTGATAGTCACGAAAAAACAGCCAATTTATAGTATAGAGGATGTAAAGAAAAGGAGCGTAGAGAAACTGAAACTTATGTGCAGGAAGAACATCATCGTTCGGAAAGATGCGGACCAGAGGATTTTGTTTGAGGTCGGCATCGTTATCCAAAATATTTGGAAATGCATGATGTGAGAAAACGTGTCTTCTCTTCCACATGTAGGAATTCGCTCCGAGCAAATCAAATAGAATTAATAGTGTAGCATTTACCCATTTCTTCTTAGAGATTGATCCATGAGCAGCATCATGAGCAACGTTAATTCCGATCAAAATGGCAAAAGGTCCCATAAGAACCATACTCCAGAACGCGATAGTAGAGTTCGCTGAAAACAAAAGTAAGAAGTATAGACCTACGTATGATCCGATTAGCAAAAACGCCTTGAAAAAGAAAAAAGGTGTTGCATACCTGCTTAGAGCATTCTGCTTGAAATATTCTTCAATTCGCGCACTCAGCTTTTGATAGAAATCATCTGTTTCTTTTCGATATCGTACTTTACCTAACATTAATTTGCAGCCATTTTCTGCATTACATCATCATATAGCGATCGTGAAAAACGAGATAATTCTCCTGGATCGGTAAATTTCTGAAGTTTTTTTCTTTGCGTTCGACCAGTGTAATCACTTTTCGGAACGTAATAACCTTTGCTTTTTAATATCAGAGTTCTTTTCATTGTTGAATCTACAGGAAGATCATCAAACAGCACATGAGTTTTGTTAAGTTCTGTTTTTAGTTCATGCTTCATGTATAGCTCGTCATCATAACTTAGCTCTTCAGCAAAGTCTTCGCCGTTATTACCTATAGCTTCAGCTGGTTTATGATGATTTACTTTTAAGTCAATTTGTTCTGAAAAATCAATTCCAACATAGTCCAACTCCCAGAATCTAAACCCTGTTCGAATCCTAAACTCCATGTTTTTCTCCACAAGTTCAGCTTCAACAGGAATAACGATCTGGTTTAGAGAAGCCTCACCAACAAGTTCAACTTCATCATAAGTCCTCCATTCATTATTTACCTTTATATCAACGAGCAGTTTAATTCCCTGCTCTCTCATCCATTTCTCCCTTTCTGCTTTCGATTTATCTTCATTCATTTTGACCCATTTGGCGTGATTTTTACCAAAAAGACTATTGAACTCATCGTATACGTAACCTGACCAGATTGTGTTCTTTGCTCTGATCAAAAGATTAGCTTTTTTTCCTTCTACCTGATTATTAAACTGAAGATGTATAGCAGCTAATCCATCAATGGTATCAGCATCAAATCCATAAGTATACTGATCACGTTCATTTATATAATTAAGGATTGACACACCATTTTCTTCTTTAGCGGAAATCGGAGACTGTAGATCAGAAATAGAGTAAAGATTGCCATTTTTATCACTAAATACCTCAACATTTGAAGGATGCAGAATAGATGTCAATTGGACAAGGTTTGTATATTGATCTTCCTTTTCTTCGTTCACGATCTGAAATGAATAAGATTCACTGGATGGATCAAAGTCTGGGATTTCCTTATAATCATTACGTTCCAGTTGAACAGCTTTAGCACCAGTAAATAATGTGTTGTTATAGACCATTTCATTGCCGTTGTCAAGATACACATGAGGGCATCCGCACAAAATAAAAAGTAACCCAATACCACCTACAACGGCAGATCCACCAATAATACCAGTGGTAACCAGGGCATTTAGAAATACAGCATTTTTTGAAGCATCTACCTGAAAAATATCGTTTTTAGAAAAAGCAATTCGACTATCATTTAGTTGCTCATAACCAGTAATGAACAAGTGGATTTGTTGGACATCTGATTTTTTAGACTCCTTGTGTTTCCTATGAGCTACGCCACCTCTTTTTTCAATTACTTTATAATAGTAATCGAGTGGTGCACCATCAAAAGGCTTTGAAAGTGCACTTATTGTGTCTGTCTCTTCATCATATTTAATTGAATAGATCTTGTACATTTCGCTTCCTGCATGGATCACAATATGATTGTTGTTTTCCATCATCTTCCACTGTGAGTGTACAGAATTCTTAATTTCTGTTTTTTTATTTGTGGAGTCAGGTGAATATTTGTAAAAACCTCTTACACATCCGAAAACCGTAAAGGCGATAACAATAATTACAACCAGATAATATGTTCTTTTCTTTAGTTTCATGATCTATTGCTTTTGGAAGTGATAGCGTAATTTGAACCTGAATAATACATTTCTGAAGAGTGGAGAAGAAAAGTTATATGAAGAAAGCATATAGTTGTCCTCGTATACTTTTTCAAATGGATCGTTGTTTAGTCTGGCAAATACGATGTCAGGTTCACTCCCTAAATTGTTGGGATGCTTATTTGTAATTGTCAAATCAGAACTAAAAGTGAAACGCTTTGAAATTTGAAAATTATAGCCTACCCCTCCTTCAAAACGAAAATAAGTAAACGGGTTACTACGCACAACTATCTCTTGATCAACTATTCTGAAATAAGTACTACCCCAATCTTCGTATTCTTCAAAAGTATCATACAGTGTAAACGCCTTGTAATCACAAGCGCCAACCATCAATCCACCGAAAACAAAAAAACGCTCTCTGACTCGTTCTATCGGCCAAAACTTAAGAGATATACCACCCTCAAACGGTACGTATCTAGTTCGACCACCTGTGTAATAGTAGTAGGAATCATTAACTTGCATGTCATCGAAACTTCCATTAGGGAAATCATAATAAACGATACCGTTGTATGTTCCGCTATAATCATTCATGGAATATACTCTATTTACAGGAGGAGCAGGAATTCCAATCGCAATAGATCCCTTAATACTCAACCAGTTATTTGGCAAGCGATATTCCGGTTCTATGGTGATCAAAGGTCTATCAGATAACAATGGGCCATCTCTATCATCAACCATACCCATTATAGCAGATGAAATGTTTGTTCCTATGGAAAAAGGACTTCTCACATCAAGATAAGACCAGTTTCTTTCGACAGGATATAGCAGTGATTCCCGAGAAACATCGAGCTCTTTCCATTTCCCATCATAATAGTACTTCTCAACCTCGGACATAACGATTACATAGTTCGACTGATTTAAGGAGTAATGAATTGATTTATTGTATTTGTCAATTTTGGTGATCTCGACACTTAACTGTTTATCGTTCTTTAAAACTATTGTGTCCTGTGCGTTTGAGTATCCGCAACATGCCGTAATCAAAAAGAGATAAGTAAGGAACGATAAACTGAAACCCTTTGCAATTGTCATATCGAAGAGATGTTTTATGTCTAAAACAAATATAAGTCTTTTAAAAACAATGATTTAAATTAGGTGTAAGTTGATGATAAAAATCATTTTTTACTCATCTAAATTTTTGAACTTAAACACGTATGTCGTTCCTGTTTCCTCCTCTTTTCTTTCGAAACTACCCTCTAATTGATCAGTAAACACCTCTATTAACTGAAGCCCAAATGATTTATGGTCACTCGTTTTCCAACGGCCATTATCCGAATAGATCAATTGGATCATATTATCATCAATTGAGTCTATTGACAGCTCGATCCTTCCAGTTTCAGTAAATGCATGTTTAAGTGAATTTGATACGAGCTCATTAATGATCAGACCTAACGGAACGATCGTTTTAGCACCAACGCTTTCAATTGTCGATGAGATCTTGTAACTCACATCGATTGATGTTGAGTTGGATTTGATCATATCATCGATCAACGTATTGAGGTAATCTGCAATGTTTATGTTGATGAGAGATTCTTTTTCATACATCTTTTGATGGATCAGTGACATGGTTAAGATTCTACTGATGGCATCATCAAAGCTCTGGATCGTTTCTTTCGATTTAAGATCGTTCGATTGAATTCTAAGCAAGCTAATGATCACCTGCAGGTTGTTTTTCACCCTATGGTGGATCTCTTGAAGTAATACTGTTTTTTCCTGATTTTGCCTTTCAACTACTCTCTTTTCATTCTCCAATTCAGCAAAAGCACTCTCACTTTTTCTTCTGGCATAAGAATTAACCAATCCAAATTGATACATGATATATCCAATTAAGAACATCGCAAAAGCAAACTCAATACTCATCATTAAATCATGCTCTTGGCTTTTTTCAATTCTCATTCCAACGGTCTCCCTAAAAAGAAATATGAAGTAAAATGCGTATAATGAGGCATTGATTACCAAAAAGATAATTCCCCATATATTGCCAAGCGTGAAAAAGGCCGCAAGGATTGCAACCGTCATCCAGAGAGCTTCAATTATATGAATTGCATCGGGAACACTTAATACAGATAGCGTGATTACTACAGTTGCACCACTAAGCAATATTTTAGCAATTAATTTGTAGCTTTTCCTGATGTACATGTAAATTACCGAACCAACTGATATTGCAAGGACTGCAAGATAATAAGCGAAGAATCGATCATCAACAATAAAAGTCGTTATTGATAATAAAGAAACTACAATAGAAAACATGATCGCAATCCTCCATGTCAAAGCGAACTTCGCTTTTTCATAGAAGTTCGGCAACTCGTTTTTCGGTAGTTTCAGAAACCTTATCATGACTATTATTCTTTGAATAATCGGTCCTCCCCTTTAAATTCAGGGGATTGAACTGAGATCACTTTCAATGGAATTTCAGAAGTAACTTTTACAGCGTGCCAAGTGTTTTTTGGAATAGAAATAAAATCACCTTTTGAGATCTTTATCATTTCTTTCCCAAGGTAAAAATCACCTCCACCTTCTAATACATAAAGCGCTTCACTATGATGTTCATGCTTATGAGTTCTAACTGTATCTTTTACCCAAATTACGAATTGAGTCGAGAGACTATCTCCCGCCAGTTTTTCGATCAAAATATTGTCAAAGTTTTTATGAGGCTCAAGCTCGATCAAGTTCTGCTGGCTAAACCCTAGAGAGAAGCAGGCAATAAAAACAATCAAGGATAGTAGCTTTTTCATGTAGTAAAGCGATTGGTTTTGAACAAATATAAGTTTTAAATCTAATATAAATAGTAGATTTCCTTAGTCAAAAGTCGATTGTAATTCTCTCTTAATATCGTTACATTTGCTCATCATTCTTACATGATAGAAACATTTAAATAGTTGGGAAAGAAGGATCTAAAATTTGGGACAAAAGCTATTCATGCAGGTGTGGAGCCTGATTCTGCTACAGGAGCTATAATGACACCTGTTTATCAGACGAGTACTTTTGTTCAAGATAAAGTTGGCCAACATAAAGGTTATGAATATTCAAGAACCTTAAATCCCACGCGGCATGCTTTAGAAAAGGCCTTGGCTGCACTTGAAAATGCTGAATATGGAGCTTGTTTTGGAAGTGGGATAGCAGCTATTGATTCAGTTCTAAAGTTATTGAAGGCTGGAGATGAGGTTATCACGAGTGTTGATCTTTATGGAGGGACCTATAGAATATTCACGGAAGTTTATGAAGACTTTGGAATAAAGTTTCATTTCGTGGATATGGATGATCTTTCGAATGTTGAAGAAAAGATCAACACCAAGACAAAATTGATCTGGTCAGAGACCCCAACAAACCCGGTACTGAGCATCATTGACCTGAAAGGGTTAGCAGCTATTTCCAAAAGGGAAGGTTTGATTTTAGGAGTAGACAACACTTTTGCGACTCCATTTTTGCAAAATCCTCTGGATCTGGGTGCTGATATTGTAATGCATTCGGTAACGAAGTATTTGGGGGGACATTCTGATATAGTGATGGGTGCATTGATGATGAAGGATAAGAACATCGCTGAAAAGATCTATCACATTCAAAATAATACTGGGGCTATTCCAGGACCAATGGACTGTTTTCTAGTTTTACGTGGTCTTAAGACACTTCATTTGAGGATGGAACGCCATTGTGAAAACGGAAGAAAAATTGCTGAGTTCTTAAGGGAGCATCCGAAAGTGGATAAAGTATATTGGCCAGGCTTTGAATACCATCCAAATCATGAGATCGCAAATCAACAAATGCGTGATTATGGTGGGATGTTGTCCTTTTCATTAAAAGGAAATGATCTCAAAGAGGCAAATAAGGTAATGGAGAGTTTTGAAATATTTACGTTAGCAGAATCTTTAGGAGGGGTTGAATCATTACTCTCCCATCCGGCAACAATGTCTCATGCAGGTGTACCGAAAGATGAAAGAGAAGCAGTAGGTATTGTTGATTCTTTAATTCGCTTCAGTGTTGGAGTCGAAGATGCTGAGGATCTGATCAATGATATAAAACAAGCGTTAGCATAATAATTAACTATGGGATTTAGCAAGTTTGCAGTAATTGGTGTTGGACAGTATGGTTCTACCATAGCTCTTCGTTTAGCGGAGAAAGGGGCACAAGTATTTGCCTTTGATAATCATGAGGAAAAGATCGAAAATATAAAGGATGATGTTGCCTTTGCTGTTACACTGGATACAACTGACGCAAAAGCACTTGCTGCTCAAAATATCCAGGAAATGGATGCTGCAGTTGTAGCTATCGGAGAGAACTTTGAAGCAACAGTACTCACATCTGTTCACTTACTCGATCTGGGAGTGAAACGAATCATTGCCAGAGCTAGTGGGAATGATCAACGTTTGATCCTTGAAAAAATTGGTATTAAAGAGATACTAACTCCTGAGGACGAGGTGGCTTTTGTAATTCGAGAAAAATTACTGAATCCATCCATTCTTTCGTTTTTGCAGCTTCCTGATGATTATGAGATTGCAGAGATAAAACCTCCGAAAGGCACCATTAACAGGACAATTGAAGACATTGACTTTAGAAACAAATATCAATTAACGCTTGTTACCATGAAACGAGAGTATGATATAAAGAAAAAAGGTCAATACGAAGTCGAACAGCACGTAATTGGTGTACCAAATAGTGATACTGTAATTGAATCCAGAGATACACTTGTTGTATTTGGTACGGCAAAGCATGTGCAGAGATTCATAGATGTAAACGAGTCATGATAAATATTATAACAGGATCTTCTAGAGGAGTAGGTAAAGCATTAGCAAATCATTTCCTGGAGAAAGGGGAAAAAGTAGTGGGGATCTCACGTCAAAATGAGATCGAACATCCAAACTTCACTTTCGTTAAATGTGATTTCACTGAAAAACAGCAATTATATGATCTAGACCTGAGTGTTTTTGCTGATCCAGAAAACTATCCTGTTCGCTTGTTTAATAATGCCGGGATCATTGGAGAGATAAAACGATCACATGAACTAACCTTGACCCATTATACTGATGTTGCAATGGTAAATATCGTAGCCACTCAATTTCTTTGCAGCTATACGCTTCAAACATTTGGTTTCGATAACGTTGATACGATCGTAAACATTAGTTCCGGGGCAGGAGAGCGACCAGTTCCATCATGGGCTGCGTATTGCGCATCTAAAGCCGCTGTGAACTTATTCTCTGAAACATTAAAAGCGGAGATCGAGGAGTTGGGTAAATCAACAAAGATCTACAGTATAGCACCGGGAGTGGTGGATACGAATATGCAAGTAGCGATAAGGAATTCGAGCCCTAAAGATTTTTCGGGTCAACAGAATTTCATAGATCTCAAGGAAAACGACGAGTTAAGAACACCTGAGGAAGTTGCTATTTTGCTTGATGAATTTCTGAGAGAAGATCATACTGATCTAGGAGTGATCCACAGGATCTAGATCTCTTCAACGAATTTTTTGAATACTTCTTTGTGTTTTTCAAGGTCGAGATCTGGTGAAACAGATACCCGTGCAATGTAATCCTTGTCGTCCTCTTTTGTAGTCCCCTGAGTTGAAGTAGCTGGAATTGTCCAGTAACATCCTTTTAACTGACCGTAGCTAACACAATACTTGCTTTCGTTAGGAATTTCTGTGATCATCATATCAATCAGCTTTTGATTCAACCTTCTTTTATAGGCCTCTCTTTCTTCATGAGTATCTCCTTTTGTGGGAAGGTCAAGAGAAAATACAGAAGGTGTAAACTGATCAACTGCGAGTTCCTCAGATACAAAATTGATCTTGGCTTCAGGCAAAGTCTTTTCGATGAATGTCACAAACTTTCTAGTATTTTTATATGCATCCTTAATTCGTTGTAACATTGAAGGCATCTGTTCAGCTAAAATTTCAACTTGTAAATCTGTTGCTTCATTATCACATAATTTCATGTGCTTCTCAATTGGATCCATCAAATCATGAGCTCTTTCATTCGCTACACAGTATCCAGCTGTACATTTTCCACCACTAGGAAACTTAGATCCACTGACATAAGATATAGTCCTTATTGGTGATAAAATTCCAGTTTTACTTAAGAACTGTACATTCGGACAAAAGGTCTGATCAAGAATAAACACAGGGTCCACTGCTTTATTCCCAGCTGGAGTAGATCGTTCTTTACTCAACGCATCCCTCAGCGCCTGTAGATCGGGTACTTCAACTCTAGGATTTGTCGGTATTTCAGCGATGATCAAAGGAACAGCATCTTCTGCTGCAACTTGATCCAGCACCTGAGCCGTACTTTGAACCATATCGTTATCTCCATCTACGGGAAGATCTAATATGTCTACGTTTTCAAGACAGGCAGCAACTCTTCTCGCTTGATCGTTGGTTCCTCCGTAACAATTTGGAGGCACAACTATTTTGATCTGTTTACCTGGATAATGTTTGTTCGCATCGTCGATCAATCCCATCATGATAGCATACTGAACAGATAAACCACATGATCCAATAAGTGCTTTTGATGTCGTTGCTGTTATTTCGTGAATTGAATCGACAACATTTTGCTTATTCTGTTTTGGATCGTTTTTGATATCGATATTAGCATGTTTTCCAGCAATGATCTTTAATGCAGAAAAACAATCTGCTGGTGTCATAGCAATAGTCTCTCTTCTTCTTACGTGTTGAATCGCGGAAACGTATTCAATGTTCTTCTCTCCATTAATGATCAAAACACTTCCTAGTTTCTCATTCATTCGCACATAAAAATCAATGTTGGATGTCAATTCGAAATTTTCAAAATCAGCTGATTCGTTCACATATATTACTGAACCATCAAATGAACTGATCTCATCAATGGACCCCACTTTTTTCATTTCGAAACTGTATCCATAAACACGTTTTACGGTCTCCTCATCAAATAACGAAGGGAGATCGTTCGTATAAGCGATCAATGTTTTCTTGTTATCAAACAGGTTCTTTCTAAGAACAGCCAGAAGAGGTATCGTTTGAGAAGAAAATGTTATAACCTGATCTGCACTGACACCATTAAGCTTGCCAAGAAAAAACTCTAATACTGAAGATAATGGGTGACCTAAACGAATATAGTCATATGCCGTAGGTAGGTTCGAAAGACTTGAGTCGTCATGGATGCCTTTTTCGTAAAGTGCTTCAAATTGATCTAAGAACTCAGTTTTCGCTAATTTCTCGTTGTAAATATCTAATCGATGTGTAGTTAACTTAAGCCAATCTGTTGGTACGTTTTCAATTAATCCATTAATATATCCAAGTACTTTTTCTTCACTCATTATCCTTGATTTTTGATCGGCGGCAATATAGAAGAATTACGTTAATTATAAAAGGTCTTCGCTGGTTTTATTGGGAATATCTGATACTTTGTGAGAATAGAACTAATGCACTATATAAACATCATCACCAGACACTTCAGGAAAACGGCTAAACCAATAAGCTCGGTTTTCTGGATTGGGTTCCCTCCAGTATCGATCAAACATATAGGCAGCTTGAGCAGAGTAGCCATTAACGGATTTTAAACCAAGTGATTGAGCTGCTAACATTGCATCCAACTGATAGTGTACGATATGTGTATTTAAGTTATTTAGATCTGGTTCATAGGATACCACTTCACCTTTTGGGATATCCTCCATTTTTTTAACGAGTTTCTGATGCCTTTCTTTCATTACCTCTTTTGAAGTAGTATTTGCCGAAGCTGGATCAATTGAATTATCAATGATCAATAATGGGAGCACAAAAATGAAAACGAAGATTTTATAGTTTCTAAGTTTATTCGCGATTAGCGTTAATATAAATGCTAGACCAATACCGAAAAATAAGAGTTCAATATTTATGATCCTTTCTAAAGCTCTCATCGCCCCAAACCCAGGAAGCTGATAAAGAAAATAGTAAAGCGAATAATCACCAATTCTTAAAAACAGTATGAACGTTATTAACCCCGTGATCATGAGAATACGCGTGTTTTGAGTATTAAAATTTGTCCGTTCGATCAATCGTTTCTTAAAAGTTAAAATAATCATGACCGCCAGGCCTAAAGTTGCTAACCAACCAGAAAATAACCAGTGATCCCAAAATGCGACCTGATCTCCACCAATAAAATTTTCAATTGGTGTGTGAATCAGTGTACCAGGATGTGCAGATAAGTAACTTTCTATGGTTGGGATACTTTCTTTTACGTAGTGGTAATCGTGAATTGGATTGCTCTTAGATCTTCTCAGATAAGGAGCAAACAGAATATAGAGTAAAAACAAATTGACCACTATTGCTGATAAATAGATCAATTTGTTTCGCAATGTCTTGATCTCGGCGATAAACAAATTCCATTTACTGTATAGAATTATCGAAAACATTACAACGAATGGAATGAAAGTCATGAATCCAAGATAAATTCCACAGTAGAAGGTGTAGGTTAAACTCGTAATCGATAGAAAGAACCATTTCCAGTGCATTTTATCCTTCCATAGAAAGAGAAATAACAACGTTAAAGGAATCGCAAATCGCGGAAAAGTTTGAGCGTGATTCATTTGAGCAGCTAAGCCAAGCGAAAAAGCAAAAACAAAAGCTGCGATACCGCTAAACCAGGATTTTTTTGATAAATAGACAACAAGCAGGTATGCACAGACGTAGTTTAAAACTGATAAAGCCAAAACCCACCATTGAAAAGCTGAGAATATATCTAAGCCTATTAAACGAAAAAATGAATAGATCGGAGCGCTTCCAAGTAGATTGTCTGATAATGAAATTACTTCAGCTTCAGGATACATGAATCCCGAATTCCAAAATTGATCTACAGCTCCGGTGAAATATTGATAACAATGCTCCAGAATGAAAAGGTTGAATCTTGTATCCCCAAGATCTCCTGGTAAAAGTGATAAGTCACCACCAAAGTAAGTAGAGATCAGAACATAAAGCCCTATTCCCAGAGGTAAAAAGAAAGCGACAAACCGTTCCAGCCAACTCATGATCAATTATTGAATAAAAGTGTATTTGAACAGGAATCGTTTGTCGAGGTTGCTTGATGTTGTGTCTGCATTTTGCTTCAGAATAATTTGTTTAGGAAGACGATTCCCCGAGTATTTTATCTCAGCAGATTCGTTATAGATAAAATCGTCTGCCTCACTAAATATGGAATCACTTAAACTCAGGCACCATCCATCGTTGTCATAGTTGAAATTCCTTTTTTGATAAAATCCTTCATCATAGAGTCGTTGAGATTTTATCAGTCCATTTTCGAAATAATTTCTTTTTTCAGCATAGGTCTTTTCAACCAGGTTATCTAGTTTGAAAGCCTCTTTGAAGTTCTTTGGGTTCCCAAAATAATAGTAGTTCGAACCGTCAGCATTGAAGTTCTGATCAATGAACGCAACGTTCCATGTTGCTGTGTCTTTTAAGAATACATGCTCCTCTTTTAGAACAGATAGTGCATTTCTAAAGACCAAACTCAAACTGTCTTCAGACTTGAAGACAAGACGGTCGAAAATTTTTAAGTCTTCAACTTGATCAAGCAAACCTTGAAACGAGCTTTTTTCTTTATTGAACTTATATTTTGTTGAAACTACTGGAGAACTGTATCCTGTTGAGTCGGGAGACTTTTTGTAATTGAACTCATGAGAGGCAATATGGATAGCTTCAACATATTCATCAAGCAAGACTTCTTCCACAGCACCACTTTCATTGAATGTGAATTTCCATATCTCGTCGGGGAATGTGTCCTTAACCACAATAGTATCTCTACCTTCCTGAAATCGATAAGCGGAGATGGTGATGCTTTCTATACTGTCTTCTTTGATTTTATTTGAGTTGAACCAAATAGGGAAGCTTACATTATGAAAGGATTCAGTGTTGAATAATTCCCAATTCATAAGCTGATCAACCACAGGAGGATCTGGTTGTACAACTGGATCTTCTACTTTTTCATCTTCGCAACTTAAAAAGACGATAGCGAGAATTAGAAACATTATATGTCTGACCGAATTATTCATGTACTAAATTTCTCGTTTTTTGACGGAATTACAATGGAATGATGTCCAGCTTCTTTTAATTTTTTCTTGAAAAACTGTTGAACCTCAGGCTCTCCATGCACCAAAAAAAGTTTTTTCACCTTTCCAGGATTCATATATCCAAGATATTTTATCATTTCCTCATAGTCGCCGTGAGCACTCAACGATTTAATATAGACGATCTCAGCTTTCACCTCTTTTTCATCTCCAAATATCGTAACCTTCTTTTCTCCACGCTGCAATTTACCGGCTAAAGAGTTTGGCTCTGCATATCCAACGAATAGAATGGTATTCTTTGGGTCTTCTATTCCGTGATAAATATGATGTTTTACTCTTCCTGCGTCAGCCATTCCAGATGCAGAAATTATTACACTTGGTCGTTCTGAAGCATTCAATCGTTTCGACTCAGATATCTCTTTGGTATAAGAAAGCTTATTAAATCCGAAAGGGTCTTTTCTTGACTGACAAAAGCGCTGAACTTCTTTTGTTAAAAGATGAGCGTATTTTCTGGTAATATCTGTGGCATCCGTTGCAAGCGGACTATCGACAAATATTTTGACTTCGGGTAATAAACCATGAAGATCTAATTTGTTAAGTGCAAAGACTAACTCTTGAGTTCGACCAAGGCTGAATGCCGGAATAATGAGTTTCCCCTTTTTTTCTTTGAACGTATGTAAAAGCGTACTCAGTAATTGTTGTTCAGCATCAATTGTTCGATCATGAAGACGGTCACCATATGTAGACTCACATATTACATAATCTGCTTGTGGAACGGGATCTGGATCTCTGATCAGAGAGGTTCCATACCTTCCAATATCTGCAGTGAACAGGACCGTATGTTGCTCACTCAGCTCATCAATATTCAAATATATCGCAGCACTTCCCAGTATGTGACCATTTGGGATAAACGTAGCCTCAATTCCATCAATGATCTTTACGCTTTCATTTTCACGAACAATAACAAATTGCTCTAAGGCTTTTTCTACGTGTTTTGCGGTATAAAGTGGATGATATGCATTTTCTTCATCTCTACCGTGTCGCTTATTGGAGTAGTGGACATCGGCTTCTTGAATATATGCGCTATCTCTCAGCATGATCTCACACAGAGCATAGGTAGCTTCAGTGCAAAATATATCGCCCTCAAATCCATCCTTTACGAATTTTGGGATCAATCCAGAGTGATCAATATGTGCATGTGACAAAAGAATTGCATCGATCTCCGAAGGGTTTGCAAAATCCTCATTATTCAACTTGTACGTTTCTTTACCCAAACCTTGATACATGCCACAGTCCAGCATCACTCGCTTATTATCCCATAAACGAATAATGTGTTTACTTCCTGTTACTGTACCTGCTGCTCCGGCAAACGTGATTTCCATATTGGTATATTGATCTTGAGAGTAAAACTACAAAAATCGTTTTTTGAAAGGTTCCTAATCATTGAAAATAAAACGTTGTTGAGATCAAGGTCATTCAGATCGAGGATTAGCAGTAGATTTACAAATAGCGTAAAATCCGTGTGTCAGCAATGATGCTCGGATTTTTTTTGGTTAATATTGATAGGAATGTTATTAATCTAATAGCTAAATAAGATGTATGTCTGTCGTGCATTTTTGGATCATTGACTTAATAAAAAACGCTACTTATAAATAAAAAATAAACTGAAAAATTTGGAATTCTCCAACTGGGGGGGGTACATTAGAGTTTTTAAACACTTAAAACACAAACTGATGAAACCAACAATTAGCTTGACCACTTTTCTTGTGGTACTTACTTTTTTATTATCGATTCACTACACCTTTTCCCAGGGTAACAGCAATGGAAATGCGAATTCCAATAACAATGCAAATGGAAACGCCTTGAAATGGGAAACGCAAGGGAATAATGCAGATACTTCTCATTTTATTGGTACAACGAACCCTATAGCTTTAAAAATGCGAACCAACAATGTTGAGCGATTGCGCATTACAAAAGACGGTAAATTTGGTATTGGTATATCTAATCCGTTAGAAAAATTTGAATTGCAAGGGAATCTTAAATTGACGGGGGATATCATTTTTTCCGATTATGCTGACGTTAACGATACAACGGATAAAGTTCTTTTTGTTGATAAAAATGGTAAAACGCAAACAAAAAGTTTGAAGGATTTAAGTGACTTCTTGTATGTTCCATATAATTGTGATGAATTACTGGACATAAATGGAAATGTTGTGGAGCCAACATGGAGTAATGGGCTAAATAAAATCTATAATGCTTGTCCCATTAATGTTGGTATAGGTACTCCTTCCCCTCAATTCACATTAGATGCAAGAGGGCAGATTCGTGTGACTCGTAATATTTTCTTGGGTTCACTTGCCAATTATGATTTTAATGATGTAGCAAGATTACACATTGTAAATGTACAGAATCTTGAGCCAGATAATAAAGGAGATTTTATACGTCTTGAAACTTACTCTACAAGCGAAGATGGTAACCTGGAGACGGTTTTCAAAGTCGATCAAAATGGATACGTAACTGCTCGAGATGTAAAAGTAACACTTGACCCGATTCCTGATTATGTATTCCTTCCAGATTACGATTTGCCAACCATAGAAGAGCAAGCCACATTCATCAGGAATAATGGACATTTATTGAGAATGCCTTCCGAATCTGAAATACTTCAAACTAAATTAGGATTGGGAAAAATTGTTATGAACAATCTTCGTATCAGTGAAGAACAGATGCTTTATATCATTGAAGTAAATGAAGAGGTAGAAGAACTGGAGGAAGAGAATGAAGATTTACAAAAACGCGTCGAAGAACTTGAGCGTCTTGTGAAAAAAATGTTAGAGCAGCAGTAAAGTAATCTGATTGTAGATCACCTGTATTTTTGTTATCAAACGTATCTGTACCTCTTGACGTCTTAAGAGGTAAACATATTACTGTATGAAATATAAACGAATAAGACAACTTGCATTTATGTTACTCTCCTTAACGGTTGTTTTAGCCTGTAAAAAGGAACAACCCCAAATGAATACAGAGGAAAAAGACCCTTGTGATTGTGCTAGTGAGGTGAGCGCGGATTTTGAAATCTGGGAAGGAAGTAGTCAGGTTCCGAATCCTCGACAGACATTAACCGATACTACTTATAAAGATAGAACTGTAGAGTTTCGTGCGCAGGAGGAGAATGCAGAATACACCTGGTACATTGGATCAGATGTTGAGACGGGGCAAGTAACCTGGAAATATTTTCCCGACCAATGGGCCAATCAGGATATCCCAATAACCTTGGTAGTAAAAAAAGAACCAAATAGCGTGTGCTTTCCTGAAGATGATGGATATGATTCGATCACGAAAACATTTCATATTTCTGATTATTGGCAGGAGACAACGAATGATGTTGATTTGGGACCAATTGAAGGAACGTATCGTGTGAAATCAGAACACCTCGCTGATAGTTTTGATGTCGAGTTTTATGCTGATAAAAATTTTCAAGGAGAAATCATGTTTAATATCATCAATTACGATGGAGAGGGGTCCAATTGTATTGATCAAGCAAGAATAACGGGTTCAAATTACAGGCAGGTTTGGACAACAAACGGAACGGGTTCTCTCGTTTGTGATGCATTGAGAGGATACATTCATAACAGATTAGATGGAGTGACAGAAATGCATTTTTCGTTTGGTTCTACCGGTCCAAATAATCCAGATTATTACGAACGAACTTATTTTGGAAGAAAACTTAACTAGAAATTATGATTAGAAAACTATATTTTATTTCGATAGTACTTATATTTTGTACTAATTATTTAATTTCACAATGCGACAACAATGTTTCAACTGATCCTGCTGCTCCTGGTAATGAGGCTTTACCTGATTCAACAGAGGATGTAAGCGCGCCTTATGGGCAAGATGTCAGGTATTTGAATGGATTTGATTGGTGGTCCCCAAATTCATATACCCTGGAGCCTGATATGGCTTTTAATACAAATGGGACTCCTTATGGCGCTATGAGTAATATACAAAGCTCGAATCAAAGTTCATCTTATTCATACTTGAATAAAGCCCTAGGTTCTGAAGAAATGAATCCAAATAATGGATGGGAGTTGTTGCTTTCTAACTTAGGACGTTATCCCGATAATCAAACTCCAGATCCAGCCTCACAGATTGACTTAAATAATGTTCCTTATTTAGTTTTTTATCATCGTTATAAAGGCATTATACGTGTTTTTGTAAGATATGGTCAAAATAGCTTTCCTAATGATGCGGTCGATGGACTAAAAATTAATTTGTATCATGATAATGCAGGTGGACAACAAAGTCTTTCAGGTATATTCAGGTTAGGAGACGGGATGGATAGAAGCCTTGATCAGGAAACCAAAACATCATATTTAAGCACCGTTGTTCCACCAAACGGTCAAGTTAATTTTTGGCTGAGTGGTGATTTTCAAATGGCTTATGATCCCTGTGTTTGCACGTATCCAACGAACGTAAAATTGAATTTCGAATATTTTTCGACGACCAGCTTATCCTTGACGGGAAGAGCTATTAGTGTGCCAGATGAGATTATTGACCAGAACGGTAATATCACCAATCCCGACTTTTTAAGTGGGGTTGACTTCTCATCTGAGTTACAGGCAGAAAATGGTTTTATAATCTATGAAAAGATGGGTGCTTTGGTAGATGACTATATTGCTAAACTGGAGGACTACGAAACACAATTAGCTGCTGCCAATGAATATAATGACAAATTAGAGAAAGATTTGGCTGTTTTAAATGTAGCAAAAATTATATTTCAAAGTGGCATAAATCTTGTCACGGGAAGTCCGCAATTATCCTCACTTATAAGTCTGGTCCCTGGAATATCTGACTGGGAAGAAGCGAGTAAGAATGTTTTTTGGAAGGAGTTGGATAAAGTTTTAATGAAAGAGCTAGACTTATACATAAGTGATAATTTCCAGGAAAAATCAGAACCAGAGAAACCGAGTCTGCCAACAGCTTCTTTTACAGAGATGAATTTTGACGGAGAGTTGAATAATGTCTTACCGATTAATGGCCCCTTATTTATGACACCGGGTTCTTTTAAGAATAGTGATCCCCTTGTTAAAAAGGAGGTGTCAAATATGCATAGCTATCCCATATACAATCAGCCTTTGGGAGTGTTTGCACTTCTAGAGACGCCTAAAGTTCAATATGATTCTGAAGTTTACTTACCAGATAACTGCAATAACAAATTTATTACAATTAACAACCTCACTTATATAGAACAAACTTTTACACACGCGGTAAGAAGACAACTTAGGATTGCTGAACCATTAAAATATACCTTTAATAGTTCCCTGGATATACTAGACTATTCAGTCGAGGGGTCAATAGTGAGTGAATACAGCGAAATAAGTGGAGATAATAGTATAAATGAGTCAATCTCTGAAGGTTTTATTAACTCTAGTAGTACAACTTTTCCTGGGACAGGAGCCAATAATACTTTTCGGGTACAATCTGATTTAGTACCTGTTGATGCCCTGTTAAACCATGTATCTGAATTCTCTACTTTTCACGAAACTCAAGTTAATTTACCACCAGAACTTGAATATACGGATCAAATGATAAATGAATATTGCCAGGAAAATATAAACTCTTTAGATCCTCAAAAATATACAAGATATTCATTAGATGATATATTCTTGAAGTTGGTAGTTAATGTTGTATATGACGATACTGATGACAAAGGTGAACAACATGAATATACATATGTATTTACATATAAACTTAATGAGGACAATATTATTCCAACATTTAGTCCAATTTATCCAAACCTTCAAGGGTCTGCAGGAGACTTCACCCAGTACCCTGAAAACTTGTTCTTAAATGGAGAAAATTTCGATGGATCACCTGTAGAGGGATGTGAGCTAAACGGAAACACTTACACCTGCAAAGCATGGAACAACATAACTGTGGAAGGTAACTTTACAGTAGCTTCAGGTTATAATGTTGATGTAGAAGCAGGAAATGAAATTAATATAGTGGCAGAATCAAATACACCACCAGAAATGCAATTTTCAATTGTTCCAGTACTTGATTTTAGTGACCCAATGCCCCCTCAGGATGCCACTGCCGTAGCTGCATTTTGTAATGACAATAATGCTTATCAGGCAAATACTTCCACGAAATCTGGAAAGAAGACTAAAGATAATGAAAGTTCAACTAAATCATTAGGAGTCAATTCGGTAGCATCCAACTTTGATTTTACACTTTACCCGAATCCAACGAATGGAGGAACAAATGTATCAATTGTCCTTGAAAACGATGCAGAGGCAACCTTGATTGTTACTGATTTAAGTGGTAAGAAGCTAATTCAACAACTGAATAATGAGTTACTCAATGAAGGAGAAAATAGGTTAATTCTGGACTCACATTCTTTGGCACCTGGTATTTATCTTGTACATTTAACTGTTAATGGCAAGAGATACGTAAAACGCCTTGTAAAGCAATAAAAATTGATGAAAGCGAGCATTGCTATATTGTTATTAACCGCGATACTTTTCACTTCCTGCGATAAAAACAAGCGTGCCTCGAAACGGTTCATGCGACCGGGAAAATGGAAGTTTGTCGAATTGTCCGTAGATGGATCGCCAATATCGCAGCCACAATATATAAAGGTAGAAGATTGCGACATTTACGACACACTCTGCATGGCAACCTGGGATCGAGGTGAAGAGTTTAGTCGGATTTATTGGCAGTTTAATGATAAAGCAGAGCGATTCAGTATTTCCAGAATAGTTGATACAGCAGATTGCGCAGACTTCTACACAGAGTTAGCAGAACAGCAAACATATCGCTTCAGTGGAGACTATAAAGTCTTAGAAACAAAACGAAAAAGTAAAGTGTTTGAAAGTTACGAAACACTGGGATATCCAGGTGATAAGGTTCTGATTCGACTGGAGTGGTATGAGTAAGATCCATTATTATTTTTCTTTCGTTGTGCTTTGAGCATCAACCGAAATTGGTCACCTCAATTCCATGACGTACATTTGCACCATGGAAATGCGCCCGATAGAAGATTGGTTACCTCTGACAATGAAAGAGGTGAAGAAGAGAGGATGGGAAGAGATCGATGTGGTATTGATCTCGGGAGATTCCTATGTGGATCATCCTTCCTTTGGAACTGCTGTGATCGGAAGAATCATAGAAGACGAAGGATTCAAAGTGGCGATCGTGGCGCAACCAAACTGGCAAGATGATCTACGTGATTTCAAAAAGTTCGGTAAACCAAAATACTTCTTTGGTGTAACAGCAGGCTGTATGGATTCCATGGTGAATCACTACACGGCAAACCGAAGATTACGCTCCACAGATGCATACACAGCTGGTGGAGAATCAGGTTTCCGACCAGATTACGCAACAACGGTTTACACGAAGATCCTAAAAAACCTTTATCCTGATGTTCCAGTATTGATCGGAGGAATTGAAGCCTCATTGCGTCGAGTGACCCATTACGATTACTGGAGCGATAAACTCATGCCAAGTATCCTGGTGGATTCTGGAGCGGATATGCTGGTTTATGGAATGGGAGATCAACCCTTACGCGACTTCTTAAAATTGTTGAAGAAAGGTGTTCCTTTTGATTCCTTAAAAACGTTGAATCAAACCGCGTTTCTACAACCGAAAGAGGAGAAGTTACCTAAGAATAAAAACTGGGAAACTGTTGAACTTGCTTCACACGAAGAATGTCTCGAGGATAAAATGAAGTATGCCGCCAACTTTAAGGTGGTAGAGGTGGAATCCAATAAGCTTCAGGCCAATCGAATTGTACAGGAGGTTGGTGATCAGCGATTGATCATCAATCCGCCTTACAAAACAATGAAGGAAAAGGAGATCGATCAGTCTTTTGATCTGCCGTATACGAGAATGCCGCATCCGAAATACAAAAAGCGTGGACAGATCCCAGCTTTTGAAATGATCCGTTTTTCCATCAACACCCATCGTGGTTGTTTTGGTGGGTGTAGTTTCTGTACGATCTCAGCTCACCAGGGTAAATTCATTGCTTCCAGAAGTAAGAAGTCCATCATGAAAGAAGTCGAACAAGTGACTTCAGATGAAAACTTCAGAGGATATATTTCTGACATTGGTGGACCATCTGCCAACATGTATAAACTCAAGGGAATTGATGAATCGATCTGTGAGAAATGTTCGAGTCCAAGTTGTATTCACCCAGTAGTGTGCAGCAACTTAGATACGAATCACAGCGATATGACCAATTTGTATCGTGAGATCGATGAGCACCCAAAAGTGAAAAAAGCATTTGTGGGTAGTGGAATTCGCTACGACCTATTAGTTGATGATATCACAAAGAACAACGAAGACGGCAACCACGATGAATACATCGAGCAAGTTGTTACACGACATGTAAGTGGACGACTAAAAGTTGCTCCTGAGCATACCAGTGATGATACATTACGTGTGATGCGTAAACCTTCTTTCAAGTACTTCCATCGTTTCAAGGAGAAATACGATAAGATCCAGGATAAACATGGATTGAAACAGCAGCTCATTCCTTATTTTATCTCGTCTCATCCCGGTTGTGAAGAGCAGGATATGGCAAATCTTGCTGCGGAAACAAAAGATATGGGATTCCAATTGGAACAGGTGCAGGATTTTACACCTACACCGATGACAGTCGCAACCGTAATCTATTATGCGGGAGTTCATCCGTATACGTTGAGACCTGTCTATACGGCTCGAACAAGAGAAGAGAAGCAAGGTCAGCATAAGTTCTTCTTTTGGTACAAGAAAGAAAACCACAATTGGATCCGCAACAAACTGATGAAAGCTGATCGACCAGAATTGATCGAGAAATTGATCGGTAAATCAGGTCAAAAAAGTCAGTCGTTCAAAACAGGTAAGAAGCATAAAAAAACATCGGCTTCGAATAAACCGAAACCGATGCCTAAGTGGTTAGAAGAGCGCCGCAAGAAAGATCAGCAAAAGAAATCGAGGTAGCAAATTTCTAGTTTGATGCTGTTGTCATGATCTTCCAAGCCCTGTATAGGTCGTAATAACTTTTTGTTTCCATAATGATCACCCCTCCAGTTGTATCTCCATATTTAGCCGGTATCGCACTACTGTAAACCGTGATCGAACCGATAGCTACACTTGGGAACGTTTGAATTTCACCAGTTCTCACACCATCGATGAAATATGCCAGGTTGTTAGGACGTGCACCTCGGATCATCATGTTTCCTTCATCATCTAATTTGATGTCTGAGTTTCTACTCACGATGAGGTCTTTCGGACTGTTTCGAACTGGACTCTTCATAATGTCAAGTGCACTTATTCTTGATTGTCCTACATCACCAAAGTCTAATAATGGACCATCTTGTAATGCAACAATTTCAACACCATCTTCAATTTGTATTTTCTCCAAAATATTGATACGCCCAACATTAGAGATCCCATCTGTCTTTACATCCGCGATCACCATTTCAGATAAGGTATCACCCATATAACTGGCTTTTAGTTGGTATCGACCTACTGGAACGGCATTGATCTTAAACCTTCCGTTTTCATCTACTTGTGTTCCAAATTTAGATGTTCCGTGTTCTACCCAGACCTTAGCATAAGTAGCTGCAGTTTCACCCTCTGATTTTTCAAACATTTTTCCCTGGATTGCTCCAAAATTTCCTTGAGCAAGAAGAAACCCTGTGCTCGCAATGAGTATTACTGTTAAAAGTGTTTTCATAATTTCTAAGTTTTGATTCACTATTGAGATGCATTATTTTACTCTATTCCATAAAATTTCTGTAATTTTTTATGAGGAAACCGTTATATACCCATGCAGATAAAGAGAATTATCCTTGCCCTAACACTTATTTTAGCATTGTTTATTGTCAGTTTTACATGGGTTCAGCGAAGTTTTAAAGACGATCAGAAACGATACCCCAGGGTACGAACTGCCTACGCAGAAAAATTTGATATAATTAATAATAAGCTTTCCAGTAAAAGTCTGAGCAATGAGAAAATCGAGATCTATTTGCGTGTTTTTAAGTTCGAAAAAGAATTGGAGCTATGGGGTAGAAACAAAGGTGCAGTTGAGTTCAAGAAAATAAAGACATTTGAGGTTTGCAATACCTCAGGAAATTTGGGTCCGAAAAGAAAGCAGGGAGATTTTCAGATACCCGAAGGGTTTTATCACATAGACCGTTTCAATCCAAGTAGTAATTTTTACTTATCCATGGGCATAAATTACCCTAACCGATCGGATCGGATTCTTGGAGAGAAAGGAAACCTTGGAGGGGATATATTCATTCATGGAGCGTGTGTCACGATTGGCTGTGTTCCAATTACAGATGATTTGATCAAGGAGCTATATGTTTACTGTGTGGAAGCTAAGAATAATGGTCAGCAGAAGATTCCAGTTACTATTTTCCCTGCAAAGATGACAGAAGAAAAATACAAAGTCATGTGCGAAGAGTATAAAGATAAAACTGATGAATTAGCGCTTTGGAAGTCTTTAAAAAAGGGGTATGACTATTTTAATTCATCGAAAAAACTACCAAGTATCGGATTCCTGGATAACGGTCAATACAATGTGATCAAGAATAATTAAAGATTACTGTAGTACACTTTTTCAGGAGAGACATTATCTTTTAGTGTTTCAACGAAATTGTCCCACTTGTCTTTTGGTATTAGATCATCTGGAAAATGTAGCACTAAACCATTCACGTATTCGAAGTACATGGTTTGCTGATGATGAGAGATCTTTTTGAGACCTTTGAAGTAGACTGCTTTTGTCTCTCTATCTGCCATTACAATCGCTTTCTTAGTCATCCCGATGCGGTATTGCTTTTTAGCTAAACCCAGAATGGTATTGATCAAATTGTCCAAAGCAAGAATGACAAATATTAATGCAGGATAGATGGCAAACTCGCTAAAATAGATCAGTCCTCCGGCAAAAATTAAGTAGAAAGCTATTTCGAGAATATTGTAGAGTCTTACGCGTTGTTTTCTCTTCGTGCTAATTGGCGTGCTAAATTGAAAGCGTTCAACCTGTTTAACAACCCTAAGTCCAAGCCATTTTTTTGATGAACGGATCACCCCAAAAAGAAATAAAAGTCCAGCGCTTATCGAGAAAAAAAGCTCTTTGTACTCAAACTCTTCTCCTTGGATCGTGAGACCGAACAAACTAAAGTCAAGATTCTTTCCCACTGCAATAGCCACTGGATACGTTGAAATCGTGATGATAAGTATCCAGATGTTAAAGACTTTATTCATTCGGGATCATTTTGAGTTTAGCCTTTAACATATCGATCTTTTCTTGTTCCGCTTTTATATTTCCTTCTACTTGATCTTTGAGTGCATTAGAACCTTTTGAGTTAGAAAAGAATCCTAGATTATTCTCATATTGAATGATCTGCTGCTTGATCTGATCGATTTCATTTCGGATAGCTTGCTTTTCCTTTTGGAACAGCTCTTTAGCGTTTCCGCTACCTTTCAACGTATTCAAGCGAGCCTCGAACATCACTTGTGCTTTTTCTTCACCTTCTAATTTGAGAGCCTTATAATGCGCATCGATTGCATCTTTATATGCTTTGAAAACGGCATCTTTTTCATTTCTAGGAACAAATCCAATCGCTGCAAACTGTTCGGCAAATGCTTTCAGCGCATCGATTGCCTTTTGCTTGTCAGTAGGAAGTTTAAATGCTTCAATTTCTTTGATAAGCTCCTTCTTCTTGTTCAGATTGTCAACAAACTCTTCATCTTTAGCAGCAAAATGTGCTTTTTTCGCATCGAAGAAGTGATCACAAGCTGCACGGAACTGCTTCCAAAGTCTATTCTCATTCTTTTGACCGGCACTTCCCAGCTTCTTCCAGTCCTTCTGGATATTAATGATCTTGTGTGTTGTATTTTTCCAATCAGTGCTGTCCTTGAGCTCGTCAACTTTCTGAATCAGTTTTTCTTTTTGCTCAGCTACAGCGTCAAATTCCTCATGAACATCCTTGAAGAATTCACTTTTTTCTGCAAAAAATTGGTCACACAATCCTCGGAATGTTTTCCAAACTGCGTCATTTTCTTTTTTAGGCCCAAAACCGATCTTTTTCCAATCTTTTTGAAGCTCAAGCACCTCTTTGGTTTGTTTATTCCATGCTTTTACTGAATCTCTTTCGCGTCCAAGAATATCTTCAACTTTGGTGATGATCTGTTTTTTCAGTTCGATATTCTCCCTCATTTGCTCACGACGTTCATCGTAATGCTCGCGAATTCGATCGTACAAACCTTTAACGGTTGACCAATAATCTTCTTTTAATTCCTCCCAGAGCTCCTGTTTGGTCGGACCAATGTCTTCCCATTCATTCTGGAGTCGTTTCAAGTTTGATTCTACTTCCTTGATCAGTTCAACTTTTTCCAATTTTTTAAGTTCTTCAATGATCGCTTTTTTAGCATCATAGTTCTTTTGGAAATCATAGTCTTTGATCTGTTTGTAGATGTTCATGTTGTAGAAGAACTCTTCCAGTAAACGACTGTATTCTTGTTGAACATCATGACGTTTATCGCGAGGAATGTCTCCTACCTCTTTCCACTTTTCGTTGATCTCTTTGTGCTTTGCAAAGGCCGCACCTATATTTTCCTCATCTTCAATTACAGCTTTCAACTGATTAATGAGGCTTCTTTTCTTTCTTAAGTTTTCCTCTTCTTCTTTGCGGATGGAATCGATCAATTCCTTTCTTTTTTCTTTGAAAGGACCATAAATAGAATAGAACTCTTCTTTCAGGGGAGTGATCCAGTCTTCCTCGTTGAATTCCGCATTATCTTCTTTTGCTTTTAACTCGGCGACTTGATATTTACGTGTTTCTTCAAGAATATAATCTTCAAAAGCCGTTCTAAGTTCATTGACTTTTCGTCCAGCCTGAATGATATCCTCCTGATCAGTGAGCTCAGTTAAAGCTTCGATAAATTCTTTCTTTTCCATCCGATTGGGTTGTTAAACCGTTTGTACCATATCAAAGTCAGTCAATTGAACGAATTCCTGAATACGGTCTTCGATCTCAGACTTAGATAGGTTTTCTAATTTTTCAGTTCCAAATTTCTCTACGCAGAAAGAAGCCATTGCTGATCCAGCGATAATTGCACGCTTCATGTTTTCAAAAGAATAATCATCAGTTGAAGCAATGTATCCCATAAATCCACCAGCAAAAGTATCTCCAGCACCAGTTGGGTCAAAAACCTCTTCTAATGGAAGGGCAGGAGCAAAGAATACTTGGTCTCCATGGAAAAGTAGAGCACCGTGCTCACCTTTCTTAATGATCAAATATTTAGGTCCCATTGTTCTGATCTTCTTTGCTGCTTTAACCAATGAGTACTCACCGGATAACTGACGAGCTTCCTCATCATTGATGATCAAGATATCTACTTCTTGTAATGTTTTTTTCAAATCATCCATTGCAATATCCATCCAGAAGTTCATTGTATCCATTGCAATTAACTTCGGACGCTCGGTCAAACGTTCAATAACTGTTGATTGAACTTGAGGACTTAAGTTTCCAAGCATTAGGTAATCACATCCCTGGTATGACGCAGGTAGAATTGGATCAAAATGTTCAAGTACATTTAGCTCAGTTACAAGTGTATCTCTTGAGTTCATGTCGTTACTGTACTTTCCAGACCAAAAGAATGTTTTTTCACCTTCCTTGATTTGAAGACCTTCAAGGTTTACACCTTTATTCTTCAATTTATCCAACATCTCTTGAGGGAAATCTTCTCCTACAACAGAAACAATGTTTTGTTTCTCCATAAAGTATGATGAAGAGAAAGCAATGTAAGTTCCTGCTCCTCCAATGATCTTATCTGTTTTTCCGAAAGGTGTTTCTATTGCGTCGAATGCAACACTTCCAACTGTAACTAAACTCATAATTTTCAAATTTTAATGCAAATATATCGCTAATTCAAGACATATCAAGTCTGCGCGGTTTCTTTCACCACTATTTTATAGAATCACGAACTTAAACTAGTAGGCCTAAAAGTTCTTTAGGATATCAGCCGCGACAGCTTTTGCTTTTTCGATGTCTTTTTCAACACCTTCTCCAGTGTGAACTTTTACTCCGAATTGAACGTCACCAACAAGAACGTCTAACTTAGAACCGAGGTCATCCCAGGACGCCATATCCCCGATTCCCTCAACATCCATGAATTTCATATTGTCAACAATTCCTCCTGCAAGTGATTTACCGGTTTCTTTTTGATCTTCAGATAATCCTTTTTCATCAGATTGTTTTTCAAACTCTTTATCGAGTTTTTCCATATCCTCTTTTGAAGGTTTACGATGACTATTCTTGAAGTAAGTTTGCGCTTTTTCAATTGATTCGAATTTGCGAAGATTCGTAACACCTACACTTTTATGAGGCTGTTCAATTTCTTTTCCTGTTTTAACAGCATCTTTAACTGATCCCTTCTTCATTGAAGCTAGAAGTTTCTCTTGATTCGCTTTATTGATCTCCTCAAAGTTTTCTTTTTTCCATTTGTAGCTACAACTCTCTGTCCAATGAATACCTTCGCGGTTGTAACTATCTTCTTCTAATTCATCTGCTGAAACATCGAAGTGAGTTGTTACTAATTCTTTAGAGATCAATTCACAAGGATCATCTGGTAATTCTACATCTAAAGTTTGCGCAACTTCTTTCTCTTCGGAACTTTCGGAATCGGCTGGGTTGTCTGAAGTAGGTTCAGCACCACATGAATAAATAAGTGCAACTGATAGAACTGGTAGGTAAAAGTACTTTTTCATAATTAGTAAATATTAGTTGAACCTCTAAAGTACAGAATATCAATAAATAGAAGAAGGTAATGTACGTTTCTTTAATAGATGTTAAATAATCAGACATAAACGAGAAAGATTGTATCGTTTTAAAAGGGTTCCCGTTAATAAGTATAGCAGCGGGCAGTTAATTCAATAGCTCTCTCTCATAAATTTGCAATATGAAATGGCGCCTTATTTTTAGAATTACGAAGTGGATCACAATTGTGGTGGTTGGCTTGATGCTTCTGATAAGTGCATTGATCCTGGTTTTTAAGGATGATATAAAGTCATATGCACTTGAGGAGGCGAATAAATACTTGAATAAGCGCGTACACATTGGATATATCGATGTTGGAATCTGGGAGACATTTCCTGATATGTCATTGCAATTTGATGATGTACTTGTACACAGCAAATTTGATACACTGCAAACGATTGACACTGCTTTTTACAGCAAGAAGATGACTCTTTTATTTAGTCCTATGGACTTTTTGGAGTCAAATTACAACATAGATCAGATCGATATTGAAAACGGAGTCTTGAATCTGAAGGTCATGGAGGATGGACGTGTGAACTATGATTTCCTTAAAGAAAGTGATAGTTCTTCATCTTCTACATTTTCATTTGAATTAGAAAAGATAAATGTTAGAGATACTCGGTTTACTTATGTCAACGAAGCCACTCAGCAAGATTATCGAGCGTATTTCAACTCGGTTTCATTCGGAGGCTCATTTGATCAAGATCGATTTACAATGCATTCTTCCACGGACTTTGAAATCGAGTCTATTCGAAATAAGGCACTCACTTTAATTACGGATAAGCATGCTTCATGTGATATTGCAATAGCCATGGATCAGGTCAATCATGTCTTTCAAATAGAAGAGGCTGATTTAAAGATCAACAAGTTGCCCTTTCATATAGAAGGGAAGGTAACTTCCGATAGTTTGGATTTTAGTATTGCTTCAAAAGATCTTGATCTAGTTGAGGTTACGAAAAACTTCTCACTGAGTCAGCTGGATATGGTCAATTCGCTAAATGGTTCTGGAACGGTTGGGTTTGATCTTAAAATTGCAGGACCATTGGAAACTACAAAACAACCGGCAATTGATGCAGAATTCAGTATTTCGAATGGGTCACTCATGGATAATGGGTTCACCTTATCTGATATTGCTGTAATCGGGGAGTATTCTAACGGAATTAAGACTGGAAAGGAATTATTATTCATGCCTAAAGTCCAGTTTACAACCATGAATAGAAAGTTCAATGGGAATGTGAAAGTGATCGATTTTGAACGCCCGCGATTTATTGGATCGGCAGATGGTATCATAAATTTAAAAGCATTACATAGGCTATTTGGCCCATTTGATCTAAAGCAACTATCGGGAAATGTTCTTCTAGATGGGAAGTTTGACGTGAGAATGAATACGCCTCAAATGGTATTGAGTGAACTTGAGATCTACAAACTGGAATCATCATTAAAGATGGAAAATATCATTGCTCAATATATAGGCGATGAAAGAATATTTAAAGTTCCAGGAGGAGAATTGACGATTCGTAATCAGAAAGCTGGTTTTACAGATGTTCAGGTCGAGGTTGGAGGTTCTGATATCGTCGTGGATGGAACTTTTAACAATGTGGCGAGTTATTTTAGAAATGAAGGGCAGCTATATGTTGATGCAAGTATCTCAAGTGATCAACTTAAACTTGAGGATCTCTCAACTCAAGGCGAAAAAGAATCATACAGAAATTGGTTACTGCCTTCTTCCATTACCGGAAAGTTAAACCTTTCACTCAATAACGTGAAGTACAGTGAGCACAGCTATTCAGATATTAAAACGCAGATGAGGTTTGGTGAACATTTATTAAGGTTCCCATATTTGAAGGGGAAGTCTGCTGGAGCCACAGTACGCGGCGATCTGGTTATTGAAGAGAACACCCCAATGATCGTTGAAGTTAAAACGAATTTAAGTTCGTCCAATGTTGAGTTTGCGCCACTTTTCAAAGAATGGAACAACTTTGATCAAACCGTTATCGCCGCCGAAAACATAAAGGGAAAAGCAGCTATAGATCTATCTTTTCAGGGTCCATTTGATCTTTACAAGAACGATTATGATAAAAAAGACTTTAAGGCCGATGTGCGCATTAAAATATCTGATGGAGAGTTAAATAACGTATCTTCCATGAAGTTGATCACTGAAAGTTTGAGAGAGTCAGCTGCAAAACTGCTTCTTTCAAAGAATACCATTAATCAATTTGAAAAGAAGCTATTGAATTTAGAATTTGAAACGTTCGAAAATCGATTGACGATCAACAATGGTATTATAACTATTCCAAAAATGACGATTCGCTCGAATGCAATGGATGTTGCAATTGATGGAACACATACTTTTGCTAACGAAGTGGATTATTCATTTAGCTTTCGATTTAGAGAGATTAAGGGAGCTAAAACCTCTGAATTCGGTGACATTGTTGATGATGGAACAGGAGTAAAGATCTATCTAAAAATGACAGGAACGGTTGACGAACCAATTTTCTCATGGGATAAAGAAGCGATGAAAAAAGAGAAAGAAGAACAACGAGAAGAAGCGAAAGAGGATTTTAAAAGTGCATTGAAAACTGGATTTGGTATCAATAAAAATGATACAACCATTAATGATCTTAAAGAAGAAGAACACAGGGAAGAAAAATTGATCATGGAATTTGACAAAGACAGTATCGAACAAGAGTTTCTGGATTCCGAGAAAAAGAAAAAGAAAAGTGCACTTCAAAAACGCATTGAAAAATGGAAAAAAGAAAATAAGGAGGGAGAGAAAAAGGAAACTTTTGAGATTAGCGATTAATTATTTTTCTTCTGTCATTTCATTTAGAAGTAGACTGATACCCTCAGTTAAGGATCTTCTAGAGAATTGATTCTTTGATAGCCCTGAACCCTGCAATTTTTTATCAATGAAGCCTTTGTACCATTTCTCTATTTGGTCTTTGGTTGCCTTGAAGTCTTCAAAACCAACAGCTGTGCCAGACTCTGTTTTTGTTAAGATCTTAGCTGAATCTCCTTCAATATTACCCGTGCAAAGAATTGGCCTTTCTAGGGCAAGGTATTCAAAGAGTTTACCTGGAATAATACCTTGAACATTTGGAGTATTATTTAAAGCTAGAAGTAATACAGCGGATTTTTTTGCTTCGTTGATGGCTTCACTATGAGGAAGGTATTTAAAATTTACTAAGTTTTGAGTTAGTCCGTTCTCTTCTATTGATTTAAAAACTGAGTGATCAGTTTTTCCGATCAGTTTAATTTGAAGATTATCACGGAATCCTTCCTGTTCTTCACAGATCGATGATAACGCTTTCCAAAGAGTTTCTGGATTTCGATCTTGATTCATAGACCCGAGGTGAGTTATACTGAATTTTTGATAATCATAATCTTCTAAGTCCACAAAATCACTCGTGTCAAACCCGTTGGTTATTACATTAACTTTTCTCCCGCCAATTTGCTCTAAATCTTCTGCCCATGCTGGACTAACCGTAACAACCTGGCTAGCTTTTTGAAGCACCCTTTTTTCTAGCCTTTTATGTTTTCGATCAGACCGTTTCGTCAACATCAATTTATCATAGAAGTCGATTTGCGTCCAGGGATCTCTAAAATCTGCAAGCCAGGGAATATTGTTTTTCTGACTAGCATTCATTGCAATTAAATGAGTTGAATGAGGAGGCCCAGTGGAAACAATTGCATCTACCGAGTTATGCTGAAGCCAGTTGTTTAGTTTTTTCGTTCCTGGACGGATCCAGAACCTTCTTGCATCAGGAATAAATATATTTCCTCTCAACCAAATAGCGATCTTTTCGAGCTTACCAGGTTCTTTGTCCTCGTTGATGAAACCAGCTTGAACCTTCTGGTTTTTATCCCGCCCAGTGAATTTTTTATATAATTGATAAGGTTCCCAAATAGGTGAATTGATTACCTCAATATTATTTGGAACATCTCTAGAGAGAGAATGATCAAGTTCAGGATATTCTGCTTTTTCAGGTTTAAAAATGATCGGTTCCCAACCAAAATCTCTAAGATACTTGCTGAATTTTAGCCAGCGCTGTACACCACTTCCTCCGCTTGGGGGCCAGTAATATGTTATGATCAGGACCTTTTTTCTAGGCATTTAAAAATGCTTTTTTCACTTCTTCGATCGCAGCCTCAAGACCCTGAGGATTTTTACCTCCAGCGGTAGCAAAGAATGGCTGGCCTCCACCGCCTCCCTGGATGTTTTTGGCGGCTGACCTAACGAGATTACCTGCATGAAGATCTGTGCGATCAACAATATTTTCTGAAATGATTATACTGATTGTAGCTTTTCCTTCATGATGTCCACCAACAACTGCGAAAATGTCATCCATTTCACCTTTCAGTTGGAATAAAATATCCTTTATCGAGCCAGCATCTAGTGGCACGATAGCTTCTAAAAAGTGAGCACCATGCAGTCCGTGAATTTTTTCCTTCAACTCACTTTTTATCATTTTGGCTTGATCTTTTTTCATGTTTGTCAAAGCCTTTGCGAGTTTCACGTTTTCATTTTTGAGATCTTCTACAGATTTCACGATATTTTTCGATTGTTTAAAAAGACCTCTAATCGCCTCAAGTTTTTCAAGCTCCTGATTGATGAAGTTTTCTGCAGTTGTGCTCGAAATAGCTTCAATTCTTCTCACTCCAGATGCAACTGAAGACTCGGATTGTATCATGAATCTTCCGATTTCTGCAGTTGACTGAACGTGCGTCCCTCCACAAAGTTCAATCGACTCGCCAAATTCGATGACTCTTACGGTATCACCATATTTCTCTCCGAAAAGAGCTAATGCACCCATTTCCTGAGCTTTTAGTATCGGAATGTTTCGGTGCTCGTTCAATGCAACATTAGATTTGATCTGTTCATTAACTTTATTCTCAATTTGCGTCAACTCTTCATCCGTGACTTTTGAAAAATGAGAAAAATCGAATCGGAGATAATCAGGATGAACAAGTGATCCTTTTTGAGCAACATGGTCTCCCAAAACTTCTCTCAATGCATGGTGAAGTAAATGAGTAGCTGAATGATTCGCTGTCGCTAATTTTCGTTTACTCAGATCTACTTTTGCAGTAAAACGTGATTCAATATTTTTAGGAAGTTCCTGAGCAAGATGAATGATCAGATTATTTTCCTTTTTGGTATCGAAGATCTTAACTTTCTCAGTTGAGTTTTCGATGATCCCTTTATCTCCAACTTGACCACCTCCTTCAGGATAAAAAGGTGTTAAATTGAAAACAAGTTGATAGAAGGTTTTCTTCTTTTGCTCAACTTTTCTGTATTTGGTAATATAAACGTCGGCCTCAAATTGATCGTAACCAATAAACTCTTCTTTATCGTCCTCTTTCAGTACTGTCCAGTCATCAGTTTGTAATGAAGTCGCAGCACGAGATCGATCTTTCTGCTCTTGCAGCGATTTTTCAAACCCTTCTTCATCAACCTTCATATTTGCCTCTCTTGCAATAAGAGCGGTAAGATCATAAGGGAAACCAAATGTATCATAAAGTTCAAAAGCCTTTTCACCAGGAATAGTCGAAACATTATTCTTTTGTTGATCGGCGATTATGGTTTCAATTCTTTTGATTCCCTGTTCAAGTGTTTTGAAAAAGCTTAATTCCTCTTCACGAATAACATTTTCTATCAATGAAGATTGTGCTTTCAATTCTGGAAAAGCATCACCCATCTCTTCGATCAATTTTTGACTCAATGGAGCTAAAAAAGGCTCTTCAAGGTTTAAGGTTTGATAACCATAGCGCACTGCTCTTCTTAGAATTCTTCTGATCACATATCCAGCTCCATTGTTAGAAGGTAATTGTCCATCTGCTATTGAGAAGGCTATTGCTCTGATATGATCTGTAATAACTCGTAATGCTATATCAGTTGATTCGCTCTTTCCGTACTCTACATTAGCTAGTTTTGCAACAAACTGGATCAGTGATTGAAATAGATCTGTATCATAGTTAGATTGTTTTCCTTGTAACACCATAGCGAGTCTTTCAAGTCCCATCCCTGTGTCAACATGCGTTTCTGGAAGTTTTTCAAGGTCTCCATTCGCCTTACGATTGAACTGTATGAAAACTAGGTTCCAAACTTCTATTACTTGAGGATGATCTTTATTCACTAATGTTTTACCATCAACTTTTGCTTTTTCCTCATCACTACGAATGTCAACATGAATTTCAGAACAAGGCCCACAAGGTCCCATCTCACCCATTTCCCAGAAATTGTCTGCTTTATCAGCTTCCAGGATTCTATCCTCGCTGATCAGTTCTTTCCAAATGTTATATGACTCCGTATCTTTCGGAACACCATCTTTTTCATCTCCTTCGAAAATTGTAACGTACAAGGAAGACTTATCGATTCCGAATTCCTCAGTTAAAAGCTCCCATGACCATTGAATTGCTTCTTTTTTGAAGTAATCTCCAAAAGACCAGTTCCCTAACATTTCAAACATAGTATGATGGTAGGTATCAACCCCTACTTCCTCAAGATCATTGTGTTTCCCGGAAACGCGCAGACATTTTTGAGAATCAACAACACGTTTGTCTTTAGCGATCTCATTCCCAAGAAAATAATCTTTAAACTGATTCATTCCTGCGTTTGTAAACATCAGGGTTGGATCGTTTTTAACCACCATCGGTGCAGAAGGGACTAATTTATGAGATTTACCTTCGAAAAAATTAAAATATTTCTTGCGAATTTCTTCAAGTTTCATGTTCCTGGACTTAAATTCTACTATGGTTCTAAGTGTTAACAATGGTTAACATCACTGCAAAGTTAGATTATTTGCCTAATTTTGCGATGTTTTGATGGGTAAATAATGTCAAAGTCGAAATTTAAATATAATCCTAAAACGCTTTCTTACGAGAAGGTGGAACGCACCATCGGCGAACGAATTTTACGCTCAGTCATAATTGCTGCTCCAGTGCTTGTTATCAGTTTGGTTATCGGCTTTTTCCTTTCCTATCGAATCGAATCTCCTAAAGAAAAAAGATTACAGAAAGAACTTTCTGAAGTAAAAGGAGAGTTAGAGGCGCTTCAAGAAAGGATAGAATTGGTTGACCAAGTTGCCGAAGTGATTAAGAAGAGAGATGAAGAGCTTTACAGAACAGCACTTGGAGCGAACGAGTTTCCGGAAGAATTGAGAATGATGGGTGTGGGAGGTAGTGATGCTTACAAGCATTACGAATCCTTGACCAACGGAGAGCTTTTAAAGAATACAGCAATGAAGCTCGACGAAGTTGAACGAAAACTTCATGCTCAAAGCTTGTCCTTTAAAGAGTTGGTCAATGTAGCCCAAAAGCGTGAAAGAAGATTAGCCTCTTTGCCTGCAATACAACCAGTTAATAATAAGGAATTGAAACGCATGGTTTCAGGTTACGGATGGAGAATAGATCCAGTATATGGAACTAGAAAAATGCATTGGGGACTTGATTTTACGGCAGATGTTGGAACTGATGTTTATTCAACTGGGGATGGAGTAGTAGAGAAAATTGAAGTAAACAGCTGGGGTTACGGTAGAGAAATTGTTATCAATCATGGGTTTGGATACAAAACACGTTATGCTCATTTGAGCTCTTTTCTTGTAAAGGAAGGTGATACGGTTAAAAGAGGAGATTTAATCGGATTAGTTGGTAATTCAGGTAAGTCAACTGGACCACACCTTCACTATGAAGTTGAAAAAGATGGTCATAAGGTAAATCCTATTAATTTCTTCCACTCTGACTTGTCCCCAGAGCAATATGAAAGAATCATTGAGATCTCAAGAAATGCCCTTAAATCGATGGATTAAGTTGGACAAATCCATGACATTTGTCATTTAATGACAAAAACACATTTGTCCAGCGCACCTTTTCATTATTTTTTCGTTATAGTTGAATCAATTGAGTTTTCGAACTCTTTTTGCGCTAGACATGAAGTTTTTGCTATCCACAATTCTTTTGGGTGTATTCACCTTACTATCTCTTGTATCAAGAGGTCAATGTCCTGTTGCTGACCCTTCTTCATCAAATGCATGTTTGTTCAGTCCTGGAAGTGCAAATTTAACGGCATCTGGTTCAACGGGCTATTATCATTGGTACTTTGACTCAATGGGTGATAGTGTTCTTTCTACTGGAGCAAACTACAGTACCCCATATATTGTGGCGGACCAAACTTTTTATGTTGCTGCAACAGATACTAATACGGGTTTGACATTTGATGGAACGGATGATATTGTTGCATTAAATAAGTCGTATAATGCAGTTGGAGCAATTCAGTTCCTTACAGTTGAAGCTTGGGTAAATACTTCTTATTCAGGGGGTGGTAATTTCGATAATTGGTCAATAGTTGATTTCGATCGAAGTGAATACTATAATCTATTTATAACGGGTAATACTGGAGTTGTTGGATTCAGCACGTACTCATCTACTGGAGGAATAGATGATTTTTATTCTGTAATCGCTGTTAATGATGGAAATTGGCATCATATAGCTGCTGTATATGATGGAATAGATAAAGTGATTTATATTGACGGGTTTGAAGTATCTCGTAAAACTAATCCTCATGGTGGAGACTTATTAGGCAGTGGAAATACTCGTTTTGGCTTTTTAGGTGATGGATCTGAGGCCAATACCTTTAACGGCGGTAGAAATAATAATTATTATTCTGGTAGTATCGATGAATTGAGGATTTGGGATGATGTAAGAACTCCGGCGGAAATCATGAACTTTAGAGACACCTGTCTCAATGGCTCAGAGGCAAATCTTGATGCTTATTATAATTTCGATGAGCACTCAGGGACATCGTTATCAGATCTAACGGGTAATGGAGGTGACGGAACACTCTTTAATATGGATCCAATCAACTCCTGGATCGAAGGTGCGACGATCAAATGTGATTGTGAAAGTAACCTGATCCCAGTTGACGTTGTCATTCAGTCTAACTTGAAGGATACCTTGTTAACATGTTCAGCTCCATCAATAACTCTTGATGCAGGATCATTAGCAACAAATTATAGTTGGAGTACAGGTGAAACTACGCAGACTATCGACGTAAATCAGGGTGGGTTTTACGAGGTAACCACCACTGGTGGATCATGTAATGGCTCTGCAAGAATAGTTGTTGATGGATTCACACATGCAGAAAATGCTTTACTCTTCGACGGAGCAAATGATTATGCTGCGGTAGAAGATATGTTTTATGAAGGCAATAATTATACTGAACTCACTGTAGAAGGCTGGATAAAAACAACCAATTCAGGCGATCAGGTTATTGCTTCGTTTGACAGAAATGAGTATTGGAGAGTTGAGGTTAACGGGTCTGGTGCTGGCGCAGGTCAAATTGGGTTTGATGTTTTAACATCATCTGGTCAGGTTGATTTTGGGGGAAGTACACGGATCGATGATGGTCAATGGCATCATATTGCTTGTGTTTATGATAATGGTCAGATGACCATCTATATTGATGGAATAGATGATGGAACAACGACAGGTGGTAGTCAATTCGGAACGGGAACGAGAAGATATGGTTATGTTGGGGTAGGATCTGAGTCTTCAACTTGGAATGGCAATAAAGGACCAACAAGTTACTTTGATGGTGAAATAGATGAATTGAAAATTTGGGAAAGAGCGCTATCTCAAACAGAGATCAGAACGAATATGGCAAAACATATATCGGGTAGCTCAACAGGACTTCAAGTGTATTACAAATTTGATGATATATCTACGGATACCATATATGATCATAATACGTCCGTAGTAAATAATGCTATCATGTTTAATTTTGGAGTAGGAGCAGAGCTCATTTCCGCTGCTCCGATTGGAGACGAAAGTGTTTACTTATATACAGGATCATGGGCTGGTCAAACTCCATTCATCAATTCATGTGATGGAGAAACGTTCACGCTTTCAAATATGTCAGGAACGCCAGACGCTGTGCATCTATATTATGTGAATAGTCTACCGAATGATTTTAGTGGTTTATCTGGCTCTGGAACTTATGACCGATATTTTGGTGTACATAAAATAAATGATCCAGCTGCAACGTATACCGCTACTTATAATTATACAGGAAACCCCTATATAGATGTAACAAACGAGGCAACAGTTGAGATGTTCAGAAGGGCAGATAATGCAACCTTCCCTTGGATAAATACATTTGGTAATTTAGATACGGGGCTAAATACCATAGAAGCTACTGGACAAAATACTGAGTTTATCCTGGATTATGATTTTTCAGTTCTTCCGGTTGAACTTATCACTTTTCAGGGAAGTTATTCTCGAGAATTAAACAAGTCTATTTTAAATTGGAAAACAGCCTCAGAAAAAGATTGTGATTACTTCGTCGTTGAACACGGAACTGATGGTTTTATTTTTGATGATATTGACACTGTTCAGGGTCAAGGAACAATTAGTACTGAGAGCAATTACAAATTACATCATTTGAACCCTTCTCCAGGGATAAACTATTATAAACTAGTGCAATATGATTTTGATGGTAGTTTTGACGAATTGGGTATAATTTCAGTATACAAGGTTTCTGAGGAAAATATTAAAGTATATCCCAACCCTGTATCGAGTGATGCAACGCTTACATTAAACGTATCCGCAGATCAACACGAGAATGTAGATTTCTCTATTTATTCGTTGGATGGGAAAATAGTTCGATCTGAATCGGTAAACGTTAAAAAAGGATCAAATACAATTCAATTGAGCCTTAAGAATAATTTATCTCCTGGGGTGTATAATGTTTTGATTTCTGGACAAAGCATTAGTTCAAAGGTGAAGTTAGTTGTTTATTAGTATATTTATCTGACAAATCAAGAGTTCAGTTTATTATGATCCAGGAGTCGGATTTAACAAAGTTGTATTATTCCATAGGAGAAGTTGCGAAGATGTTTGATGTGAATACATCTTTGATTCGTTTCTGGGAAAAAGAATTTCCCTCAGTTACACCAAAAAAGAATAAGAAGGGAAACAGACTTTTTTCTCCTAAAAACATCATGGAACTACAGCGTATCTATGTTCTTGTTAAAGAAGACGGTCATACTTTAGAAGGAGCCAAGAAAGCCTTAAAAAGCAAGGGGAAGTCACCTGAAAAGTCAAATTCAAACAACGAGGTGATCAAAAAGCTGGAATCAATTCGATCGAAGTTAATGGCCTTGAAACAAGGGTAGGGCTCCCCCCTCAATTTGTAATATAAGTGACGAACGGTTTTGAGAGAATAGACCACTTCATCTATTTTTACCAAAAATAAAAGCGTAAAAATGGTTGCTAATCAATTAATCAAATTAAGGAGTTTATTGTTTGTGACTCTTGTTTTCTTAACGATAGAAAATGTAATTGGTCAAAGTTGTCCTCTTAATACTCCAGAGTTTCCATTTACTACTGATTACAATGATTACAGTTGGTCTTCTGGCTTATATTTTTCTAGCCAGTTAGGTGGAGCACAAACCATGAACAGTATTTCTTTTAGACTAGACAATGATAATAGTTGGGGTAACTACACCTACAACGACATAAGAATTTACTTACGTCATACAGCCGTAGAGAATTTTGCAAGTGATCCTGGATATCCTGGAACCGGAGGATTTACTCAGGTGTATTCAGGTAACATGACTTTCAATGGTCCTGGAGTTTATACCTTCAACTTTAATGTTGCAGCTAGTTTCGTTTACAATGGTTCGAGCCAATTGGAAGTACTTATTGAGAATAGAGGAAATACAGATAATACATGGGAAGAGCCTTGGTTTGATCGTACGAACGCAACAGCTGCTGGAATTTATCCTGGAAAGGTTGGGTTTGGAGGAACCTGGGGAGGAGCAACAAGTATGAGCACTAATCGTCAATTTAACCTTGCCCTTCAATTCGCTAATCCTGGAGATATATGCAACTACCCTCTTCCAGTTACTCTTTTATCATCTGATATTCGATGTGAAGGGAAGTACAGTATTTTAACATGGTCAACAGCTTCAGAATTGAATAATGATTTTTTTACGATCTCTGTCTCTGAAAACGGAAAGAGTTGGCGAAAGATCAAGAAAGTCAAAGGAGCCGGTAACTCAAATGAAAAGATCGATTATCAGGAAAGTATTGAAGTAAAAAACTCGGAAATCACGTATTACAAATTATCTCAAACAGATTTCGACGGCAAAACTGAGGTTTTAAATATATTTACAAATGATTGTAGTATTGGAACTGTTGTCGAGACATATCCTAATCCTACAACAGATTTCTTAAATATTAGTTCTTCAAAACAGCTTGCCTCTTCAAACATAAAGATCCAAGATTCTAATGGACGCCAATTTAATGTAAAATTCGTCCCAAATACTAATTACAGCGGACAGATAGATATTAGTCACTTATCGCCTGGAGTCTATACATTATGGATTAGATCAAGTGAATTTAATGAAGTAATTAAGGTTACTAAAAGGTAGTTTTGATTAATTCAAAATCATCTATAAATTAATACAATATTAAGTTATTTCTTAGCTTCTCAAAGATTACTTTGTCATTCAATTAATTACTAAGTAATTGTTAATAAGTGTTTGACGTTCATATATATTAAAAGTTAAATCTTTTTAACTTGAACCAAACAATCTTATTTATGGCAAAGAAGAAAAAGATTTTTGTGCTTGACACATCCGTTCTATTACACGACCACCAAAGTATAACAAGCTTCGAAAAAAATGATATCGCTATTCCAATAACCGTTTTGGAAGAGCTCGATAATTTTAAAGTAGGTAATGACACAAAGAACTTCACCGCGAGAGCTGTGATCAGATTCATAGATAAATTATCAGGAGGGAAAGCATTAAAAGATTGGGTTTCTCTTGGAAAAGGAAAAGGTAAATTACATGTAGTTCTAGCACCTAAACCTGTTGGGATGAATGCTGAGGATATTTATGCACATGGTAAGAACGATCACAAGATCATAAATGCAGCTTTGTTTTTACAGGAAGAGCATAAAAACACCCCGGTTATTTTAGTCACCAAGGACATAAACTTACGCATAAAAGCCAAGGCTTTAGGTATTGTTGCTGAAGATTATGAGACTGGAAAAGTGGATCAAACCACGTTGGACTCGTCTAGTTTAAAAGTTGTCGAGAACATTGAATCAGATGTAATTCGCCAATTGTTTAACAAGGGTAGAGTAGCGGAAGAAGGTGTTTTAGGGAAACACAAAACTCCAAATGGATATTATGTATTAAAGAATGGAAGATCTTCTTCTTTGGCATATTATAATCCTTTGTTGGATGAGGTTGAACGAGTAGAAAAAAAATATATCACCGGAATTAAACCGAAGAATGCGGAGCAGGCATTTGCTGTGAATGCGCTCATGAATAATGATATAAAGTTGGTGGTGCTTCAGGGTGTAGCAGGTACAGGAAAAACTTTATTAGCACTGGCGGCAGCATTAGAGCAACATAAACAGTATCAGCAGATAATTCTTGCACGACCACTTGTGCCACTGTCGAATAGAGATATAGGGTTTTTACCAGGTGACGCGAATGATAAGATATCTCCCTACATGGAACCTTTATGGGATAATTTGAAGTTCATCAAGAATCATTTCAGTGAAAATGAACGCAAGTACAAAGAGCTAACAGCAATGCAGGAGGATGGTAAGATCATGATAACTCCTTTGGCTTTCATAAGAGGAAGAAGTCTTTCAAATGTCATTTTCATTGTAGATGAAGCTCAGAATCTCACTCCTCACGAAGTAAAAACGATTATAACAAGAGCTGGAGAGAATACAAAGATCATCTTTACGGGAGATATAAATCAAATAGATACTCCATACCTGGATGAAAATTCAAATGGATTAGCTTACTTGATAGATCGTGTAAAAGGACAAAATCTTTTTGCGCATATCAAACTTGAAAAAGGAGAGCGATCAGAGTTGGCTAACCTTGCAAATGAACTACTATAGGTTTACTGTGCCTGATTACTTGTAAACGTGCGCTTGAAAAAGCGTTTGATCTGTTTTCGGAATAAGATCGAAAGAATAATATACGGCACAGCCATGATATAAAGAATGGCTGTGTTAATATTGTTGCCATTACTGTCTCCAAGTAGTTCTGCATCTACTTCATTTCCACTTTGTTCAGCAAGTAATTTACATTGCGAACATTGAGCTGAAACATCTGGTATACAAATGATCAGCAAAAGAAGAATTACAACAAATACGATTGCTTTCTTATTCATATTTACAAATTTAAAACGAAAGGAACCGATAACCTAAATAATAGATAGAATAATCATTTTTTGTCAATCCAAATTAAACGCAAAACCCTCCTCCCGACAGCAAGATGTCTTCAGTTATGTTAATTGCCTTTTCAATTCGTTCTGAACGATTTCCACTCAGTACGGTATACGGGTAATGATGATCTTCCAGTTCTTTTTTGTAAAGCTCAAACAGCGTTTTTCTTCCAAGAGGATTCTCCCTTAAGGGGTCATGTTCCCATTTCATTCCTTTTGGATCACTTAAAAAATAGTAATCAAACTCTTGGTTCTTTACTAAATCGATCAATTTAGGATCTATCGTTTTGTACTTAAAATCTGACCAAACTTTGATAACTATATTTTCCGTGTCATAAAAGGCTACCTGGTCGTTTTGCTCGTTTTCTCTGCGTCTTTTTTCTTGTTCTTCAGCGATGATCAAAAGATCTGACCTTTCATACATAGGACCTTTTTCTGTTAAGTATTCTCGTGCATATTCAGGAAACCATTTTACCTGGAAATGCTCAGCAAGTTGTTTTGTTATGGTTGTTTTTCCCGTACTCTCAGGTCCAGTTATCGCTATTCTTTTCATCGTTCAACTCTTTTTTGTTCTTGCTTATAATAGTTTAACCAGGAAAAAAAGGCAAAAGTTGCAATAATGGCGAAAATGAAGTATTGAACACCAGTTAAGTAAAGACTTCTTGAGGAATATAGGATAGCTAAAGCAAGATCGATCACAATCCAGTATATCCAATTTCCAAGAACTCGTTGCGTGACCATGAATGTTGCCGCCAGGCTGAATACTGTAGTAAATGAATCTAAATAAGGGCTTGCCTGGTCTGTATATTTATCCATAATGAAACCAAGGATCAAGGTAATAGCTCCACTCAGAATGATATTTATAAGATGATTACTTAGCTTCCATTTCTTTATTGGCAGGTCATCTGATGAATCATGATTCCACTGTATCCACCCATATATGCCCATGATAAGATAAAAGACTTGTAATCCAGATTCAATGAATAGTTCACTCGTGAAACAAAGGTAGATGTAAATACTAGTGCTGAATATCCCAAAGAACCAACATGATATGTGTTTCTTAGCCGCTAGGATCACGTAAAGAACACCTGTCAGAACACCCAAGCCCTCAAGCCAGCTGGTTTCTAATATCCCATCCCATATTTGCTGCAAAACACTCATTTATGAATCTCCTAAATTAGAAAAAGCTGCCGATCTAAAGAGCGACAGCTTTTAATTTCTAAGTATAAAAATGAATTATTTGATGATCAATTTTTTGATCATTGTTTCATTTTTTGATTTCACTTTTACAAAATATGAACCTCTAGCAAGATGACTCACATTAACTTTTACTTCATTTGAATTGATGTATTCAATGTTAAGATGATCTATCTTTTGACCTAAAGCAGAAATGATCTGCACCTCTTCAATTCCGTTTGTTACTTGTACAAAGATTTTTTCATCTGCAGGATTCGGATATACCGCGATTGAAGAATTCTCCTGATCCAGAGAAGCACAACCTTCAACTGTTATTGTTTGAGTGGCTGAGTTCTCACAACCATTTCCATCTTGGTAGGTGTAAGTGATAGTATGTGAACCTACTCCAGCAGTTTGTGGGTCAAATTCATTTCCTGTAACGCCGGGTCCACTGTACGTTCCACCAGTCGGATTACCATTCAGCTGAATTGGATCGTAATCGACACAGGTCGTTTCATCATTCCCTAAAGTAACAGTTGGTAGGTCATTTACAGTAACTAAAACATCTTCTGTTGAAGTACAGCCGTTATTATCTGCTGTAACGGTGTAAGTTCCTGTTGAAGTTGGAACAAAAGGGGTATTATTCGTGACTCCATTATTCCAGGAGATGGTTCCTGCTGAGGTTGTTGCGTTAAGTGTAACTTCTTCCCCAGAACAAACTTCTTGATCACCATTTGTGAGCAGTTGAGGAATTTCATTTACGGTTATAATGACCTCGTCAGATATACTTCCACACGTATTTGTTACTTCCCATTGAAGTGTGTACGAACCTTCAGAAAGACCATTTATGTCAGTTGTTGGATTACTTGCATTAACAAAACTAGCTCCTGCCGGTCCTGAAGTTATACTCCATACACCTGACCCTGTATTTGGTGTATTTGCATCTAATGTAGCAGATGTACCACAAACACTGAAATCAGCGCCAGCATTGGATGTTGGCCCCTCATTGATCGTAAATGTTTTAGTAACTGTATCAGTACCACAAGGAGTTCCATCAGATAGGATGTGACTTATTGAATATGTTCCAGGCGTACTAGCGTTTACATCTATTTCACCTGTTGAGCCATCTATCGATAAACCGGCCGGTGAAGAAATAAATGTTTTCGAGTAACCAGAAGGACTACCAGAAATGATCAACCCGTTCGAATTTGGTTGACAAACCTCAGCAGTTGGATAAGTAGCAAAACTAAACTCTGCACTAACTGAAACAGGTGAAAAGACACCTGTAACTCCTGTATTTCTGCATCCAGTCATGTCTATTCCATCATATGAGGTTATCACAGCTTCTGTAGTACTTCCAAAAACATGTCCTGCATAAGCTACAGACCCATCTGGGTTTTCATCAAGAGCCATTGCCCAATCCTGGTTTGTTCCACCGTATTGTTGAGAACAGATCAAATTAGCATCGAGATCAAATTGAGCAATGATCATATCATCACTCCCAGCAGATGTAAATGAAACATCATCAATCTCCGTTGTTCCAGACATGATATTTGTTACGATCAGCTTTGAATCTGAATGCAATATCATTTGTGTAGGTAAGATCGTTCCGGTTGTTGAGGTACCATCTCCTCTAGCCCATTGAGCAGTACCAGCACTATTATACTTCGTGATGATATAATTACTCTCTCCACCACCTGAAGTATTTGCAACAGTATTATAAGTTACAGAAGTTCCTGGGTATTGGTAGATCGCGCTTGCCTGAGATTCAGGTGTAGCTGTGTGTATTGTATAGATGTCATCATTATCATCAACAACTACATCACAATAGTAAGGGAAAATTCCAGAGCCAAATCCTGTATTCTCAAGGTATCCGTACTCAAACCATGAAAACACTCCTGCATCAGAATATTTAACTAAGAAATGAGCTCGCGCTTCTCCATTTGGCAAAGTATTGGTATTTCCATTTACAGTCATTGAGGTATTGGCATTTCCTTGTGCCATCTGACCTAATACATACACATTTGATCCTTTGGCTTCTACACGGTAACCTATATCTGAATTGACTCCTGTTGAATTCCTCCACCATTCAAGATTTCCATCTGTATCAAACTTTGCAACAAAGAAATTGTCGCCATCAGCAGTTTGAGTGGTTCCATCAACTGATATGGATCCAGAAAAAGATCCTGTGATATAGAAATCACCTGTACTTGTTACTTCAATATCTCTGATATCTATTTCACCATTGGCATCAGTCATGTGCTGAGCCCATTGTGCAGTTCCTGAAGAATTTAACTTAACTACAACAGCATCATTAGGGTAAACATTTGTCAAAGCTATACCTGCAGCACTGCCCGTTGAACCTCCTGTTGTTCCTGCAAGATCAGCTGCAACATAAATATTATCATTATCGTCTGTATCCACCCTTGGATAAGTCCCATCACTTTGATCTGTTCCGATTTTTTCAAGCCATTGAATAGTACCTGACTGATCATAGTTTGCAACGTATACATCCGATGAAAATCCAGTCCCATTTTGGGTGAGTGTTTGTCCATCAAAATCAACAGTCGTCGAAGGCGCATAGAAATATCCTGTCGAGGTAACTGATCCGTTCGAACTCGCGCTGACATCTCTAGGATAAACACCGTTGCTACAATCAGGTCGAAAACCTGTTTTTAGCCAATCGAAACTTTGAGAAAACAGCACGGTTGTCGAACACAACATGCAAACAAAGAGTAGTTGTTTTATCATAATAGTAGTTTTAAATTAAGATTAGTTCTTTCAATATAGGTAATAATTTTCAATTCCAGATATCTGAGGAAAGTTGATGTATTATCCGAATTGGAATTGACAAAAAAAGCCCTGCGAAAATCACAGGGCCTTCTTGTTAGGGATCATTCGTATTATTGTATAATGATCTTTTGTACGTACACTTCGTTTTCAGTAGTTATTTGAACAAAGTAAGTTCCTCTTTTAATATTTGAAGAGAATACCTTAGCTTTATTACTGTTGATCATTTCGATAGAATAAGCATTGATTTCTTGCCCTATTGCAGAAATGATCTTAACACTTTCAAGTTTATTACTCACTTCAATTTCAAAGTTTTCACTAGCTGGATTTGGATAAACATTAAATCCTGTTGTTTCTTCATTGATAGAAGCACAACCATCAACTGTGATCACCTGATTTGCTGTTCCTTCACATCCATTCGCGTCTTGATAAGTATATGTAAGTGTATGAACACCAACACCTGCATTACCCGGATCAAATTCATTTCCAGATACACCTGGACCACTAAATGTTCCCCCACTTGGAGATCCACTTAATTGTATTGGGTCATAGTTGATACATGTAGTTTCATCAGCACCCATTGATACAATTGGTGAAGGATTAACCGTAACGATCACGTTGTCAGTTGCTGTACAACCATTATCATCAGCTGTTGCAGTATATGTCGTTGTTGTAGTCGCTGTAAATGCAACACCATCTGTTATTCCATTATCCCACGATATTGTTCCACCAGATGCTGTAGCAGTGAGTGTTACATCCTCACCTTCACACACCTCTTGGTCAACTCCAGCATTGATCGTTGGAATGCTATTTACGTTTACAGTTACCTGCGCTGTATTTTCACATCCATTTAGATCAGTACCAACGACTTCGTAAGTTGTTGTTGCAGTTGGAGAGACATTGTGGGCAGCACCTGCACCTAAACCGTTATCCCAGTCATATGTATTACCTCCAGTTGCCGTAATTGTTGTTTGATCACCATTACAAATATCTTGATCTGCTCCTGCATCGATAGTAGGAAGAGCGTTAACAGTAATAACAACCTCGTCAGTATTTATACAGTTATTCGCATCAGTTCCTGTTACCGTATAAGTAGTCGTTGTTGTTGCCGTAAATGTTTGAGTTGCTCCAGCTCCCAAGCTATTATCCCAGTTATAAGTGTTTGCTCCGGATGCTGAAATATTTACAGTTTCACCTTCACAAACCTCTTGATCAGCTCCCGCATCAACTGTTGGAAGTGGGTTGACAGTAACAGTAACGTTGTCTGTATTTGTACATCCATTGGCGTCTGTCCCTGTTACTTCATAAGTTGTAGTTGTCGTAGGAGTTATAACTTGTGTTGCTCCAGCACCTAATCCGTTATCCCACTCATAAGTGTCTCCTCCAGTGGCATTCAATGTTACAATATCCTGCTCACAAATTGTTTGTCCTCCAGTTGCAACTATCGTTGGAGCATTAAACACTTCAACAGTCGTTGTACTTGAGGCTTGACATACGCCAGTTGGAGTTGTATACTCTACGTTATAAGTGCTTCCTTGAGTAGCTCCGGAAATAACACCAGAAGTACCATCTATAGTTGCACCATCACCAGGTACAGTAACAAAATCAAATGTCCCTCCAGTAGTGGCTATATTGCTAGGTTCTATAGGTAATCCATTCCCCAAGCAAATATCATCATAATCAAAAGAAGGATCATCATTTGTTTGAACAGTTACCGTTTGCGTTGATGAGCTAGGACATGTTCCATTTGTAGTATATTCTACGGTATAAGTGTTTCCAGTTACACCGTCGCTAATTTCTCCAGTTGAACCGTCTATTGTAGCTCCATCAGTTGGAACCGGGTTAAAAGCAAAAGTACCACCAGATGTAGCAATATTTGTTGGTCCATTCGAAGTTGCGACCTCGCAATAATCGTTGAACGTGAAGCTAGGATCATCAATAGGGTTTACTGTAATTTCAACCGTCGCAGTATTAACACAGTTATTTGCGTCTGTTCCAGTCACTTCGTAAACTGTGGTAGTTGAAGGAGTTACTGAGTGAGAAGCTCCAGCCCCAAGACCATTATCCCAAACATATGTGTCTGCACCTGATGCATTGAGCGTTGTGCTTGAACCATCACATATCGCGGCATCTGCTCCTGCACTTACGTTCGGCAAAGCATTAACCGTTATAGTAACCTGATCTGTGTTTGAACAGTTATTTGCATCTGTACCAGTTACTTCATAAACTGTCGTAGTAGTAGGAGAAACAATGTGACTCGCACCAGCCCCTAAACTGTTATCCCAAGAATAAGAACTTGCACCGGTAGCTGAAATTGTAACTGCTTCACCTGCACATGTTGTTTGTCCCGATCCCGCGTCTACAACAGGTAGAGCATTTACTGTAATCTGAATCTGATCAGAGTTAACACATCCGTTAGCATCCGTTCCTGTAACTTCATAAGTAGTTGTCGCATTTGGAGTAACTGTATGTGAAGCTCCAGCCCCTAAGCTGTTATCCCAGATATAAGTATCACCTCCAGTTGCATTCAATGTGTATGAATCACCGATACAAATAGCATCGTCTGCTCCAGCATCAATCGCTGGTAGTGAGTTGACCGTAACAGTTACCTGGTCACTATCTTCACAACCATTTGCATCAGTTAATACTGCTTCATATACTGTTGTAGTAGTTGGATTAACAGTAAGCGGAGATCCTGTTCCTATTGAGCTACCTCCCACAAACCACTCGATCGAGCCGTTACCAGAAGCAGATATAGAAGCATTATCGTTTTCACAGATGGTTGATCCTGAACCAACCGTGATCGTTTCTTGTGGTGTAGCACCTACTGTAACAGTTTCTGTGTAAGAACATCCATTACCTCCAGTAGCGACAATAACATCATAGCTGCCTGCAGCAAGTCCGGTATAGTTACCATTACTTTGGAATGAGTTTCCATTATCAATGGAATAAGAATATGTTCCACTTCCACCAGTTGGAGATGTTATATTGATCTCACCATTATCTAAACCGCATGTCGTGTTTTGAGTAGAGACAGTTGCAGATACATTATTAAATACATCAACAGTCGTAAACACTCCATCTGTTCTACATCCTCCATCAGCGAGTAATATTACTTCTTGGTCATTCCCAACAGTCGTACTGGTTAGTACTCCATTTATACCTTCATCTGTATCGTAAATTGGAGTTGCACCAGTTCCTGTGAGAAACCATAAGTACTGATCAGTGTTTTGAGAGTTACTACCATCTAAATTGAAGTCTGAACCTACACAAGCTGATATACCATCAATCGTAAAATCCGCTATTGGATCTGGTGCAGTCGAACATAGAACATCAAGTCTCCAAGCACTTATGAATGGATCTGGTCCGATTGTATAAATGTTGTCTACATCATCCCATGCACCATCGAAGAACATCTTAGTATAATTTATTCCTCCTGGTTTGAAAGTTCCAAGAATAGCAAATGAGTCTTGAGGAACATTGTAGGTTAATTCAAAACCTACAAAGAAGTTGCCATTTACAGTTGCTGGAGTATCAAAATCCAATTCATAGAAAGTATTTTCTGTAAAATCAGAAAGTGGTACAGTTTCTGAGTCCAAAACTGTTCCAGGATTTCCTGCATTATCTGCATATACATTGAAAGTTACCGAACCTCCTTCGTCATGCACTAACCATGGAACAAAACGTAATCTTCTAACTTCAGTTGAAGCAGATACAGAGTAAGGTTCAGCCCATTCCGTAACATTTAGTGTACCGCCCATTCCATCATTGATCTTATCATGACCTAATGCAGCACCATTTGGCCCTGAAATCTCATAGAAATTATCTGTTAACGAGTAGTTTCTTAATGTATCACAAGATTGACCAAAAGAAAAGGATGAAATTAGTAAAGTAGCAAAAACTGCTATTGAAGTATAAATATTTTTCATAATAATAGTGTTTTAATTAGGTTAGTTTTCGTCTTCGTTCTTTATATCTTTTTTCTTACGAATTGCTTTAAAATCTGCCTTTTTATAAACAGGTGCTTTTGCCACCTTTTTTGCAGGCTTAATCTTGACAGTTTGCTGATTAGTGACTTCAGCTTTTTTCAATTTGACATTACCATTTTCTGTTTTTTCCTGACTGTACAAAAAAGAGGATAGCGAGAATAAGAAAGTAAAGACCAATAGTAAGTTTTTCATAATAGTTGAATTTGTCGCAAATATATAGATATTAATCCTTTGAAAAAAATCATTTATCGAAGATAACAACCTCGTGCAGGACTAGACCAGAGGCCGGAGCTATATGATCTAATTTAATTTTGTTGGACCCATTTAATGTTTCCTTGAAAAGTGAGGTTGACATTTTGTTTTTACCAATATCGATCAGTGCTCCCATCATAAGTCTTATCTGATTCCGCTTAAATCCTTCGCCTTTCACTTTAAATACATATGACTCTTCGGGGAAAAATGAGGCCGTAAACTCAGTGTTCTTTTCTAATAAAGCATCTTTAACTTCGCTAATTGTATTTGTATTCTCTTTAGGTTGATATGTATAGGAGTAAAAATCACGCTTTCCAATAAAATCGCTAGCAAGTATTTTCATTTTGTCAATATCCAATTGGCCATGTATATGACACATGAAAGCAGCAGTGAAGGGATGAAACTTCTCACCAAACGAAAAATAGTAATGATATGTTTTGATCTTTGGGTGCTGTATGATATTGAAGTCCTTATCAATTTGATCAATATCTAAAATACGGATATCTGCAGGAAGATTATAATTTAGTGTGTCAAGAAGAGATGAAATATTTTTGATCTCAATATGGGTGAATAGTTCTATGTATGTTTGGTTCGCTGAGACTTTTGCATCTGTTCGCCCACTCGCTAAGACTTTTGCTTCTGGATCACTAAGTACATAGCGAATGGTTTTTCTGAACATTCCTTCAACGGTAATTACATTCGGTTGGTTTTGCCAACCGTGATACCTGAATCCAAGGTATTGAATTGAGAGTATGTAGTAAAAACGCTTTTTCCTCATAGTATGTAAAAATAAAAAAGCAGCCCTTATGGACTGCTTTTTCCCAAATTGATTGGATAAATATTATTGAACGATCAACTTTTTAGTAGTCTGACCATTCACTGTGTTGATCTGTAAGAAATATGTTCCTTTTGCAACATTTTCTAGATCAACTCGTGTTTTGTTAGCTTCATTTACTATTGATACATTCATGATCTGACCTGTTGCATTCATTAATTGAATTGCATTAAGATCATTTGCATTAACTGATATATCAACGAAAGTCGTAGCTGGGTTAGGTGCAACAATGATCGCATCTAGAGCATTTTCTTCAATTGATGCACATCCATCTACTGTGATTTCTTGCGTAGCACTGTTTTCACAACCATTACCATCAGTATAGGTATAAGTAATTGTGTATGTTCCTACACCCGCTGTTCCTGGATCAAACTCAGATCCTGTAACACCAGTTCCAGAGAAAGTACCTCCAGTTGGAGTACCTGTTAACTGGATTGGAGCATAATTAACACAAGTTGTTTCATCAGCACCTGTAGTTACTGTTGGAAGTGCGTTAACTGTAACGATAGCTTCGTCTGTAACAACACACTCACCGTTTGTAGCAGTAGCAGTATATGTAGCAGTAGCTGTAGGAGTAAATGGTGTACCATCAGTAATTCCATTATCCCAAGTAACAGTACCAACTGTATTTGTAGCTGTTAAAGTAACCTCAGTTCCTTCACAAACTTCTTGATCAGCTCCTGCATCTAAAACAGGCTCTTCATCAACAGTAATTACAACGTCGTCAGTGTTTTCACAGTTGTTTGCATCCGTTCCAGTCACCGTGTATGTATTTGTACCAACTGTAGGAGTAAAAGGAGTTCCCTGAGAAATTCCTCCTGTCCAAGAGTATGTATCTGCTCCAGTTGCTGTTAGCGTAACTTGAGTTCCTTCACAAACAACGTCATCAGCTCCACCATTAACAGTTGGTAAAGCATTGATGGTAACAGTAGCCGTAGCTGAAGTTTGTGGACAAGATCCAGAAGCAGCAATTGTATTTGTTACAGTGTATGTGTTAGCTGTACTTCCGTCTAAGGTAATCTCACCAGTTGATCCATTTAGAGATAAACCAGTAGGAGTAGCTGTAAATGTACCTGCACTCGCACCTGTTGGGAACGTTGGTGCTTCTGTACCTACTTCTGCACAAAATTCCGCAGCGCTATAAGAAAATGTTGCGTCTGGAGAAGTAGTAAGTGTTACAGTTTGTGTTTCTGTTTCTCCACATGTTCCAGTTGTTGTGAACGTAACATCATACGATCCAGCATTACTGTTTGAAACATCAATTTCTCCTGTCGCGGCATCTGCAAAAACAAGTCCAGCAGGTGTAGATGTAAATGTACCAGTTCCATTGATTGTTGGTGTTTCATTACCACCGGTTAAACAAATAGTATTTGATGAATACGTGAACGTTGCATCGTTCACAGGGTTAACAGTAACTTGCAACTGATCCGTATCAGTACAACCATTCGCATCTGTTAAAACAACATCGTAAGTTGTCGTCGTCGTTGGAGAAACAGAAAGCGGTGATCCTGTACCAACAGAATTACCTCCACCGTCAAACCATTCAAGAGAACCATTTCCAGTTGCAGTTAAGTTGAATGAAGAACCATTACAGATTGCATCATCAGCACCTGCTGTTACTGTTTCAGGTGGAATGGCTGTAAGTGTTACGGTTTGAGTAAACTCACATCCTCCACCAACAGTGCTTACAGAAATGTCATATGAACCTGGTGCCAGACCAGTGAAAGAACCATTTCCTTGAGAAGTCGTATTTCCTCCACCATCAGTAATTTCGTATGTATAAGTTCCATCACCACCAGCGGCTCCCGTGATGTCAATTTCTCCGTTATTATTACCACATGTTGGATCTGTTGTCCCAACCGTAGCAGAAACTGGATCATAAACATCTACTAAATACCCTACGATATCTGATACACAAGCACCATCAGCAATTAAGAATATTGTTTGCGTTGATGGCGAAGTAGTTGGTGTCAACGAAGCATTTACTCCAGATGTGTTGTCGTTGTCATATATAGTTGTTACAGCTTGATCTGTTAAGTACCAGTCGTAAACGTCAACAGAACCTGTCGTCGCTGAACCATCAACTTGGAAATCAGTACCAAAACAAACAGCTCCTGATGCAGGTGTTATTGAAAAATCTGCAGTTGGTGCAGTTGCATTCGAAGTTAATACGTCTAAAACGAATGCTGTGTTAAGTGGAGCACCTCCACCATCTGTATAGACATCGTCAACACCAAACCAAGTTCCATCTAATGCGGCACCTGGTTCAATAATTTGAAAGTTGGTGTAGTTTGTCGCCGGTTGTGTACCCAGAAGCGCAAATGTATCTTGCGTGGCATCATAATTTAATTCATAACCAACATGGAACAGACCATTTACAGGGACCGGAGTATCGAATTCTAACAAATTGAATTGTCCTTCAGTCATTTCATCATATCTCATCCATTGTTTACCCAATTCATTATTCAAATCTGGGAATCCTGGATTACCCGCATCATCGCCCCAAACAATAAATGCTATTGAATCAACTGTTCCTTGATCATCAACATTCCAAGGAGCAAACCTTAAAGCCCTAACTTCTGTAGCTGCAGTAACATTATACTGCTCTGACCAGTAATTAGCATCATAAAAATCCGTTCCATCAGAAAGGCTGGTTTCATGACCCAAGATAAAGTCATTGGCCCCAGAGGTTAATTGCCAAAAATCATCGGCAGGATTATAATTTCTTAATGTATCACACGACTGTGCGTTTACCGTAGATATTGACATCACTACGAATGACAATACACCTAAGGCATAATTGTAAAATTTATTCATGTCGTAAAATTAAATTGATTAGTATTAATTCTCTTCTTTCTCTTCAGATTTAACCGCTTTTTCTCGAGTAACAGCTTTAACTTCAACAGCCCTCAATTTCGTTGCGTTGATTTTCTCTGATTTCTTGATTTTTTTGGCTTTTACAGCCTTCACCTCAGTTTTCTTTACTTCAGGTGCTTGTTTGATCTCTTCTTGCTGACCGAAAGACAAAGCTGCAGTCATTGCAAGGAAACTAAAACTCAAAAGAACTCTCTTCATAGTAGTATTATTTTTAGATGCAAATATAGTCGTACTTCGACGAACCAACAAATTTTTAACACTAATCAACATTAATTCACGCTGAGTCAACTAAAAGTCATCTTCATTTAGAGTGTAATCGTCTAAGTTGGAAGCAGAATCTTCATTGTAATCTTCATGAGAATCGCTTTTTTCAGATGTGTCGTTCTTGCTAGGTCTTAAAATGTTGGTTCTAGAAATATTTAATCTTATCTCAGTTTTGATCGAACCATCTTCTTGTTGAAAAGCTTTGGCGAAAGGTGTTCCTGTCAACTCGACAAGAGCACCACTCTTCAGAAAATCGAGGATTCTCATGTTTGCACCTTCCTTTTTCCATATCGTACAATTGACCCACGTGGTTTTAGTTCTTGGTTCGCCTGTTTTCTTATCTCGCCAGTTCTTGTTATGTGCTACCGGAAAGTTTATCGCAACAACTCCACGATCCATAGTCTTTACTGATGCGTCTTTTCCAATATTACCAATTAATCTTGTTTCGAATACCGTTGCCATTGTTTGTGTTTTTGTAGAAAAATGTTTGAATCCTCTAATATATAGATTCAATTCGACTACTTCAAGTTGTGTCTTTTGTATTGCAATAAAATATGGGAAACCGCTAGAAAGAAAGCAATGAATGTAACACCTTGTTGAGTTTCAATAGTATCTTCCGAAAGAAAAGAGCCAATGGCAATCAGGCAGAAGCAAAGAACAAAGAAACTATTGAGTTTTACAGACTGATACCCAACAAACACCCATAGACCAGAAAACAGGATGAATCCAAATACACCAAATGTTATCCAAAAAGTAAGGAACTGGTTATGAGCTCGGTTCCATTTGTTCCGATCTAATTTAGTATTGGTCTTTTTATAGTAATCATTGAAGATATTTTGAACATCTCCTGTGCCCACTCCAAGAAAAGGGTGATCTCTAACGATCAACATTCCTACACTGAAATGTTCTATTCGCTCAATAAAGGAATTTCCATTTGGGTCTCCTGTTAATGAATACATGAATATGTCATTCTTAAGGTTTTCTATTCGTGTGAGCGGAGAACCGGACACTTGCTTATAATTTGTATACCCTTTCTCAACGTTCTCAATATCTTCTCTAGTCATATTTTGCATGCCATCCTTATCTTTTTTAAGTCCTTTAGATGCCATGTATCTAACAAGGGTTGACTGTATTTTATGTCCGTTCTGATCTGTTCCTGAATAATCAATATCAGAACGTTTGTTCCATTCTTGCTCCAATTCATCGGTTGAGATGTAAGACATTACATGGTTTCCATTTTCATACCATACAAAAGTGGTATCATGTATGTACTCGTTTCCCCTTGGAGTTTTTTCAGGAAGCTCTGTGAAATCGATCTGTTGTTTATCAATTTCCAGAAATTTGACTGACATGAAAATACAACCAAATAATCCAAAAATTGTCAGGATCAAGAGCCCATTTTTTACAGCTTTATTGTTTAGGTTCAGAATGCCGAATAATATTGCAGTCAATATGATCATGATGATGGAAACGTAACCTGCAAAAACTTGACTTTGATAAACGTAAAAAGCAAACCATAGAAGAGGCGCCAACCAAAGCATTCCAAACTTCTTTTTTTGAATCAAGAAGTAGATGCAAACTAAAATCCCCATGACTACTAGTATGGTGTATCGAATATGAGAACCAAATAAAGATAAGGATCTAAAATCAGCCTGAGGATTTGACCAATATGTGTAAAGATTGATCATCGTTGTAATACAAAGCGAAAGCAAGAAAAAGTAAAGTACATAGTTTAACCACTCCTTTCTGATCGGAAAAGCAATGATAGAAAGGGGTATCACAAATAATGGCAGCTTCGTATTTAGATCGCGAAAAGCATAATCAAAATCGTTGGTATATGTTAAACCGATCAAATGAAGAATTAAGATGCCGAGTACAAACCATGCAAGAATATTAGATCTCCAGTTTTTCCAATAAGATTTAAAATCTGCTTTTAAAATGATGTTGCTTGCTAACCAGATCGTTCCAATTGACATCAGAACCTTATTAAAAGGTAATCCGAAAGATAGAATAATCATCCCCAATAACTGGAGAAAAGGATGAACTGTGAATCCGAAAAGTCTATCGAGCATCTAAGAATTATTCAATATTTAGAATACGATCATATTCTTTTTGATCACTCAGTATTTCAATTGCTTGCTTCAACGCTCTATCGTGATTAAAGGCATTTAGCACTCTTCCTTCCTGAAAATAGTAACGAGAGACTATTTCTCCTTCAACCAACTTAGTGATCTGATCTTTGAAGAGTTCAAGATCTTTTTCCTTCGAAGCTTTTACTTTGTCATATAAAGCTTGGTACTCATCGGTGATCGATTTGTCGTACCCTTCCTTTTCAGCGACTTCAAGCATTTGTTCCAATTGTTTTTGAGAGGCAGTGGCATAATCAAAATCGGTAGATAGAACTTTTGCCTTGAATTTATTGTAATCCTGATCACTTAACTCGAATTCTTCTGCCGAGGCAATAGTTTCATTTTCTAGAGCATATTCTGTAGCAAATTCAAAAATGATATTTCGTGCCATTAAAACAGCAGTTAATCTTGCCAATTCATCTTGTTCGGTTGTGATATCAGGCTCTATTCCACGTCCATCTATTACTTCACGACCATTTGTAGTTTTGAAGATCTTTATCAGTGAATCTGGAACTTCTTCAACCTCCCCTTCGTGATTCGCATAGTAATCTAGCTTTTGTACGCATCTTCCTGAAGGAGTATAATATTTAGCCACGGTAAGTTTCATTTTAGATCCGTATTTCAGATCGAAAGTTCGCTGAACCAGTCCTTTTCCAAACGTTGTGTTTCCAACAATAACAGCCCTGTCTAAATCTTGTAAAGCTCCAGAAACAATTTCGGACGCTGAAGCAGATCCACCGTTAACAAGAACAACTACGGGAATGTCAAGATCAATTGGGTTATTTCTTGTTTTGTACTGTCTATTCTCATCAAGTATTCTTCCTTTTGTGGATACGACTAACTGATCTTTTGGAGTAAACATATTTACAATGTTGACTGCTTCAATTAATAAGCCACCACCATTGCCGCGGAGATCAAGAATGAATTTTTTCATTCCTTTTTCCTGAAGAGATAAATATGCGTCGCGCACACTTTTAGAAGCTGTTTGAGTAAAAGAGTTCAATTTCGCATATCCAATTGTTTCTGTAACCATTCCACTGTATGGAACATCTGGTAGTTTGATCTCATCTCTTTTTACTTTTGCTTCACCTTTTCCAACTCCTGGTCTGTCATATTCTATTGTGATCTCAGAATCTTTTGGTCCTTTGAGGGCGTTTGAAACTTCATCTGAGGATTTGCCCTCCATCGATCGTCCATCGATCGACAGGATTCGGTCTCCTGCTTTCAACCCTGCATTATGCGCTGGCTTATCTTGATAAGGTTCAGCTATTATCACATAGTCATCTACCTTTCGAATGAGCGCACCGATGCCACCATATTGACCAGTCTGCATCATTCTGTAGTCTTCGATATTGGACTCATGATAAAAAACGGTGTATGGATCAAGCTCCTTTAGCATAGCATCAATACCCGCTTTCGAAATCTCACCTGTTTTCGGATCATCAACATAGTACTTCTCTAAGTTGAGATAAATGTGATCCATGAGCTCAAGATTTTTGATCACCTCGAAGCCATTCGTCTGAGCAGATGAAAAGCATGCAATAAATGCTGAAATGAAAAATGAAAGGATGTATTTTTTTATCATGAATATTCGAATTTGTAGAATAACGTTCTGACTAAGTTAATCATTGTCTTTTGCGGAAGGTAATTTTTTTAAAACTCTTTGGATTGAAATTTCTAGGTTGTCATAATCTGGAATTTCTTTACCCGTGTAGATCAGAAATAGTGTGAATTTATTTTCACTCTGTAGAGATTTTTTCTCAATTATTCCTTTGTTTTTTCTCACCACCTCACGAAGCAATCTTTTGACCTTATTTCGATCGACCGCCTTCTTGAAGTTACGTTTAGGGACAGAAAAAGCGATTTGAAAAGAAGCAGGTAGGTGCTCAGAGGTCAAGCTATACCTTAATAATATCGGGTAGCTGTTTATTTTACTCCCTTTAGCGAAGATATTATTGATTAATGTCTTCCTTGTAAGTTTATAGCTTTTGCCAAGGCGCTGATTCATGCTACAAAGCTAATAGAAATTGAAATTAACCATCAAAAACATAATGCTCTTAATTTTTGGCATGATAAATGAAAACGTATGAGAAAATAAAATTAGATATTATGAAACGTCAAGTTAAAAACATCGCAAAAAAGAAAATGCTTACAGCAAACCTAGAGGAGTATGTTAAGTTCCTTTCAGTAGTAGCGCTTAAAGGAAATGATTCTATGAATAATAAATTATCTCACGGATAATTAGATCAGTTGATCGATTTGTTTCATGAGATTATTGCGACTTTGCATACCAGCAGATCTCCAGTGTATCTCTCCTGATTTAAAAAGAAGGAAAGTGGGAACACCGCGCACCTTGTATTTTGCTGAGGCTTGTTGATTTTTGTCGACATCAATCTTAAGTACGCGCAATTTGTCGCCATAGTGCTGTTTAATTTCATCGATGATAGGCGCCATTGTCTGACATGGTCCACACCAAGTCGCATGAAAATCAACTAGTACCGGCGTATTACCTTTTATTATTTCCTTGAAAGAGCTCATTTCTTTTTCTCTTCAAATTTCTTAACTGCTTCGGGATCATAACTATTGAAAAAGTTTATCCAGATCATCCGTCCACCTCTGAATGTTATGGGGGCCATCACAATTAGAGCAACTAAAATATTAATTATATAAACCCAGTATGGTGTTTCAGGGTAGATCAAGTAAGTGATCACATAAGTTGCGACTGAAATTGCTACAGTCAGTGCGTACGCAACATACATCGCACCATAGAAAAAACCTGTTTCTATCTCGTACTTGTGACCACACTTATCACAACGCTCTTCCATCTTGTCAAATTTTGATGGGTTAAACACGTTGTTATATGTAAAAACTTTGCCTTCATGGCAAACTGGACATTTACCCTTGAAAATGCTATATAGTCTATTTCCCTTACCGAACATGCTACAAAAATAGTAAGAAGTTGTTAGGAAAACAGTGACTTTTGTCACAAATGAAGGATGTTCTCTGACAACATCTGATAGTCATTTCTTTGTGGTTTCTAAAAATAAAATCGAACTTTGCACGCTGAATTATGGAAGAGAAGATCGATATACGAAAATTGTCCATTGATGATTTGAAACAAGCTTTGACAGCTGCTGGAGAAAAAGCCTTTAGAGCAAAACAGATCTACGAATGGCTCTGGCAGAAAAACGCTATGTCGTTTGATGAAATGACTAATTTGAGTAAATCGTTAAGAGAATTTCTTACAGCACATTATTTTATTGATCACATCTCCCTGGATGAGCAACAAGTTAGTAGTGATCGAACTATAAAATGTGCATTCAATGTGGGTGTCGGAAAGGTTGTTGAAGGAGTATTGATTCCTACAAAAACGAGAATGACTGCATGTATTTCGTCTCAAGTTGGTTGTAGTTTGGCTTGCGAGTTTTGTGCAACCGGTAGATTAAAACTACTTAAAAACCTTTCTGCGGGAGAGATAGTTGACCAGGTTGTTCACCTCATGAGACTCGCTGAAGGCAGATATGAGAAGAATCTCAGTAACATAGTTTACATGGGTATGGGAGAACCTCTCTTAAACTATAATAATGTCCTTGAAAGTATTGAAAAGATAACTGGAGAGGATGGTCTTGGAATGTCTCCTAAGCGAATTACAATTTCGACGGCTGGAATTGCTAAGCAGATCAAACGATTGGGGGATGATGAGGTTAAGTTCAACTTAGCATTGTCACTTCACGCGGCAAATGATCAAAAGCGAGACAAGATCATGAGCATAAACGAAACAAATAACCTCGAAGCCCTGGCCGATGCTCTTCGATACTTTTATGATAAGACAGGTACACGGGTGACCTATGAGTACATCATTTTTAGAGATTTTAATGATGAATTAGAGGATGCAAGAGAGTTGGCGGAATTCTGTAAAGTAATACCCTGTAAAGTGAATATCATCGAGTATAATCCCATTGATGATGGTGAGTTCCAACAAGCTGATACCAAAAAAGTAGATCGTTTCGCTGCATTTTTAGAAGAGCGAAATATTATCGTTAATATTAGACGAAGCAGAGGGAAAGATATTGATGCTGCTTGTGGACAGCTTGCAAATAAGAATGAAGTCGTAAAAGAACGCGTTCTAAAATAAAAAAAGGCCGTCCTTCTGGACGACCTTTCCTGTAACTTATTTACTAATTATTCAATAATTAATTTTTTTGTTACAGTTCCTACATCTGTAGAAACTGAAACCAAGTAAACTCCTCCTGCAACGCTGTTTTCGTTGAATGTAACAACGTTTTTGTCGCTTGAGATTTCCTTGATCACTTTTCCTGTAAGGTCAGTTAAGCGAATCGTTTTCTTTCCGCTGAAGCTAACGTTAACAGTGAACTCACCAGATGTTGGGTTCGGGAATACATATACATTCGATGTGCTAAACTCTTCAACTGAAGCTGTGTTTTCAGCACAGAATGGGAACGTGATAGAACTTCCGAAATTAGAATTTGCTTCTGTTAATTCAGCAAGTTGAGCACCATTAGTTAGACGTGTAAGCTCCATACTTCCATCAAAATCACATTGTGTTTCTACCGACCCGTTCAATCCATCTCCATAAGAATCGTCGATGATCAATTCATAACATCCTTCCAATAAACAGAATGATTCACTGATCGGCAATGTTGCGTTCCCTGGATTTTCATATCCTCCACCAGAATACCATACGTCTCCGTTAGAGTCTTCAACTCTCCAACTTACCTCATCAGCGTAGCAATCCATCACTAGATCCATGATAATTGTTTCACCCTCGATCACAGCGGTAAATGTAGAACCTAAAATGTTGTTCCCTGGGTCTTGATCAGCCTGCCCATTAGGGTTTGAAAGCACTATGTCCAGCGTGTTCTGACCATTCTGAGCACCGAAATATGGTAGTGATACAGTTTCAGACTGTAAATTTGCTAAACTACCTGTCCAGTTGATCGTTTGAGGAGTCCCGTTGTACGAATACTCAATATCAAGTGATGTCAATGTAACTTGACCATTATTTCTGATCGTAACTGATGGATAAGCAGCTTCACCACAAATAATACCATCTGCTCCTTCTATACTTGTCACGGCAGCATCGTAATCAACTGGGTTTGAATATGGATCATATCCATCGATCGACTCAGCGCCCGAACCATTAGGATCTAACCAGAATTCTAATTGCTCATTGTTAGCAGAACCTGAAGGATTCCATGAGTTATACACTCTTCCGTAATAATCTGGTGCACTCAAGTTTTGACAAGAAGCACCTCCTCCCCATAACTGACCAATGATTCTTTTATCTTGATCAAATAACGGAGATCCTGAAGATCCACCTTCAGTAGTTGTATTTCTGTCCCAGGACACTTCCCAGCTTGAATTAGGTTCGGTCGACCCCATCGCTTGAACAGCAGATGCAGCGTCATCGTCAAAAGATATCTTTTTAATATCTCCTGATGGATGATGAATACTTACCGTAGATGTTGGTGCGGTATTTGAATTATTCCATCCTGAAAAATATGGAGTATGTGACTGTGGAACAGTACCATTACTAAGTCCTCCTGTTATTTCAACAAGACACATATCTGAAGGAGTTCTTCGCGCTCTTAGCGTTGCACCAGATAATGATTCAAAGCCAGGAGATGAGCCAGGGTTGTTGCAGCCTGCAGATTGCCATTGGAATCTAAACACCCAGTTTGCTGGGTTAGAATAACAGTGATTTGCAGTAAGAACATATGGAGTTCCATCATTAAGCGTATTATTGATCAGGGCTCCTGAACAAAATCCGTTACCTCCAGAAACTAACATAACAGCACTGTTTCGCTGGTTTACCCAGTCAGCACCATCAGGACAATTCACATTCATATTACAATTACCTGAAGAGCCGAATGCCTTTTCATGATATTCAGCCGCCGTACGGTAACCATGTGTAACGCGTGATACTTCAACGTTACCTACATTGTCCGAATTTGTAACAGGTACGAAATATTCTACATAAACAACTTCTCCTGGAACTAATTCTGTTCCTAATTCACCCTCGTAAATATGGTTTTGAGAGAATGAACCAAGGATAAACGATTTATCTTGATTATACACGAAAAGTTCATTTCCTGCAGGAATTTGAGTGTTTTTAAACGTCAAGTTGATCGTCTTTGCTTGTTCTGCGACAATCTTTAATAACCAGATTTGGTCACCATTTCCGTTTGTAAACCAAGTTCCTGAATTGTTTAGGTCCAAAGAAGTTTCATTATTATAACCGAATCGCCATGGGCCGTTTCGCAAACTATCGTTAATGCGGTCTTCAGCTCTTAATTGCTCTATGTTCGGCTGTTCAAATGTTTTAACATCTATGGATTTATGATCTCTGGTCACATAAGAATATCCATTTGGAGTTCCTCCATCTCCCTGTTGGGCAAAAATGATCGACGCGAATAAAAAAGCGAAGATCGATAAACTGTACTTAAGTTTCATCATGGGTTTTATTTTAGCTTTTACGTTTTATACTACATCCTTTTGGTGGTGTAGAATTAGGGTCGATCTTTTCACCTGTGGCGTCATTTAACATGGCGTCCAACAAATAAGTTGTGGCGTTATCTTTATCAATATCCGGTTTGTAAGTGTCATCAATTGATCCTTTATAGATCAATGAAAGAGAACCATCAAATAAGAATACATGCGGGGTTGTTTTAGCCCCGAAAGCATCAGCAACTTCATGGTTTTTATCGTATAGATAAGGCATATTGTAATTATATTCCTTAGCTCGCTCAATCATATCTTTAAAACCGTCTCCTTTTTTACGCTTTGCTTCGTTACTATTAATTAAGACGAAACCAACATTATTTTTGTTGGCGAAATCACTTATTTTCTCATAATCTTTTTCCCAACCTTCGAAGCTGTCATTGCCTATGACGAAAGGACATGTATTGCAGGAGAACACAACAAGAAGTCCTCTTTCTTTAGCATATTCCTTTAATTCCTTTTTTGATTTATCAACATTTTTAAGGGTTTTGTTAGCCATAGGCAATCCGTCCCCTATTGAAATCTCCACTCTGTCTTTCGAAGCCGATAGTAGCAGCATGGATAACGCGAGTATTGTAATAATAGTAATTCTCATAGTAGTGAATTTTGCTCTAATATATCGTTAAATTAATGTAATTAAAAATAAACATGGAATTCAAAATAGTATTCCTAACTTTTTGTTTACTCCATTCTTCAGAAACAATTGTTATTCAGATAATGTTCGATACTCAACAACTGGGTAAGAATTGGCACAATTAATGAATTATCCATTATTTTAGAGGATTAAATTTTCAACATGATTAGAGCAGTTGTAATAGTATTATTGATAGTGCCTTTTTTCTTGAGAGCGCAAATAGAACTCAAACGAGACAAGCTTAGTTTTAAAGAGCTGGTTGAATGGAAAGGAGTTCTAGTTATAGCAGAAGACCCAAAGGGGAAAGTTAATTACAAAGAACTCTCAAGGATCAGTCCTGAGGGAGAGGTGCTTTGGCGTAAATTGATTTATCCCAAGTCAGACCAATCTTACTTGATCCAGTCAAGTAATTCTGATTACATCTATTTCGTGGATGACTTAGAACCCTACAATAATACTATTCGCTATAATCAGATCAATGAGAGTGGAAGTGTTACACCAACGAAGCTTAATATCCTGAATGTGATCAGAAGCTACGGATATAGAACACCAGATGATGTTGTGGTGGAAAACATCGTTAATACACCGAATGCATTAGTTTTTCATCTCACATTAGCTGTTGATGATATCGTCGAAAACTTTTTTGTTACAATAACCCATCACAATAATCGTGTATATCATTGGAAGGGCCCTGAAACTCATCCTGACCTCATAAAAGAGAATAAAGAAGGTCACATTCTATATGCTGGATGTGATGAAGAATCTATTTACTTTGCGAGATATACTTTCCAGGCAAATAACCATAGAATAAATTTTATTCCTTTTGATGCTAAGGCTAAACCGCTCAATGCATATAACTATTCAATTCCGGACTTTAACCCAATTCAGACTGAAGAGAGAATTCTTTCGAATGAAGCAAGGTATTACATCAATAAAGACAGAGACCCAAGAGAAGTAAAAGGAATACCAGTATACGTAGATAACAAACATCTCTATATTGTGAATGATTCAGAACTCAGAACAACTGTTGTTTATGGGGCTAATGAGGCCGGAGAAATTGATAGGATTGCTAAGGGTAAGAAAAGTGCTGAAGAATCAAGAAAGTACGATAGTAAATTAGGTATCAACCGATCAAATAATGGATTTACGATCTTTGGTCAAATTGAAGATACACCAAATGGACTTTCATATGGCGATGAGAAATATGATCAATTGTCAATACCCGATTCAAAAATTGAAGTTATACGAAATAACCCAAGTAGTATAGCTCGTGAAAATAAATCCACTACTTTTGTTTATCCGTTCTCAGGAAAGTGGTATGGAATAGAGAAATCTTCATTAACAGAGAGTGAGATAATTACTTTTAAAAAACTCTAAGATAGAAAGTTCGGGATGACAGTCATCGGAATTTGTGGCGGTAGTGGATCAGGAAAAACAACTCTCCTAAATAGATTAGCAGAGCATTACAAGGAATACAATCCTTCTGTATTCTCAATGGATAATTATTACAGACCAATTGATGAGCAGACTACTGATGAAAAAGGTGTCGTTAATTTTGATTTGCCAACAGCTTTAGATCAGGAGAGATTAGAAAATGATCTCAAGAAGCTGGTGAATGGTGAATCGATAGAAGTTTTTGAATACCAATTCAATGCGAATCATAAGCATGTTTTGATTACAATTGACCCATCAGAGCTGATCATCGTTGAAGGCCTTTTCGTATTTGAATACGAGCAAGTTCATTCCCTTTTGGATTATGGGATATTCGTAGATGTCGATCCGTCCATTCAATTAGATAGACGTATTTATAGAGACCAGGAATCCAGAGGATATACACGATCAGAGATCCTATATCAGTGGGAGAATCATGTCGTACCATGTTATGAGAAGTATCTTGCTCCTCACGAAACCAAAGCGGATTTCATCTATCACAATGATAGTCGATCAGAAAATGACTTCAAAAGGCTGTTGTCTGCTCTGGAACCTATCCTTCCTCAGCATAAATCTTGAAATGATTACTTTTAAGGTATGAAGCAGGCCTTGAAAAAGAAATATTTCATTTGGCTGATCATTTCAATGATTAGTATTTTCCTTTCTTGGGTTCTTTACAGTTTTCTGTATGCGACAAATGAAGAGGAAGAACTTATTCATTTTCAGGAAGAGGTAAGTGAGTTGTTTTCCGAACAACAAGAAACGATGGAGTACATTCTTCCTGAGATAGAAGAGTCGAACACTTCTGAACTTTGGGAGAATAATTTGCTGTTGAAATCTGATTTTGGAATTAATATTTTTCGCAACGATTCTTTAGTTTACTGGAATAATAATAGTATTCCTTTAAATGCTTCTGCACTTTCAGATTACAGAGACACTTTGCTTTCAAAATCGCTGTCAAATGGATTCTACTTTCTTGAAATAACTACAATTCACGATCTAAAGGTTGTGGTTTCTACCAAGCTAAAGAATGACTTTTTCTATGAGAATCAGGATCTAGCAAATGACCTAACCGGACATTTTCATCACGCACACGACATTTCCTTTTCAACAGAACATAAAGAGGGATACGAGCCAGTCAAATTAGGAGATGGTAAAAGGCTCATTTTCTATATAAAGGTCAGTTCTCAACGAATGATCTCTGAGTGGCAGCAATTAGTCATTTATCTGCTCTACCTTATTGGAGCAGTCTCTTTATTGATGTCAGTAGCTTATCTGTTTTTAGTTTATGCGGAACGAAGCATATGGGTTAAGGTATTATTCCCGATCATGATATTGGTCTTGAGGTATTTATCAGTTGAATATAATTGGATCAAGTTATTTAGTGAATTTCAATTATTTAACCCAAATCTATTTGCAACGAGTAAATTATTTCCAAGTTTTGGAAGCTTACTATTATCTATTGCATGTTTGTTCCTTGTTGCGTGGTGGCTCATTTATCATTTTAAGAAATTGAACTCCACCACGTGGTTAGTTGTTTTTTATCTCGCTTTACTTCCTTTCTCATATTTTATCAGTGCATTGTTTGAGTCTTTGGTGCTAAATAGCTCCATATCATTGGTTATTGATGAGGTGTTTTCGTTGAGCTACTATTCAGTATTAGCTCTTATGATCATTGCAGGATTGTTTTTGAGTTATTTTTTATTAGCTAATCGACTGATAAAAAACTTACTGAATAGCAAACTCAAATTAACCACTATAACATTGATTTGGTTCGTTTCTGCAGTTGGCTATTTCTTTTTAGAAATTTTCTTCTTTCAAAAAAATATATATAATGCTCTTTGGCCTATACTTTTGAATGTATTACTTCTTTATATTCATTCAAAGAGACTGAACTTGAGGCAGTTGAAGTATCAGGTGTTCATCCTTGTGGTTGTTAGCTTTTATGGGGCCTTTATCCTGTTCGAAAACAATCAGTTCAATGAACACCAAAAGAGAGATCTTTATGCAAATCAGCTGATCACAGATCAAGATCCTTCTATGGAGATCGAATACCTAACCAATGTAGCAGGTAATTTTCAAGGAGACGAGTTTTTATCATTGATACGGTCTGCAAAAGAATTAAGTCATCAGGAGATTGCAATGGCTATTGAAAATCGTTGTTTTGATACGTATTGGGAACGATATGAAATGCAATATTTCTTATTCGATCAGAATGGGAGCTCTTATGTAAAATCACTCAGAAGTCAGTCAAAGAGTAAAGCTGAACTAGAGCGCATTATACATTCACATAGTCAAGCATCAAGTATTGCAGATGGACTGTATTATGTAACGGATTATTTTGATCGGCTGAGTTATATTGCTCGAGAAAAAGTGGAACTCAATGATTCTACTCATATTCACTTTTATATTACGTTTCAGTCAAAGAAGATCCCTGAGCAGATCGGTTTTCCTCGACTATTGATGAATGAAAAATCATATGCATTAGAAGACCTGGAAGAATATTCAATTGCTAGATACTCATCTGGTGAATTGATCATGAATTTTGGTGACTATAATTACTCAACTGAATTAGCTTCATTTGCTGACCAAATAGATATCAACGCTGGTTTTAAGACGATCAATGATGTCAGTCACTATGTTTATCGTCAAGGTGACGACCAGGTTGTAGTAATTTCAAAACCAGAAAAGAGATGGGTCGAAAAATTGACAACATTCTCCTACCTCTTTTTATTCTTTGGTGTTTTTGTAGTGATTACTACTATCCTCGGACGAATAGCCGCTGCAAATATAAATTACTCGATATCATTAAGCTCTAAGATTCAGCTCGTGCTGATCAGTATAGTGGCTGTCTCTTTCCTGATTTTTGCCATTGTTGCTGGTACAAATGTGGAAAGGCAATACAACACCTACACCTATGATAACTTAAAGGAAAAAGTTCAATCTGTTAAAACAGAGGTGTCACATAAATTGGAAGATAAGGATTCTTTAGACCCTATAATTCTTGGAGATTACATGAATTATATTTTAAAGAAGTTCTCAGATGTATTCGTCACAGATATTAATCTTTACGCAAAAGATGGTGAGCTTCTTGCGACTTCTCAACCTAAACTTTATGAAACAGGCATTAGTGCGACGCAAATGAACCCTTTGGCATTTAGTCAAATGGAGCTCAAAAAGAGAAGCGAATACATTCATAAGGAGAAGATGGGTAAATTGAGTTATCTCTCTGCTTATTCTCCGTTTACGAACAAAGACGGAAGACTTCTGGGTTATTTGAACTTACAGCATTTTGCGAAACAAAATGATTTCGAGAATCAATTAAATGAGTTTATAGTTGCGATCATTAATATTGCCGTTCTTTTACTTGTTGTTACTGTTGTTATCGCAATTTTTGTTGCAGGATGGATCACTACTCCTTTGAGATTAATACAACAGAGTTTTAGAAAAGTGGAACTAGGCAAATCTAATCAACCTATCGATTATAAGGGTGATGATGAGATCGGGGCGCTGGTTAAAGATTACAATGCAAAGCTTCAAGAGTTAGAGTTAAAAGCTATGCAGCTAGCTAGAAGTGAGAGGGAAACGGCCTGGCGAGAAATGGCTAAGCAAGTTGCTCATGAGATCAAGAATCCACTGACCCCCATGAAATTAAGCCTTCAACATTTTCAACGATCATTCTCTGCAGATGATCCTAATGCTCAAATGAAGATCAAGAAAATAGGAGATTCGTTGGTAGAGCAAATAGATGCCTTGACCAAGATAGCCAACGAGTTTTCGAACTTTGCAAAAATGCCGAAAGCAAACGAAGAAAGAATGGATCTTATGCCTGTTCTTCGAAATGCGATCGATCTGTACAGCTCTAAAGATGTAGAGATCAACCTATCAAGTGAGCTTGAAGAAAGTGTTGTTTTTGCAGATAAGGATCTGCTAATTCGTGTATTCAACAATCTAATAAAGAATGCTATTCAGGCAACTCCAGAAGATCAGAAAACCTTGATTCAAATTGAATTGACCACGGAGAAGGAAATGTACCTATTGAAATTCAAGGATAACGGAAAAGGTATACCAAAGGAACTCCATAAGAAGATATTTGTACCGAATTTCACGACAAAGAGTACCGGAGCAGGATTAGGTTTAGCTATGGTAAAACAGATCGTTCATAACCACAATGGTGAGATCTGGTTTGAATCTGAGGAAGGAAACGGGACTACATTTTATTTATCATTACCCATACATCAAGAAGAGCAATAAAAAAGGCCGTTCTAATAGAACGACCTTAAAATGCTTTATCTCAGCATTGTAATGCTAGATGACACCAAAAACTACAAGTAATGCATGAATTATACCCGGTAAAAAGAAAAGTAGAGTCAGAATAATACTAATCACCAATTGCGTTGTGTCACGACTTGCCAACCATACTGCTAGAGGCGGGATCAGGAAACACAAGATAACTAACAGAATTAATGCAACCTCACTTGAATGGTCATTTGAGTTTTGCTTCTTTTTCGATTGTACCTTCTTATTTTCTTGTGAAGGAGCAATGCTGTTCAACGCAATATTAGTTTTCTCTTTAGACTGATCTGCAGCCAATTTTCTTTCAACCTTTGCAGCTTTTTGATTAGTCTTACTTGAGAAGAGGTTATTACGTTTTTTAGTTGCAGTAACTTTTGGAGTAGTTTCTTTTGAATCCTTTACGATATTCGTTCTTGATTCATCCTGTTTTACATTCGCTGAAGTTGTTTGCTTTTCAATTTCAGTTTTTTCAACCTTGTTTACTTCTTGGAGTGCAAGGCTCTCCTCTTCAACGGATTTCTTCTCAATACCCTTTTTCTTCTTTACAAACCACCCTGAAGTGTATTTACGTTTTTGGAATAATCCGTCATTAACTACGCTATTAGACGTTCCACAGCTCACAAGCACAGCTGTAAGCACTAAAATTGAAATAATTTTTTTCATTGTTTTGTTGTTTTAAATAGAGTATAAAAATAAAAAAAGGCAGGAATAGTCCTGCCTTCAGTAATATAATTAATTAGATATCAATCTTTTGTTGATGTAGTCGCTTTCAAATATTCACGATTCATTCTCGCGATATTCTCTAGTGAGATACCTTTAGGACATTCAACCTCACAAGCTCCTGTATTCGAACAGTTTCCAAATCCTTCAGCATCCATTTGCTTAACCATGTTCTGAACACGTTCTTTTGCTTCAACTTCACCTTGTGGTAATAGCGCATATTGTGAAACTTTCGCACCCACAAATAACATAGCTGAACTATTCTTACAAGTTGCTACACATGCTCCACACCCAATACAAGTTGCAGCATCAAAAGCCATATCTGCATTTTCTTTCTGAACAGGAATAGCGTTTGCATCTTGTGTGTTTCCAGAAGTGTTAACAGAAACATAACCACCTGCATGCTGAATACGGTCAAATGCACTTCTATCCACAGCAAGATCCTTAACTACAGGGAACGCCTTAGCTCTGAACGGCTCAATGTATATTGTGTCTCCATCCTTGAACTTACGCATGTGCAATTGACAAGTTGTAACACCTCTATCTGGCCCGTGAGCTTCACCATTGATGTAAAGGGAACACATACCACATATTCCTTCACGACAATCATGATCGAACGCAATAGGTTCCTCACCTTTCTCGATCAATTGATTATTCAAGACGTCCAACATCTCAAGGAATGACATATCTCCAGATATATCACTGATCTGATAATCAACCATTTTTCCTTTTGAGTTAGCGTCTTTTTGTCGCCATATTTTTAAAGTCAAATTCATATCATAAATATTTTATCATTCTCTGAATGGCGAACCATTCTGAATTTTGGTTCTTATTTATAACTTCTTGTTTTCAATTCGATGTTCTCATAAACAAGATCTTCCTTATGCAGAACAGCATCACTTGGCTCACCTTTATATTCCCAGGCTGCAACATATTTGAAGTTTTCATCATCACGCTTAGCCTCTCCTTCTTCAGTCTGAGACTCTTCACGGAAGTGACCACCACATGACTCTGTTCGTTCAAGTGCATCTTTTGCAAATAATTCACCTAATTCAAGGAAGTCGGCAACTCGTCCTGCTTTAGCAAGTTCTTCGTTAAACTCATTTCTCGTACCAGGTACGCGAACATCTTTCCAGAACTCTTCACGCAACGCTTTGATCTCCTCGATCGCAGATTTAAGATCTTTTTCGTTTCTCGCCATACCACATTTGTTCCACATGATCTTTCCTAATCTCTTATGGAAGTGATCTACTGGCTTTGTTCCTTCATTATTGATCAGTTTCTCTAATCTATCAACAACTTCTTTCTCTGCCTCATCAAATTCTTTAGTATCAGTTGGAATAGCTCCAGTTCTAATATCATTCGATAGGTAATCTCCAATTGTGTATGGTAGCACGAAATAACCATCAGCAAGTCCCTGCATCAAAGCAGAAGCTCCTAGTCTGTTCGCTCCGTGATCAGAGAAGTTTGCTTCACCGATGGCATACAATCCAGGAACTGTGGTCATAAGATTGTAATCTACCCATATACCACCCATTGTGTAGTGTACCGCAGGATAGATCATCATTGGCGTTTCGTAAGGGTTTTCGTCAACGATCTTCTCATACATCTGGAAGAGGTTACCATATTTATTAGCAACGACTTCTTTACCAAGTTTCTGCACTAAAGCATTATCATTTTCATTAAGTCCTTTTACGTGTGCAGCTTCTTTACCATATCGTGTAATGGCTGACGAAAAGTCCAGGTAAACGGCCTCTCCAGTTTGATTAACACCGTATCCAGCATCACATCTTTCTTTAGCTGCTCTAGATGCAACATCACGAGGAACTAAGTTACCAAACGCAGGGTATCTTCTTTCTAGGTAATAATCACGATCTTCTTCTTTTATTTGAGTTGGTCGAAGTTTTCCTGCTCGGATTGCTTCAACATCTTCTTTCTTCTTTGGTACCCAGATACGACCGTCGTTACGTAACGACTCAGACATAAGTGTCAATTTCGCTTGTAGTTCTCCAGAAACTGGAATACAAGTTGGGTGGATCTGTGTAAAACAAGGATTCGCAAAGTACGCACCTTTTTTGTGGATCTTCCATGCAGCAGAAGCATTACTTCCCATTGCATTCGTTGAAAGGAAGAATATGTTTCCATAACCTCCAGATGCAATAACAACAGCGTGAGCTCCATGTCTTTCGATCTCACCAGTCACTAAGTTTCGAGCAATTATCCCTCTGGCTTTTCCATCAACTTTAACGACATCCATCATTTCATGACGATTGTACATCTTGATCTTACCACGACCAATTTGACGATTCATCGCTGAATAAGCTCCTAAGAGAAGTTGCTGACCTGTTTGACCTTTTGCGTAGAATGTTCTCGATACAAGTACACCACCAAATGAACGGTTGTCAAGTAAACCTCCATATTCTCTTGCGAATGGAACACCTTGGGCAACACACTGGTCAATAATATTTGCAGAGACCTCAGCCAAACGATAAACGTTCGCTTCTCGTGATCGGTAATCACCACCTTTCACTGTATCATAGAAAAGACGGTAGATAGAATCACCGTCACCCTGATAATTCTTCGCTGCGTTAATACCACCTTGTGCTGCAATCGAGTGAGCACGACGTGGTGAATCTTGAAAACAAAATGCTTTCACATTGTATCCAAGCTCTGCTAGAGTAGCCGCAGCAGAACCACCTGCCAAACCAGTACCAACAACGATCACGTCGATAAGTCTCTTATTCGCAGGGTTAACAAGGTTAATATTGTTCTTATGATTGGTCCATTTATCCTTTAATGGTCCTTTTGGTATTTTTGCGTCTAAAGTTGCCATAGTCTTAATAAATTATTGTGCATTCATATAAAGAACTACTGCCGTAACTATGAACCCTAAAGGGATCAAGATCGAGTAGATCACACCAAATTTCTTTAATCCGTCGATATACTTATTGTTTTGTCCTAACGACTGGAATGCTGAGCCAAACCCATGTAACAAGTGAAGAGCTAGTAAAACAAATGCTAATACATAAGCTCCAACGCGAATTGGGCTATGGAATTTGTGAAGTAATTCTTCATAATATCTAGTTGGGTCTTCTGGATTCATTGCGATATACTTGTAATTCATCTCTGGTAACCAGAAGTCGATGAAGTGAAGTACAAGAAATGCAAGTATCACAAGACCAGAGTAGATCATGTTTCTTGACATCCAGCTAGAATTCGCAGCGCCATTATTTTTCTTGTAATTAATTGGTCGCGCCTGTCTGTTCTTTGCTTCTAAGATGAACCCCATAACAAAGTGAAATACCACTGCAAAGATCAAGATCGGCTGTGCAATAAACTGAACAACTGGATTTGTACCCATGAAGTGAGACAGTTCGTTGAAAGTCTCAGGGCTAAACGTTGCCGTAATATTGATCGTTAAATGCTGGATCAGAAATATCATTAGAAATAACGCGGAAAGCGCCATAGCGATCTTTCGACCGATAGATGATTTAAAAGTACCTGATTTGCTCATAGTTTTCAGTAAATTTCTAATTATATAACAGCAAAAATAAGGGTTAGTTTGAGTTTTTGGGATTATCTCACTTATTTAGAATGTTTTTAGATAAAATGATTTTTGTCAGTTTATTATAGATTTCTTTCCCTATTCTTTTTCAATTAATTCAACCTTAAAAAGATAAGTGAGCATTACTCTATCAAGTAGTTTTGTAGATTAGTAGTCTTAAAATTGAGTCAAATATGAAAGGTGTTTATTTTTTTCTGGTTTCTCTAGCCTCATTTTCAGTAGCTTCTCAGGAATATTTTCAACAAGAGGTGAACTATGAAATTTCTGTTGAGTTGGATGATTCAGATCATTTTCTTCATGGGAAGGAAAGTTTTGAGTACATCAATAATTCACCTGACGAATTAGATTTTATTTACATCCACTTGTGGCCGAATGCATACAAAAATGGAAAAACTGCACTTGCAAGGCAATTAAGAGCTGGAGGGAATGAGATCCTGACTAATGCTCCTGATTCTATCATTGGCTATATTGATTCTTTAGATTTTAAGGTAGATGGGAATAAGGTGAGCTGGAATTACCATGAAGAACACAAAGATATAGCAAAGATCAAGCTGAGCGACCCATTGAAACCAGGAGAAAAATGTCAAGTTACAACACCATTCAGGGTAAAATTACCAAGTGGTCAGGTATCTAGACTCGGGCACGTGGGCGAATCATATCAGATAACACAATGGTACCCTAAACCTGCTGTTTATGACGTGGATGGCTGGCATGAAATGCCTTACCTGAATCAGGGAGAATTCTACTCAGAGTATGGTTCTTTCGATGTCACTATAACCTTGCCTGCGAATTACATTGTTGGGGCAACGGGAGATCTGCAAACACAATCAGAGATTGAATTTTTAAATAAAAGAGCTCAAGAAACTCAAGAAAAAGTATCAAAATTAAACACGGGCAAAAAGATCAACAGAAGAAGTAATACACCATTTCCGAAATCAAGTGATCAGAAAAAAACCATTCGATATACTCAATCAAATGTTCATGATTTTGCCTGGTTTGCGGACAAACGTTATGATGTTCTGCGAGGTGAAGTAGAACTGCCACATAGTAAACGTAAAGTAACTTCTTGGGCGATGTTTGTACCACAAAACATTGAACTGTGGCAAAAAGCAATTGAATACATCAATGATGGAACGTATTATTATTCCAAATGGAATGGTGATTATCCCTATAATCAAGTTACTGCTGTTGATGGGACTATTAGCGCAGGTGGGGGGATGGAATATCCAAATGTTACAGTAATTGGAAATACTGGTAGTGCTCAGGCACTCGAAACGGTTATCGTTCACGAGGTTGGGCATAACTGGTTTTACGGAATATTGGGATCTAACGAACGAGTTCATGGCTGGATGGATGAAGGACTGAACACATTGAATGAAGTTAGATACTTCATGACGAAGTACCCAGATAACGAAGCTCTGGCAGAAACAGTTCCTTTATTTGACTTTCATGGTCTCCATTATCATGATCAAAATGATGTCTTGTACCGCGTTTCACAGTATACGGGACTGGACCAGCCTATCGAGACGCATTCAGCTTGCTTTGGAAGCTTTAATTATGGGGTGGTGATGTATCAAAAGACAGGGCTAGTGTTCGACTACCTACGTCACTACCTTGGCGATGAAAAGTTTGATAAGGCCATGCACAAATACTATGAAGAGTTTGAGTTTAAACATCCTCAACCGGAAGATATAGAGCGTATTTTTAAAGAAGTACTTGACGAGGATTTTGATTGGTTTTTTCAGGATCTGATCAAAACAACAAAACGTATCGAAGCGAGACTTGGAAGTGTAAAAGACCTTGAAAATAAGTTTGAAGTAACTGTTAAGAATGTAGGTGAAACAAAGTCTCCTATTCCTGTAGCACTAATGAGCGGAGAAGAGATCATTGATCTAAAATGGACAAAGCCAGGTGAAAAAAGTACAACGCTTTATTTCGAAGGAAACGGCGATAAAGTTATGATCGACCCCTTGCGAGTAGTGCCGGAATTGACTAGGCAAAATAATGTATGGCGAAAAGATGGCTTTATCAAAAAATGGGAACCTTTAAAACTAAGCATGTTCACAGGGTACAACCGCCAGGAAAAAACGAATACTCATTTGATTCCATTGATGCTTGGAAATGCTCATGATAAACTTATGATCGGTGCGGCAATTCATAATTATTCCATCGTCCCAAATCGATTTAATTATTTCCTCGCTCCTTTGTTTTCGTTTGGCAGAAACAATTTATCAGGATTCGGTGATCTCTCCTATACGTTTCATCAGCAAAAAATAAATGTGGGCAAGGTAGGTCTATTCTTATCTTCATTCAAAGATGAAAGTAGTTTTGATGACGGTCGCTCATTTTATGCATCGGCCTCACCTTATTTGAGAGTTGATTTTTCCAATAAGGATAAAGGATACCCATTCGAACATATGATCTTGCTCCAGGGACTTGCAAAACAAACGAGAAGAGGTAATTTATATGTTCAAGAATTTGGTGGTTTTTTAAATTGGAACACTATAAAATCTAAAGGTAGGAGCAGTTTCTCGTCTGATGTGAGAACAGATTATGTTATGAATAACACCACCTCAGAGTCAGTTGGAAGAATAATGGGGAACGCAGAATATACTTACGATTATTTACCTAAAAGTGATTGGAAAGGGATAGTAAGGGTCAGAAGCTTTTTTGGATTTAACTATTTGTTCGATGTGTCTAGTTCCTTATCCGAGTATCGTTACGGAATTCCGTTAAGCGGTATGAATGGAAATCAAGATGTATTTGTAGAAGAATTCTTTTTGAACCGTGCTTCTGAACGCCAGCGAACGAATAATAGAGGAGGCTTCTATTCTGGAAGTGATTTTGGAGTTGCAGATACATGGATGCAGACGAATACATTGTTCATGGGTATTCCAACTCCCAGAGCACTGATTGGACAAGTGGGTGCCTTTGCCAGTTATGGTTTGTTTGAACGAGATGGTGTTCAATACCAACCATATTCACTCGGTTTAGGGTACGAGCTAGGAGAGTATTTCGGACTATACTATGCAATTTACGAGTCGGATAATCTATCAAATGCCTATTCGTCGACTTCATTCGGTCAACGTATCAGAATATCCGTGAATATTGACCTATTTAATAGTCGAATTATTCCGAAGTTGTATCAATAGATCTAATGAGCATCAAGCCAATTATCTGCAAATTCCATTTCAATATCTAGTGGAACGGAGAGTTTAACGGCATTTTCCATACATGACTTGACGATGCCCGAAACTTTATCTTTCTCCGATTTGAGAACGTCAAATACCAATTCATCGTGTACCTGAAGAAGCATTCTTGACTCCAGATCAGCTTCTTTCATTTTCTCGTAAACATCGATCATTGCGATCTTGATGATATCTGCGGCACTTCCCTGAATTGGTGCATTTATAGCATTTCGTTCAGCATACCCTCTTACGATGGCGTTTTTAGAGTTGATGTCTGGAAGATATCTTCTTCTCTTCATTATGGTTTCAACATACCCTTTTTCCTTAGCATCAACTTTGGCTTGTTCCATGTATTTTTTGATAGTAGGATACTGCTCAAAATAACTATCAATGATGGATTTAGCCTCTTTTCTAGATATCCCTAAGTTCTGAGAAAGTCCAAAAGCTGACTGACCGTAAATTATACCGAAGTTAACTGCCTTGGCATTACTTCTTTGTTCACGTGTAACTTCATCCATAGATACACCATAAACTTTTGCAGCAGTTGCAGCATGAATGTCATGACCTTCGCTAAAGGCTTCGATCATATTTTTATCTTCACTTAAAGCGGCAATTATGCGAAGTTCGATCTGTGAGTAATCCGCAGCAAGTAATTCGTAATCATCATTCTTTGGAACAAAAGCCTTTCGGATCTCTCGACCTTTCGGAGTTCGAATTGGGATATTCTGAAGATTTGGATTTGTAGAACTCAATCGACCAGTTGCTGCAACGGTTTGCATGTAATGGGTATGCAGTCGACCATCGTTTTCGTCTACAAGCTCTGGCAATGGATCAACGTAAGTGTTCTTCAATTTTCTCAATGATCGATAATCTAAGATCAATGGGACTATTTCGTGATCTTTCACATGCTTTTGCAAAGTGTCTTCAGAAGTCGAATATTGACCTGATTTAGTTTTCTTAGCTTTCTTAGAAATCTCAAGTTTCTCAAAGAGAATAACTCCAAGCTGCTTTGGAGAGTCCAGATTGAACTCTTCACCTGCCAGATCAATAACCTTTTCTTCGATCTCGCTTAGCGATTTTCCTAGCTCCTCGGAAAACTTCTTCAAACTTTCTATATCCAATCGAATACCTTCTTGTTCCATTGATTTAAGAACATGAACAAGTGGCATTTCAATTTCGTAAAAGAGCTTTTTAAGATGATCTTTCTGAATCTCTGGTTCAAATAACTCTTTTAGCTGCCAGGTAATATCAGCGTCTTCACAGGCATAATTGACGATCTCTTTTTGCTCTATGTCGCGCATCGATTTTTGATTTTTACCTTTTTTACCGATCAAGTTCTCAATTGGAATTGGCTTATACTTTAAATAGTATTCAGAGAGAACGTCCATTCCATGTTTCCCATCTGGTGTGAGTAAATAATGGGCGATCATTGTGTCAAACACAGGACCTTCTATTTTAAATCCATAGCGATTGATAACCTGCTCATCATACTTTAAGTTATGCGCAACTTTTTCAATTTTAGATGAGGTAAAGAAAGCTTCAAATAACTTCAGTTTTTTCTTAGTTTCTTCAAATTCTGTAGGAAAAGGAACGTAAAATGCTTTATTCTTTTCAAAAGAAAATGCAATTCCAATTAGATCTGCGTTTCGTGCTTCCAAGCTTGAAGTTTCAGTGTCGAAACAAACAGATTTTTGCTCCATGATCTTTTCGATCAGACCTTGCAATTCCTTCTCAGATTCAATAAACTGATATTCTTTTTCAATATCCTCAATCGTTTTGATCGAATCATCTTCAACCTGTTCTGGCTCGTTAGATGTTCCGAAAAGATCCAATTGACCATCAGTATTCGAGCTGTTAGAAGTAATGACAATTTCCTCACCCAATACTTTTTTAGCAAGAGCTTTGAATTCCAACTGTGTAAAGATCTCTTTTACCTTTTCTTTATCTGGATCACAATATGTTAGGTCTTCCGGATCGAATGGAACATCCACATCAGTAATGATCGTTGCAAGCATTTTCGACATTCGTCCTTGCTCTTCAAAATTGATCACGTTCTCCTTTTGTTTCCCTTTGAGGTCATCTGTATGCTCAAAGAGATTCTCCATAGAACCATATTTTTTGATCAGTTTTTTGGAGGTTTTTTCTCCAATCCCAGGTATACCAGGAATATTATCCGCACTATCTCCCCAAAGACCTAATATATCAATCACCTGTTTAGGATCTTCTACTTCAAATTTTTCTTTGATCTCATCAATTCCCCATATTTCTGCAGGTTTACCACCTCTTCCAGGTTTATACATAAAAGTATTTTCGGTCACAAGTTGACCAAAATCTTTATCTGGTGTCATCATGTAAGTAGTGAAACCTTCTTCTTCCGCAATTCTCGCTAAAGTTCCGATAACATCATCCGCTTCAAATCCTTCTTTTAATAATAGCGGAATTTTGAAAGCTCGAACGATCTCTTTGATTGGATCGATCATGTTTCGAATGTCTTCCGGCATCTCCTCTCTATGGGCTTTGTATTCCGCATAATCTTCTTGTCGATTTGTAGCACCACCTGGCGCGTCAAATACTACAGCAATGTGAGATGGTTTTTCTTTTTTAAGTATATCGAGTAGTGCAGTAGTAAAACCAAATGCTGCAGAGGTGTTTTCTCCTTTTGAATTTACCCGAGGATTTTTTGAAAAGGCAAAATAAGCCCTGTAAATAAGAGCAAAAGCATCGAGTAAAAATAATTTTTTGTCTTTATCTGGAGTTAGCATAAATCTTGTATTGAATGGTAGTCAAAATTAACATTTTCGGTGTATTTAAACGTAAAGAAACTAGTCAATCAAAAATTTAGTTGTTCAAATTCCAACCTAGGAAAAAACACACTCGTCAACTCTAAAAAAGTAAAATGAAAAAGCTATCCATTACACTCATTTTTTCTCTAGGTATTATCGGTGCATTGTTTACCGCGTGTTTTTGTAAAGAAGTACAACCATATTGGAAACCAACAACGGGCTCTACTATGATGCAAGCAATTTCAAATACAGGTTATACAGAGATATTAGCAAATGATACCATTGAAGCAGATTCAATTGAAATCGGGATATTTTTTGAAGCTCAATATATTTCTCAAAACAACAATTCATGGATGAGTCAACTTGGAAATGTTGCTCGAGCTACTCAAAAATGTCCAACCGATGGTCATCAAGGATTGAAGTATCAAGTTAGTGAACTTACGATTGTCTCCGATCAGGATTTTGGTCAGTTTAGTGCAGGTGACGACTTGAAATCTCAGTTTACATTTCGTGGGATGCCTTTGAGTATTAACTATCAAAGTATCTTCAGCAACAATCATTTGATCTATGATCAGAAGTACGGGGACAACATAATGCTTAAAAACCAACCGAATGTAACCGTTGAACGAACTTTTACAATTACGGTTGAATTTCAAGATGGTCAAGTTATTCAAATGACAACATTACCTTTTACTTGGTAAGAATATTGTTGTACTTTAGAGGTATGAAGTATGTAATTTTCTTAGGAATCATTTTTATTTCAGTTTTATCATCGGCTCAAGAGTCAATAAACTGGTCAAATATAGACACCCTAAACACGGTGTTGAAAGATAGCTCAGATAATGAGAAGCATGTCTTCGTAGATGTGTATACAGACTGGTGTGGTTGGTGCAAAAGAATGGACCAAACAACATTTAAGGATCCTGAAATAGTTGAATTACTTGACAAGTATTTTGTTACGATCAAGTTCGATGCAGAGCAAAAGGATTCAATTGAGTTTGGTGGTCGATACTTTAAGTTTGTTGATAATGGCAGAAGAGGTTACAATGAATTAGCTTCTGCTCTTCTTCAAGGTAAAATGAGTTATCCTACTTATGTATTCTTGAATGAAAAAACACAAATGATTCAACCGCTCCCTGGTTATCGATCTGCAAAAGACCTTAAACCAATATTAATTTTCATTGGAAAGGGAATTTATAAGAATAAATCCTACAAGGAGTTTCAGGAAGAATATCAAGACAACTGATCTGCTATTGAATAGCTGATTTAAGAATCTGACCAAATCGATAAACATCCTCATAAGAGTTATATAGAGGAGCCGGTGCGATTCGAATAACATTCGGTTCTCTCCAGTCGGCAACAACTCCTGCCTTCGCCATTGCATCAAAAAGCGCTTTACCTTGACCATGAGCTAGGATAGATAACTGTGCACCTCTTCTATGCTGTTCTTTAGGAGTTATGATCTCGAAGTCGGCTTTGTCAGATGACGCAGATATTTCAGTGATGACAAATTCCAAGTAAGCAGTGATATTGTCTCTTTTTTTGAAGATAGCTTCCATTCCTACTTCTTCGAAAATATCCAATGCGGCATTATGAGCAGCCATTCCTAAAACGGGAGCATTACTCAATTGCCATCCTTCTGCACCCTCAATCGGATGGAATCCAGGTTTCATTTGGAAACGCTCAGCTTTATTATGACCCCACCAGCCAGCAAAACGAGGTAGATCTTCATTTTTTGCATGTTTTTCATGAACAAACAATCCAGAAACTCCTCCAGGGCTTGAGTTCAGGTATTTATACGAACACCAGGCAGCAAAGTCTACACCCCAATCATGAAGGGCAAGTTCCACATTACCTGCTGCGTGAGCAAGATCCCAGCCTACTATCGCTCCAGCATCATGACCTGCTTTTGTTATCTTTTCCATATCAAAGCGCTGACCGGTATAATAATTTACCCCACCGATCATAACCAGCGCTAATTCATCAGCATGCTCTGCTATCATGGAAGTGATATCTTCTTCTCTCAGGTTATGCTCTCCTTCTCTTGGAAAGACTTCAATTATAGCATCAGATGGTTCAAAACCGTGAAATTTAGCTTGTGATTCTAAAGCGTATTGGTCAGAGGGAAAAGCTTTTCCTTCACACAGAATCTTATATCTAGATTTTGTTGGTCTATAAAAGGAAACCATCAATAGATGAAGGTTTGTTGTTAGTGAGTGCGTTACAACAACCTCCTTGTCTTTTGCTCCAACAACTTTAGCAATTTTTGGAGTCAGCAGCTCATGATAAGAAAACCACGGGTTTTTTGCATCAAAGTGTCCCTCAACTCCCCATTTCGCCCAATCATCGAGTTCTTGTTGAATATATTTCTTAACTGTTTTCGGTTGTAACCCTAAAGAGTTTCCTGTGAAATAAACTACTTCATTATCATGAAAACTAGGGAAAAAGAATTGATCTCTATATTTGCTTAAAGGATCATTTTGATCCTTAGTTCGTGCGAATTCCAAAGTGTTATCAAAAGACATAAGACTCATTATTTGTGCGGCCTCGAAGTTAAGAAATTCTTTGTCTATTGAGGTTTTTCAAAATGGGATTTTAATTTTTTTCATTGGCTATACAACTAATTCTTAGTAATTTTCGTCCTTCAATCACACAAACGAAAACATTTTAAAATGAACTTACTACACAAGCTATCTGTGATAATCTTTCTAATTACTTTTTCAGTTCCAAGTTTTGCCTCTCATATTGTGGGTGGTGAAATTTACTACGACACTATCGGTACTGATGCTAACGGTGATATGCAGTACAACCTTTATTTTGAACTTTTTAGAGATTGTGCCGGGATAGACTTTCCAGGTGAAGGGACAACAAGTGCACCATTTAACTATACGATCTTTGATGAAAATGGTAATGTTATAGCTAATGCTGATATTCCATTTAATGGTTCAACCGAATTGCCATTGGTATATGATGATCCTTGTGTGGAGCCACCAAACGATGTGTGTATAGAAAGTGCTATTTATCAGGGTACTGTTATTCTACCGATTATCGCAGGAGACTACATTATATCTTATCAGGTAGGAAATTGGTCTGGTTCTTATGTAAACTTTACCGATCCATCCTTATTAGGCATGACAATTACTGCTACGATTCCAGGGACAAACTCGGTTTCTGTACCTAATAACTCTCCCCGATTTGCTGATTATCCGCAAATCGTATTTTGTTTGAACAATGAGTTGACTATCCCTTCAAATATGATTGAAGAAGATGGAGATAGCTTAGCGTTTAAGCTATGTGACCCTTTACAGTATGATGATACGGGAAGCGGCTTGAATCCAGATCCTGAAGACCCACCACCTTATACCTCAATCCCATGGGAACCAGGGTTTTCAGCAACACAGCCATTTGAAAATGGTTCTCCTACTAATATTGACCCGATCACAGGGGACTTTTCTGTAACACCTAGTATGTTGGGTAATTTTGTTGCTCGAATATGTGTTGAGGAGTGGAGAGATGGAATCTTGATAAATACTCACTCGAGAACTTTTGGGTATACAATTGTAGAATGTGAAACAGAACCTTCTTTCGAAGTTAGTGTTCTCGGTGGTGGAGATATTATTGAAGGATGTGGAGGTTTCCAATTCCTTATTGAAAGAAATGATACTGTTGGAGATGTTGAGCTTTACGTTGAAACATCTGGAGATGCTGTCATGGGTTACAACTACAATAACCTTGATGATACGATAGTGATTCCAGAAGGCGTTACGAATGATACTATTGACGTAACAACTATTTATCAGGACGATGTTGAAGGTAATCTTAATGGCACTGTCTACATTCTCTATGAAAACCCTTGTACTGGATTATTAGACACAGCATCAACTTCCTTTGTTATTTTGGATTATATTGAAATGGAACTGGTCATTGAGGACAGTATTAATATTTGTGCTGAAACAGGAGACCAGTATCTTCTGACACCGACCTCATTTACGGGAGGAGTAGCTCCGTATTATTTTGACTGGGGTAACAACATACAGCCCTATCCGAATAACGACACCATTATCATTGATGCAACGATTCTTGAGGATAATTACAATCCATACAATGTATCGATCACCGATGCCTGTGGGTTTGAAATATCAAGTCCGACCATTGATGTTTATGAGCAGTGTAGAGTAGTTGTTCCCAACATTATCACTCCAAATGGAGATAACGTAAATGATTTGTTCATTATTCGAAATAATAGCGACTACGATAAAATAAGTTTACAGATCTATAACCGATGGGGTAACTTGATCTATGAAAGCGACGATTATCAGGACGACTGGGATGGTACTGACCTTAAAGGGAACCCTGTGATCGAAGGTGTATATTTCTACACTGCAACTCCTTCAGGAGTTAAGTATACTTATCGAGAAGGTGATGAAGAAAACCCATATTTGATGCATGGTTACGTGCATGTAGTTAGAGGGAAAGAATAGTTAGGAAATAAATAGAATAAAAAAAGCCCATCAAAATTTTGATGGGCTTTTTTAGTTTAAGACGTACTATTAGTTTTTAATAACCTTTATCGTTCTGCTTTTATTTCCCTCAAAAATCTTCAAAAAGTATACGCCCGAGTTAAGCGAGGATACATCGATAGACTGATTTGATGTTGTGATACCTTTTGATAATAATTTCCCAGAAATATCGAGAATTGAATAATTAATTTGATCAAGAGTAGACTCAACAAATATTTGATTTGTAAATGGATTTGGGTGTACACTTACCTCTGAATTCATAGTTTCATCGTTTAGATCTGCTGTAGATGGATCGAAATTATACAATTGAGTAACTTCTTGTGGGGTTAGTGATCTATTGTAGAATCGCACTTCATCTAGAAGTCCTTTAAACTCTCTTGTAGTTTCATTAGCTTTTAAAGATCCACCTAAAGCCCAGAAGAAGTTTTGTTCAGCTGGATTGGAAGAAATATTCGAGTCAACTTGTGAACCATTGATATATAATGATGTTGTTCCTGCATTTTGAACAAATGTAACGAAGTACCACTGATTTGTTTGAATAACTGACGATTCTAGATCGTATTCGAGAGTAAGACCGTTTGTCACTGATCTACCACCAATCTGTAGCGTGTTATTCGGATCTTTTCTGATTACAAATTCGATACCTCCGGCCTCATCACCATTGAGATCGCGTCTCGAGGAAAGTATAACCATAGGTTGTGTTAAGTTGTAATCATTGAGATTAAACCAAAAAGAGATGGTTAGATCGTTGCTAAAATCTACGATCTCATTATCAATCACACCTCTACTTATTGTAGCGGTTGGCCCACCATCGTTACCATCAAAGACGATTGATTTTCCTGCTCCACCAATGCCAGTTGTGTATGTTACTTCTGTTGATACTCCGTGATTCGTTCCAACAACATCTTGAATGCTGTCTTGATCAAAGGTGTATTTTGCTTCAAGTCCGTTCGTAACATCTTGAGCATTTAAGGCTGTTAAACAAGTTAGTAAAGATCCTAAAAAAAGTAGTTGTTTTTTCATAATTATAATTTTTGACAAATATGATCATGAAAATCAGAGGATTGTAGAATTCTTTCTGAGGTAAGTGAATTCTTTCTAAACGTTAGTAATGGATGATATAGCTACCTGTGATGTTATCTTTAAAGAACTTTTGGTTTATAACTAAGAATAAATCAACGAACAATTGAACAACTAGCTTACTATAGTTATTTTTGCAAGAAACAAACGAATTCTCATGGAAAGAAAGCGATCAGAAGAATTATATAATGAAGCACTAAATTATTTCCCAGGTGGAGTCAACTCTCCCGTAAGAGCTTTCAAAGCTGTTGAAGGAGCACCACTTTTCATAAAAAAGGGTCAAGGTCCTCATATATGGGATGAAGACGGGAATAAATTCATTGATTTCTGCTGTAGTTTCGGACCGCTTATTTTAGGGCATAATCATCCAGATGTACATGAAAATATAACAGAGAATCTTCAAAACGGAACGAGCTTTGGCGCTCCAACCAAACTTGAAAATGAATTAGCAGATATTATTTTATCAAGAAACCCATTCATTGATAAGATTCGCTTTGTAAGTTCGGGAACTGAAGCTGTAATGTCAGGTATTCGTTTGGCTCGAGGTTATACTGGTAAGAATAAAGTCATCAAGTTTGAAGGATGCTACCATGGTCATGTAGATTCACTTCTCGTAAAAGCTGGATCTGGACTTGCAACATTTGGTGAGAGTTCAAGTGCAGGAGTTCCGGATAATGTTGCAGCTGATACGATCGTTATTCCACTGAATGATGAGCAGGCTTTAGAAGCTTGTTTTGAAAAGTATAAAGATGAATTGGCTTGTGCGATTATCGAGCCGATCCCGGCAAACAACGGACTTCTATTGCAGGAAAAGTCATTTTTGCTAAAGCTGAGAGAGTTATGTACAGCTAATGGAGTATTGCTTTTCTTTGATGAGGTGATATCAGGATTCAGAGTAGCTTTTTCCGGTGCCGCTGAATATTATGATATCGCCCCTGATATTGTTTCCTATGGAAAAATCATTGGAGGAGGTCTTCCGGTGGGTGCGTATGGAGCAAAAGAACATATCATGAAAAGCGTATCTCCAGATGGACCAGTATATCAAGCGGGTACTTTAAGTGGGAATCCAGTAGCAATGTCTGCTGGAATTGCTCAATTATCAGTTTGCTCTCAAAAAGGATTTTACGAAGATCAGGAGGAGCGTACAAAAATGATGGTAGACCATATTAATTCACACGCTTCTGAAAAGGGATATGATTTTGAGATCTTCACGGTTGGATCTATTTTCTGGCTTGCATTCTCAGATAAAGATGCAATCCGTAGAGCAGATGAGATCGGATCAGATATGACTCCATTTAAGATGCTTCACAAAGCATTACTAGAAAGAGGTGTGTACGTTGGTCCAAGTGGATATGAAGTAGGTTTTGTCTCTCTTGTTCATTCAGAAGAAATATTGAAAGAAGCTTCTGAAAAATTCTGTGATGCGTTAGATGAGATTTTCGCTTAATTAAATCGTTGAATTCAAGCGATTAGTGTTGATCTGTTTACAAAAAATCTACTTCTTTTAGCAGGTCATTCTTGCTATTTAAAATATTCAATATACATTTGCGGCGTCTCTAAGGGGTGTCCCGATATTATAATTGGGACTGAGATTATACCCATTGAACCGGATCAGGTTTGTACCTGCGGCGGGAAGATGACTAAAATAGTGTTAATTCTAATTAATTATTAATCCGAGAATTAGCCCCTTGTTCTTGTAAAAAGTTTACAAGACATGAAAACAAATGGTTTATTGGCGCTCACAGCGGCCTTGATGCTGTCTTTAGGCCTTCATGGTCAATCAAAAATTTCAGGTGAAGTTACCAATGAGGAAGGTGAAGTCCTTGTTGGAGCTGTAGTTAAGTTGATGGATTCCAAGTTAGGAGCCGTTGCCGATCGAAGAGGTAAATATGCGATTCAAAATCTGGAAAACGGAGAATACACCTTGCGCGCTTCATTTTTCGGTTATCAGGAATCAGTTCGAACGGTTAAGATCAACAATTCTGATGAACAAGTTAATTTTATTCTTAGTTCCACCTTTTTCATGCAGGAAGGTGTTGAAGTGTATGGTATTCGTGCAGATGAAAAAACGCCGACCACATACACTAATATCGATGAAGAAGATATCGAAAAGCTAAATTACGGTCAGGATCTTCCTTTCCTTCTTCAGTCAACTCCTTCGACAGTTGTAACTTCAGATGCTGGAGCTGGTGTTGGATACACCGGAGTTAGGATACGTGGTGTAGATCCAACCCGTACTAACGTTACAGTCAATGGAATTCCACTCAATGATTCTGAATCACATGGTGTTTTTTGGGTGAATATGCCCGATTTTGCATCATCTGTTGAGAGCATGCAGGTTCAACGAGGTGTTGGAACATCCTCAAATGGTTCTGCTGCGTTTGGCGCGAGCATAAATGTAAGTACTAATCAGATCAATAAAGAGCCATATGCAGAGATCGATAATTCTGGAGGATCATTCAATACGCTTAGAAACTCTGTCAGAGCAGGAACAGGATTGATCAACAATAAGTTTACGGTTGATGCGCGTCTCTCTCGAATTGTTTCAGATGGATACATAGATCGCGCTAGTTCTAACTTAAGATCATTCTATTTGTCAGGAGCTTATCATGGAGAAAAGTCAACACTTCGATTGAATGTCTTCAGTGGAAAAGAAAAAACTTACCAGGCTTGGTATGGAACACCAGAAAGCCGAATAGATGGAGATTTTGATGCAATGCAAGACTATATCGCAAGAAACTATTTGAGTTCTGCAGATTCAGCGAATCTCATTAATTCTGGGCGAACTTATAATTTTTATACATACGAGAATGAGACAGATAATTATCAGCAGGATCACTACCAACTGCATTTTGCGCATCAGTTTTCACGAAAGTTAAATATGAAATTAGCTGGTCATTATACTTATGGCCGTGGATATTATGAACAGTATCGTCGTGGAGATGATTTTTCAACTTATGGTTATGACCCAATTGTGATTGATGGAGACACAACATCCAGTATGGATTTGATCAGAAGAAGATGGCTAGACAATCATTTCTATGGAGGTGTGTTCAGTTTCAACTATAATAGCCTAAATGGTTTGGAAGTCAATTTTGGAGGGGCAGCTAATGCATACGACGGTGATCATTTTGGAGAAGTTATATGGGCTGAGTATATGCCAGACAACGAAAAAGGAGATCGTTATTATGACAACAATGCGTTTAAAGTTGATGCAAACAGTTATTTAAAAGCTACTTACCAGTGGAATAAACTTACTTTCTTCGGTGATGTTCAGTTTCGCTATATCGAATATTCATTTTTGGGATTGGATGACGTGAGTGGAACGATCGTAGACCAACGATTTGTAGTAGACTATAATTTCCTAAATCCAAAAGCCGGTTTATCATACAAGATCAATGACAATCAGTCTGTGTATGCTTCATATGCAGTTGCGAATCGTGAGCCAGTAAGGAGAGATTTTCGAGAGAATACACCGGAGGACTTCCCTTCTCACGAAACGTTATATAACCTGGAAGCAGGATATCGATTAAAATCAAATAAAGTCTTTTTGAATGCCAATATTTATCATATGCAGTATGATAATCAGTTGGTACTTACCGGTCAGATCAATGATGTTGGTGGATATACAAGGACTAATGTTGAGGATAGCTATAGAATGGGTGTCGAGCTGGAAGGAGGTTATCAAATCTTTGAAAAGCTGGGGGTAACTGGAAATTTAACGTTGAGCCAGAATAAAATACCAACCTTCACTGAATATGTCGACAATTATGATGTTGGAGGACAGGATGAGATCGTTCATGAGAACACTGATCTTGCATTTTCTCCTTCGGTCATTGGAGGATTGAATATTAACTACATGCCTATCGACGGATTGAGAGTGTCAATGATGAATAAATATGTAGGAAAACAATATTTAGACAATACGTCAAATGAAGATCGAGTTATTGATGCTTATTTCATTTCTCATTTCGATGTTTCATATACGCTTAAAGACGTATTATTCAAAGAAATGACGTTTGGAGTTCGTGTGAATAACGCTTTTGACGAGCTCTATGAGAACAACGGATATACATTTGGGTATATCCTTGGTGGACAACGTATTCAAGAGAATTTCTATTATCCTCAAGCTGGAAGAAATTTCCTTTTAAGATTACTTATAAAATTATAACCGCTGATATAAATCAATTGAAGGGAGGATCTAAATAGCCTCCCTTTTTTTATGATATTAGTTTTGCTTCAAGTTCAAGAGCCTTTGGCAATAACACCTCGTCTTCTAATTTTGCGTGAACTTTTAGGTTGTTCTCGAGAATCGATAGTTGATTCAATAACATTGATATTGGATGAAGCTGCTTATATTCAACGTCAGAATTTAAAACTTTCCGCATTGCGGTTAGATCTTGTTCTGTATCCGTATGTTCGTCGAGGAAATGATTCAATGATGGACTTCCTTGTAGAATTTGAATGCTTTCAACTATAGAAACCTCTTTATTGGCCTTTAGTAAATACTCAATATATCTGAATACTGTATTTTCCTCATGTTCAATATGACTAGTTAGATGGTTTTTGTAGTCTTTAAAGAATAGATATAAAATATGGAATAGTCGATATTCAGGAAATTTGTTGTGCACATGAATGAGCTGTTGCTCTATTTCAGGTAGTTTTTTTGAGAGGTATACTTCGTGACTTGAGCGAAGATATTTTAAGATCATTTCAGTAGAAAACTTATCATATTTTCTTGCTTCAAAAAGTTCGGGACGTTTAATGTCCTCTACAACAGATTGAGCTAATTCCATTGCTTCAGGGAGCTCTATTTTGTCGATCGAGAAAAAGCCAAGAATAGACTTGATCTCTTCATTTGAATTTCTTTCCAGGTTTTGCATAACGAATCAATTTCTCTCAAAGTACGTTCATTTTTTACTAGATATCAATACCCTAAACTAGGTAACTTGAGTTTATTCGGATATGTTTTAGGTAAAATTACCTAAGCCCAAGATGCCGTTTATCAGTATGTTAGCAGCAAAATATTTTGATTATGCGATTTACACTACTTATGATGCTCATGTTTGTGTTCAACTTAAATGCTCAGCATACAATAATTCCCAATGAAGGTAATTTCGAACTCCTGGAGTCAAAAAGTCTCTTTTTGGAAGATGGAAAGATTCGGGTGAAAAATCCTGAAATGCAATATCGATCTACAACTTTACCTTTCGAATGTACAACTGAAGATGTGACTTTTGATATTGAAATTGACGCGAAAGATCTTTCCGTCTATAAAAGAATGGCTTTTACTCTATATCTCAATAGTGACGAATACCTTTTTTTCTATGTTAGTACAAAGGGTAGTGTTTTTGCAAAACATTTTAAACAAGAAAAAATATGGGAACAGTTGGCGGATTGGGACCCTATAGAGAATAAGCTAACAAGTCCCAAAATTCCACTAAAAATAGTAAAGAAGGGCAAAAAGATTGAAGTATATGTCAATGGAAACCGTGAGCTTAAGTATAAGACAGATGGAGGGAGGATTAACGTGATTGCCATAAACCAAGCTGTAGACGAAGGGTTAGACTGGACAATCGAAAAATGGACATCCTCAACACCAATGAAATATAAATCGGTGAAGAAAATGAATGCCGAATTAACCGAAAAGCCAACAAAACTCAGTTTAAATGTGAATACAACGGGTATGGCCGAATTGAATCCTCAGATCACAGGTGATGGTCAGGCTTTATTCTTTACTCGAAAATATGAAGTAGCCAAGGATGATACGGATGATAAGGCCATGGTTGCGCTAAAAGGTAAAAATGGTGAATGGGAAAAAGCTATCATTCTTCCAAGTCCGATCAACAAATCAGGAATAAGTACAAGTACAGTATCCCCAGGAATCGATGGTTCTCGAATCTACATAAATGGAATGCGAGGAGCTCAAAGTGACAAATATGGTATCTCGATGTCTACTATTGAAGGAGGAAAGTTTACTTACCCTGAACCGTATGAGATCAAGAAATGGACAAATAAGGCATCGTCAAGAACAAGAAAATTATCAAATGATGAACAGATCCTGATCTGTGCATTCAACGATGGTGAGTCGAATGGTCAATTGGATTTGTATGTGTCATTTAGAGAAGAAAAATTATTGAGAACTATTTTCACTGAGCCCATCAATTTAGGTCCGATTATTAATACAGGAGCATCAGAAAACTTTGGGTTCCTTGCTGCTGATAATAAGACACTTTACTTCTCTTCTTCAGGTCATCATGGATATGGAAGCAGTGATATTTTCATGGCTAAAAGACTAGATGATACTTGGACAAATTGGTCAGAACCAGTTAATATGGGACCAATCATCAATTCTCTGGATTGGGATGGTTATTTCAGCACGGACGCAGAAGGTAAATTAGGATTTATTGCAGGTACTCGAGATGGTCAGGACTTTTCAGATGTTTATCAAGTGCCGCTTTTTAAAGAAACTCAACCTGATCCAGTGATCATCGTTAAAGGAAAGGTTCTAGATCAAAAGACGAATGAACCAATAGATGCTGATATTTTCTTTCGTCCGATCAACATTAAAGAAGGTGAGGCTAAAACGATCCGTTCGGATAAAAAGACAGGAGCCTTCACAGCGATTTTTCAGAAAGGTTATAACTACGAGGTCGTATCTGAAAAGAAGGGATATTTCCCTATTTCCGAATACCTAAAACTTGATAGTTTGGAGGATTTTGCTTCGATCGAGAAGAATCTTTACCTGAAAAAAATTGAAAAGGGGGAAGTTATCAGGCTGAACAATATCTTTTTTGATTTCGGAAAGGCATCTCTTAAAGAAGAGTCATTTTATGAATTGGATAGACTATACAATCTAATGTCTAAAAATGGTAAGATGCAAATTGAGATCGGAGGGCACACGGATAATGTTGGTTCTGCTGATTATAACAAAAAACTTTCCAACGAAAGAGCTGAAGCCGTTGTGAACTATCTCGTTAAAAAAGGTATAGAAAAAGGTAGATTGACGTTTAATGGATATGGTCCTGATAAGCCTGTTGCGACCAACGAAACTGAAGAGGGTAGAGCATTGAATAGACGAGTTGAATTTAAGATCGTATCAAATTAATCTAGGCCTAACTAAACCAACTTATACTTCAAATAATGGAACGACAGAAAATGTCGTCCTGGGTAGTTATTGCCAAAATTTGTGTGCAGTGTAATGGTAAAATTTATATTTTTACCTGACTAGAGTACTCATATTCATGGCACTAACTTTTAATACAGCGTATTTGGCAGATGATCACGAGATCGTGGCTAAAGGTGTTGCTGAGTTATTGATCAAAGTTATTCCCAATATTTCTGTTGAGATTTCCAAGAATGGAGAAGATCTTATCCGTAAGGTTTTATCCGAAAAACCAGATCTTGTAATTCTAGATGTAGAAATGCCCGTTCGTGATGGGCTAGAAGCCTTGAAAGTATTACGTGGAAGAGGATATCGATTTCCTATACTTATGTTATCTATGGTTGAAGAGCAATCTGTTATTCAGAAAGCGATGGATCTCGGAGCTAATGGATACCTTCATAAAGACTGCTCAGAAAATGAATTAAAAGAGGCACTTGAAATGATCGCTGAAGATCAATTTTACCTCTCGAAAGAGGCAAAAAGTGCGATGCTTGGTTTGAAAAAAAATGTCCGCTCTGAAGGACGTGACAATGCATATGGCATAACGAAGAGAGAATCCGAAGTGCTACAGTTGATCTGTGAAGGAATGACTTCTAAAGAAATTGGAGAAAGACTCTTTATAAGTGCCAGGACCGTAGAGTCTCACAAAGAGAATCTAATGCAAAAGCTGGATGTTAACTCTTCCTCAAAACTTGTTGCTAAAGCTCTAAAACAAAGAATTATTTAGTGACATGAATGTCAGGTTGATCATTTATATTGTCCTTTTGTTTGTCTCGAATTCAGCATTCTCGCAACAATCGAAAATTGATAGCCTGATCAATGTAGTGAATGAAACAAAAGATGATTCATTAAAATACGACCTGGTCAATCGAATTAGTTTTACGTATATTTTTCGAGCCCCTGAGAAGTTTATGCCTTTCGCAAAAAAGCATTTAAAGTCAGCGAAAGAAGTAGACTTTAAAAATGGCATTGCCAACCTTTACAATAATATCGGTATTTACTATGATGTTCAGGGAATAAGAGATTCCTCAAAACTGTACTTTACAAAAGCGCTAAACTATAGTAAAAACAATCAACTCCACAATGTCCATTCAAAGTCACTCAATAATTTGGGAATGTTTCATTGGAACAAGGGGGAATTTGAATCTGCCTTACCCTATTTCTTCGATGCTCTAGAATTATTAAATGAAACCGAGGAAGATGATGAGATCCGGGAAAAGTTTATGTCAAAGTACAGAAGCAATATTGGTCTTATCTATCAAGAAATGAATCTTTTCGAAAAGGCAATTACTTCACATAAAATAGCGCTAGAAATTCGCGAGAGATATGATATTCGAGGAGAACTTCCTACTTCTTATACGAATTTGGGAATTTGTTACAGAAACTTGGGTATAAGGGATTCAGCGTTTTTCTATTTGAATAAAAGTAAGGACGTTGCCATTTCGGAGGGACTAGTTAAAGAGGAAAAAATAGCACACGACAACCTGGGAAATGTTTACCAAGATGCAGGTGAGACTTCGGAGGCTATTTTTCATTACAAAAGATCCATCGAATTGGGAGAGTCTGTTCCGAATACTGCTAATTCTGATATCATTACGTATGGGAACCTCATTCATCTCTACAATGATAATAACGACTGGAAGCAGAGTTTGATCGCAATTGAAAAAGCAGAATCTATATTAAAAGATGATCCCGATGCTAAAAAGTTTGGTAAAGATCTTTATAAAAATGGGGCGATTACTTATTTCAACATAGGAAATACGGAAAAAGGAGAAACTTATTTAAACCAGTTTTTAGCGATACAAGATTCTACTTTTACAGAAGAGAATGCGAATTTACTCGCTGAGTACGAAGCCAAATTTGAAACACAAGAGAAAGAAAGACAGCTTTTAGCTGAACGAAATGTATCTCAGCAAATGAGACTCGAAAATCTGGAGAAAGAAAAATCAATTACCAACCAGAAGAATTTGATTTACTTATTAATCATCGGGTTTTTGGTCCTTACTATTGTAGGTTACCTAATCTACCGACGAAGACAGCAAAAGTTGAAAGCTGAAAAGCAACAGGCGCTACTTGATGCGAAAGAGGAGAATGCAAGAAATGTGATAACAGCGCAAGAGAAGGAGAGGGAAATATTAGCTCGAGATCTGCATGATGGATTAGTTCAGGAAATCAGATTATTGAAGACAGAACTCGAAGATGTATCTGGTATTGAGAAAGAAGGCAAAGAAAAGTTGAATAAGCGAATAGTCAATTTAAAGCAAGACGCTAGAGATCTAGCATATGCGATAATGCCTACTGCGCTAAGAAAATCGGGTTTGATAGAAGCTTCGCGAGATCTTGTAAATAACAGCTTTTCAACTCATTCTATTTCTGGTGAGTTCTTTTCTGGTCAAGACCACATAGATGTCTCAGAGCAGATAAAGACAAACGTTTATAGAATACTTCAAGAAGCTATTAATAATATCATTAAACATAGCGAAGCAAAAGAGGTACATGTCTCCATGAATCAATTAAATAACATGCTGATCGTAACGATTGAAGACGATGGAAAGGGTTTTGACCCCAAACAAAACAATGATTCAATCGGTCTGAAAAGCATGGAAAGTCGTGCTTTATTGTTGGATGGATCATTAGATATTGATAGTAATTCTGAAGGCACTACAATTACGATTCGAGTACCTCTAAATAAATAATCCTACATTTATTGTAACCTTTCTGTATTGACCTTCATCTAATGGGTAAATACTAAATTGAAATACAATGAATTTAACAGCACTTTTAATTCCGATCGCATTGTTTGCCATGGTTTTTGGAATCGTTTACATTGTGATCACTGCAAGTCACCGTCAGAAGATCGCGATGATCGAGGCGGGAATGAATCCCAATGAAAAGAAGGATGATGAAAATAGTCCCTGGAGTAGTGGATATCTATTTGTGTTTGTACCGTTGGGTATCATTATTGGAAATGTTTTAGCCTATTACACTGACTTCCTGGATGCAGGACAGTTTGGATTACTTGGGGCCTTCCTTTTTGGAGGAATTGGATTATTGATCGCCAAGTGGCAGAACGATAAGAAGAAACAGGAAGGTGGAAAGTAGTCTGCAAGAACATACCGATGTAGTTCAGGCAGTATTGGCAGGAAAAAAACAACTCTTTTCTCAAATTATAGATGAGCATAAAGGCCTTGTTTATAGTATCCTGTTAAGGATGACGGATGATCATGAAGAAGCGAACGACCTTGCACAAGAAGTATTCGTGAAGGTGTATCAACAGTTAAAACAATTCAAAGGTAAGTCGAAACTATCCACATGGATCTATAAGATTACTTATTTCCATGGGTTATCTCATCTGAGAAAACAAAAGCGGTGGGTCGGTGAGGAGTATTATTCGAATACAGAAAGTGACGACAATATCGAAGAGTATATGGCGCTGGATGAAATGAAAGGACATGTTGCAGATTGTATCAACCGTTTGAAACCAATTGAACGCACCGCAATTACGTTATTCTATCTTGACGAATTATCGGTAAAAGATGTTGCAGAGATCATGAGCATTTCAGAATCGTATGTGAAAGTAACGGTACATCGTGCAAAGAAGAACTTGAAAGGATTGATCAAAAAAGAATATTATGAAGGAGTCAGAAGATAAAAACTGGAAAGAAGAGATCTTAAAGGACTTTGAGAAACCCACACATGCAGGTTTTAATGATGAGGTGATGAGTATGATCGATGAACTTGAGAGCAAACCTGCTTTCAATCCGACTCCGCTGATCAGTGTTCGCCAATGGTTCTTTACTGCTGTAGTAGCTTCGATTATTATTTTGCTTGGCGTTTTTGTTCAATATAGGATTGAATTGGATTTTGGATATGTAGAAACGTATACTGAGAAGTTTATGCACTGGATCAATGCAAACATGGAGGTCCTGTGGGTAGCATTTGCATTAGTGGGTGTTTTCTTTGTATTTACATTGATGAATCAAAATAAGTTATCGATAAAATAAGGTCCTGATTTAACCCAAATCTTCCCGAAAATCTGATTAATTTTGCCCCAAAATTCCATAACGATGAAAAAGATATTACTGCTAGGATCAGGTGAATTAGGAAAAGAATTTGTAATTGCTGTAAAACGCTACGGACACACCGTAATTGCTGCAGATAGTTATGATAATGCACCAGCCATGCAAGTGGCAGATTCTTATGAGGTTTTCAGTATGTTAGATGGTGAAGCACTTCAAAAAGCAGTAGATAAACATCAACCAGATATCATCGTCCCAGAGATCGAAGCGATTCGCACCGAGAAGCTCTATGAATTTGAAGAAAAAGGAATTCAAGTTGTTCCTTCGGCAAAAGCAACGAACTACACCATGAATCGTAAGAAGATTCGTGATCTGGCTGCAAAAGAATTAAATATCAGAACTGCAGAATATCGCTATGCGAAATCAGCTGAAGAACTGAAAGAGGCAGTAAATGAAATCGGGATGCCATGTGTTGTAAAACCATTAATGTCTTCTTCTGGAAAAGGGCAATCGGTCATCAAAACAGAAGCTGATATAGAAAAAGCATGGGATATTTCGCAAGCTAAGGGTCGTGGTGACGCCATGGAAGTTATCGTGGAAGCATTCATTGATTTTGAATTTGAGATCACACTTTTGACCGTTACTCAGAAAGACGGGAAAACTTTGTTCTGTCCACCGATTGGTCACCGTCAGGAACGTGGAGATTACCAGGAGAGCTGGCAGCCACAGCCGATGTCTGAAGGGCACTTGCAAACGGCTCAGGAAATGGCTGAAAAAGTTACCAAAGCTTTAGGGGGTGCTGGTATTTGGGGAGTTGAGTTCTTTATTGGAAAAGAAGCGGTTTACTTCTCAGAGTTATCACCTCGTCCACATGACACTGGAATGGTTACATTGGCAGGAACGCAAAATTATACGGAATTTGAATTACATGCTCGTGCTGTTTTAGGTATGCCGATTCAAAAAGTGGCTCACCAGCGAAATGGTGCCAATGCTGTCATACTTTCCGAACTTGAAGAAGAAAAAGTTCCTGAATATACAGGTATCGAAAAAGCATCTTCATACGAGAAATCGGACATTCGAATCTTTGGAAAACCCGTCACACGTAAGTACCGTCGAATGGGGATTGCATTTACGTATGATGAAATAGGTCCAAACATTGATGAATTGAGAAGAAAAGCTAAAGAGATCGCTGATTGCATTGAAGTGAGGTAGGTCATCTTTTTGTCATTTTTGGACAGTAGTGAATCGCCAAATCACCCGTCTGCCAACAAATTAGTATATTGTCGAGCATTCAAAACCATGATTATGCTCAGAACGTTATTATGCTCCTTGTTAGTTCTTGGAGTTTTTGCGGCATTCGCCCAGAAAAAAGAAGATAAAAAAGATAATTCAGCGCTATACAATGGATTAAAATTTAGATCTGTAGGCCCAGCTTTAATGTCGGGTCGAGTAGCGGATATTGCGATTCATCCCGAAAATGAAAACATATGGTATGTAGCATTTGGATCTGGAGGAGTCTGGAAAACTAAGAATTCAGGAACTACATGGAATCCAATATTTGATGGACAAAAATCTTATTCGATCGGATGCATTACGTTAGATCCAAATAACCCCGATGTAGTTTGGGTCGGAACGGGTGAAAATGTAGGAGGACGTCACATTGGTTTTGGTGATGGGATCTACAAAAGTGAAGATGGCGGCGCGTCCTGGAAGAAAAAGGGATTGGAGAAGTCGGAACATCTCTCAAAGATCATTATCGATCCTCGTAACTCAGAAAAAATCATTGTTGCTTCTCAAGGACCGTTGTGGTCTAAAGGCGGACAACGAGGAGTTTATATTTCAATTGACGGAGGAGAATCATGGGAAAGAACATTAGGAGATGACGAATGGGTTGGCGCAACTGATCTTGCTATTGATCCACGTGATCCTGACGTAATCTACGCAGCAACCTGGCAGCGTCATCGTAAAGTGGCTGCCTACATGGGTGGCGGACCAGGAACGGCTTTACACAAGTCAACAGATGGAGGCGAAACATGGACGAAACTGACTAAAGGATTACCTTCGGGTAATCTGGGGAAGATCGGATTAGCGATTTCTCCAATAGATCCAGACGTTCTTTACGCTGCGATTGAACAAGAAAGAAGATCAGGAGGGTTTTACCGAAGTGATGACCGTGGAGCGAGTTGGAAAAAAATGTCTGACGCAATTTCTGGAGGAACAGGACCACATTATTATCAGGAGATCTGGGCGTCGCCACATCAGTTTGATAAAGTTTATTTCGCAGATAACTACATGCAGGTGACAGAAGATGGAGGGAAGACCTTCGAGCGAATGAACGAAACAAATAAGCACGTTGATAATCACGCAGTTGCTTTTAAGAAGAGTGATGAGAATTATGTTCTTGTGGGTTGCGATGGCGGATTATACCAGTCTTTTGACAATACAAAATCGTGGAAGTTCATCAGCAATTTACCAACTACTCAGTTCTATAAAATCGCCATTGATGATCGTAAGCCTTTCTATAATATTTACGGAGGAACTCAGGATAACAATACACAAGGTGGGCCGAGTCAAACGGATAACGTGCATGGAATACGAAATTCGGACTGGTTTATTGCTCTATTTGGAGATGGTCATCAGCCCGCAACAGAACCTGGAAATCCAAATGTAGTTTATGCGCAATGGCAACAGGGAAACCTTGTTCGTGTGGATATGGAAACAGGAGAAATGATGTATATCCAGCCACAAGCAGATGTGGATGAAAAGCGCGATCGTTTCAACTGGGATGCACCGATTTTAGTGAGTCCACATAAACCGTCTCGTATTTATCATGCTTCTCAACGTGTTTGGAAATCAGAAGATCGAGGTGCCACCTGGGAACCTATTTCAGGAGATCTAACTAATCAGAAAGAACGTATTGATACAAAGTTTTACGGGGAGAAACAGAGCTGGGACAATGCCTGGGATATTTACGCGATGTCCAACTTTAGTAATATTACTTCGTTGAGTGAGTCACCTCAGCAAGAGGGATTGCTGTATGCCGGAACAGATGATGGAATCCTTCAAGTGACAGAGAATGGAGGCGAATCCTGGAGAAAGATCAATGTGGAAGAATTGCCTGGTGTTCCAAAAGAGGCGTTTGTCAATGATATCAAAGCAGATTTACATGATGCAAATACGGTTTTCGTTTCATTGGATAACCATAAGAATGGAGACTATAAACCCTATCTGTATGTATCAAAAGACAAAGGGAAATCGTGGAGATCCTTGAGTGAAGATTTACCTGAAAATCACCTGGTGTGGCGATTAGTCCAGGATCATGAGGATAAGAACTTACTATTCATCGGAACTGAATTTGGTGTTTTCTTCTCACAGGACTATGGAAAGAACTGGACAAAACTCAAAGGAGGAATGCCAACGATTGCTGTACGTGATCTTGCGATCCACAAAGAAGAGAATGATCTCGTAGCCGGAACATTTGGACGCAGTATTTACATCCTGGATGATTATTCGGCGTTGCGCGATGCGAAAGTTGAAGAAACCAAAGCTTTATAAGCCGAAAGATGGATTGTGGTACATTAAAAAACGAGTACTAGGTTCAAGCAGAAAAGCTTCTCAGGGTGATGCCTTTTTTGTAGCCGATAATGAGAAGTTTGGAGTGAATTTTACTTATTACCAGGAGGAGAAGTATCAATCCAAGGAGGCAAAACGAAAAGCGAAAGAGAAAGAAGCGGAAGGTGCTGTTGGTGTTCCCAAATGGGAAACGCTTGATGAAGAAAAGAATGAGATCAAGCCGAGTGTTTGGTTGTTTGTTTTTGATAACGATGGAAACGTGATCAAACGCATAAAGGCGAAAAACAGTAAAGGAATGAATCGCGTAAATTGGAATTTGAGTACGACTTCGAAGAGGCCTATGCGAAAATCCTCACAAAAAGTAAGAGATGGATATTTGGTAGCACCTGGAACTTATTCAGCACAACTGTATAAGAAAGTTGATGGTGTAATCTCAAGTATTTCTGAGAAGGTAGAGTTTGATGTGAATCCACTTTATCTGGACCGAGGAGATTACCAGGATATGATTGCATTTTGGGGTGGATTGCAAGAAGCACAGTCCGAACTGCAGTTAGTAAGAACTGAATTGAATGATCAAAAAGAGAATATCGGAATTCTATTAAAGGCATACGAAACGGCAGACAAGGTAGATTCAGCACTTTATGCAGAGTTGGTGCAGACTAGAGAGTCACTGTATCAAATAGATATCGAAATGAATGGCTCTCCTTCTCGTCGTGAGGTAGGTGAAAAAACTGATAACCTTTCAGCGAGCGATTATTTGGGGTCAGCCTCTTTGGGTACATCCTACTCTTCTTTGGGCCCTACACCGTCTCATCGAAAATATTTGAATAATGCCGTAACAATCATCACTCGTTTAGATGGAAAATTGATGAATCAAGCGGAAAAGATCCCAGGGTTTAAAGAGAAATTAGAATCTATGGGGTGCTCTCCAATCGTATTAAAATAGAGAATATAACATTAGATAAAATTGAATAAAATGAAGAACGTTGTTTTAATTATAGCCATCGCCTTAGGACTTTCTGCTCAAGCTCAAGATGAGAAGAAGGAACTCAATTCGGGGACTGTTTCAGGACTTTCCTTTCGTAATATTGGCCCAGCCTTAACATCTGGTAGAGTAGCAGATATTGCTGTTAATCCAGATAATACAAGTGAATATTATGTCGCTGTTGCATCAGGCGGCGTTTGGAAAACAACAAATCACGGAAACACGTATGAACCTGTTTTTGATGGAGAAGGTTCTTATTCCATTGGGTGTGTAACGATCGATCCTAATAATTCCAATACGATCTGGGTAGGGACAGGAGAGAATAACAACCAACGATCAGTTGCTTACGGTGACGGTGTGTACAAGTCAGTAAACGGTGGTAAGAGCTGGAAGAACATGGGCTTGAAAGAATCAGAGCACATTTCGAAAGTAATTGTTGATCCGAGAGATTCTGATGTGATCTACGTGGCGGCTTATGGTCCACTTTGGTCAGATGGAGGTGAACGCGGAGTGTATAAATCAACGGATGGTGGTGAGACTTGGAAGCAGATCCACCATGTTTCTGATCAGACAGGAACTGCAGATCTTGTAATGGATCCGAACGACCCTGATGTACTTTACGCAGCGGATCATCAACGAAGAAGACATGTTTTCACGTACATCGGTGGAGGTGAAGAAAGTTCGCTTTACAAAACTGAAGATGGAGGTGAGACCTGGACTGAGATTACGAATGGATTGCCGAAAGGAAAGATGGGTCGAATTGGTCTAGCAGTTTCTCCAGTGAATAGCAATTATGTTTATGCCATTGTCGAAGCAGAAGATGGTAAGCATGGATTTTACCGATCTACGAACAAAGGATTGAACTGGTCAAAAGGAAGTAGTTACAAAACATCGGGAAATTATTATCAAGAGATCATTTGTGACCCGAAAGATGTTGACAAGGTGTTTAGTATGAATACCTGGTTGCATCATACTGAAGATGGAGGGAAGACTTTCAAGCGAACAGGAGAAAAAGGGAAACATGTGGACAATCACTGTATTTGGATCGACCCGCAAGACACGGATCACTGGATCGTAGGATGTGATGGTGGAATCTACGAAACATGGGATCATGCGAGTAACTGGCACTATAAGCCTAATTTACCAATCACTCAATTCTACAAAGTAGCAGTTGATAACGATGTTCCCTTCTACAATGTGTATGGTGGAACACAGGATAATAATTCCATGGGTGGACCTTCTCGAACGATCAACAATGCAGGGATCCAAAACTCAGATTGGTACATCACCAATGGAGGAGACGGATTTGAGTCGCAAGTAGATCCTGAAAATCCTGATATCGTTTATGCTCAGGCTCAATATGGATGGTTAGTGAGATATGATAGAAAAAGTGGTGAGAAGATCGGGATCCAACCAATGCCCGGAAAAGGAGAAAAAGCTTATCGATGGAATTGGGACGCTCCATTAGTGGTTTCTAATCACGATAATAAGCGCCTCTATTTTGCGGCCAACAAAGTATTCAAAAGTGACAACCGAGGAGACACCTGGGAGACGATTTCAGGAGATTTGACGCGTCAATTGGATCGTAACAAGATGAAAGTGATGGGAGAAATCCAATCGCCAGACGTGGTTATGAAGAATAAATCTACAACCATATTTGGAAATATCGTTGCACTTGATGAGTCGGCATTGAACGAGAACTTGCTGTATGCTGGAACGGACGATGGATTGGTACAAATCACAGAAGATGGGGGAGCTAATTGGAAGAAAAAAGAGAGTTTTCCTGGTGTTCCATCAATGACTTATGTAAATATGTTATTGGCTTCTCAGCACGATGAAAATACAGTTTACGCAGTATTCAATAACCATAAGCGTGGAGACTTCAAACCTTATATCTTGAAAAGTACTGACAAAGGAAATTCATGGAAATCAATTGCAGGAAACCTACCTGAAAGAGGATCTGTTTACGCGATCGCAGAGGATCATGAAAACAAGGATCTACTTTTTGCAGGAACAGAATTCGGAGTATTCTTTACTACAGATGGCGGTAAGAACTGGATCCAGTTAAAGTCAGGTTTGCCAACGATCGCGATTAGAGATATAGCAATTCAGAAAAGAGAGAATGACCTTGTATTGGCATCATTTGGACGAGGTTTCTATGTGCTGGATGATTATTCTCCTCTTCGCGAAGTATCGACAGAGATGCTTACTGAGAAAGCCAAGATCTTCCCGATTCGCGATGGATTACAATACATCGAGTCGAATCCATTAGGCGGTAGAGGTACAGGTTCACAAGGAGCATCGCATTATGCGGCGAAAAACCCACCATTTGGAGTTACGTTTACATATTATGTTAAGGATAAGCCTAAATCACCGACTGATGAACGTCGTGAGGCGGAGAAGAAAGCGAAAGAAGCAGGAGACGAGATCGATTACCCAACGTATGAAGAATTCGTTGAAGAAGATCGCTACGAAAAACCGTATTTACTTTTTGTAATTAAAGATCTGGATGGAGAAGAGGTGCAAAGGATAAGAACTAGTGTTAAAACAGGTGTGAATCGTCTGACGTGGAACATGCGTTATCCAGCTTCAACTCCGATCAAACTCAAAGAGGGTAAAGTAGGTAGATATAGTATGCCAAGTCAAGGTCCTTTGGTTTTACCCGGTAAATATACAGTTGAATTGTTTCAATCAGATAATGGGGAGATCGAAAAGATAGCCGCCCCTCAATCATTTGAGATCAATGCGCTGGAAAATTCATCATTGGCCAGACAAACAAAGGAGAATCTATCATTCAAAAGGGAGTTGGCTGAATTAAGACGTCAATTCCGAGGGACCAATGGAAGTTTTGGAGAGCTTAAAAAACGATTGAAATATGTAAAGGCTGCGATCATAAATTATCCTGGAACGGATATGGAGTGGATGAAGTTAGTAAATGCCATAGAAGATTCTGTTCATGCAATAGATATTGCGATGTGGGGAGATTCACACAAGTCAAGTCGTGATGTAGAAACATTGCCTGGAACAGGAAGTCGTATTTCGACTATAGTTTACCAAACATGGTATTCAACATCAAATCCAACGACTACTCAGAAAGAACAATATGCAATTGCCAAGGAGCAATACGCTGAGATCAAGTCTTCAGTGTCGAAAGTAAGAACGGCGATTGAAAACCTTGAATCATCGTTGAATGAACAAGGTGTTCCCTACACACCACAAAGGAAAGGGTTTAAGGAGTAATTTTTAAGTGACTATTGAATAAGTGAGCAGTGACCAATTTGTTACTGCTCACTTTTTTTTACAGAACCAGAACTAAACCTAAACCGATTTACTTATAGGTAGTACTTTCCAATACGATATACACCTCCACATCCATTCTAGTGGACCAAACTTGTAATAGGTCAACCAAATTTTACTGAGTATGACCTGTAGACTAAATGTAATAACAACGATCAATATACAATCAACTACACTGAACATATGGTAGAGACCAAAGCTTCTCATGATCACATATCCAATAACACTTTGTAGAATGTAATTAGTAAAAGCCATTCTTCCTGCGTATTGCAAAGGACTTACTAGTTTGCTAAATGTGTTTCTTCTCAAGAAAAAAGCGATTAACCACAAGTACATCAGGGAAAGCGATATATCTGACAGGTAGTAAATGGACATAAGGACAAATGATATGATTGATCCATGTTCAACAACACCAGAGGGAACGATATAGTAGAGAAGAAAAAAGCGATAAGTTAGGAGTACCACGAGGCTAATGATCAAAAATGGTTGTGACCTTTTCAACCAAATATCGATAGCTGAGAGTAGCCCTTTTTTCACTAAATAACCTCCAAGTAACATCATCGTTAGCGCTACTGGTCCGATTCCAGTGTAGAAAAACTCCATGGCAAATAAATACTCTTTGATCCGCAATTTTATGCCATTTAAATATGAGCCTTCCTGTTTTAATTGAATCATTTTCTCTTTGTTAATCTCTGCTAGAGGACTTTGATAATCCAGATTAGAAAAACTAATGAACCAATTAAAGACTTCTTCGTAAAAAGGAAATATAAATACAAGAATAGCTAGCCACATTAAGACTTTTGCTGAACACCGAAAAGCCAACAAAAGAAGAAAGCCATACGCGCCATACAAGTGAAGTATATCCCCCGACCAGATAAAGAGAATGTGTAACACTCCGAAAAGAAATAAACTTCCAAAGCGCCTTAAGAAGAATAAATTACTGAACTTCCCTTTTTCTTTTGCACGCTGAATTTGAAGGGCAACACCCATTCCAAAGAGCAGGGAGAAAATCACAAAGAATTTACTGTAGAAGAAGGTCTCTAGTATGAAAAATGATACTTCTGACCACCAAGCTGTTTGTTCTGCTTCCCATTCTCCCCTGAAAGTAAAAGCAGCATTCATGACGAGAATGTTTACCATGAAAATTCCGAAAACCGCAAAGCCTCTAAATACATCAAGATCGATAATCCTTGAAGTAATTATTGTTGGCATTTTTTTATTCGTAGCCATGAATTTATTTGTGCCGAAAGATAGTATATGGAAGGGTATAAATAATTAAGCAATCACGATTTATTTTGCTTCATCGATTATCAAACCGATTTCCATAGCATAAAACAAAGGGTCCTGGGGCATTGTATGTTCGATGATGTAGGTGTAAGTACCTTGTTTATCATAGATTTTACCTTTCTCAACAAGGTGTTCACTATCCCATATATCCAGTCCTGGTTCACCAATGTAATCTCCATTTTCATCACGAACTTTTAACTCATATGGATAAACTGATGCAATCCCATCTGGATCAATCTCAGTAACCCTGACGTTAGCTTTATTAAATTGAAACCCATTGGCATATCGAAAGGTCAAACTTAAATCGTAAGCTTTGTCAGTATTACTAATTTCAACTTTAAACTCACGTTGATCTTCTTTCTTCCATTCTAAGTCTGGAGAAAGCTCTTTATTTTCGTAAAAAATTCGACCTTCAGGTTGACAGGAAACCAATGTAATTAAAGCAAGTGCCGAGGCTAAAATTTGATTTTTCATGATTAAGTTTTACTTGTAAGGTACTAAAAAAGCCTCAGAAAGAAAAGAAACACTTGATCAGTCGAGTTTTGACCCTCGGTAATGAGTTGTTGAATTTGCACCAGATGATCCATAGTGTATCGTAGCATAGACACTGTCAGGCTCAAATCTAAAATAGAAATAATTAAATCCAGCTAAAAAGGAATAGGTCTTACCATATTCAAAATTGTCTTCGTGAATATTGCCACCAAGAAATGAAATAGAGTCTTCCTTTAGCTCAACATCCAGAAAAATCTGAGTTGTTGTGTTTGAGTAGTTACCGTTATTATCATAATACGTATATGATTTTTCAGTCCAATATCTACCCTTTACCGGGTGGTACATTTCATCATCCACACAACTTGAAAGCGCTAATGCAAAACTAAAATAGATTAAGAAGTACTTTTTCATTTACAACTATTTCTGTTGAAAACGAAAAATACATAATTTTCGTTGGTTCTTTTTCTTTAAATCAGAACAATAATGGTAGTTAAATAACCCTATTTGTTCACCTTGCGTTTCCACAATTATTACGATATTAGTATCCAATTTTTAAGAAATTCAGACCGATATGGGTAAAGAGATGGAAGAAAAGAATGAGCAATTGTTAGCGAAACGTGCTGAAGCTAAATTAGGTGGAGGAGAAAAACGAATCGAAGCCCAACATAAAAAGGGTAAACTAACAGCTCGTGAACGTATTGAGTTACTGGTTGATGAAGATTCATTCCAAGAACTTGGTATGTTCGTTGAACATCGTTCAAAAGATTTCGGACTGGATAAACAAAAGATTGCGGGAGATGGTGTGGTTACAGGGTATGGAACGATCCATGGTCGACCTGTTTATGTTTTTTCACAGGACTTTACCGTACTTGGAGGATCCCTTTCAGAAACACATGCTGAGAAGATCTGTAAGATTATGGATCTGGCGCTTACAAGCCAAACACCGCTGATCGGACTAAACGATTCAGGAGGTGCGCGAATTCAGGAAGGAGTTGTTTCTCTTGCCGGATATGCGGATATATTTTACAGAAATACACGTGCATCAGGGGTTATTCCTCAGTTAAGTGTTGTTATGGGGCCATGTGCTGGTGGGGCGGTTTACTCTCCGGCATTGACAGATTTCATCTTCATGGTCGAGGACACTTCTTACATGTTCGTGACGGGTCCAAACGTAGTGAAAACGGTAACTCACGAGGAAGTAACATCTGAAGATCTTGGTGGAGCGAAAGCACATGCTGAGAAATCAGGAGTGAATCACTTTACGAGTGCCAATGATGTAACAGTGTTGAAAGATGTACGTGATCTGATGTCTTATTTACCACAGAATCATAATTCTTTAGCTCCTCATACCAAGGATTTCAAGTTTGACGAAAAGAAACTAGATACGATCGCAGGAATTCTTCCTGATAATGCAAATATGCCATATGATATCCGAGAGGTGATCGAATGTGTGATCGATGACGAATCATTCCGTGAAGTTCATAAAGATTTTGCAACGAATATTGTTGTTGGTTTTGCCCGAGTAGAAGGAAGAACGGTAGGTGTTGTTGCGAACCAGCCAATGTCTTTAGCCGGAGTTCTGGATATTGATTCATCAAGAAAAGGAGCACGATTCGTACGCTTCTGTGATGCCTTCAATATTCCATTATTGACATTTGAGGATGTACCAGGATTCTTGCCTGGAACAGATCAGGAATGGAATGGAATCATTGCACATGGGGCGAAACTACTTTACGCATTTAGTGAAGCAACTGTTCCTCGTATCACGATCATCACACGTAAAGCCTATGGTGGTGCATTTGATGTGATGAACTCTAAGAATATTGGTGCTGACCTGAACTTTGCATGGCCATCAGCTGAGATCGCTGTAATGGGAGCAAAAGGTGCTGCTGAGATCATCTTTAGAAGAGAGATCGCTGCAGCAGATGATGCGGAAGCAAAACTCAAAGAGAAGGAAGAGGAATATGCAGACATGTTTGCTAATCCTTATCGTGCAGCAGAACGTGGTATTATTGATGATGTGATCAAACCAGCTGAAACACGCGCTAAAGTTGTTGCTGCATTCAAAATGCTCGAAAACAAGAAAGAAGAGTTGCCACCGAAAAAGCATGGTAATATACCGATGTAGTTTTTTAGTGACAAGTGAGTAGTGATGCAGTGACTAATCATTTAGTGGGCGCGTAAAGAATGAGTAGTTAATTGTTTGTCGGTGCTTCATTTTCTCATTTTCCAATTCTACGGTTCAATATTCCATGTTCGAAATTCTGCGGTTCTTTGAACTAGTTAAGAGTTACTAGTATACAGTGACTAGTTAGCTAAAAATGCCTATATTCATATTTCTCAAAAATTGACAAACGAAGGAAATAGAATATATGTCAGAATTACAATCTAAATTACCGTATGTTGGTACCACGGTTTTTACTGTGATGTCAAAAATGGCGCAGGACCACAAAGCGATCAATCTCTCACAAGGTTTTCCAAATTTCAACGTAGCAGAAAAACTATTAGATAATTACCACAAGGTGATCGACGGGAACTATCATCAGTATAAACCTATGCCTGGTGATGCTCGCTTATTACAGGAAGTAGCTCAAAAGATAGAGAAGCATTACGGCAGAAGTATTAATCCAGAAAAAGAGCTTTTGATCACTGCAGGAGCCACTCAAGCTATATTTACCGCAATTCAGGCGATCATTCATAAAGGAGATGAGGCAATTGTTCTGGACCCCTCTTATGATTGTTATGCTCCAAGTGTGGAATTGGCTGGGGGACAACCGATCCATGTTAATTTGAACGCCGACTTTACAGTAGACTGGGATAAAGTTGAAGACCAGATCTCAAAGAATACAAAGTTATTAGTGATCAATAATCCGCACAATCCTGGAGGTCGAGTTCTATCGAAGCAAGATATTGATTCACTGGAGCAGATCATGCGCAGACATCCTCATGTTTTCCTATTGTCCGATGAGGTATATGAGTTCATTCATTTTGAGGAGCCTCACATTTCGGTCAACACAAGAGAAGTACTGCACGACCGTTCGATCATTGTATCTTCATTTGGAAAGACTTTTCACGTTACAGGTTGGAAGATCGGATACATGGTCGCTCCAGAAGCGATAATGGCAGAAATCAAAAAAGTCCATCAGTATGTGGTATTTTGTGTAAACAGTACAGCACAAGAAACGCTTTCGAATTATCTACCACAAGTGGATCTAGGTGATCTTAGTACTTTTTACCAACAGAAGCGTGACTTCTTCAGGGAACGAATGAAAGGTAGTCGTTTTGAGCTATTACCTTGTGAAGGATCATACTTTCAGGTAGCACGCTACAACGAGATCAGTGATCTGGGTGATTTTGATTTCGCTAAAGAAATGACTCAAAAACATGGAGTAGCAGTAATTCCAATTTCTGGGTTTAACAAAGACAAACATGATGATCATCTGATTCGTTTTTGTTTTGCCAAAGATGAAGACACGATAATTAAAGCAACTGAATTATTATGCAAGATCTAAAAGTCACATTAATTCAAGCAAAGCAGGAATGGGAGGATAAGGACACGAACCTTGCCCATTTCACAAAAATGTTGAATGAGATCGAGAATCCTACTGATCTTATCATTTTACCTGAAATGTTTCAGACCGCTTTCACGATGAATGCAGAGGAAATGGCTGAGACCATGGATGGTCAGAGTTTAACTTGGTTAAAACAGAAATCTCGCGAAAAGGAAGCAGCGATCATAGCCTCTTTGATCATTGTTGAAAATGAGAATTACTATAATCGATTGGTATTCGTAACTCCTGACCTTCAGGTGCAACATTACGACAAGCGAAAGTTGTTTACGCTGGCTAAAGAAGACGAGCATTATACTTCAGGACAAGAAAATACTATTGTCGAGTACAAAGATTGGAAGATCCTTCTTCAGGTTTGTTATGATCTGCGTTTTCCAGAAGTAGCAAGAAATAAAGAGGAGAAAGAGCAGTTTGATTACGATGTAATCGTTTATGTTGCTAACTGGCCGGAAAAACGTTCATTGCACTGGAAAGTACTTTTGCAGGCAAGAGCTGTGGAAAATCAATGTTACGTGATCGGTGTAAATCGTGTTGGAGAAGACGCTAATGGATTAACGTATTCCGGAGATTCCTGTTTAATTTCTCCGTTGGGTGAAATAGAGCAATACCATGCCTATGATGAGATCATTATGAGCGACATGCTAGAGGTTGAATCATTAAAAGTGACGCGAAGTAAATTACCTTTTTTGAGAGATCGGGAGGTGTAGTTTTATTACTCAGAGTACTTGGAGGTTTATTAAAAGAACGTGGTAAGAGATCGCAGAGCATGAGTGATGTGTTTAGGCCTTATACTTAAAAAACCCTTCAGATCTTGACATGTCATGCATGCTCAGTGGACTCAAAAACAAATGTTTCTCTGTGCTCTCAGTGTAATCAATTATTAATTTCAAAAAAATGAAACTACATTTACTCTATAATAAAACCCTTTTCAAGCAGTTATAACCGCATGAAACTATATTCGAACAAGCAAAAATGGAAAGTAGCCTTGCTATTTGTAGCACTTGTTTTAGTGGGTGTGTCGTTGTTTGTTTCGAATAGGATCGTTTCGAAAGTTGCAAAACGTGAACGGGATCGAGTTACCCAATGGGCGGATGCAATTAAAAAGCGTGCTGAGCTAGTTCGACTCACGAATAATTCTTTCAATGAACTGAGAGAAAAAGAGCTCAATGAGATGGAGTTGTGGATCGATGCAACAAAAGAAATTTCGAAGAAGAGTCCTTTAAATGTTCAGCAGTCATATGAGCTACCATTAAAGATCATTAATAGAAATGATGATATACCTGTGATCGTCCTTGATCAATATGATGAGGTATCAACTCATATCAATCTTCCCATTTCGGAAGAAAGTCTTCGGGAATCCTTTCCAGAAAAAGATAGCATCGAAATAGAACAGCTTTTTGAGGATTCATTAGTCAAAATGGCTTACAGCTGGGAAATAGTAAATCCTTCGTTTACCATTGAAGTGTATGATGATCTCTTCATGACTTATTTTTACAATGATTCTCGCGACATTATTCGGCTAGAGAATGAGAGAGACTCTCTGTTGGAGGCCTTTAATCAAGAGTTGATCGAAAATGAAAGTTTGGTACCCGTTGTTTTAACCGACAGTACTCAATCAACCGTCATTGCTACCAATTTAGAAGCTGATAAAACAGACAGCACCAAATTGCAACAAACCTTGAATGAACTCAAGGATCAGAATGCACCGATCAAAATACAGTTCACGAACAACACGACGAATTATGTCTTTTATGCCAACTCTCCGGAGCTTGTTCAACTACAATATTTCCCATACATACAATTCTTGATCATTGGTCTATTCATCTTTATTGGATATATGATCTTCAGCACGTTTAGAAAAGCAGAGCAAAATCAGGTATGGGCTGGTATGGCAAAAGAAACTGCTCATCAGTTGGGAACACCAATATCATCCCTTATGGCTTGGGTTCAAATGTTGGAGACCATGGATATTGATCAGAATATTACAAAAGAAATGGACAAGGACGTTCGTCGACTTTCACAAGTCACTGATCGTTTCTCAAAAATTGGAGCCGGAACACAGTTGAAAGATGAAAATATTGTTCATACGACTAGTGAATTCTTAAGTTATTTAAGAACACGACTTCCACAAAAGGTCCAACTTCTTTTTGATAGCGAGGAAGAAGAGTTGATCATTGCTCACAATCCGCCATTATTTGAATGGGTGATCGAGAACATTTGTAAGAATGCGATCGATGCTATGGAAGGGGAAGGAACTTTAAAAGTGAATATTTCAAAGGACACATCACACGTTTATATCGATATCGAAGATACTGGTAAAGGTATGTCCGCATCTCAACAGAGAAGTGTATTTCAACCAGGTTATACAACTAAGAAAAGAGGTTGGGGACTTGGTCTATCACTGGCAAAACGGATCATCGAAGAGTATCATAAAGGTAAACTCAAAGTTTTGCAATCAGAAGTAGGGAAGGGAACAACTTTCCGAATTATTCTTTATATCTAATAAAAAAGGGAGCATCAGTGATACTCCCTCTTCGATTTATGAAGAAAAATAGAATCAATTACTGTAGAATGAAATTGATGCTTACGTTTTTGTATGAACGAACATACTCGCCATTTACCATACCTGGCTTCCAGTCAGGAGCAGATTTAACTACACGTACTGCTTCTCTTTGAAGTTCGATAGGTGTGTCCTTGTTCATCACCTCTACTCGTGAAATAGAACCATCTTTTTCAACGATAAAGGAAACGAAAATGCGAGCTTGATCACCTAATTCAATTGAGATCTCAGGATATCTTACCGTCTTCTTTAAAAAACCAGTCCAGCTACCGATGAACTCAGCTTCTTTGTCCGGAAACTTAACAGCTGCCTCCCCAAGTTCTGGACGATCTCCAATGTCAATGTCAAACTTCCCATCAATGATATGTTTAAACTTATCATCATTGACCTGAGATTTTTCATCAACATCTTTATTCTTTGTTTCCTTGATGTCCTGATTAAGATCTTTAGTCTGTTTCAATTCGATCTTTTTAGGTTGCTCCATCTTCTCAACTTTAGGCTCGATCTTCTTCGGCTCTTTGATGTCGATGATAACCTTTTCTTCAGGAATTTCAGTTCCTCGTTCCGCTAATGGAACACTGCTTTTTACGTTTACTGGACTTCTCCATGTAAATGCCATCATTGCTGTAGCACTTACCACCATGAGACCAAGCTGGAAATAAATTCCTCTGCGCTTGTCCTCGTCAAACTTTGGATTTTTTTTCGCGATCATAATTATTTGTTTTTAAATTATGACTTGAATGCTCCAAATGTTGTGCCAATAGCTGTAATTGTTGCTATTGCTGACTTACGAGAAGATTTGTATTAACGAAAAATTAACGTTTTTAGATCTATGAATGGTCGATCAACTTAAATCCTCGGCCATGAACGTTCATGATCTCGATAGAATCATCCGCTTTCAAGATCTTTCTCAATTTAGCGATATAAACATCCATGCTTCGACCGTTGAAATAGTTATCATCTCCCCAAATCGATCGCAATGCTGCTTGACGATCCAGAACTTCATTCTTATTCTTGGCGAGAAGCTTTAACAAGTGATTTTCTTTCGTCGTCAACTTATTTTCTTCATCACCAATTCTCAACATTCTAGTTTCTGGATCAAATGAGAATTTCCCGATCGTGTAAGACGTATTCAGTGGTTTCTCGTTTGTATTTGTTCGTTTAAGTATAGCTTCGATCCGAGCGACCAACTCTTCCATACTAAACGGTTTAGTTAAGTAATCATCTGCTCCAAGTGCAAAACCTTCTAGCTTATCCTCTTTCATGGTTTTTGCTGTCAAGAAGAGAATAGGAACTTTGGAATCAACGGCTCGGATTTCTTTGGCGACAGTGAACCCATCCATTTCAGGCATCATAACGTCCAGAATAACAAACTGAAAATTACCTTCATTAAATCGTTCCAGGGCTATCTTACCATTTCTGGCTAGCTCAACTTCGTAACCTTTTGCTTTGATAAAAGAATCGAGAAGTGACCCTAAGTTGTTGTCATCTTCCGCTAATAAGATCTTGATCTTTTCACTCATGATTTTTGATTTTTAATAGTTAGTGTAAAAGTTGAGCCTTCGCCAAATTTACTTTTTACATTAATTTTCCAGTTTTCCATATCGGCAATTGCTTTCACGTAACTCAAGCCAAGACCGAATCCTTTAACGTTATGGATGTTACCAGTAGGTACACGATATAATTTGTCAAATATTTTATCGAGGTGTTCATTTTTTATCCCTATACCTCTATCTGATACCTCAACCTGATAGTCTCCATTCTCTAATTTCCGGGTAGTTACCGTAATATCAATTTGCTCCTTACTGTATTTAATCGCATTGTCCACGAGGTTTGAGATTAGGTTTGATGTATGAACAGGATCACCTGTAAATTCGAGTAATCCAGTAGCCTGTTCAAGTATGATCTCTCCTTTACCTTCAGGGACTCTAATTTTCGACTTATGTACAGCTTTGGAAACGATCTCGTTCAATTCTAACGGTTCGTTCTTAAGTTTTAGTTCTCCTTTATCCAGCACAGCGCTTTTTAGGATCTGCTCAACCAGTACACCAAGTCGGTTATTTTCTTCCTCTATCATTTTGACGTAGGGCGAAACATTTTGAGCATCAGATTTGGTCATATCCTGATCGTTCATCGCCTCACAAGCGAGCGAAATTGTACTGATAGGCGTTTTAAACTCATGTGTCATGTTACTGATGAAATCATTTTTGACCTCAGCTAGTCTGCGCTGACCGATGATTGTTTTAAACATTACATAAAATGAGATGACAACCAATGCGATCAACATAACACTCACAGTTAGTGTTAACCACATTTCGCTGAAAAGCACTGAGTTCTTCTTTGGAAAATACACGTGTAAGGTTAATGCTTCATCAAATATGTTTCCTGGGAAAAGTCGAACCTTTTTACTTTTCTCTCGATCTATGGTGAGATTATATAATTCAGTATATGATGGGAAGTTCACGATATTTCCATCGGCATCTGTAATGGCATAATTGTAAGTGGTTTGCAAGTTTTCATACTCGAATGTTTTTGCGATCATCGAATCCAGGAATGCTAAATTGACCCGCTGACTTGGATCCAAAAACCCAGTTGTTCTGAAAGCATTCACCATTAATTCATTGATATATTTAGATTTCTTGAATAGCGTGTTGATCACTCGTTTATCTAATTGATATGCAAGATCGGTTGAGTCAGAACTATTACGCTTACTTTTCCCCATGCGCATTAGGTTACCGAGTTCGCTAATGTCTCTGGCTAAAACACTGTGTTTTGCAGTCACATCAGTTAACGAATCGTAAGATTCACCGGTGATGTAGAGGTACTTGCGTTTTTCGCCTTTTTCATAAATGATCGTATCTGTGATCGCAACAGATTCTTGAACAGGAACCAGATTTTGGAATTCTTGCTTTAATGCTTTCTTGTATTGTCCGCTGAAATCGTTACTAAAAAAAGAAGAGTATCGCTGAAGATCTGAAGCTTTTTCATGGCGGATCGCAACTTTAGAAAGGATGTTGTCGATGGAAGTATTGAACTCCTCAGATTTCTGTTCGTATAACTGAACAGCATGATATAATTGCAATCCAACGAGGACGAGAAGTGCCGCACTGGTAAGAAAAGCGATATTTTTGATGCGTATCCTTCGCAATTTTTTTGATCTAATGTAAAGGTATCTTCAAATATAGGGAATGTGCTTAACCTTTTTTAACAGCGGTGCATGGATACAATTAGCTTGATCGCCTTAGACTTCAGCTTGAATTCTCTTAATTTAGGAGAAACAAATTGATACTTAGTGTAATGAAGATTTTGATATCCATATCCTTGATTTTATTGCTTTTTTCTCTGAAGAGTCAGGTGAATCGAGATTCACTGATGAACTATACTAAAGATCAGTTGGCCGAACGATCTTTTCCAAAGGAAGTTCAGTTTGCTATCGGAGTTATTGATGAGGACAAGAAGATCACATTTGGATTTGAAAAGAAACGAAAATGGAAGGAGATCAAGAATGATACCTCCATATTTGAGATCGGTTCGATCAGTAAAGTTTTTACTTCTTTCTTATTAACGCAGGCCGAAGAAAGGGGACTTTTACAAATAGCAGATACAATTCAGCATGATCTTGATATTGAATGGAAAGTAACGCAACCCATAACATATGAGATGCTTTCAAATCATACGTCCGGATTGCCACGGATTCCTTCCAATATGATCAAGGCAGCACTCTTAAATCCCGAAGATCCTTATGCCGACTATGATGAAGAGGCATTGGTTTCCTATTTAGAAAGTGATATGAAGGTTAGTACTGATCCAGGGGAAGCTTATGCTTATTCAAATTTGGGTGCTGGTCTATTGGCCTATCTGGTTTGTAAAAAACTTGATAAGTCATATGAGGATGCACTACAAGAAATGATCTTTAGTATTCTGGAAATGAATAGTAGTTCAACAGACATTTCTACTTATGACGAAGCGCAGGTCGTTCAGGGACTAGACAAAAAAGGAGAACCAACGAGTAACTGGAATTTCAAGTCATTAGCTGGAGCTGGAGCTATCAAGTCAAATGTAGCCGACATGCAGAAGTTCATGTATTCTCAGATGAACGATAACATTGTGGAGATCGAAAAACTACAAACCAAAACATTCGAGGGAGATCAGTTCGATCTTGCTCTTGGCTGGCACATCATTAAGGAAGAGAATTGGTTTTGGCACAACGGAGGTACAGGAGGATATAAATCTTCAATGGTTATCGACCCAAATAACAAAAAGGGAATTGTGATCCTGACGAACATTTCTTCTGGGCATAAAGATGCTCAATTCATCGATCAGTTAGTGTTTATGTTGATGAAAAAGATCTCGAACAACGAGTAGATCCGATTTACGCGAATTCTACGTTAAAAATATTCGTTTACCTTTGTAAGTAAGTACTTACTAACATTGTATGAATACAAGAACTGACAGGCAATTGCAGATCATTGATACAGCTGCTCAAATAATTACTGAAAAAGGGGTGAATGCCCTGACGACGAAGTATCTTTCCAGTCGAATTGGCTTCTCGGAGAGTGCCTTGTATCGACATTTCTCAAGTAAAGAGTCCATAATTGTATCCATGCTTCAGCATTTAGCAGAGATCATGGAAGAGAGGTTCTCACAGGTTCAATATAGTGATGAGGACCCCTCAAACAATTTACGGGAATTCTTTTCAGATCAGTTTAAGTTCTTTACAGAACATAAACAATATGTTGTGGCTGTTTTCAGCGACGATATTTTTCAAAAGAGTGAAGCCGTAAAAGAAGCAATTGATCAAGTCATGGAGACGAAAAGAAAAAGTCTGCTACCGATCATTACAACAGGGAAACAAAAGATGGTTTTTACAAATGAGGTATCATCTCAGGATCTTATGAATATAATTATGGGAGCCATTCGCTTACAGATGTATAAATGGAAAAACTCAGGATTTGAGTACGATATAACCATCAGAGGAAATCATACCGTAGAAGCTTTAATTCAATTGATAACTATAAAAAAATAACTATGAAAAATTACGCATTGATAGTTGCAGCACTTTTAATCTTTACAGCATGTAAAACTGATTCGGATGAGGTAGATCACGAGGAAAAAGTAGAGATCGAAATTGAAAAAGAAACACATGGCAACCAGGAAGTAGCCATCGAGCTCAATAACGGTGAGAAGTGGAAGGTAAACGCTGAAATGCTTCCCCACATCGAAAAGTGCGAAGAAGCGTTCAATAATTTTCAGGGAAAGGATTACGCTGCTTTATCAGAGGAAATGATGAAGCACACGAATAACCTCATCCAGAGTTGTACGATGGACGGAAGATCCCACGATGAATTGCACAAGTGGTTACACCCCCATATTGAATTGGTGAAACAATTGGGGGCTGAAGATCAGGATAAGGCAGAGGAAGCATTTGAAGATCTTTCAGACTCATTTGATGTGTTTCATTCAAATTTTGAGTAAATTGTACATGAAGGATCGTCATGGACAAGGACAAATCATTAGAAGAATACCTGGAGGAACATTACGTTCATCGTAGCAATTGGCTTCGAGCTGCTGTATTGGGAGCAAATGATGGGATTTTATCGATGGCCAGTTTAACAGCTGGAGTTGCTGCAGCGAGTGTGTCGAGAGAAACGATCGTTTTAGCCTCTCTTGCTGGATTAGTTGCAGGTGCATTATCTATGGCTGCAGGGGAATATGTATCTGTAAGTTCTCAAACCGATATAGAAAAAGCTGACATCAATCGTGAGAAGCAAGAATTAGCGGATAGTCCAGAAGAGGAATTAGCACTGTTAACCCAGATCTATGTTCGAAGAGGACTGAAAGAGGAAACTGCCAAACAAGCGGCGCTGGAAATGACGGAAAAGGATCCCCTGGAAGCTCATGTTAGAGATGAATTGGGAATTAATGAGCACAACAGTGCAAATCCGATCCAAGCTGCAATTGCTTCATTTTTAGCATTTGCAGTTGGTGGATTATTACCATTACTTGTTGCTTTACTTGCTCCTTTGGAAAACATGGAATATGTGATCTATGGAACATCCATCCTGTTTTTGGTTGTTTTGGGATACGTTTCTGCAAAAGTAGGTGGAGCTCCTCCCGGAAAAGCAATATTACGACTTGTTTTTTGGGGAACAATCGCAATGGGAATCACCATCCTGGTTGGTCATTATTTCGGAGTTAAGGTTTAGAAGATCTCAGCCAACATGCATCTTGCACTCCCACCTCCATATTTCTCGATCGTTGGAAGTTGAACAGAAACGATCTTACCATGTGCTGAAATTTGATTTAGTTGTGCTTCATCCAGCGATTTTTCGGCAGCCGCACTCATCACGATCAATCGTTCTCCTTTCATGTTCTTAAGCTGAAGTATGTTTCCAGCAAACTGTTCCATTTGGTCTTCGCGAATGGTAATGATCTCCTTTTCATCTGATCTCAAAGATTGCAACACCTTTTCTTTCTCACCAGCGTCATCGATTGAATCTGCACAGATCAAGGCAAAACTTTCTCCTATGGACAACATAACATTCGCATGATAGATCAGCTCTCGATTATCTCCCACTTGCTGAAATGCCTTGAAAGCGATTGGTTTAAAATCGAAATCCTTACAAAACTGCTCAAAGACGTCTTCATTGGAACGAGGAGAAAGACAACAATATGCTTTTCGATGTTGACGATCCAGGATCATACTTCCAGTACCTTCGAGATACATTCCATGTTCCTCGATAGAAGAATAATCTGTTATTTTCCAATTGCGCTCAATGACTAGCTCCTGTTGGTTAAGGATTGTCAGGTCACGCTCGCGCCGACGATTTTCGGCAAACATAGGGTAGATGACTACCTTATCATCATCGTGAAATGAGATCCAGTTGTTGGGATACAACTCATCTGGGGTGTCACGATCCTTATCAGCTTGATAAACGATCACATTTACATCATGTTGACGGAGCTCGTGAACATATTCATCAAATTCCTTGAGAGCTTTTTCCTGGATCGACTGATCATCTCCCTGATGCTGGAAGTAATTATTTACTGCTGTCTCCTCATTCGACCGAAAGGAATTCGGACGTATCATTAATACTGTGTCTGTGATCTGATCCATTTGTATTTATTGATCCAAAATTAAACCGAAACGCGAAAATGAACAATTCATTTTTATTCACCGTTAAGTTTATATGAAACATATCATCCACATAATAGTTTTTGTATTCAGTGTAAACGCAATGGGGCAATTAATGATCGATGTAGAAGGATCGTATGCGTTTCAAGATTACAATGAGGTTCAGGTACCGAAACCTTCAGGAACTTTATTTGATCTAAATCGCGATTTTCAATTACAACAACCAGCGATCGCACCGAGACTGAGACTAACTTACTCTTTTGGTAAAAACAATATAAGCGCTTTGTTTGCTCCGCTGACCACAACTTACGAAGGTATATCTCCAAAAGATATTCGTTTTGAAGGCGTTCAGTTCTTTGAAGGAGAATACATCTATGGAAAATATACATTCAATAGTTATCGATTGACCTATCGAAGAGATCTTATCGATACAGATAACTGGCTGTTTGGAATTGGATTTACTGCCAAGATCAGAGATGCTGAAATCGCCTTGGATACAGAAGATGCTTATTCAACAAAAACAAACGTTGGTTTTGTTCCGCTTGTTCGTCTGGTCGGTGCGTATAAGTTAAATAACTGGAAGTTTTTCATTGAAGGAGATGGATTGTTTGGTGGACCAGGAAGAGCCTTTGATGCCTTTGGAGGAGCCAGTTATAAAGCCACCATTGGTGATGGTCAACCCATTCATCTTAAAGCAGGGTATAGAATCATTGAGGGTGGAGCTGATGTAGCTGAGGTCTATAATTTTACAGCCTTTCATTTGATCTCAGTAGGAGCTATCCTACCGCTGGACTGGAAAAAATAGTTATCATTGTTCCACAAAAGCGATAAAACATTGGAACAACAGCCAAATAATCCACTTCATGGTGTAAAATTGAAAGAGATTCTCGAATTTCTTGTCGAGGAGATCGGTTGGGAAGAAATGGCTGAAGAGATTCCTATCCGTTGTTTTCAATATGACCCTTCGATCAAATCAAGTTTAGTTTTTCTGAGAAGAACAGCCTGGGCACGCAATAAAGTCGAGGCACTTTACATTAAGTTGGTTAAGGATGAAAATAGTGAGGATAATTCTTCTAATGAGAAACCACAGCATGGAAAGTATCAGGTGAGGAAGAAGTGAAAAAATTTTCGACGAATAATACCTTAATTTTTAAGGTTCTTCATTAAATCCTGTATATCAGATTTGAAGTGTAAAAGAACATGCAATCGCATGAAGTAAGATAAAAAGTAAAATGCAATACCTCCTGCAGGGATAAACACTGCTTCTGTGAATGGAAGGAAGATAAATGGAAGGAAGATTGACATGATCATGATTGCAAATGCGTAAATGATCGAGTTAACTATTGTAATGATAATAGCTGAATCAGTTATTTCAACAGTAAATGATATATTCTGAATTTGTTTTCTCCTCGGGACTATAAATGATTTAAGAATATCAACATTGTAATAACAAAGCTCATTACCGCTAATTCTCTTTTCGACCATTCCAAATTGCTCCATATAATCCGAGATTTTATTGATTATATACCCTTCTGAGGAAACGGAAAGCGCATCTCTTTTCAGGTTCAATACTCTTTTTATTTTATATGGATTCTTCAATTTTTGATTGATTATTTGGCTAAGAATAATGTTTCTCTTTTGTAGTTATTATATTCTTTAAATTATCTATTCATATTGGTTAGGTGATTTAACCTTTTCATTAAGTATTTTTCGACATTAGGTTATAAATCAATCACCTCTTTATATCGTCCGCTCTCCGCGAAGCTCTTAATAACCTCATTTCTCTTCTTTAGAAGATTCGTCATATACTTCTTTAGAAACAGCATGTCGGCGAGTTTTCCTAACCAACCGTACGGAGAAACATAGTCAAAGTAATCTGTCATAAGTGTACCTTCTGAACGCTGCTCGAAATGATGTTCATGCCTGAATGACTTAAATGCTCCCTTAACCATTTCGTCAACGAATAGTGTTGGTCTATTATACTCGGTAATTTTTGAAGTCAACTTCTGATAAACTCCGAAGTGTTTTGCTCTCCACGTCACAAACTCGCCGTCTCCGATAAGTCCACTGGTTTTACCATCGATTGCCGTTTCGTTTGTATGTTGTGTCGATATCTTGTGTAAATCTATGCTTCTTGACAAGTCAAAAACAACATCTATACTCGCTTTTATCTCAGTCTTCAATTCAATTTCAGGCATTACAATGCAAATTAGATTATATCGAGTAGAAAATAGGCTACCATGAAAAGAATAGGTATTATAATGAACCCGGCAGTAAATGAGATTACTCGTTGAACTGTAGATACCCCAAAAATTTGATAAAGCGATTTACTCATCATAATGATAACCTGTGCTGACAATAATACTGCTGGTATCAGTAACCAAAAATAATTGATGGATTCAAGATCGAAATTTGGAAAAATTTCATTTGAGGCATTTTTGATCGTGTAGACAATACTGGTAATCGATCCACTGAGCTCATAACTCAGCACTAACATCATGAGGATCCAACCGATTTTCCAGCGTTTAAAGTAGAAGTAGATGGTAGAGGGGAAGATCAGAATATTAATGAATACGAGTAATATCGGGAAATCAAGGGATTCCATTCCTGAAACATTGTAATAAATGAATTTGAGATCGTAGTAAAAAGGTTGAGTATGGGATATAATGAAAACTAGGCCCACCAATAAGAATAATCGTTCACCAATTGTGGAACGGCCTTTTACAGGGCTGATTGATCTAAGATAGGTGAACAAGTTGTTGAATTGAACTTTATTTTCTTTATGCTCTTCTTCTTTTAGCTGTTTTCTGACTTCGCTTTCTAATTCAGCGATTTCAATGGAGCTTAGATTTCTACTTCTCAATTCATCTTGTGCAGCTTCCACTGCGAGATTCTGATAATCAGATCTTCGAACGATAATTCGGGTCAGTTTTAAATCTGAGTAATCTTTATATTTTTCTTTAAGGTGCATTTAATGCCTGTCGAATTATTCAATTACCTCTTCAACTCGATACAGGACGTGGTTGTCAATAGTCATTACAGCAGAGTACACATATTTGATCGGTCCGTTGGAGCTATATTGCTCCACAGTATCATTGCTAAATTGGGGGTGCTGATCTACATTCATTTTCTTTTTGTCTTCTAAATAAATATGACCGTTGTTGTATTTTGCAATTCGGTTTATTTCAGTTGGAGGATGAACATCAGACTTATAATCAGAAATATAATGAGATTCACTATTCATCATAATATCGAAATATAGGTAAAACTCTTCCCCTTGGTTTGCTGTTTTCCACTCCCCAATAAATATGGTGTCGTGATCCACTAGATTAGTAAAGTTAGGATCATAACCAATAGCATTAGTTTTGTCCTTTGAGCAGCTGACTATGCAAAAAACTATGTTGATGATTAAAATTATTCTCATTGGTAGTTAATTTGTGCTAACGATCTAAAATAAGCAAAGTAGCGCAAACCTTGAGTCCTATCGGCGCTATTTTGTTTTTATGCGGCGTTTCCCTCTATCGGTTTGATATCGTTAATTTCTTTCCCCTTATTCTCTTTCTCTTCTTCGAGATCATAATCGTCTTGAAGACCTAACCAGAATTTAGCAGTAGTTCCAAAAAATTTTGCCAAACGTAATGCTGTGTCTGCTGTAATCCTTCTATTTCCTTTGATAATTTCTGAAATGCGGGTCTGAGGAATAAACGTTTCTTTAGCCAAACGATATGCCGAAATCTCCATTGGTTTTAAAAATTCCTCTTGTAGAATTTCACCGGGATGTATGTTTTTCAGTTTTTCCATATCACTTAATTTTAATGGTAATCAACAATCTCAACATGATAAGCATCATTATTCTTCCATTGGAAAATAACTCTCCATTGGTTATTGATGCGTATACTATAAAAGTCTTTTAAATCTCCTTTTAATTTCTCTAGTCTGTTAGCAGGTGGAATTCTTAAGTCATTAACCTCTTGAGCGTTATTCAGCATTCGTAATTTCCTCCTGGCAACATTCTGAATTTCGTTTGGCAATTTCTTTGACCGATTACCATTCCAGATCTTTTCGGTTTGTTTATCGCCAAATCCTTTTATCATTAATTACTCTTTACGTTACTAACGTCAAAGATAAGTATATTTTTCTGATTAAGCAAAATTCACGTATGGTTGGGTGTGATTGTGCTGCATAGCTCATGGATAGGCAGCACTACTGAGAAGCTGTTATGATATCTACGCCCACACCTTCGTTCCTTCCGAACAGTTCTTGCAGATATCGATGGAGGCCCGATCGTTAAATATCTGTGAACGGAACGCAGCATATTGCGGATGATTCCAAACCGATTTAAATGGTGTTTGAGTGATATCGCCAAGAACATGTTTGGCGTCCTTGTCAAAGCAACAAGGTACAACCTTACCATCCCAGGTTAAAACCGTGGATGACCACATACGCCAGCAGTGATCTTTTAAGTTGTATTTAGGGACGTATTTGCCACTTTTGGTCTTACGGTAGCGCGCGTATTTTTCATTGGTCGGCATCAGCGGATTCCCATTTTCGTAGTCGTAGAGTTGAGCAGTTTTGAGTCGTACTTCATCCACCTTCATCTTTTTTCCTAATTTGAAAACATCATCAATCTCATGCTCGTTTGGCTTGACCACAAGGAATTGAAAGATCAAATGAGGCGTCTTACGTTGCATTTTTTGTTTTGCGGCAACCATGTGTTTGGTTCCCTCAAGTACTTTCTCGAGTTTTCCTTGCTTTCGGTATTGCTCATATGTGTCTTGAGTTAAGCCATCAATGGAAATGATCATTCGATCCAACCCAGACTTTACGATCTCCTCAGCCTTGGACTCCGTAATAAAATGAGCATTCGTTGATGTTGCTGTGTAGATCTTTCGTTTGTGCGCCGCCTTGATGAGGTCCAGAAATTGTGGATGTAAAAACGGCTCTCCCTGAAAGTAATAGTTGATGTAAAAGAGCTGCTTCCCTAACTGATCCAACATTTTTTCGTGGAGCTTAAGATCAAGTTTCCCCGTGGGACGTGTAAATTGTTTTAATCCACTCGGACATTCTGGACAGCCCAGGTTACATGCTGTTGTAGGCTCAATACTCGCGGCATAAGGCAAAGCATTTTGACCGACCTTTTTGAATCGCTTAGCCAAAAAATAAGAGGATCTTAAACGTATGACGTTCCAAACTCTTGAAGGAGTTAACTTCGATATGATATTTCGTTCATCGCGCCACATCTTGGATAAAAATAAGGGAGAAAGCAAGAACGACCAATTAAAAGTTGAAGGTAACCGAAAGTTTGTAAACAAAGTTATCTGAAACTTCATCAAACGAATACGGTCCGTAACGATAGAATGCTCCAACTCCAAAACCGTTAAATCCAGAAACCAGAAGATTTTCAATGATCAAGCCTGATTCATAATAGCCTTCTTCGGCAACGTTGAAATCGTAATTCACATGCTCGGCTCTGTTATCCATCATTCCAATTCCAGCGGCACTGTGAACAACGAATGTCGGCTGAGTGAAATTCGCTAACTTGATCGGTAAGAATGTGAAACGCATGAATAACGAACTTTGTCGATCGGCAAAGAATTCAGCAGGTTGCATGGTCTCGAAGGTATTCGCAACGGATAAGTTCCAGTTACGTGCGGTACCCAGCTGAACTTGGTGTAAGGTTAATGGAACATTTCCTACCGTCAAACCAGATTGACTGGACAACTTCAATTTACCAAGTCCACGAATGGAAAAGTCTTGATCGATCGTAAAGAATAAGCGATAATAGTCATAGTCAGATTCAGCAATTCCTCTCCAACCTTTTACGGCTTTCAGTTTTAATCGAGGGTACTTAGAACTTAGCGTAACACGTTGTCCATCCACCAACATGATCTTTTCGCGAATGTTCCACATGACCTCTAATCCTGTTTCAGCAAGATCAAATGAAGTTGAGGTTGATACGGGATCAAATAGAGGAATGTGCGCGTAATCATCCGTAAACCAAATTCTTTTATAGTTACCGAAAACAGATAATTTCAAATTTTGTCTCAAATACCCCGAAAAGGTTACCTGACCTTTACGCTGACGATCTAAACGATTGATGAAGAAGTCACGATATACCGACTGATCCACTAAATTGAATCCTTCATTCAATAGATTTGTCCCTCCACGTTCTAGCAAGTCTTCACTGTAATGAAGTTGCATACCAATATCATTGCGTTGTTGGAATTTGACATTGAGATCTCCTCCCCATTTCCATTCTTGATCGCGGAATCCATAGGCAAAATAGCCGCCAATGTTGAACCATTTGCTTAACCTTCTATTTGTTTCTAATCCTGCTCCAAGACGATATCCTTCCTGCTGATTAAAGTCAATGATCCTGTCGATAGGCAAGCTGAACTTACCGATTGGGATTTTACCAGTTGAGAGGATCTTGAATACTTCGAGCATTCTCCCCAAATTGTTTTCATCACTGATACTGTCAATCACAGTATATGTTTTTGCCTCTTTCCCTGAGTTATTTGTCCCCCTCGCTTCATTAAGTTTCACGGTATCTTCTTTTGCATCTTCATCGATCTCTACCTGAACAGGATTGAAAAATCGTTTATCGACGTCTATGTCGAATGTCACATCATTGATGTACAAATTACTTCTTCCGATTGCATCTGTGTATTTCCCAATGGAAAGTCCTTTGAAATTAAACTCCGTACTCAACTTGTCCGGAAACCATTTTTTATCATTTCGGAACGTGTAAGATTGGATAACTTTAATATCGAATAGCGATCCCTGCTCGTATGGTGAAGCGATCACTTTTACCAACGCCCAGTTGTTGGTGTGCACAAATAAATAACCTTCCAATCCTTCAAAGTTCTTTCCTTTTCTCGGTCTAAACTTGATCGTAAAGGTTGTGTCTTTATTATCGTGAACGAGCGTATCTTCGAGAATGAATAGGTATCTTCTCAATCCCCCTGGCGCGATAGGATTTATGTATTCTTTCTGATTGATCGTAAAGATATTGTCATAGAAACTAAATGACTGGAACTGGTTTACCAGCGTGGCGAACATCGGATCTTTCACTCCGGAAACATTGTAGGAAGTAACTACTTCTTTGTCATAGCTTGGAGGAGAGAAAGTACGCGTTGCTCCAGTTTCGGTTAAGAAAATATATTGTTCATCCAGCAAATTTAAGGTCTTGATCGTGCTGGTGTCCGTCAAGGTATCACGATCGAGATGTTCGTTTAATTCTCCGGTGAGGTAAAACTTTGAATAAGAGTTATAACGAAAAGAATTGTTTCTGAGTGGATCATTTTCTTTTCGGTGATCCATCGCATTTTGAATGATTCGATGTGCTGGATTTTCACCAGGTGTGATCACAACTTCATCCATCAACTGAATGTCGGGAAGCATCAAAACAACAGGATCATTCATCAATTCTGAACCCGAAAGTGTCGTATCCAGATATTCAAAAAAACTGAAGCGATATCTTCGATCAGCGTAAACCTCAACATCAGCTTTACCATCAATATCGGTGAGAACAGGTTCTGTTTGACCGTCACCGATCTTCACAAAGGCGATCGGTTCCTCGGTTTGAATATCAACGACAAATACTTCAACTTTTTCCTGAGCGAATCCGGCAGCTGCACAAAAAAGTAAACTCGCTAAAAGAAAAAGTCTCAACATTAATCTTCAATTTTTACTGAAAGAAGTTCGATCTCAAAAATAAGATCCGAATACGGTGGAATGTGTGGCGGTCTTCCTCTGCTTCCGTATGCAAGGTGATAGGGAATGTAAAGTGTTACTTTTCCTCCTTCTCCAATCAGTCCGATCCCTTCGTCGAAACCTTTGATCAACGACATTTCTTTATAACCGAATTTTAACGGCTGACCTCGATCGATCGATGAATCAAACTTCACTCCATAAACAAATTTACCCTTGTAATGTAATTCAACAAGATCACCTTTCGTTGGCACAGGACCTTTTCCTTTCTTATCGACAACATATACCAATCCGGACTCAGTTTGCTGTGCTTTTTTGTCTACTTTTTTCATTGCCTCAAAGAAGAACTTGTTGTATTCCTCTGGCGTCATTTTTTTGGCATTCTCTAATCGCAATTTTTCTTCTTCAGCATACTTTTCTTTCAGCTCAGCCTCTTTTTTCTTGCGTTCCTCTTCTGCCTTTTCTTTCTCCTCTTTCGCTTTTGCGATCGCCTTTGTTTTTTTCTTGTAATGTTTTTTGAATTGTTTTGTTGGGTTATAGAACCACTTATATTTTAATCCAACTCGTGTGATATTAACATCAAGCATGGTGTCTCCCTGAGCGATCTTATCTACAACATCCTGACCTTCCAACACTTGACCAAAAACAGTGTGGCGCCCATTCAAGTGAGGAGTAGGTAGGTGCGTAATAAAGAACTGACTACCATTCGTGTTTGGTCCTGCATTTGCCATGGAAAGGGCTCCTTTTCCGTGCTCCAACCCATTATCTGCTTCATCGTAGAACTTGTATCCTGGTCCTCCAGACCCTGTTCCTGTAGGATCACCACCCTGGATCATAAAATCTGATATCACACGGTGAAAAACGATTCCATCAAAATAGGGTTCTTTATGTTCAATTGAGTCAAAAACTTCAAGATCACCTTCTGCCAAACCAACAAAATTTGCGACAGTTATTGGTGCTTTTTCAGGGTAAAGTTGTAGAAAGATTTCACCTTTATTTGTTTTAATAGTGGCGTACAATCCCTTGTCGAGATCATCTTTCTGAGCGAGAGCTAAAAGGTTAACGCTCAATACGGTTACGATCAAAAATATATATTTCATGTTCTGTCTTTCAATTAGCGCCTCAAAAATAGGAAATTAGAACGATACGATAGCTGAAGTGATATGATTTCCTGGGATATAAAAAAAGGGATGTCGCAAAACACCCCTTTTTCACCATTATACACTACTACTTACCGATTACCCAGCGAAAACGCCAAGCACTACGTATGTAGTTGGATCTGTAGTATCGATCGCTTGTAGTGGATCGTGAACTACAAAAAACGCACTGTAGTTTGAAGTTAGATCAGCGTAAGACATTGTACTGATCTGATTGTTGTATGCTGTCATTCCATTTCCATCAATTGAAATGGCTAGTACATCTGCATTTGGCGTCTCATCATAAGGAGTTCCATTTGGTGTAGTCATCGGATCTGCTTGATCGTGAGCATGCACCATGTATGTTTCTCCGTTAATTGAATTCATCAAAGAAACAGAAACTCTACTTGTTCCATCAGCTAACTCTTGAACTTTTAATGTTGCTCCAAGATCAGTTGCATGTGATCCAGAGTAAGCATATGACGGATCGATCTGACCTGTATTGAAGTCATAGTTATAAGTCATTGAGGACAAGTTTGAAGCTGCTTGAGTACGTGCAAAACTTCCCACAATTAGGTATGTAGAAATATCTACTGTACTTAACGTTTGAAGTGGATCGTGCACTACGAAGAATCCTTCATAATCATTTACAATACTTGAATACGACATACTTACTGTTTGAGATACGGTTACATCTCCACCATTACCATTAGCCATCTGAGTAAATACATTTCCATTTGGTGTCTCATCATATGGAGTCCCATTTGGTGTATTCGCAGGATCGGCAGCATCATGTGCATGGATCATATATGTTTCTCCATCAACTGTATTCATCAACGTAACAGAGATCATCGTTTCGTTAGCAGAAACCTCCTCAACTTCCATCATTGCAGTTAAGTTGTCCATGTGCATTCCATCGTATGCAGCAGAAGCTACAACTTGACCATTATTGAACTCGTAGTTGTATGTTGAACTTTGCATTTCCGGAGTTGGCTCTGGAGTTGGCTCTGGTTCTTCTTCATCTTTTTTACATGACCCTAAAATTAGTCCTGTTGATACAGCTAATATTGAAAGGGCATAAACGGGTTTAAAAAATTGTTTTTTCATCACTTTGTGTTTTTTTGTTTGACTCATTTACGCCACAGATCTACTTTTGGATTTCTCAACCCCAAAAAAAATTTAATTCTTAGAAATTTATAGCTTTGCAATATGATCCAAGCGACTGAAAAAGAAAGGGCTAGAGCGGTAAACCTAATCACTGAAACTTTTGATGCAAATCCGAGTGTGAACATAGTAATTGGTGACGGAGGTAATCGAAAAAAGAAGATCAGCAGGCTAGCAGATTATGCATTTACCAAAGCGCTCAATAGAAATGGGTCCTTTTTATCTTCAAATTCAGAAGGTGTTGCGCTGTGTTTTAAATCGAATGAAGGAAAGTCAAATCTAAAGGAAATCCTATACGAGATCAAATTTGCTTTTTCGATCCCGCCGAAGAAAGTTTTTCAAACTCTGGGTAGAGAATCTTATTTAAAAAAGCACCGGTACAAAGGTGAACACCTGTACTTCTGGTTTTTAGGAGTTACGAAATCGGGTGGACAGGCAGTTTATGAGTTAAAGGATCAAATTTTCAACTGGTCGGATGAAGCTAAGTTGCCGATTCTACTGGAAACCTCTGTACCAAGAAACAGAGATGTTTACCTCCGATACGGGTTCGAAATCTACCATACCTGGGAAGATTCGGGTGGAGGAGCTCCCCTTTGGTTTATGATCAGATATCCCAAATAGTTTCTTTATTAATAAGAAGGTGTTTAAAAAAAATCGACTCCACTCCATATAAAGCACTTGCTTTACCGAATTTTGTTATAATCAAAAGGTAGTGTTATGCGTAAATTCATTTTTGCAAGTTGTGCGTTGTTGGTTATCGCGTCATGTGTTCCAGCAAAGAAATATAACGATCTCTTAGCCAAAGAAAAATCGTGTTCAGAGGAGTTGAAGAAGTATAAAACCTCTGCGCTAGATAACGAGGCGAAAGTCAAAACCCTTGAAGCGCAGCATGAGTTGATGCAAAAAGATATTGAGCAATTAAAACAGGACACTTCTCAATTAGGACAAGATCTAAGATCATTGCAAGCTCAATACGACAAAGCGGTTAATGTTTCGTCTACCGTGGAAAAGCAACTGCAAGATATCAAAAGCAAGGATGCCAGAGAATTGGCGAGAATGCGCGCTGATCTTGAAGCAAAGATCATCGAAACTCAACGCAAGGAAGATGCACTTTTAGAATTAGAGAAAGAACTGAAGAATAAGCAGCGATTGTTGGCAGCAAGAGAACAGCGTGTTGCTGAACTCGAGGAAATGATCAGTCGTAAAGATGAAGCCGTGAAAGCCCTTGAAGCGAAAATTGCTCAGGCACTAAGAGGTTTCGAAGACAAAGGTCTGACAGTTGAAGAACGAGATGGTAAGATCTATGTCAGCCTGGAGGCAAAGCTTCTTTTTGCATCAGGTAGTACAGCTGTTGAACCAGAAGGTCGCAAAGCAGTCATTCAATTAGCTGAAGCTGTTCAAGGTGATGATGAATTAGAGATCATCGTTGAAGGGCATACAGACAGTGATCCATTAAGTAGTCGATCTCACCCTAAGGATAACTGGGAACTTTCAGTACTTCGAGCTACATCTGTTGTAAACATTATGATCGACAATACGGATATCAATCCAGCGATCTTATCAGCTTCGGGTCGTTCTAAGTTTCACCCAGTGGATGAATTCGACAAAGCCAAGAACAGAAGAATTGAAGTGATCATTGCTCCAAATCTTGACGAGCTATTCCAGATGATTTCTGAGTAATCCTTATACTACTTCTTACAAATCCCTTCTTTTGATCACCCACAGCGAGATCAAGAAGAATAAAGTCATGTAGAATAGGCAGACAAGTAAATTAGTTGAATTCTCAAGTATAAATGGGGTTTCACCTGTTCTTTCCTCAGCCATTTTAATTGCTTCTTGTAATATCGGTATTGGAACGAGGTTAGAGAATGAATTCAAAGGAAAAAAGGCATACACTTGCTCTAAACCTCCCGCCTTCAAGAATTGCCCCAAAATAAACTCTGCAATAAAGCTGACGATAAAAAAGATAATTGAAACAGCAGGTTTCTTCAATACTGAGGCAAAGAAAAAGGCAAAACTAAAATAACAGATCGTTTGAAAATAGTACTTTGGAATATCGTTGATTCCATTCCAAATATCCATAGTTTCGGAATTAGCAGCTCCATATATTATTCCTAAAATAAGGGTGTAAAGTGTTACAATAGTAGAAAGAATGAAGACTATGAAAAACTTGCCGATGATCACCTCCTTAAAAGATGCTCCATCGATAATATTCTGCTTTAAAGTTCGATAACTATATTCATTAGTCATTACGATAACTACAATTACCCCAATGAGAATGTTGAACCAACTAGAACTCCAAGTCACGAATCCCCAGACATCGGGAAAGACAAATGGATTCCATTCTCCAGTCTGTCCTGAAACTGCCATCAATGGTCCCATAAACGTATTGAAGAATGAATAAAAACCGTATACGATTAAAGGAGCTAACCCAAAATATATTAGGAGAATAACTCTAAGTGATCTTAGCTTCGAAAGTTTAATTAATTCTATAGCGAGTAGTTTCTTCATTATTTTACAATTTCTAGGAACGTTGATTCTAAATTCTTCTTGTGGTCACGCAGTCCGGACAGATAGACTTCATTTTCGGCGAAAAGCTTGTTGATCTCAGCATTCGAATACTTTTCATCAACAGCGATGAGTAATTCTCCAACTGGTTCATCTATGATCGAAATATGATCTGTGGTGTCAATAACTTTCTTTGCTTTGTCCAGGTCATCAGCTTTGATCATCAGCATACGATCTTGTGTCATGATCTCTTCCAATGTACCTACTTGAAGTAGTTCTCCATATTTCATAATGGCAACATGTGTACACATCTTTTCGATCTCATCAAGTAAGTGAGATGCTATGATGATCGTTTTTCCTTCTTTGGCAATATCCATGATCAATGATCTGATCTCGGCGATACCTTGCGGATCCAAACCATTTGTTGGTTCATCAAGTACAAGCACATCTGGATCGGCAAGCATACACGATGCCAACGCTAATCGTTGTTTCATACCTAATGAATAAGTCTTGAACTTGGATTTTTTTCTTTCCCAGAGGTTCACTCTTTTCAGAACGCGTTCGATCGCTTCTTCTGAGTTTTTTACATCCTTGATCTTACTTACGATCTTCAAATTATCTACCGCATTCAAATAGGGATAGAAATTAGGTGTTTCCAGTAAGGCACCAATGTTTTTTCGGTTTTCATCTTTCTGACCATTCCCGAACCAACTAAATGTACCTTTCTTTGGTTTTATCACTCCTAAGAGAATCCCAAGTGTGGTGGTTTTCCCACTTCCATTTGGACCAAGTAGGCCAAAGATCTGACCTTTTTCTACAGTAATGCTCAGGTCGCGCAATGCAATCGTATCCTTGTATTCTTTGCGTAAACCATTTGTTGATAGTACTTCACTCATAAGAAGTTGTTTTTTTCTAGTAGCGTTCTAATTACGAATATCGTATAAATTAAAATGTGAATGATCGTTCATTCCATAATTGGGTTCGAATTCCTCCAAACAGGAACGGAAGTGTGACAGACGGCTGATTATCAAGCGTACGCACCTCGACTCCTGGTTTGATAAATGCATTAATCCTCAGTTTTTGAGAAACATTATAATTTAGTTCAACGGTTGCTCTCATACGATTCAGTTTGCCATCTCCACCGATCTTATATCCGTATTCATAAGGTCTTTTGGTGTATGGCGTATAAATATTTGCCCCAAACGAAGTTGAATCGTTCGCATTTTGACCTCCTTGTTGTGCAAACATGAATGTAGCGCCAACTGATAATCGTTCAGTAAAGAAGAAACGAGCTTCTGAGAAAGACTCCACGAAATTAGCTCCTAACGGATGAGCCAGCGGCATCCCCTGATTACCATAAACCGTAACATCTGCTAAATGGGAATAGGTGAATGGTCGCGCAAAATTGATCTCACTCAACCATCTGAATTCTTTGTATCCGATCTCTGAACTGGACTTAATTCCAAACTGCCCACCGTATTTGTTAGCCCACCATCGTGTTCGGTTGACAAGTTCATCCAATACAAAATCGTCAATTACAAACTGACCATATAACATGATATTATCAAACTGATAAGAAGTGTTTAGTCCGATCAGCAATCTGTCCTGTGAGCCAATACTATACTCTGTTGGTCGGTAGAATAAAAACGGATTGAGATATTCTACTTCGAACCCTCGATTTAAGAGTGTGTCTTGTGGTGCAAAAACAACAGATTCAAATACTCCAATCTTCCAACTTCGTGTTACATGAAAGTCGAGTAGGTGAGAAGCTGCGAACTTATTGATTCGTTGTCCGCCAACATTTTCATGTAGTAACTGGTATATATTCGTGAATTCGATCTTCCAGAATTCAGAGCTCATTCTAAAAAATGGTCGTGGGGCACCAAAATCACTGAGTAACATGGATCGATTTCCTTCTCCAATGAAGTGATGATCGACACCTGTTTGCAATTCTATAAATCGTATTGGTTTATAACTAATCCTTGCTCTAGGCTGAAAGATCAATGCAGAAGCACTATCTGAACTTCTGTAAAAGGAGTTGTTCAAGATACTGTTGAATGGATCGGCATTTTCGCTTTGTAGAGATGAACCTATATTAAATATAGCGCGACCTTGCCATTTCTCATTAGCTTGAAAAGTAATTCCTACACCAAGAGAACCTCTGAATGATCCAATGCTTTCTTTACCAAATTGTGACCCCAGGAGATCAACGGTAGGGAAGATGTTCAGTTCTTGATTGAATTCAGATGTGTTATTGGAAACTAGAGATTTCCCAATGTAGATATAACAGTTCTTATGGGAAGGTAATACACTTCCATTTATCGAAGGGAATCGAAAACGAGTATCTTCATTTAGAAAGCCTGTAAATCGACATCGGTGAATGTATCCGGAATTTATCATTCCTGTCTCTCCTTTTTGGGAAACACTAACAATTGTGTCCTGAGCGAATCCTCCAACACTTGAAGCAATAAAGATCAATATGTAGAATAGTTTTCTCATCAAAAATCGGTGTAACTATTAAAGAGATCTGATCGAAGTCCGAGGAAGATCAACCCATGATTAATATTTCCATTGAGATCACTGGTTGATTGTCGATATGTCGCTTCTGCGAAAACAGTTAGTCGTGTTTTTGGATTCATTAAATAACCGATCTCAACAGAAGAAAGATGAACTACCTCTGGAGTATTTTGAACGAAGTCACTTTTCGAACCAAATAGCGCAGTCTTAAATTGCATCATTTCATTTGCGCTATAATAGATGTGCGAAACATTGAGGTAAATACCTTTCCATCTATACCCAATTTTGAAGAGTGCTTCATCGAATCCATTTCCTAAGGTATGAGCTAAGGGAAGATTAAAATGAGTGTAGGCCATTCTTCGATTTCGTGCTGCATAAAGGCGATCAGTGGCTTTATTGAATTCAGCTTGAACATTGAGGTTTTTAATTCCAAACAAGTTATTGCCTCGATATCCAATTTGTAAACCGTATTGATCACTGGAAAGATCCCCACTTATCACCTGAGCGTATGTCATGTGATTTGAAAGAAATCGCCACCCCAAATTGAGTCCAAAAAAGTTTCGCACCTCTCCATTTTCCGGACCAATAATGGCTGTATTTAATCCGATCATAGGTTGGTAGAAATATCCACTTACTCGATTGTCGGATAATGCTTCATCCCTCAAGTAGATGGAGGATTCGAACAAACCAATTGACAACGATTCGATCGGTTTAACAGTGAGGTAATGAATACCGATACCTTTTCGCTCAAATGGAGGCTCAACAAGATCTGTAATTCGTTTTCGAAGAAGATTTAGTTGTTTTCCTCTCAACACGGTGTAGTCCAACCAAGGCAAGATCTGCCATTTCAACCGAAGATGAGTAAAATTGAATGAATTATCTGAAAGTAACATGGAGCGGTGTCCCCATCCAATAAAAGAAGGGTCATTACCTAAATGTAAGGTAAGGCTTTCTATCGGCTTAAATTCTAAATAACTGACGGAAGAGGCGTAATCAAATCCACTTGTTTTAAATGGTTTTGTTCGGCCTCCGTTTGGAATAACAGCGTTTGAGGAAACATATTCAACACCATTGAATCGTTGCTCACCTCGGCTTTCAAAATAGTTGGTTCTGTAATCTACAAATCGTGCTTGATTTTCGAAAAAAGCGGTATAGAAAGTGAACTTTTTCCCCAACTGTCCCATTGCCTGGGCTCCTCTCGTATTTCGAAACAGGAACTCATCGTTATTCTGTAATCGTTCATCTCCTCCTGCAATATTCACGATCGGATCAACGGCCAGAAAAAAGTGATTGTAGTCCTTTTGAACGAAATGTTCCTGGAACAACTTGCGGTAAAACCAACCTCTGGTGCTATCCTTGTCTTCAAGAGAGATGTTTGCTTCAGAATTGGTGATCGGGAAATAACCGTTTTGAATTGCTTTGCCTTCTCCTGATAAGATGTAATTAGATTTTGCTGAAGTACTTATTGGAGCCAGCAAATGCTCTTGACTCAGACCAAAAAAAGGAATGATCGTAAAAAGAAGATATGAGAGCCTATTGAGCATATTAGTCTTGTTCCGAAAATACAATGTTTTTAGGAACATGTTTGTTATAAGCAATAAAGAATGGGTTTTTTAGATCTTCCTTATTATATGTGAGTGGTTCACCTGAAACAATATCAATTATCGCACCACCAATAGCTTCGAAAATCGCCTGACCAGCAGCAATATCCCATTCCATTGTAGGAGCAAATCGTGGATATACATCCGCTTTACCATTCACTAAATGAAAAAACTTTAATGCTGAACCCATTTTGATCGATTCAAACTTGTTATAATTTTCTTCGATGCGATGGATCAGAGAGAGTATATCACCCGTATAATGACTTCTTGAAGAAATAACGGTTATCGGATCTACTATAGGATGTAATGGTTTTAGCTTTCTCCAATTCGAATAGTTTTGAGCATCCGAAAAAGAAAATTCATAAGCTCCTAGATCAGGTCCACCCAGAATGATCTTTTCCTGAACCGGAGATGCGATCAAACCAAAAACTGATCTATGGTTTTCGATCAGCGCGATGTTTATCACGAATTCTCCATTTTTACGAATGAATTCTTTTGTGCCATCCAGTGGGTCAATACACCAGCATTTTCCCCATGTTTTACGAGTTGAAAAAGGTGCTTTTTCTCGCTCCTCACCGGTGATCGGTATATCGGTTTGGTTCAAATAGGATCTCAATACCTCTGAAGATTTAAAGTCTGCAGCTGTCACAGGGCTTCCATCTTCTTTCTCTATCCGCTCAAACTCATCTTTATAAATAGCCATGATCTCACGACTAGCATGAATTGCTGCCTGAACAGGTAAATTTGATATTTCTTGCAATTCGCTCATCAAGAATTCACAAGGTTTTTCATTAAAGAGCTTGCTCCAATTCTAAATGTGTCAGGATGTATGAATGATTCTCCTAAAATTTCTTGGACGACTTTTATGTATTCTTCCGCTTGTTCCTTTGTTCTTACTCCTCCACTGATCTTCAAGCCTACAAGTTTACCAGTTGAATCATGATGTTTCTTGATCTGTTGACTCATAACCTGAGCTGCTTCGAGTGATGCTCCGGGAAAATCCTTTCCTGTGGACGTTTTTATAAAATCAGCTCCACCTTCTATTGCGAGCTTTGATGCAAGAGCTATATTATCTGCTGTTTCGAGATAGCCTGTTTCGAGAATAACCTTTAAGGTTTTGTTAGGCATTAAGCCTTTAAATGCTCGAACCTCCTCCACGACTTGTTCGGTGTTACCATCAGCAAAAGCGCCAAGGTTTAATACGATGTCTATTTCATCTACACCAGCTTCTAGTGCCAGCTCGCATTCATTTAATCGCGTGGCTAAAAAACTTTGAGAAGATGGGAATGATCCTGCTACTACAGCTGTTTTAATTCCGGTTCCTTTGAGAGCGGATACAGCTTGCTGAGCAAAATTAGGGTAAAAACAAACAGCAGCAACTTTGAAGCCTTTGTCTTGATAAGATCTTGTTTGAGCAAGAAAAGATTCAATGCTTTTTACTGAATCGAATGAATTCAAACTTGTCAGATCGACAAAACTACTTATCTGTTCGGGTGTCCACATAGATCAACGGATTTTGAGCAACCAAGATAGTATAATATATGGTACAAAAAAAGTCTATCCGAAGATAGACTTTAGTATTTTGTATGTAATAAAAATCGCTTATTGAAGTACGAAGTTGATTGGAATTCTACAACGTGCTCTTACAGCCTCACCACTTGATTCAGCAGGAGTCCATTTTGGCATTGAACGAACAACTCGTTTCGCTTCTCTATCGATCTCTTTCGAAACTCCTCGCATGATCTTCACTTGCTCGATACTACCATCACGGTTAACAACGAACTCAACATATACTTTACCTTGATCACCTAATTCCATCGCGATCTCAGGGTACTGAATATTCTCAGCTAAGTACTTTTTCATAGCCGCTGCACCACCTGGGAAAGTTGCCTCTTTATCTGGATACTCAACAATTGGGGCTTCAGGCTCTGGTTCTGGTTCTGGCTCAATATCAATTGGTGGAGTTTCAACAACGATATCCTCGTCCTCATCCACGTTTTCTTCAACTACAATATCTTCAGAAGGTGGAGGGGTAACCTCTGGCTCAGGCACTTCTTGTACTACTGGCTCTTCTTTTGGTTGATCAATTTCGATCACCTCTTCTGGGATATCAGACTTGTCTCGTTGATCACGACCAGAATTTTCAACTATAACTGGCGTCTTGAACGAAAATGAAAGTGTGATGACACTTCCAATGATAAAGAAACCTAAAAAGATGAGCGGTAATTTCAACCGTTCATTATCAACTTCTGGATTTTTCTTACTTTCCATAATATGCGTTTTCCTTAATTAGCTACAAAAATCATACCTTAGTTATTTGTACGATCCATTGTAAATCAACTTAAAAAGTAGTACCCCAAAAATACAACCAATTCCATTAGCAATCAAGTCCAGCCACTCAAAAGATCGACTGTACACTAAATATTCCTGACAGATCTCAATAATCACGCTGATCAAAAAGCCGCCAGCTAAAGCAATGTGCATGGCGTATTTTCTCACTTTGACTGATTTATACTGCCGTTTTAATCCAGTGGTCCAAAATAACGTTAATGTGGTGTACATAAACGTATGTATGATCTTGTCTAAACCTTCGATCTTGAATTGATCTGCATCGAAGCTAGATGAAGGTATCAAACTAACAGTGATGACAAGTATCGTCCAGATCGAACTTGGAAGTATAAAGCGTAACAAAACGGATTAACCGATCAGATCTTTGTATGCCGCTGAATCTAAAAGATCATCAAGATCACTTTGGTCACTAACTTTTACCTTGATCATCCAGCCTTCTCCATAAGGATCACTGTTCACAACTTCAGGACTAGCCTCAAGTTCTTCGTTGAACTCAATAACCTCACCGCTTACTGGCATGAAGAGATCAGAAACTGTTTTAACGGCCTCGATCGTTCCAAAAACTTCTTCTTTATCAAGTTCTTCTCCTTCAGTTTCAACTTCAACAAAAACGATATCACCTAATTCACTCTGAGCAAAATCAGTAATACCAATTGTCAATGTATCACCATCAACTTTACACCACTCGTGATCTTTCGTGTACTTTAAATCAGCTGGAATATTCATTTCTTCTCTAATTTTGAATTCAAATGTAAAATATTTCTGAGAGAAAGGATTTAAAAGTGATAAAATATTATGTGGATGAAGGTGTATTTAGATCAGTTGATGCGTTTTTTCTTTTGCTAAAAAACCGCAATCAATAACTCACCTGCACATGCCCTTGAAATTTATATTTTTTTTCGGTAACTGATGTGATTGTAATTGTATAAAAATATGTTCCTTCAGTTACTGATTTGTTTTCCGATGTTTTACCGTCCCATAACGGAATGGTTTGTTGCAGACCATTACTTTTCTGAATAGCACTGTTAACTTCATTTCCCCACCGATTGAAAAACTGTGCTTCAATTTGCTCAGCTCTTCGAACATCAATGGTAAAAACGTCATTTACTCCATCATCATTTGGAGTGATAATATTAGGTATGCGAGCAAAGATGGTATCTTTAACAATAATCGTGAATGATGCACTATCAACACATTCTGGTCGATTGTTGTATGCATATAAGGTAACCTGATAATTTCCAGTGGAATCAAAATAGGCAGAAGTATTTACAGAATTATCCCAAATTGAATCGTCAATAAACCACTCATAGTCTGTAGCGTTTTGCGAAGTATTGATTAAATCAACCGAGAGAGGCTCAAAACCACTTTCAGGGCTGGTATTAAATCCAGCTTCTACGTCAATTTCAATAGGAACTGTAATTGTTGTATCAACTGAGCAACCATTATCATCCACTATTTCAAGGTTATAAGTATCTCCAATAAGATTACTAAATGTACCACTTGATTGAGAGGTAGCTCCTAGGATATTCGTAAAAGGAGCGTTCCCACTTTTCCAAACCTTGACCTCTCCATTTTCATCTCCGCATGTTTCGGGTGTTATTCTGATAGAATCAATGATTGGATTTTCATGAAGCTTTACTAAAACCTGTTCCGTTCTGTAACATCCAGGTGCATTTTCAATTCTTACGACATAGAGCTGCGAACTATCGGGTGAAACTTTTGGGTTTGAGATATTCGGATTATCCATTCCTGAAGCATTTAACCATTCATAATTGTTCCCTCCACTGGCAAAAAGTTGTAGAGAATCTCCTGCACAAACAGCAGTGTCTGCTATTATTTCAGTCGAGAACGTATCGCAGGGTGTGGTATAGGCGTGTGGGAAAATCAAATTGATTGCTTTGTTTGTTGGAGATGATGGATTTTGGTGTTGTTCCATTTTTAATTCATAACCTGTATCTCCATTACTTAGATAAGTATTGATTACAGCAATACCATCAGATCCGTACATAGTGGTATTAGGCACATCATCTCCTAAACCAAAAAGCTCACTGTTTTGATAATAAAAATGACCTTGTACACCAACTGCCGGAGTACTAGTATTATAACTGTCGTTTTGGTTAAATTCTCCGATTTGTGTGTTGTTAATAAAAATGTCATAAGGATTCTGCCAAACTACCCTATCTGTAAATATGGACAACCCTATATCCTGAGAGAATTCTATATTATTAAGGCCGCTAAAGTTATAGATTTCAAGACCAATCATGTCTAAATCATTATACCACAACGATGTTGTTATTTTATCTAAACCTGAATTTTCATACTCTATATATAAAACTGGGGACCACCAGCCCCAATTAACTTCAGGTTGACCTACTGCAAGTAATTCTATGGGATACTCTGTTTGGTTAGGTTCAACTAAATTTGAAATATCCACAGCGTACAATCTAACTGGATGTGATTGAGGGAGGGGATTTAAAAAAGTACTTATCTTGTTTACATTAGTATCAATTTGAACCAGTTCTCCATCTAAAACAATAGATAGCTCGTCTGGATAACCCAAGGTATATACAAACATCCAGGCATTTCTAATAGTACTTCCTGGTTCAATATTAACTGTAATAGTATCTTCAGGCCACCAAGCACCGACGCCGGTACTAAACCCAGACGCAGTCACTCCACCATAATAAATGTCTTGATGAAATAACTTTTGCCCTAAGCTAGTAGTTGGGCATATCAAGAATACGAATAATATGTAAATTAAATGAGATTTCACTTGATAAAATACCCCTGCGCGTTAAATGCGCAGGGGATTGTCTTTATTTATTGGATAATTAGCTTTTGTGTTTCAATAAAATTACCATTATCTAAGAGGTTAACGAAGTAAATTCCAGCCTCTAAATGATCAGTGTTTATCTTGGCGCCGATTTTTGATTCAATAATACAATCAGTTATTCTTTTACCTGAAATATCCACTAATTCGATAATTGGGTTTTCGTAAGCCTCGACATCGAAGTCCACTGTAACCTGTGATCCTTTTGATGGATTAGGGAACAATTTCATTGAAGGAGTACTTTGTCTATCATTAGATTCTTCAATATCAAATGATTTGTTTGAACCCCCTGTAAGCAAAGGCTCTACGTAAGGCTGAAACAAAGAGTCCAGATAAAGAGAAAGAAGGGCTTCTCCACGGACTGAATTGATTCGATCAAACTGATCGTATGCTACATTTTCTACATTTTGTCTGAGGCCTGTATCCGTTCGCAACGTATCTGTTTTTACAGTTCCAGTTTTTGTCGATAAAACCTCGTTCAATTCAGCTACCTTAATGTAATTGTTGTAACCATGCTGTAGCTCCAGCTCAGCTCGTGTATTATCGAAATTAACTGAATCCTTGTCACAGAAATAAACATCACATAATTGTTCTTTTTTACGCTTTCTACTCTCTTCTTTGAGTAAAACGGCAACAGTATCAAGTCTGCCTGGCATTATAGTATCTTCTAAAACAAGACGTATTGTTTGATTAAGAAGTAAAGTACGCTCCGTTCGATCGTAATTAATATCACTAATTAAACGATCTCTTTCTGATTTACCGAACTGCACATTATTAATCTGATTCATAATTCCATTCGAAACATTGATACTTTCCAGTACATTCATAACGTCATCCGAGAGGGGAGAGTTGGCAAGAACCACTTGTTTTAGATGTCCCATAGGTGGATTTGAAAGGATATATTGAATTAAAACTTCATCAGATAGATACGGTGAAATATCCAATAGCGTATTTTTAATGTTGCCGTTATTGGAAGAACCAATCAAGTTAATTAGAAAAGCTGTTTGGTTATCATCTATTACACTTTCTTTTTCAGCAATCACCGCTTTTAGCGAATCCAGCTTTCCCTTAAATAATGGTAAGAGTGGACCGACACCTATAGGACCTAACTCGATGATTCTTGAAGGACAAGAGTTCTCCTCATCGAAATAAACAGGGTCGTCTGGATTATTAGGATCATTGCCAAGAGAAGCACAATAATTGAGTGCTACTTTGTTTACACTATAATCAATAGGGGTAGTTATTAGATCTGCATGATGTGCATATTCAAAGTCAACTACATTGAAATTTACAGCAATATCATTGGTAGGAAAGTTACCCGAATGACTGAACCTATTGCCCGCTGGTTTTTCCGTCGCATTAGGGTTTGACGTAGGATCACAATCTCCTTGTTCTCTTCTAATTAAACCTGAAGTTACAGCTATGTCCGCGGTGTAAATATCATTGTAATAGTGGTTACATTTAAATTGAAGCCCTTTAATTAATGTAGGAGGCTGATTTGCAACAGTGTTATATCCGTTGATACCCTGAGCCTGGGACCCTACTCTCAAATCGAAGAATTCATTACGGTAGATTAAATTATCTTCAGTGCCTGAATTATTAACTATTACACCATAAGTATTCCCAGGAGTACTTACATTGGGATCATTATATTCAGTAAATGTATTTTCTTCTACCTGATATCCGTCGCAGCTACCTAAGAACAACCCATATGTTCTGAATGTTTCATTTGGTGCCGCTGAGCGATAAACTTCAAAATCATTTCTCGTTACTTCTGCATAATCATCATTTCCAAGTAGAGCACCAAAATAGTTGTTAACGAATAAACTTCTATCTATAGTTGTTTTACGACCACTTATACTTGACAAAGAGTACACACCAAAATAAAGATTCTGAAACTTACTTCTATCAAAATTGTTACAAGATGAACCAATTGGAATTATCCCCTGGCACCTCGCTTTAATTTTGAATTGAGAATTAATTGCAACAACACCCGCACCTTGCTTATTGAAGTCATAAAGATCAGGAGTTAAATTTATGTAATCATTTCCAAATAAATCCAGTCCTACATTACTTATAGATGTGATATGCCCTAATGGATAAACCGATACATCATTTAAAAGTCCGTCAGTTATAAACTCACAGTTTCTTGCATACATAAGATTGTCATTACCGTTTGGAGCCTGGTAACCTTGCAGCAATATATCTTGGCGGTTATTATAAAAAGTACTGTTGGAAACTTGGATAATACCACCTGTTGCACTAAAATCAAATTGTCCAGGTCTAAAAGGAAAGTTTGATTGACTATCATATATTGTTGTTGCAACACCGATATAGGCATGTTCAATTCTTGAATTATTAAACATGCGCAACCATCCTTGATTTGTTGTTGACAAAGGTGACTGATTTTGCGTATTATAACCGCGCACTTGAACCCCATTCCACATTGCATTTTTGGAACATCGATCATCAACTGTCAAGGTAGTGTTGTTTAGTGCTAATCGTGCACCATTTGTATTACTGTTCGTATTACCTCTCTCCACTATGAGTTTAGAACCAGGAGAGAAATAAAATGTCATATCGTTGATCTGGATATTGGTTCCTGCTGGTATAGTTAAGTCTCCATCAATATAGACATCGCCATTAATTGAGCCAAAAGGGTTATTTCCATTTCCAGGAGACCATGTGTTTGATGAGTTCGTTTCGCCTAAACATGCCAGGTTGGATGTTAAGTGTTCAGTGTAATTCATACCTCCAACCTGATCCGGAAAAATGTATGAAGTTATTGCTCTTGCGACAGTCGTGTTTGTTGTATTTGTTCCTTCGTCGTTGGCTTGATATGTGCTCGAAAAAGGAACTTTTATATTCACCCAATTGTTAACGTCAGGAGTATTGGGGTTTTCAAGTGCCGCAATGCGATCATTAGTCACCAAAACCAAGTCTCCATCTATATCAATTTCCATTTGCGACATATGGAAATCATCATCATTCGGTACAATCAGAGGTTGTAACTGATTAATACCAGCGTTATCAAAATCAAAATATTCAATTGGATAAGGGTTATTGTTGTTAGTGTTATGAGTAATATATAACTTGCTCCCATCGGGAGAAAACTCTAAACCGTGGATGTAAGCTTGTGTTTCGATTGTTCCAACACCATCGTTCTCAAGAAAAACTGATATTTGAGAGTTTGGGATTAATACACCTTGTCCATTCAATTCTGCAGTAAAAAGAGCTGTGCCTCTTACTCCATTTTGGATAGAAGCATGACCAACAGCAATTCGGTAATTTCCATTACTTAGTTCAATGACCTCCATGCCACTGCGCATTTTAATCTGATTGAACGTCGAGGGTAGGTCAAACGGAATAAATTCGTTTGAATAATTCAATCCATTTTCATCCAAAATGTATTTATGAATCCCAAATTCAGAAGAAACAAAAACGAATCTTTCACCAGAACAATTTTCTTTTGTTGCAGCAAAAAAGATATTACCAAACTTGTCAATTGCACTCGGCAAATCATCACCGTAAAATGTAGGTGTTATATCAGCTATTGATGTTGCATTTCCAGAGTTCGTATATTCTAAAGCTCCTGTGGTATTTGAATCATATATATTCTGGGCAGACAAGTCTACTATAGAATAGAAAGGTTCCTTTTGACCCGTCAATCCATAATTGGGTCTACCTGTAGCAAAAATGTAGTATTTTTGACAATCTCCAGGATATGGTAAAATCAATGTTTCCGCAGCTCCTTTGATGCTGCTTACTCCGCCACTATACATTCTATCAATTAGTCTTCCTTCTTTGTTGAAAACCCGTTCATCGACCACAAAGAATCGAATATTTCCATCCATGTCACGCACCACATTATGCGAATTGGTTGATGGGGCTCCGTTATAATCATCAAATGGATTTAGTCCTTCGGGGAGAGGTGTTATTAGATTTTGCTGATCAAAGTAATTAGGCGGAAAAGACCAAAGATTATTTCCTGTGTTTTGTGTTTGAGCATTAATGCCTGCGGAAAATAGACCGCATGTTGTCAACAGTAGGAACGTGTTTCCTACTTGTTTTATTATTTTTTTCATTGTTGTTTCATTAAGTGAATTATAAAATTGAGTGTATAGTTTTTTAGCGCTATACTGTGATGTCAAGGCGGTTCTAATAATTCACTTTTAGGGGTAAGTCTATTTAGTTTGGCAATAAATTTGCTGGGGGGGTAGTTCTCAATTGTTGCAGAGATTTCTTTAGTGGTACTGTATTGAATGAATGATCAAAATCCATTTGGTGATAACCTCTATGAGTAGACTTTTTTATTGGTGTTAGGTTTTGTCGGTTCATACTTTCGTAATGAATTGAAATCTAAGTTAGTAATATTTTTAAACTCAAAGGTGTTAAAGTGGAAAATAGTTGGAATCAGAACTTTTCTCTGATCAAATTATCCTCATTTGTTTAAATTTGCAGCCATGATTAACAATGATCAATTAAAAGCAGCGAGACAACGAGTTGATGACTTGGTTGGATACTTGAATATCGAGGAGAAGAAACGAATGATCCATGAAAATGAGTTAGCTGCTCAGGACCCTACTTTTTGGGATGATCCGAATAAAGCTGAGGTTTTATTGAAAAAGACAAGACAACTCAAGTTTTGGGTGGAGTCTTGTGAAAACCTATCCAATAAACTGGATGATCTTGAAGTGCTCATCGAATTTTTTCAGGATGGTTCGGGTTCAGAAGAGGAGATCGATGAACTATATTCAAAAGTGATCGAAGAGATCGAAGAGCTGGAACTGAAGAACATGCTTTCAGGTGAAGAAGATAGTTTGAATGCAGTTTTGCAGATCACAGCTGGAGCAGGAGGAACTGAAAGTTGTGATTGGGCAAGTATGCTTATGAGAATGTATACGATGTGGGGAGAGAAAAACGGATACAAACTGAAGGAATTAAATTACCAGGAAGGAGACGTTGCAGGAATCAAAACAGTTACGATCGAATTTGATGGTGACTTCGCCTTCGGCTATTTGAAAGGAGAAAATGGTGTTCATCGATTGGTGCGTATCTCTCCATTTGACTCGAATGCCAAACGCCATACTTCTTTTGCATCAGTATATGTTTACCCGCTTGTAGATGATTCTATTGAGATTAATATAAATCCCGCAGATATAACTTTTGAAACGTTTCGTTCTGGAGGTAAAGGAGGACAAAATGTAAATAAAGTCGAAACTGCAGTTCGATTGAGACACGAACCTTCTGGTATTGTGATCGAGAACTCTGAGTCAAGATCGCAACTCGGGAATAAAGAGAAAGCAATGCAGCTTTTGAAGTCCCAGCTCTATGAACTTGAACTTCGGAAAAGAATGGAGAAGCGAGCCGAAATTGAATCAGAGAAGAAAAAGATCGAGTGGGGATCTCAAATTAGGAATTATGTAATGCACCCATACAAACTGGTCAAAGATGTTCGAACCAATCACGAAACAGGAAATGTTGATGCGGTGATGGACGGAGATCTCAACGAGTTTTTAAAAGCATACTTAATGGAATACGGTTCATAAGAACTGTTAAGAGTGGAACATAAACTACAAATTTTCGTAACTTTAAGAAAACAACAGTAATAGCATGTCAGAGGAAGAATTTCAGCAAGAGAAAAAGTCGAGTGCAGGAGCTTGGATCCTAATCACAATACTAGCATTAATTGGTGCAGGAGTTTTAGGTTGGATGTATGCCAATGAATCGTCAGCATACGAAGATTGTAAAACAACAAATGCGCAGCTTGAAAGTGAAATGGAAGACATGAATAAAGCTCTTGCTGGTTACATTGACGGTGAGACCATGGACTTGAAAACTGATTTCCAGGAAATGCTGAATACTTATGATCTGTTGATCGAAAAAGATGCGTCAAAAGCGGATAGTTTACAAATGCAAAAGGATAGTATAAATAGTCTTTTAGATAAATTGAATGATCAAAAGATTCGAAGCTACCGAGAAATCAATCAGTTAAAGAGAAGAAACGAACGATTGAGAGGCATCATGAAACGTTACATTTACACGATAGACTCCTTGAACACACTCAACCTTGATCTCTCTAACCGTTTGGATGAAACTTCAACTAAATTGAACGAAACACAGTCGGAGAGAGATGAGTTGAAAGAGCAGAACGAGCAGAATGCTGAACTACTTGCGAAAGGTGCAAAACTAAATGCATTCAACTTCGTATCTGAAGCGCTGAGATATCGATTAAATGGTAATACACATTCTGTGAATCGAGCTGGACGTGCCGATATTGTTTCATGTACATTTACAATCGGAGAAAACACGATTGCCCGAACTGGTGATAAGATGATCTACATGCAGGTGATCGATCCGAATGGTCAGGTACTGGTTTCCCGTCCAAACAACGTGGTAAAAATTGCTGGAAGAGAAATCGTTTATACTGATAGTCGTGAGATCAATTATCAAGGTCAGCAATTGGATATGTCGATCGTTCACAACCTCAAAGAGAAGGAAATTCCTAGCGGAAATTACGACGTTCGAATTTTTGCTGATGGCGCATTGATCGGGAAAGATACATTTACCTTAAAGTAGATCAAGTAAGCTATGTGGGGCAAAATAAGTTTGACAGCATTTTTTATTTCCCTGCTGAGTCTCACATTACTTTCATTGGGAATCTATGTAGGTATTCCTTACTGGTTATTGTTCTATGTTGGTGTAATCGCTTTTGGGATCCTTGGCTTTATTAGCTCTATTCTCTCTAATTTCTTTGATAAGCGGAAACGGAAGATCAATAAGATGCAATCGATTATCTTTTATGTCGGAATGATCCTGGTGTTCGCCGGTTTGATGTTTCGATTTATGCATTGGCCGTTTCAACGCATATTACTTTTTGCAGGAATAGGTGTTTCTACCATCTCATTCTTTATTCCAAAGCCCAAGGAAGAAACTAAAGATGAATTGCTGGATAGCGATCTGTAACATGCGTTTCATTCGAAACTGATAATGCTGAAAAGTTCGTGAAGGCTGATCTAAAAGCACTAATTTTGTAAAAAATAAGTTATGCGATTAATAGTGATCATAGGTATTGTTGTGGCGGGAATAACGATCGCTTATTTCATGTCCAAAGAACAGATGGACCAAAAGAAACTTCCCGTAATTCAACCAAAAGATCTTAAGTCTGAAATGGTGAATCCGGAACTACTTAATGTGGGAATTGGTCACAGGATTGGTGATTTTTCTTTTCGCAATCAACAAAATGAGATCGTAGAACTTGAAGATGTCAAAGGAAAAATATTTGTTGCTGAATACTTTTTCACAACGTGTGGATCAATTTGTCCAGTTATGACTCAGCAAATGACGCGAGTGCAGAAGGAATTTAAAGGTGAAAGTGATTTTAAGATCCTTAGTTTTACTGTTGATCCCGCAACAGATAGTGTGTCTGTAATGAGAAGATATGCAACTAAACATGGTGCAGTTGATGGACAGTGGCACTTCTTAACTGGAAAAAAAGAGGAATTATATGCGTTGGCCAGGAATTCCTTTTTCGTACTCAAACCTGCAGAAGCTCAGAATTTAGGCGATGCAGGATCTGATTTTATTCATACGAACAATTTTGTGCTTGTTGATCGTGAACTCCGAATTCGAGGGTATTATGATGGGACAAGTATCTCCGATGTAAATGAGTTGATGGAGGACATCAAAATTTTACTCAACAAAAAATAGGTGCTCGATAAAACACCTATTCCAACATAATATTATGTAGTAAGAACTTAACGCTGAGCTAAGTCGTTGTTTTCAATTGTAGTTTCAGTATCACCGTAAGCGTCACAATGAGCTTTAGAAGATCCACATGATGCAAGTGATACAAAAAATAGTCCGACAATAGCCCAAGGCATAATTCTTTTCATAGCTTTCTTTGTTTATTGTTTTGTTTGATGACGTAAATATATGGATTATGAAACAACTTAACGAAAAATATACGTTGAAATTTGAACATTAGCCTTTCAAATAATCTTATTTTGTGCACGTTAAGAATTTCGTAATGTCGAGAATACTCTTGGTTATATTCATTTCAATTATTGGATGCTCCTTCGCCCAAAAAAAATTGACTTTGTCTTTTTCTGATAAAGAGAATTCATATTTGAGTCGATATGAAGGGAAAAATTTTCGTTCAAAAGAAGGACTGAAAGACTTCCTGATCGGAAAGCGTTACAAACTGATCAAGAAAGGATATATCCTAGCGAGTATTGATACGATCCGATGGAATGAACAAGTTGCAGAAGTTAAATTTAATATTGGGCCCAAATTTGAGAAAGTCAATATAGCAGTAGATTCTGCTGATGCATCTCTGATTCGGAGAATTTCAGGAGTGAATGAAAGAATGTTAGGCCATGTTTCGTTTAACGCAAGAGAGATCTCTGCAACGATCAAGAAGATCGCTAACCATTTAACAAATAATGGTTATCCCTTTGCTAAAGTTGGCCTAGATATCGAAGAGATCAGTGTGCCTGAAACGAATGCTGTATTGAAGATCTTTCAAGGACCGAAAGTAGCGATTAAGGAAATTCATATCAAAGGGAATGCATCCATCTCTAAAAAGTTTGTGGTCAACGCGATCGCGATCAAAGAAAGAGATCTTTATGATCAGTCCGCATTAAATGATATAACCTCAAGAATAGATCAAATTCAATTTTTAGATGAGATCAAACCAAAAGAACTATTATTTACTGATGAAGGAGTAGAAGTATTTCTATATCTGGAAAGTAACCCAGTCAGTTTGGTTAACGGTATTGTTGGTCTCCAACCTGATCCGGTCACGGACGAAAATATAATTACAGGTGATGTCCGCTTGAAACTACAGAATGTACTGAAAAGAGGTGAGCTTTTTAATGTGAACTGGAGAAGTTTACAACCGACTACACAAGATCTTGACATGCGTCTTACTTATCCATTCTTGTTCAACACTCCATTTGGAATTGATACTCAATTTGAACTCTATAAACAAGACAGTTCTTTTCTAACGACTAATTTAAATTTAGGTGTTCAGTATTTTTTACGAGGCGGGAATTACATTAAAGCTTTTTATGAGGCCGACAATTCAAATGTGTTATCTGGAGGTGTAAATTCTGGTGAAAATTTTGTTTCCGTTTCAACTAATCGATACGGTTTAGGGTTGTTTAGACAGCAGTTTGATTATTTACCGAACCCTTCCAGAGGACTTAAAATTTCTGTCGAACTTTCCGCAGGTCAGCGATCAAGTTCAACTGAGGTTACTGACAGTATTTTGAATTCAACAACTTTTAGAGGTGACCTTCAAATAGAAGCTTTCGTTCCGTTAGCAAAACGCCACGTTCTCCGTTTTTCTATTGTTACTAGTTCTTATTTTGCTCCAGAGATCTTTAAGAACGAAGAGTTTCGGTTTGGTGGTTTGCAAACACAACGTGGGTTTAATGAAGAGGTGTTGAGAGCAACAACATTAACAACATTTAGTTTAGAGTATCGCTTTTTAGTAGACAGAAACTCACATGCTTTTGCTTTTTTCGATCAGTCTCTTTATGAGAACGTTGTTGATGGTTATTATCAAGATGATCCATATGGATTTGGAGCAGGGTTCAGTTTTGGAACAAACCTGGGGATCTTCTCTATCTCATATGCGCTTGGTCAACAATTCGAAAACCCGATCCTCTTTAGAGATGGGAAAGTTCATTTTGGATATGTTGCTTATTTCTAAAAAAAAAGAGAGGCCAAATCGACCTCTCCTCTTATACTACGCTAACTAAAACTACTTATGGAAGAGCGTTAATATCACTTTCAAATTGAGACTCAGAAGTAAGATCAAGTGATGATATTACTTCGTAGTGATTGTTATCTATCGTTGCAGAAACGATCGCTGTATGAAGATCTCCATTGATCGATGATACTGCTACAAAGTGTACCTCGGTTCCGATCTCCAATGTGTAATATGGAGCAGATGTGAAGGCGCCGTTCTGATAGTTATATAAGTTCGCCAATGAGTTCAATCCGTCAAACGAGATGAATAGCATACAATTCGTGTTATCAAATCCAGCAGGAACTTCTACATTAATCGTTGTATTCATTCCTGAAGAATCAGTGAAATAGTCAAGATTAACCCAGTTCAATGAATCAAAATAAGTTTCATAGAATCCATTTTGACCCCAAACTGCTGCACTATCTGCTTGATCCCAAGTCAATGTGTCTCCATTAGAAGAACCGTAGAATACATCCATATTTGGATCAATTCCATTTGGAGCAGGTACAGTGGCACTATATCCGAATCCATCTCTAAGATCAATCTCGTTACCATTTTGAGTTGCTGTTACTCTGAACTCACCTCCTGATGTCAATGGAGCTCTTCCTCCACCTGGTAGATTACCCATTGTTGGTTTGTTTGCCAGTAACATTGAGTGTTTGTCTAACAACTCCACAACTTCCAAATTAATTGATCCAGAAACAGTGTTTCCATTTGCGTCTTCGAATGCGTTTGCCGGGAAGCTTAATTGAGAACCTCCACTTGTCGTGATCATAAATGAACTTGACGCATCAGCAGTGAAAGATTCCACTTCATCTTGAATATTTTGATCAAAATAAGCACCAAGATCCTGTGCCGAAGGATTGTTCGTTTGAGGATCAGTTGTTGGCTGATTATCCTCTTCTTTTTTACATGCAGTTAATATTAATCCTGAAACTGCTAGTCCGTATAAAAATGTTTTACCTAGATTCATAATTCATATTTTTTTGGTTTCATAAGTAAGAACGGAACCAAAAGAAATGAATGGGGGGGAGGTGTAAAAAAAAATTATATTCGAACACCGAAAACGCAGACGTCATCGAGCTGTTCAATGTCACCTTTCCACGAATCAAAGTGTTGGTTAAGGCATTTTAACTGATCATTCATAGGTAAGTGAGAAATACTCAATAAAAGTTCTCTGAATGGTTTAGATTTCAATTTTTTGCCTTTAGGTCCTCCAAATTGATCTACATATCCATCAGAGAAAATGTATACGCAATCGTCTTTTTGAAGTTGAATTTCATGATTTGTAAAAGGGAATGATCTTTCGAAATCTCCAACTGGTTGTTTGTCAGCTTTTATTTCGATCACTTCTTTGTCGCGTATTATGATCAGTGGGTTATTCGCTCCTGAATACATAAGTTTATTGGTCTCTGGGTCTAGAGAAAGTAAAGCGAGGTCCATACCATCTTTAACATCTCGTTCTCCCTGAGCTCTAAATGCTTCTACTACTAATTCTCTGAGTTTGTCTAGAATTAAATTTGGTTGATCAAGTTTAAACTCGTTCACTGTTCGAACCAATCCATTATTCCCAACGATACTAACGAATGCACCAGGCACTCCATGACCTGTACAGTCAACCGCAGACCAAATTATCTTACCTCCAACTTTACGCATCCAGTAGAAGTCTCCAGATACAATGTCCTTAGGGCGATAGAAAACAAAGTGATCTTTAAAGCATGAAGAGAGTAGGTTTTCTGATGGTAGAATTGTGTTTTGGATACGTTTTGCGTACTTGATACTGTCAAGGATATCTTCATTTTTCGCTGCGATCTGATTTTTCTGATCCTCAAGCATGGTGTTTTGCTCAGCGATCTCCTTGGTTCGTTCATTTACGATCTCCTCAAGTTGTTTATTTTTCTGTTTTACACGATAGATACTTATTCGTGTCGTAATGATAATGATCAAGATAAATAAAACGAAATAGATCAAATATGCCCACCAGGTGAAATACCAGGGTGGTAGAATGGTGAATTTGTATTCGTAGATCTCACTCTTCGTATTGTGATAGTTTTTACCTTGAACCTGCAGCGTGTAAGTCCCATGGGGAAGATTATCTGAAATTCGGAAGTTTGTAGGTTCAAACTTTGACCAATCCTCAGATAATTCTAGAATTCTATATCTGTACTGTATTTGACCGTTATTTGAAAAACTGTTTCCTGCAAAATTGAATCGGATCGACTTACCATAAGGAACGGGTCCAAGATCTTTTGCGAATTCTGGTATATAGATAGCTAAACTATCACTAATATTGATATCAGAAATGTATACTTTCCAGGGGTCATTGATCTTCTCAAGCTTTTCTCTATCAAACACCAATAATCCTTCTGAAGTAGCGAAGTACATCAACCCTTTATTATATTGAATGTCCATAACCACACCACTTTCCAGGCTGTTGTTGTTCAGGTTAGTCCAAACAAGAGTTCCATTATCATCTTTAAAGTATCCAATTTCTTTCTTCGATTTCTCTTTATTCTTCTCGTCGAATACTACAGCCCATAATTCATCCTTTTCGGGATGATTGAATAAACGGTGAAAAATTACGTCGCTTTTATCATCATAGAAAATGCCTTCAACTTTAAGTTTTACAAGTGAGTCATTTCTGATTTGCAGGAGTCCATAGTTATATCCGGCGTACAATTTGTTCTTGAATGCAGTTAAATAGAAGTTTGACTTATCCGTATTTATACCTTCTTCGATCGGGAGTTTCTTAATTTTTCCAGATCGATCTATACTAAATACTCCAGTTCCAGAAACACTGAAATAAACCTTATTCTTATAGTTTTCAAATTTTCTGATCGTAGTGGACGGAAATTCTTTAAGTTCTCGATACTCCCATCCTGATTCACTCAATGTAATTTCTCCCAGGAAACCTTCTCCTCCTATAAGAACTTTATTTCTATTAAAAGGTGATTGGAAAAGCTCCCAAGCATAGAGGTTATTTCCGATAGTTTCTTTTCTTTCAAGAGACGTGATCTCGTAAATACCATTGTAACCAACCACTAACTTTCTTTTTCCAAAATCAGTATTAAATGATTTAATATCGAAACAAGACTCTTCAACAATTCTTGTGTTTTTGAACAGCATTCTATTGGATGCGGCGTAAGAGTTAAATATTCCAGCGCGGGTTGCAATGAATATTTCGTTATCCTCAATGATCAATGCTTCGGCTGCTCCTTCGAGGCCTTGGTTTCGATCCCATGATGCTGTAGGGGAAGAAAATTCGATATTCGCAATCCCATTGTCAAGATTAAGCCAAAGGTTATTGTCTTTATCGAAAAATAAACTGAAAACATTTAGATCCTGTAGACCCTCAACTTCACCAAATTCTCGAATGATATTCCCTTTGAGATCATAAATCTCAACACCATGATTCGCAGTTGCCACCCAAAGGTATTTACCATGTTTCACTAAATAATTGGTGCGGATCTCTCTATTCTCACCATTTCGTCTTAACTGAAATCTCTTCTCTAATGTATTATTTCTGCCATTCAAGTAATAAACACCACCTCTGTAATCTACGAAGTAGTTGGTGTCGTTTGCCATGTACGATGATCTGAACTGATAGCTTTTTCTTTCATTATCAGTTGATACCGGTTGAATGGAGCCTTTATTTAAATAGTCTAAAACAAAGAACTGACCGTTAGATCTATTTTCTTTTTTCTCATAAGAAACACCCAGCATTAATTTATTTCCGAATTGAACACTTGAGTTTATGATTCCATTGTTCACTTGTTCCTTAGTCAAGATCGTGATCAAGGAATCAGAATCAGGGAAATATTTTAATACGCGATCATTGGATGTAAAGAGTATTGATCGATCCGCCGACTCATAAATGTACCACGTTTTGGTTAGCGTGCTGTCATAATGAAAAGGCACAAAGGATAGTTTTCCCTGGTCATTGTATTCAAGTCTACCCAATGCATTTTTTCTAGAAACATAAATAGTTCCATCTGTAGACTTGAAGAGTTTGTAAACTTCTTTCTCTTTTATGTCAGCAAGCGGAATATTTGATTTTGAAGTGTCTAATTGTACAAATGACCAGTCCGTTCCATTAAAACTTATGATGTTTTTATCATTTCCAAAAACGAAAATACCTTGCTCAGTTTGTTCCCCTGTCCAAATTTGAACCGGAGAATTAAAATCGTCATTGGTGTAATTATTTACTGGAAAATAACCGTTTAGTTGTGTGATCTGACCGAAGGAAACTCCAGTAGAAACAAGTACAATTACGATATATAAAAAAAATCTCAACACTTCAGCCAACGAATGTAATAAAATTTCGTCTTTCAAATAGACCAGAGTTTTTAACCTACTGTGTATTAAACAAATATTAAAATGGTTAACTTCTCTGTTTATTTTAGGGTTATTCTAAAATAATTAGGTTAGTTTTATTCTGAAATTACTTATTTACACTGCTATGAAACGGATTAATTTTTATTTATCAATTGTCGTTGTCTTTTTTATAACGAATAGTGCTTTTTCACAAATGACTGCAGTTTCCTGGAAAGAGATTCCGAGTCCTGCGACTGGATTTGAAGCGGTATTCTCAGGAAGAGCCTCGATCAATCAGATGTCTAATGGTAAATGGTATTTTACCTATGCGGATGATAATAGTCAGACCATTTTCGTTAAACGATTTAATACCGATTCTCAAACATGGACAACTATATATTCCCAACCAATTGTTGATTGGTTAATACGTGATGTTGACGCATACGTAGCGAATGATAAATTATATTTCGGTTTGGTTGATGACGAAGAAACATTGAATAACTTTAGTTTATGGTCAATGGACCTGAGTGAGAACGTTAATCAACTATTAGCTAGCGAGATTTCAAGTTTCGGCGGTGTAAATAAAGTTGAATTTGTTGTTGTTAATGATAAATTATTTTTGGCCTCTGTAGATGGAAATGGAGCGAGTATTATAGATACCTATGACTTGACGAGTAATAGTTTTGAGGCGTCAACGACAGTGGGTATTCAGAGTTCTATGGATTTAGATATTGCTGTTGATCATAGTGATAATTCACTAGTCGTTTGTGGGGTTAACTTATCTGATTTTTATTTTGTAGCAAAAGCTCAAATAGGAGCTTCCTTAAATTTTGCTCCATTAAATTCCACTGGAGATGTAACTTCTGCTCAATTTCCAGGAAGCGCTTTTGGTCAATACATTAGATTGGTTGAAAAAAGAAATAATTCTCCAGAATTGGTTTTTTTACATAACAATGGTGCCTCCAATAATTTATATCGTCTAGGGTTATATAATAATTCTTCTGCAGATATGGTGTTCACAAATCCTGACTTACTCGGTGGAGCTAGTGTTGCTCAATTTGGATCAAACACATATGTAAGTGGATTGAATAATCTTATTTCAAGCACTGAAATGTGGGAGGTAGATCCCTCGGGGAATAAGGTAGCTGTGGCTGCTGATAATTTTTCTGCTATTCTTTCAGGGCCCGCCGATGGGCTTATCACTGCTTTTGGTGATGCCATTTCAAGTAGAGCTTGTGCCTATTACCATATCGGTACAGGAAACGGAACGGGACCAGGTTATTTTAAAATGACGAATAATCCACCTGCGGTAAATCCTTATGATGTTGGGAAAGGCTGTGTTAACAATTATAACTTTGTTATAAAAGGACTAACGTTTGATGATTTGGATGGCGATAACGTAGAAATCTTAAGTGGACAATTTACAAGTTCACAAGCAACAGTTGTGGATCCTACTTCAATCTTCGCCTATGAAAATAGTATGAACGAATGGGACATTGAGCTTTTCGGAACAACAGCTGGAACTTCACAAATTTCTATGACGTACACGGATGGGTTTGATACATTGACCGAGTCTTTCGTAGTAGAAATTGTGGAACCTGCCCAAGTTTCGTTTACTACTTCAACTATTGAATTTTGTGAAAGTGAAGAAGTTGTTGATATGAATGATTATGTGGATTCAGTTGGAGGTATATTTTATTTGGGAGATTATACTTCAGAAGATGGAATAGCTCCTTTTGATACATTGGATTATACAGCTTTACCGTACACTGACATTGTATTCTATGATTACACCGACGTGAACGGATGTAGCTCGAATATAAGCTCCAATTTTACGATCTATGAAAACCCTTCATCAGTATTGAATGTTGCAAATTCAACTTGCGGCAATAGTAACGGTGCTATCTCGGCAACAGTTAATAGTCCGAATGGGACATATAATAATTATTGGAATACAGGTGACCAGGGAGTTACGATCATAAGTGGTCTCTCACCAGGAACGTATTACCATAACATCATCGATGAAAAAGGGTGTATCGGAGTCGATCAAGCCAATGTTCAAGCTTCTGATGTAGTCTTGTCAGGATCTGTTTCAGATGTTTCTTGTCATGGAGGAAATGATGGGAGTATTCAATTGTCTATTAACGGAGCAAACGGACCTTACAACGTGATCTGGTCTTCTGGTCATTCTACACCTACTGTAAATAACTTGTCAGCAGGAAACTATACAGCAGTTGTTTCAAATGGAAATGGGTGTACTGTAAGTCAAACGTTCACTATTTCGCAACCAACCCCAATGCAGGTGGAATACTTGATGACGTACCCGGATTGTGGTCAAAGCAATGGGGCGGTTGAACAATCCTTTATTCAGGGAGGAAACGGAGGTTACTCTTACCAATGGTCAAATGGTGGCGGAACAAGTCAAGACATGATCGGAGTACCCGCAGGTAATTACGGCTTACAGGTAACCGATGCTAATGGATGTACGTTGAATAAAGCTTATCAATTGAATCCAAATACTGGTGCTTCGGCGAATGCTGACGTAACTAAAGCCGTTTGTGGAACCAACTCGGGAAGCATCGAACTTGATGTATTCCCTGCGTTAGGAGAAACAGTGACTAGTATTGAATGGAGTAACGGAGCAACCACTGAAGATATTTATAATCTAGCTCCAGGGGTGTATACTTGCCAGATCCAACAATCGAATGGATGTACATCTGATTTTACGTGGCAGGTTATAGCAAGAAGAGCACCTCGTCCTGATATCTGTATTGTTACTGTAGATACATCCACAACAACAAATCTCGTTGTATGGGAAAAACCTGCAACTAATATTTTCGATATTGATTACTACAAGATCTATCGTGAAACAAATGTGGCTGGTCAGTTTCAGTTGATCGATACCGTTCATTACTCAAATATTTCTGTATTCAATGATGTTGTTGCATCTCCATTGACAAGATCATGGAGATATCGAATTTCTGCGGTAACAAGTTGTGGAACGGAAAGTGTTCCATCGGTAGCGCATAAAACGATTCATTTGGTTATGGACGACCTTGGAAATGGAGATTTTAGAGTCGTTTGGGATAACTATGAAGGCTTTGCGTACAATTCGTATGATCTTCTACGTTACACAGACCTTGATGGGGAATGGGTAACTGTTGCATCGAATATACCTTTTAATGCTTTACCGAATGATACGGTAACTCCACCTTCCACACAAAACTTGAATTACATGATCGAAGTAGTACCTCCAGGTGGAACATGTACAGCTACAGAAGGAAAAGCACCACAAGATTATAACTCATCACGTTCAAATAAACCTAGAACAGAGTTTAATCCAGGAGAAGGAACAGGAGATCCAAACAACAGCTTGATAAAATATGAAAATGAGGATTTCACTGTAGCTATGTATCCGAACCCTACAGACGGACAATTTGAGGTAGCCTTATATCACAACCAGTCTTCAATTGAAATGGACATTGAAGTAGTGAATATTCAAGGAAAAGGGGTTTATCAAAGTCAGATCCAAAACGGAGTAAACTATATTGATCTCGGTCAGGTTGAAAGTGGTGTTTATTTTGTGAGTGTACAAGATGGACAAACTACTGAGCGACTTAAGATCGTAGTGAAATAGTTGAAATAACTTTACAAAATAGAAAAGCCCAGGTAGATCACCTGGGCTTTTTCATTATCAAATGTTATGTTATTTGTTTGGTTTAGATTTATGGTATTTACGTTTACCATTGTTCTTTCCTCCTTTATTGTTGTTGTGTCTCTTTGGACGAGGTTGTTTTGGCGGTATCTTTGCATCTACATCCACTAAAGGAAAAGGATGACCGTCAACTACATCTACCTTTTGCTTAATGAGCTTTTCAATACTTTTCAAATAGGGCTTTTCAGTTGCATCACAAAAAGCGATCGCAGTTCCATCAGCACCAGCTCTTCCTGTTCTACCGATTCGGTGCACATAGCTTTCAGCAACATTAGGTAATTCAAAGTTGATAACATAGGACAGCTCATCAATATCAATACCTCTGGCTGCAATATCTGTAGCAACTAAAACGCGAATTGAATTATCCTTAAATTGTCCCAGTGCCTTTTGACGAGCATTTTGAGACTTATTCCCATGAATGGCAGCTGCTTTAATGTTTTTCTTGTTTAGAACTTTCACCACACGGTCTGCACCATGCTTGGTTCTTGTGAAGACCAATACACTGTTGATCTCTGGGTTTTCCAGAATATGCAGTAATAGGTTTCGTTTGTTTCCTTTGTCAACGAAGTAAACGGACTGATTGATCTTCTCTGCAGTTGAAGACTTAGGAGTAACAGCAACTTCTGTTGGCTGATATAATATTTCGTTCGAAAGCTTAATAATGTCAGGGGCCATCGTCGCTGAGAAAAACAATGATTGTCTTTTTTTCGGCAATACTTTGAGTAGTTTCTTTACATCATGTATGAATCCCATGTCGAGCATTCGATCAGCTTCATCTAGAACAAAATGTTCAATGTCTTTTAGTGAAATGTATCCTTGCTGCATTAGATCGAGCAATCTTCCGGGTGTAGCAACAATAACGTCTGCTCCATTTTTCAGTGCCGATGTTTGTTTTGCTTGTTTAACGCCTCCAAAGATCACCACACAATTCAGTTTGGTGAATTTCCCATAAGCTCGGAAACTCTCACCAATCTGAATAGCAAGTTCTCTTGTTGGTGTAACGATCAATCCACGAACCTTTCGTTTGCGGTCGTTTTCTTTGCTTTTTCCGATCAATTCCAGCATTGGAATAGTAAATGCTGCTGTTTTTCCAGTTCCTGTTTGAGCACATCCTAGAACATCTTTGTTTTGTAATGCGATCGGAATAGCTTGTTCTTGAATAGGGGTAGGAGAGGTGTAACCTGTTTCTTCCAGCGCTTTCATAATGGCTGGTGACAGGTTCAAATCTTGAAATGTCATATTATACTTATTCTGATTTTTATATACTTACTACTTTGCGTAAGTATAATGCCGATATTTATTTAATCATTTATAAAGAACGAAGTGAATTTATAGATGATAATTAAATAATAATCGGTATATAAATGTGTACTTAATTATCGAATTATCACAACCGTATGTCTATATAACTCAACACAAAGGTACGTCGAATATATCGGGAAACCTATTCTACCCAGTAATTCTGCAATTTTCCAGAAGAAGGTCGAGGAGCATCAGCATCGATCAATTCAAATTCTTCGTTGATGACAAGGTAACGAGGAATCGTTCTAACAGCGTATTCTTTGATCTGTTTAGCATCCTTTTTAGAAAGGAAAATATTGTTTTGGAAACCTTCATCAGTAGCCATTTCTTTCCATGCATCTTCTTTACAATAAACACCTACACTTACAAAATGAACATCTTCTCCATACTTTTTCTCCAATTCTTTGTATGCCGGAAACTCTGCTTTACAAGGTCCACACCACGTAGCCCAAAAGTCGACAACGATTACTTTTCCTTTGTAATCTGAAAGGGAGGTTTTCTCGCCATTTAGGTCGATTCCTGTAAAATCGATTGCCTCCTTTCCAAGAAGTGGAGCCATTTGTTTCTGGAATTCAATTTTTCCGCGAATATATTTCTTCAGCATTTTAGCGCTTGACTCTTTTCGCTCGATCAATTGATTACCATATTGATCAAACGCTGGTACTTCTTTTTGATATGCATTGACTAATGAGATATAGTTCGCCATCAGTTCATCGCTCTTCGCGAAGATCGTTAGAGAGTCGGTTCGATCAATTTTGATTAGATCATTAATAATTTTTGAATAACTTTCATTAATAAGTGTGATCGCAGCGATCGTGTTGTTCTTTTCAGCACCTATACCATAATAACGCAACGTCTCATCAAACATAGCTGTGTTAAGTGTCACGTGAACAGAATCTCCGGGAGCAAGCAAAAGAGGAGCTGACTCCTTTCCGTCATAAAAGTTGACTTGAGTATTGGAATCAAGTTGAGCTTCCATTTTGAATGAGTTGTTATTATCCAAGGCAACAGAGTCATAATAAATCCGTTGCGGCTTTCCATTTTCTCCAGTTTGTACTCCTTGAAGAAAAACCTTGTCCGAGTTTGGATCAATGATCTTACCAGTTAGAATTGCTTTTCCCTGACCGTAAGCAAATGTTAGTAGTAGAGTGTATAAAAATGTTAGACTGACCTGTTTCATATTAAAGATTTAGATTCACGAAAATAGAGATTATGTATAGAAAGCACAACCCCTATTTAAAGCATTGTTGGGATGCTAATTAATTGATTTCATTGAATGACTTTCAATAATCGAATCATTCATGTTATTTACAAAGTAAACCAAACTATCTTTTATGAAGAGATAATCTGAATGAAAGATAGGATCTTCTTCTTCATAATTTGGGTCTATTTCTGAATGGAATTTCGTGCGAATTTTCTTATTCTTTCTACCGTAATATGAGTTTTGAAGCACATAAACGGGTTTAGTAAATTTAGAGTGTTGAACAATTTTGATAATATCGTCGATATCATAGGTTGCAGATATGAAGGCTAAATTCAGACCTTTCGATTGATGTCTTTTTTCGAGCCATTCATATTGAGCAATATTTTGACATGATTCATTAGGACAAAATGGTAACCAGATGTGTACCCAGGTAAATTCGTTTTCTCGTGTAATTGATTTGACTTCTGGAGTATTGATCTCGTAAAGTTTAAAACACGCTGAATTATCACCTATTTCATGATCTGTAGAGGCTTTATAAGGCCTTAAATACTCCTTTTCAGCATAATTTAAAAACTCATAATCATTTACATTTATTGCTATACAGCTAGTTAGTAGCAATGTAAGTAAAAGATAAAATAGACTCTTCATGATTTAGATTTTCTTAAGCGATTCATGCGAAATTAATTATTTTCTCTGAAAGAAATTGGACTCCCATCGGCTGGGGGTTCATCCCCTGCCGAAAAGAGTTCATGTTATCTTTCGAGTGGCTTCAGCCACTTAATAAAATTAAGAGCATGCTCAATGCAGATAAGCCGCTGAAGCGGCTACGAAATACATCCAATCACACCCATTGCATGCGGGATGAATCCCGCAGCAAAGGGTGTTTTAATAAAAAAGATTTTTCACTTCAAAAGCTCATCTCCTCTTGGATCCAAATCATGAACTTTCAAAAACGCTTTATACTCTTCTACAAAAGACTTCTTATAATGATGCGCTTTTTGATTGCGGATATAATGATAGACATTGTCACAGACTGATTCAGAAACTGAAAATGATCGAAAGCCGTTTTGCCAGGCGAACTTTTCAGGGATGAGGTTATTGCTATTTACAAAGTGAGAACTGCTTCCTTTGACGCGTTGAATGATCTCTGAGAGCGGACGTTTAGGATTCAACAAAAATAGACAATGGACATGATCGTGGTAGCCATTTGAAATTCGAATAGGACATCCGACTTCTTTGAATTTTTGTATCATAAATTGATGCAATTGATGATCCATGGATGGATGAATAATTGGTCTTCTGCATTTTGTAGCCCAGATCGCATGGATCCAGATCCTGTTATAAGATTGAGGCATAATTTGATGATTGTTAAGTTAGTATATCTATTTAAGATAAATAAAAAGATGATTCTTTTTTAGAAGATCTTGATAAAATTTCAAGATCTCTATCGGCGAGGGATGAATCCCTCGCCAAATATTTGATAAATAAATAGATCAATGATCTATAAGAAAAATTGAGAAATTATTCAGGCATTCGTTATAATATCAAGATGTTTTTTTCTTAAGATTAATTGATTTTAGAAGCCTATCGGCGAGAGATTCATCTCTCGCCTTCCAGAATGCACGCTATTTTCAAAGTGGCTTCAGCCACTTATTAAAAGAGAAAGCCGCTGAAGCGGCTAATAAATTATGAGATGCTCTTTATCTTATGCGGGATTCATACTGCATCAATAAGCGCTAAATAATTGCTGAAAATAAATTCAGGACAGGAAATAAAACTTATATCCCATTGAAAGATGAGGCAGAGAAAATACTTCGAGCGCGGGATTTCATATAAATCCCTATAAATCAACTAAGCTGAAATAAATTCAGGGCAGAGGATGAAATTACAATCCCTAAGAAAGATGAACCTGATAACAAACTTCGGGCAGGGGATGAAATTACAATCCCCAAGAAATTAGAGCCTGAGAATAAACTTCGGGCAGGGGATGAATCCCCTGCCGATAGCGTCGTCGCTAGACAACGACATTCACAATCCTCCCCGGAACAACAATCACCTTTTTAGGCGATTTCCCTTCCAAATACTTCTGCGCTTTTTCCATCGCAAGCACTTCTTTCTCCACATCTTCTTTTGACATGTTTGTAGGAAGTTCAGCCTTGAAACGCATTTTCCCGTTGAAACTCACAGGATATTCAAAAGTGTTTTCTACCAAATACTCTTCGTTGTATTGTGGGAATTGAGCATCACTTACTGTTCCGGCTTCATGGCCTAAAATCTCCCATAATTCTTCTGCAATGTGTGGTGCATAAGGAACAAGTAACACCGTCAAGCCCTCCAATATGGCTTTGTTATTGCACTTCAAATCCGTCAGTTCATTTACACAGATCATAAAGGCAGATACCGCCGTGTTGAACACATAACGTTCCATATCTTCATCGATCTTCTTGATCGTCTTATGCAGTGCTTTTAAGGCTTTCGGATCTGCTTCTCCTTCTGAAAGATTCACGTTTCCATCATTGTCGTGGAACAATCGCCATAGTTTGCGCAAGAAGTTATGCACCCCATTGATTCCTTTTGTGTCCCATGGTTTTGCTTGCTCCAACGGACCTAAGAACATCTCGTACATACGTAACGTATCCGCTCCGTATTTCTCAACTAGCTCATCTGGCGTTTGTACGTTGAACTTGGATTTGGACATCTTTTCGATCTCGTGACCGCAGATGTAAGTACCATCTTCTTCTTCTAAAATGAATTCAGCGTTTTTATATTCTTCTCGAGAGTTTTTAAAAGCTTCAATATCTAATGTGTCTCCATCGACAAGGTTGATGTCGACGTGGATAGGAAGGTCTTTTTTAACATAAACCCGCTTAACATCAAAATCTAACTCTGATTTAATTTTGCTTAATTTAGTATCAAGTATATTTCTGGATAAAGCATCTATTTCGGATAAACTCTTCCCTTCAATTAAACCTTTGGAAATAAATAAGTAACCAATTTTTTCTTTTAAAACCTGATCTTTGCTCTTAGGGTCTTTAGTATTCAGGGGGTATTTACCTCCAATTTCTAATCGATAAACAAAACTACTTCTCCCCAAGATCATCCCTTGATTGATCATCTTTTGGAACGGTTCCTCAAAATTGATATACCCGCGATCTTTCAGGAACATTGTCCAGAAGCGGGCATACAATAAGTGACCGGTAGCATGTTCTGCTCCTCCGATATATAGATCTACATTCTTCCAGTAGTCTACTTTTTCTTTGCTTACGAATGCTTTTTCATTATGCGGATCCATGTAGCGCAAGAAATACCAAGAACTTCCTGCCCAACCTGGCATTGTGTTCAATTCCATAGGGTGAACGTGGGACTGATCTGCATTTTCTTTTCCGGTTAGGCAATTGTTTTGCTCATCCCAATACCAGTTCGTTGCATTTCCAAGCGGCGGCTGACCATCTTCAGTCGGTAAGTATTTATCCACTTCTGGTAATTCAACCGGTAAATATTGATCATCGATTGTTTTTGCTACACCATTGTCATAATAAACTGGGAATGGCTCTCCCCAATAACGCTGACGAGAAAATACAGCATCTCTCAGTCGATAATTCGTTTGTTTTTTACCGATTCCACGTTCTTCCAATTCATGAATCGCTCGTTTGATCGCTTTTTTGACCTTCATGCCATCCAGGAACTCAGAATTTGTGATCACTCCTGTTTTTTCTGCGTAAGCACCTTCAGAAATATCTACGTTTTCAAATACGTTTTTGATCGGAATATCGAATTTTTTAGCGAAATCCCAGTCGCGCTGATCCCCACAAGGAACGGCCATCACAGCACCTGTTCCGTAAGAAGCCAATACATAATCACCGATCCAGATCTGAATCTTTTCACCATTTAATGGATGAACAGCATAAGCACCAGTAAACTGACCAGAAACATTTTTGACGTCCGACATTCGGTCGCGTTCTGATTTCATTCCTGCCGCTTTTTTATAAGCTTCTACTTCTTCTTTGTATTCGTCTGTTGTGATCTGTTCAACCAAATCATGTTCAGGCGCCAACACCATAAATGAAACACCATAAATCGTATCGGGCCGTGTCGTAAATACTTCTATGTTTTCACCTTCATGACCGTCAATTCCAAAATTGACAGAAGCTCCTACTGATTTTCCGATCCAGTTGCGTTGAATATCTTTGATCGCATCCGACCAATCAAGATCTTCTAGCCCCTGCAACAAACGTTCAGCATATGCTGTGATTCGCATTGACCACTGACGCATCAATTTTTGTTCAACTGGATGACCTCCACGTTCTGAAACACCATTTACGACTTCGTCATTGGCCAATACAGTTCCAAGAGCTGGACACCAATTTACCCATGAATCTGCCAGGTACGTCAAGCGATAATCCATCAAAATATCGTTCTGCTTTTTCGCGTCAAACGATTTCCATTCTTCTGCTGAGAATTCTATTTCACAGTCATGAACAGCATTGATAGTTGCATTCCCTTCTTTTTCAAAAACGTCTTCTAGCTCTGAAATGGAACGCGCCTGATCTGAATCCTTGCAATAATAGGAATCAAACAATTGCTTGAAGATCCACTGTGTCCATTTGTAGTATTCAGGGTTTGAAGTACGTACTTCTCGATCCCAGTCAAAAGAAAAACCAATTTTATCGAGCTGCTCGCGGTAACGCGTTACGTTTTGTTCGGTTGTGATCGCTGGATGTTGTCCAGTCTGAATCGCGTATTGCTCTGCAGGCAAACCAAACGAATCATATCCCATTGGATGCAATACGTTGAATCCTTTCAAGCGCTTGTATCTAGCGTAGATATCTGAGGCAATATAACCGAGGGGGTGTCCTACGTGCAGTCCGGCTCCAGAAGGATAAGGGAACATCGTCAAACCGTAATATTTTGGTTTGCCCTCTTTTTCTTCTGTTTTGTAGGTCTTGTTTTCTTGCCAGTGTTTTCTCCACTTTTCCTCTATGGCATTGAAATCGTACTGCATTGCTCTTGGTTTGATTTGGAGAGCAAAGATAATAAATTAAGGAAGCTAAAAGAAGGAGGTTAATTGGATTAATGAGGGTTTATAGCACAAAAAAAACTCCCTGAATGAGTTTCATTTGGGAGTTTAAATGCTGATTATGTAATATTACATTAACCAATGTCTAGTTTCGTGACTGATAGTAGATCCGTTATAGTCATCTTTTCCATTACCTCCTTTAAGAGATTTTGAGTTTTTTACTGCTTTCGCTTCAAACTTCTTTAATTTCTTCATAGTTTTTTTAATGTCACTATAGCAACAAATAATACTGAGTACTAGGAAGTTATATTTTGAGATGCAGTAAAAACTTTGTTCTATCTAACTATTGGTTGGGCAACCGAAAATGACTCTTATAAATGTACACAATGAGTAGTCAATGTCGAGCTTGAGTCACTGGAGGAAGTACTTCCCTCATTATCTCTTTTATTTCCTCCTTTGATACCTGTAGCGTTTTTAATTGCTTTACTTTCTAAATTTTTTAAACTTTTCATAGCTATTTTTTTAGTTATAAAGCTATAGTATCGCTCAGCACTTAAATTCACATTGTTAAATTGCTGAAATGTTGTCTTGAGTTTATGAAGAGATGTTTTTGAGTAGTATTCTGTTGAGAAAGAACAGTTAATGCATATTAATCAGGACTACCCTATTATTTTAAAGGGGTTCATTGATCATTTTTATGATAATCATTTTTGATTCTACTATGAATTTGACTAGATTTAATAGTATAAACAATTTAAATTTAGGTTTTATGAATAACTACTACACAATTACTAAACTGCTGGCGTTGTGCCTCAGTTTTTTCTATTTTACAACAAATTTAAACGCCCAAACTTATGTTAATCAACCTTATTACACGGGGTTTGAAACGGGAACCCTTGGGGCCGAATGGACAACAAACTCTAGTTTGTCAGGAGGATATATCCAGCCTACTCAATCCGGTGTTTATACTTGGTCGGGTAGCTCAGCAGATGCTTTTGCAGGTAACTACTATCTTGCCATGCATTATCCTCCAGGAGCAACATTCAATACGAATCAGGCGGATCTTCACATGGATCTTCAAGGAGAATCCGGACTTCGAATTTATTTTAAATGGTCGGAGTGGAATGATGAAACTCATGCACAAGACGGTTTATATATTTCCGATGATGGAGGTACTAGTTTTGTTAAAGTTTTAGACTTTGATGGAGATGGCAACACGGATCTAAACTGGGTTTCTTATAATATGAGTCTGGATAGTATAAATTCTGCAAATGGTTTAACGTTCACGAATGCTTATGTGATCCGCTTTCAACAATATGATGATTACTATTTAGGTGGAGGTAATGATGGTTTCCTTATCGATGAATTAAGTGTTTTATTACCTTGTAATTCAACTAATGCTATTTCTGAAAGTACTTGCTCAGCGTATACTGTTCCTAGTGGAGATGAAACTTACACATCATCTGGAGTGTACACCGATACAATTCCGAATGCAGCTGGATGTGATAGTATAATATCAATTGATCTAACAATTCTAAACTCAACAGCATCAATCACAGAGAGTGCTTGTGAAACTTACACTGTTCCAAGTGGTGACGAATCTTATACAACAAGTGGAACATATAATGATACGATACCAAATTCAGCCGGTTGCGATAGTATCATCACTATTGATTTGACAATAAATCAAACTTCACAATCAACTACAACCATTACAGCATGTGGTAGTTATGAATGGACTGATGGAAATACGTATTCATCTTCTGGTACATATACTCAGACCCTACAAAACGTTTCTGGATGTGATTCGGTTGCAACCTTGGACTTAACAATTGACGTAGCGCCTGTTATGTCGATCAGTTCATCAAATAATGTTGATTTATCTGCGGTTGGAACTGCTGATTCTTTGGCATGGATCGATTGTGATAATCAAGTGAATTCACTTTCTGATGAAGTAGACTTTACACCTGCTCAAAACGGTAACTATGCTGTAATTGGAATAAATGACAATGGTTGTAGAGATACCTCAGACTGTTTTTCAGTAACAACTGTAAGTCTCAACGAAGAGTCTAAATACTCAATCCTTATCTATCCGAACCCTGCTTCTGACTTCATAAATGTCAATGTTGAGAATGCGATAGATCGAATTGAGATTCGCGATCTTTCGGGACGTCTGATTATTTCAACAACTGACAGCAAGATCGATATCAGTGAATTATCAAATGGCACATATGTGATCAAAGCGATAACAATGAATGGAGATCAATATATAGAGGAAATTATCAAAAACTAAACAGATGATTTAATGAAAAAGGTGCGGCGATTAGTTGCACCTTCTTCATTCTCAATAGAAGCAATCGACTAGTTTTTTAGTTACTATACTTTAATTTTTTAACTTTGAAAATGATTTTTGTCAAACGAATTTTAACCAATCCTAAATTATGAAGTTAACAACGCTCATTTTACTGGTATCCTTAGTCATTAATGGTTTTTCCTCGAACGCTCAGGCTTATTTAAAAGCAACATTTGTTGGGACGCCACAGCCAGGAACTTGTAACAATACTGTAGTTTGTGAGGTTTATAATTATACCGGGCACAATAACATTCAGTTGACTCAGGAAATGATTCCAATACAAGAGGTGCAACATCTAGATACAATTTTTAATTTTTGTTTTAAAAAGAGTTTTATGGACGACCATAGTTTCGACCTGGTAAGATCTAATGGGTACCTTTCTACTGTATCAGGTTCAGGAGAAGCATTATTGCCGAAATATGATTTTACTATTTTGAATTATCAGGAACCTTCAGGAGATTCAATATATGACGGACACATTACTATTCAATTTGATAGTATAGTTGATCAAAGTAATTTCAATTATGACTTGCTGGCATCATACAATAATCCTGATTTAGTTGATCATAACTTCATTGATAATTACACTGTAGAATTTGATAGTTTGACACGAGGTGAATTTCGTTTCTTTTTCTTTGATACAATCGATTCTACATCTACAACGCAAAATATTTTTGTTGGAGATTTAGACCCTGATTACATTGATACAGGTTTACAGGTATCAGTTAATTATCAGCATTCCAATGGTAACTGTGAAGGTTTTCTCGATGTATTTGCGGTGCAGGAAAATTCGGGTAGTAACATGGGAATAATATGGGCAGACGACCAATTCACCACTGATTTTTCCAGATCAGATTTATGTCCTGGAATGTACTCGTTTTATGCTTATGAGTTTTTATCTGGACAATACACAGGAGCCTATATTGATACTTTCATTCTCACGAATAGTAATACGAGTTTCATTGATTCAAGTCTCTATAATACAGTGCCCGACGATACTGTCACTTTTCAAATAGAAGATTGTTCATTTGATTATAATTTACCGATCGATTCCGTAAACTATAGCCTTGATACTCTTTCATTGACTCAGGATTCGCTCGTAGCTCTATTTCAGCTTAATATTTTCCAACAACTTCAATCAACATATATTGAAGATACAGTTATTGCAAATGTTGATTCTACAACAGTCCTGGATATAATACTGTATTGCAATGGTGATACAATTGGTCAAAAATCTGCCTTTCAGAGTAAGCAGTTTCTTATATTGATGGATAATGAAGGCTCCATTACTTCAAATGACTTGAGTTTGGTTGATCAGGAGTTAACTAATACATCAATTTTTCCTAATCCTGTGGTTAAAGAGTTAAATGTTGTTCTTACGGATGATTCAAAGATTGAAGCGCTTCATGTTTTGGATCCATTGGGAAAAAGATATTTGTTCGAAACACCTCGCAGATCGGAAGTTAGTGTGGATTTAAGTACTTTATCGAAAGGGACATACATTTTATGGTACAAAGTGGAAGGAGCCTGGTATAAAAGGAAGTTTATAAAACAATAAACGTTACACATCATTTATTGTTATATGAAACAAATTGTTTCACCTGTATCTAAAGAGTGAAACGTTTATACAAAGCTTACATCACTGAAAAAATTACTTTTCAGATTGATCTAACAAATAATAAACATTCGTTTGCCACTTTGAAGTGTCAGGTTCTTGCCCTGGATCTGTCACGTATTCTTCAATCACAGGACTTGATTTTGAAAGGTTGTTTTCCAGCATGTATGCATCTAGCCGCTCATGCGCCAGGTTAATACTGTCATAACTACCGTAGTGTTCATACTTTAATGCTTTTCCACCTAGTACCCAGTTCGAATAGAGTGTTGTGTCGATCTCAGCCTCCAGTTCTGTAATTGGAATTGCAGCAGCCATATTCGTTGTTCCACCATCCTCATTCCATGAGAAGTACAAGCCAGTCGGAGCTCCAGATAATGTGAAACTTTCATTCACATATCCATAGATTTGAGGTAAGTTTTCTGCATAAAAAGGTTGTATCTCAGAAAAGCTGATGTCCTTTTGGACTCCTATAAAATTTCGCTGAGGAATTTCTGTCTCTTGAATATTTGAGAAATCTACACTTGGTTGAGATTCTTCCATAGAAAGTACAGCATCTTTCAAGTTTTTCAATCCCTTGTCAAAGTCTTTTCCGATCTTTTCTTCCATATTCAAGAAAGGTGACATGATGTTCCAAGGATAAGCTATTTCACCTTTCATGTACCAGGTAACTTCTGTTCCGTTTTCAGTTTCTTTGAAGGCATAATACGTTGGGCTTTGTGATTCAAATGGCTCTTTGAATTTAAGCTGAACGTGAACAGTATCTTCTGTCACTTTTGTGATCTCCATTATACCTGAACCTACGTCCTCATTTCCTTTCCATTGGTATGTACTTCCAACTTGACCAGCTTCACCTTTGATCTCAACGGTCATATTTTCATCCATTTCTGCCCATGGACTCCATTGCTGAAAATTCCCAAAATCGGCCATAAATGATCTGATCTCTGCTTTATCTTTTTCGATGATCGTTGTGCGTTTCAGACTGTAAGAATCATCCATAAATAAAGGGATGATAAAGAATAAACCAGTTAACACCAAGATCAAGATCAAGAAGAATTTTAAGAATTTTTTCATCACGTTTTTATTTTATACGTAACGAATTTACAAAATTCCAATGGTAATTTCGCCTAATGATCTACTAACTCAGGTTAACGAATCACGATGTTATGTGTCTCTACACGCTTATTGCTTGTGATACGAATTGTGTATGCCCCTTCAGCGAAACGATTGGCATCAAAGAAATGATTTTTTTCACCGATCGGGAATTCACCTTCAAAAATTGTCAACACCTTGCGTCCCATAGCGTCATGGAGTTCAATTTTCCCTTTCTCATTTGCACCAGCTTTAACCGGAACAACGGTCATAGCTGAGGCAGGATTTGGATAAACCTCCAACGGTTCAAAATATTCTTCTGCTATGCTTGCATCAGCATCATCAAATACAGTGAACTTCCAATATCCATCTGGTGCAGGCATTGGACGAGTACTTGTCTTACCTGAATTTGCCGTGGCTTCAATATAGTAGTAAACATCTACTTCTCCATTCTGTGCTGGGATCAAGGCTTGCCATTCCTCGTTTCCGATATCGGTCATAGAAATACTTTGATAAGAACCTCCAGCTCCAATTTTATAGTGAAGAGTAGCGGATTGAATACCTGATCGATGACTGATATACGCTGTTGCCTGATAGTCATTTGTGTTGTCGTAAGTATCAGTCAAACGCTGATGAGAAATGATCAACGGATCTTCAACACCGACTGAATGCGTAATACAGTGAATAGCACCTCCAGATGCGATCAAGCTTTCTCCAGAATCATAGTCAACATTAACTCCAACAATGTTATATCCTGGCATAGCATCTTCCAAAATTCGCTGAGCTATCGTATCGTACTCTTCTCGGTAAAAAGGAACGATCACCGTATTATTCACAAAAACTTGGTTTGCATACGTTCTATAATATCCATTTTGATCTGGGTACAATCCTCCAGTTGATGGTGGAGCAGGAATACGGATCACACGATACGGAGTGCCATATGCTGAAGTGTGATTGTCTAAAATGTACTCGAGATTAGCTTCTATCTGCGGACCATCTGCAACTCCATCAGGATATTCACTTACAAGTAAAGTTTCTTCATCCAGCAATTTTATTTGCATGTCGATATGGTCGATATCATCGTAGGGTAGACGTTCTACTTTGATGTAGTTATCAATTCCCATAAAATCCTGAAAGATGTTGTTTAGATCTTGTTCAGTTTTTACCGTTACCCCAAATCCATTATTAGGACCGTTTTCGTCAGTGATCAGTTTTGAGGAAAAGCTTGTTCCAAATCCATCTGACATGTAGTTCCCACCTGTTGCGATCACATCAGTAGGAGCAGTAGTCATTTGATAAATAGGAATATTCAAGAAGTTTGCATAAGCTTCTGGTGCACCATTATCTAAAGGTCGTGGTCGATTATAGATCCAATCAACTAGAATAAGGGAGTCATTCCAGTCCTTATAAACAGTATTTGCTGCGTAATCTCTCATCCAAATCGAGTTATAATCACGATCAAGGTAAACAACGCTGTCCGTTGGCACTCCAGCATTTTGAAGTGTGTTTTCGACGTTCGCTTCGTTTGGAGTTATGATCAATACCTTACACTCGTTTACGGCTGCTTCTACAATTCCGGTCAATGTATTCTCATAGTTCGGAACCCAAGTAACCAGTAAATATTCGATTTCTTCCCATTCCGCCATTGTCCGAAGATTACCTTGCGGAGGTGTAGTAATTCCTTTCTCCAAAGATTGCTGTCCAAACTGATATGTGGACATCATCTGTTGTTCGCCAGGTGTTAACCATCTAGGTAATGGTTCTTCCTGAGCGAAAGAGATAAATAGAGTACAAATAAAAAGTAGTGAAGTGTATAAATGTTTCATAATTCTAGAATTGAGATGCAATATAAGTAAACAAGAACCTTCGTAAAAGTATTTATTTATGAATGGCTTAAAGGGTATATATTTCGACTATTTTTGTTCGTAAAAGCATGCTATAGATGATCAACGAATTGAAAAAAGAGTTTTTGAGGTATTCAAACCCTGAAGTCGCAAAGCAACAATCAGCTTATTTAAAGGATCAGTTTTCATTTTACGGATTAAAGTCGCCAGAACGAAGATCGATTCAAAAATCTTTTTTAATCAAAAAGAACCTTCCTGGTAAGTCAGAGGCTTTTGAGATCATTGCTGAATTATGGGAAATGCCGGAGCGGGAGCTACACTATTTTGCTATGGAGCTTCTTTTAAAATACCATAAAGAATATTCGAAAGAAGATATCGGTTTTTTTGAGAAACTGATTATTTCAAATTCCTGGTGGGATTCAATAGATGTTATTGCTCCTAAAATACTTGGCTCATTCTTTTTGAAGTTTCCCGAATTGCGAGAATCAGCAGTAGATCGCTGGATAAAAAGTGGAAACATCTGGTTGCAAAGAAGTGCAGTTTTATTTCAGCTGAAGTATAAGGAAAAGATGGATAAAGAGTTACTCACTTCAATTATCGATCGATTAAAAAATGAAAAAGAGTTTTTTATTCGAAAAGCGATCGGTTGGGTCCTGCGTGAGGCTAGTAAGCGTGATCCAGACTGGGTATTGGAGTTCGTCGACTCTTACGATCTTCAACCACTTTCTAAAAAAGAGGCGCTGAAAATCATAAAGACAAGTTAAAAAGAGTTTACACTGCATCCACAAAAGTATCGTACTCCATTTCCTTGATCTCGAACTCTTTGTTTTTCGGATCGAAAACACGACATGCGTCTATAGGTTTTGCATAGATGTGGAGTGTCATAGCTCTTTGGTTGAAAGGATTTCTGATCTTGTGGAATCCCATTCGGTCATGCATATATGAGATCTTCCCTTCTGATAATGACATTCTGTGCGTCTCCTTAAGATCACCATTTTCATCAGCTTTTACTCGGATCTCCTCGACTGTTCCGTCGATCTGGTATACCCAGCAATCCTGACCTCCATGGCCGTGAATAGGTGTCTCAGCTTCTTTGTCCCAACAAAGCAAAAGCAATTCGTAATCGTCAGTTCTTGCCACACAGTTTCGAGTGTATCCTTCATCAGACCAAGTGGCATACTCTTCAAAAGCATCAGGACTAAGATCAAGTCGGCTTACGATCTTAGCTCGTTCTGACTTCTTAGCGTTGTCTAGTGCTTCTGCAAGTGCTTCTATTGTATTTATGGTATCCATCTTGTATCTTTAATGATTCGTTACGGATTAAATGTTTTAAAAACCGTACTTTTATGCCGAAAATAAGGAAAAATGAGCGTTTTTTTACAAATTTTCGACGAAAACGACTAAAAAACTGACATTTTTCATAAAAAATTAGCACGTTCCCAAAAATTGTATAATGGAAAAATCTATATCCCTTTTTAAAGAAATTGTTGATCAACTTCTTCAAGATGAAAAGGAAAACCCAATGGCTGAACATATACCTTCAGCAGAACTATATGACCGACTTGATCTTTCGTTAAGTAACGAACCGATTGATGATCAACGTTTTCAGGAAGCTCTGACAGAACTTGTTTTGAAAACTCCGCGTACAGCGACAAACGCCTTTTTTAACCAACTGTTTGGTGGTCGGAATGAAAAGGCTGTTTTGGGAGATCTTCTTGCAGTTATCTTAAATAACTCAATGTACACATACAAAGCTGCGGGTCCGCAAGTTGGAGTAGAGAAAGCTATTCTAAGAGAGATTTGCAACTTGATCGGATGGGATGATAATTCAGATGGAACGATCGCAACAGGAGGTTCAATGACGAATTTTATGTCAATGTTGATGGCAAGAGACGCATTTGACCAAAAATTAAGATTTGAAGGTGTAAATCAAAAATTGACAGTTTATACGTCAAAGGAGTCGCACTACAGTATTCCAAAAAACGCTGCATTTTCTGGAATAGGAAGAGATAACGTTCGATTCATTCCAACTAATGATGTGGGTGAAATGGATGTTGAAGTACTTAATGGTACGATCGCAGCCGATAAGGCAAATGGGTTCCACCCTGTATTAGTGAATGTAACAGCAGGAACGACCGTTTTGGGGGCCTTTGATAATATTGAATTGATCAGCGAGGTTTGTAAAGAAAACAATATCTGGTTACATGTTGATGGCGCATATTGTGGCTCTGTTTTATTCAGTAATAAGTACAGACACCTTATCAATGGAATTGAGAAGTGTGATTCTTTTAGTGTAAATGCACATAAAATGATCGGAACGCCATTGACATGTTCAATTATTGTTGTCAAGGATAAGGCGCATTTGAGAGATTCATTCGCTAATGATGCAAGTTATTTATACCAAACGGATCACGATGAGTTTAATCTTGGTAAAACTTCTCTTCAATGTGGTAGAAGGAATGATGCGTTGAAGTTTTGGACGTTATGGAAGAGTGTAGGTACAAAAGGATTGGCTGATATTGTTGATCATCAATTTGCACTTGCCGATACTGCGAGACAGTATATTGAAGGAAACCCTGATTATAAGCTATATAGTTACGACGAATCTATTTCAGTTTGCTTTAATTACAAAGGAATTCCAGCAAGAGAGATCTGTACTCGACTGTATGAGGAATCAGAATTGATGGTTGGATATGGTTCGTTCAGAGATGATGAATTTATTCGTTTTGTAACTATCAATGCTCAAAATGATCACGAGGATATCCTGAATTTCTTCAAAACAATGGAGCAGTTTGTGGAGGATCATGACCTTGAAAGAGCGCTGACATCATAAAAATATAGTCGCCTATGATTACGAAGATAATTGCGCTTACACTTTACGTTGCGATCTTATTCATAATTGGAATAGTAGCATCGCGAAGGATCAAAAGTATGAGCGATTTCTACGTGGGCGGGAAAAACATTGGTTATTGGGCCGTCGCTTTTTCGGCTCGAGCAACTGGTGAATCTGGATGGTTATTATTAACGGTAACTGGAATGGGAGCCCTCGTAGGTTTTTCTGCTTATTGGGTAGTCATTGGTGAAGTGCTCGGTGTTGCCGTTTCATGGCTAATTATGGCCAAACGCTTTAAGCGGAAAACGGATGAGTATAATTCGATTACCGTTCCAGACTATTTAGTCAGTCGTTTTAAAGCAAAGACAAACTGGTTACGTGGTATCGCGGCAACTGTTTTGTCCGTTTTCGTAGTGATATTTGTTAGCTCACAAATTGATGCTACTGGAACAGCTTTTGAATCGATGCTGGGTACAAACTATTTTGCTGGTGCACTCATCGGATTCTTTATTGTACTCATTTACATATTTATTGGTGGCTTTGTGGCCGTAGTTTGGTCAGACCTTTTTCAAGGTTTACTCATGTTCATCGGACTTGTGATACTACCAATTGTAGCATGGTTTACGATGGATTTCGATGGAACGGTGACTCAAAACCTTAATCAAATAGATCCAGACCTAACGAATATTTGGGGAGGTGATGATGTGTTACTGAACACGTTTACGATTATCGGCTTTGCAATGATTGGACTGGGGTTTTTAGGTTCGCCTCAAGTTTATGTAAGATTCATGTCCGTCAAGAACGAAAAAGAGATCAACAAAGGGTCATGGGTAGCTATAATATTCACACTACTTACTGATGCAGCAGCTGTTTCAATTGGAGTCCTAGCTAGAATTTATTTTACAGATGGTGGGCAGGATCCTGAAGGGATTCTTGGTACTGGAGGTGAAGATGTGCTCATGTTGATGACCAGTGAGTTTCTTCCGTTAACGATCGCTGCTATTTACATTGCTATTGTTCTATCTGCGATCATGTCCACTGTAGATTCATTATTAGTGATCGCTTCAAGTGCCATTACACGTGATTTTTATCAAAAAATATTCAGACCAAATATTGATAGAAAGAAACTTGTTCGCGTTTCCAGAAATGTGACATTGACAATGGCTTTTATAGCGTTAGGTATAGCTTTGATTATGGAGTTTGTCTCCCCAGATAGGGAGCTTTTCTGGGTAATTATTTTTGGATGGTCGGGGATTGCAGCTACATTCTGCCCTGTAATTATTCTTTCACTTTTCTGGAAAGGCTATTCAGAGAAAGGAGCCATTGCTTCTATGATTAGTGGATTTCTTTGTGTACCTTTATTTAAGTTCGTTATTCAGGAAATTGAAGGAGTGGGAATTTATTTTGAGAAAATGGATGTCCTGTTTCCATCTTTTGTGATTGCAATGATTGTCGGTTTTATCTTTTCAAAGATTTACCCTCCTGAATCTGCTGTAATCGAAGAACAAACATTAAATAAATGATATGAAATCACTTTTCACACTTACTTTACTACTATTGGGAACGATCGTTTGGTCACAATCGGGTTCCATGATAAGCAACAGCTTTACGCACAACAGTGTGACGCGAGAATATAAACTTTATGTACCTGCTTCATACGATGGGAACACTGCTGTTCCACTTGTATTTAACCTGCATGGTTATACATCGAATATGGATCAACAAATTGCTTACGGTGATTTTAGAGCGATAGCAGATACAGCAAACTTCTTGATCGTTCATCCTAACGGTACGTTTGATCAAGGAGGTAATCGTTTCTGGAATGCATTCGGTGTTCCCGGCGTTGATGATATAGGTTTTTTATCAACTCTTATCGATACCATAAATAACGATTACAACGTGAATCTTGATCGCGTTTATAGCACAGGAATGAGTAATGGAGGGTATATGAGTTTTGAATTGGCTTGTCAATTGGGTAACCGAATAGCTGCTGTAGCCTCTGTAACCGGCACAATGACGAGTGCACGTATGACAGCTTGCAATGCGCTCAAACCAACTCCGATCATGCAGATCCACGGAACGATGGATCCAACTGTCCCATATAATGGAGACGCGTCAAATGAGAGTATTCCAGATGTTGTTGATTACTGGGTCAATCAGACAAATTGTAATCCTACAGCAACACTGACGAACGTACCTGATAATGATCCGAATGATGGATGTACAGCAGAACATTACATCTACACTGGAGGAGACCAAGGATCAACTGTTGAACATTTCAAAGTACTTGGAGGCGGACATACCTGGCCGGGTGCACCTGTTGATATTGGGGTTACGAATCATGATTTTGATGCGAGTGTTGAAATTTGGCGTTTTTTTAGTCAGTATACAATGACTCAACTCGCCGACTTGAACGAAGATGAGATTAATATAGATCTCAATATGTATCCAAATCCAACTGAAGGAGAATTCACGGTCAATATAGGAGATCATTCAGCGGCCAAGATTGTGGTTACTGATATTCTTGGAAAAGTTGTTTTGGAAGAGATACTGAAGCCAGGGGAAAATAATTTTTCGATTCCACAACAAGGTATTTACTTAGTACAAGTTGGATCAGGAGTGCAACGTGTGACACGAAAACTGATCGTAAAGTAATTATTTACAGTTTTTACAGATACCCTTAGCCTGTATTTCAACTTCTTCAACTGAGAACCCTGGAAGCTCTACTTTAGGAAGTTTGTCTACATCGGCACAAAAAACCTCCTCACATTTTTTACATTGAAAATGTATATGGTTGTGTTCATGAAGTCCATCATCATGGTCGCAAACGGGATCACAAAGAGCCATTTTCTTTACGTCACCAGGCATAACAATTTCGTGGATCACCCCATTTTTAACGAATGATTTTAACGTTCGATAAAGTGTTATTCGGTCATGTTCACCTAATTCCTCTTCAATATTTTGAGCAGATATTGCGTGATCGTTATTTAAAAAAATACTGAGAACCTCTGTTCTAAAAGGAGTTACCCGCAATTTTTTCTGCCTTAAAATTTTTTCTTCCATATTTGCAATAATGTTGCATTTGGTGTTATATTTGCAACATGGTTTCATTTACAAAGATAGTATTATCCATTTTGATTACCATATTTTTGACTCCTTTTGCATGGAATCAGGATCTGGCAGGTCGTATTATTGATAACGAAACGAAGGCTGGTATCCCATATGCAAAAGTTAGTTTCCCAGCACTCTCTTTAAATTATTTAACTGATTCAGTAGGTCGATTTACATTAGTCAGTCCTCCATCAACACAGACAAAAGTTAATGTATCTGCTTTTGGTTATGAGACTGTATTGACTGATTTCCTTTTGACTTCAGATTCTTTAATTATCTATATGAATCCTCGTCACACTGTATTCGAGGCAGTGGTTGTGACTGCTTCTGAAGGAAAGCTACAACGAGAGAATATTACGGCCGTTGAGGTATTATCGAGGGAGGAACTATTCGCTACGGGTGCAACAAACCTGGGTCAAGCATTGAATCGGATTCCAGGAGTACAGAGTTCTTCAGTTGGAATGGGGATTTCGAAACCTGTAATTCGTGGGTTATCGGGAATGAGAGTTGTGACCTACAATAACGGCTTGCGTATCGAAAACCAACAATGGGGTCAAGACCATGGACTTGGTGCTTCGATGGTTGGACTAGATCGAGTTGAAGTTGTGATGGGTCCGTCCTCACTTCTTTATGGGTCAGATGCTTTGGGAGGTGTGATTCAAATGATTGATGAGCCATATATTCAAGAGGGAAAAACAGAATTGAGAGCTAATTCACGATTCGAAACAAATTCCTTGGGAGCTACAAATGAAATTGGGGTTAGAATGAATAACGGTAAAATGAAATTAAACCTCCATGCGAATTATATAAATCAAGCTGATTTTCAATTGCCGAACGGGAGATTTATAAATAATTCTCGATACTGGGGGACTAATTTTAAGGCTAATGCAGGATTCCGCAAGAATAATTATGTGTTGAATATTCGTTACCAAATGATGTATAACCGAATTGGAATTCCTGGACATTCACATAATGAGAATCCTTCAAGTATCGATTTCATAAGAGACGAGAGAGGAAGACAAGGCACATTGCCTGCTCAGTTTATCTTCAATAATTATCTATTAATTGACAACAGATTACTCTTCGATCGCTCTCAGCTTTTAATTCAATTCGGAAATACAAATAGTGATCTCCGCGAGCATGATGAAAAAGTGACGATCCCCTTTACACATCTTAATCTTAATAATATAGAACTGAGCTAAAAACCAACTAAATTTTCCTTTTTTTAAGCTGCTATATTTCTTCGATAATTTTCATCATAAACGATTCCGTTTTTGCTTACACCATAG
>DCYS01000005.1 GCA_002331485.1 Flavobacteriales bacterium UBA2104
ACTCCTGGTCACGTTGACTTTACTGTTGAGGTAGAGCGTTCATTGCGTGTTCTTGATGGTGCAGTTGCATTATTCTGTGCTTCTTCAGGAGTTGAGCCACAATCAGAGACAGTTTGGAGACAGGCTGATAAGTATGGTGTTCCACGTATTGGTTTTGTTAATAAGATGGACCGTGCAGGAGCTGATTTCCTTGGTACTGTTGAGCAGATCAAAGAGCGTCTTGGTGGTAAGCCAGTTCCAATTCAGTTGCCAATAGGTGCTGAGGATGATTTCAAAGGTGTAGTAGACCTTATCGCTAACAAAGCGTTTATCTGGAATGAAGAAGATATGGGGATGACTTGGGAAGAAGTTGATATTCCTGCAGACATGGCTTCTTCAGTTGAAGAGTGGAGAGCTGAGTTGATCGAGGCTGTTGCTGAATCTGATGATGCATTGATGGAGAAGTTCTTCGAAGATGCTGATTCGATCACAGAAGAAGAGATGATCGCTGCGATCCGTAAATCAACGATCGATATGGCAATTACTCCACTTATGTGTGGTTCTGCATTTAAGAACAAAGGTGTTCAAACGCTTCTTGATGCAGTTATGGCATTCCTTCCTGCTCCAATTGATGTTGAAGCGATCGAAGGAACAAACCCAAATACAGAAGAAACAGAAAGCCGTAAGCCATCTATCGATGAGCCAATGGCTGCTTTAGCGTTTAAAATTGCAACAGATCCATTCGTGGGTCGTTTGTGTTTTGTACGTACATATTCTGGTAAAATTGAGGCTGGTTCTTACGTGTTCAACACACGTACTAACAAAAAAGAACGTATTTCTCGTCTATTCCAGATGCACTCAAACAAACAAAATGCTATCGATGTACTAGAGTGTGGTGACATCGGTGCAGCAGTTGGATTTAAAGATATCCGTACTGGTGATACACTTTGTGATGAGAAACATCCAATTGTTTTGGAATCTATGGATTTCCCAGAGCCAGTAATTGGTATTGCAATTGAGCCTAAAACTAAAGCGGATATGGATAAGCTTTCAGTTGGTTTGAACAAACTTTCTGAAGAGGATCCAACATTCCAGATCTCAACAAACGAAGATTCAGGTCAAACAGTAATCTCAGGAATGGGAGAGCTTCACCTGGAGGTATTGATCGATCGTTTGAAAAGAGAGTTTAAAGTTGAAGTAAATGAAGGTGAACCACAGGTTTCTTACAAAGAGAAAATTACTGCTGAAGTTGATCACCGTGAGACTTATAAAAAGCAATCTGGTGGACGTGGTAAATTCGCGGACATTGTTGTTAAGATCCGTCCTCAAGAGGATGAAGAAAAAGAAGGTCTTGAGTTCATCAATAACATTAAAGGTGGTAACGTACCTAAAGAATACATTCCTTCAGTTGAGAAAGGATTTGCTGATGCAATGAAGAATGGTGTTCTTGCTGGTTACCCAATGGATTCTATGATCGTTGAATTGAATGATGGATCTTTCCACCCTGTGGATTCTGATTCACTTTCATTCGAGGTTGCTGCGAAAATGGCATACAGAAATGCTGTGCCTAAAACACAACCAGAGCTTCTTGAGCCGATCATGAAATTGGAAGTTGTAACTCCAGAAGAAAACATGGGTGATATTGTAGCTGACCTTAACCGTCGTCGTGGACAAATGCAAGGAATGGATGATCGTTCTGGAGCAAAGGTTGTAAAAGCTACAGTTCCACTTTCAGAGATGTTTGGATATGTAACTACGTTGAGAACGATCTCTTCAGGTCGTGCAACTTCAACAATGGAGTTCTCTCACTACGATGTATGTCCTAAGAACATTGCAGAAGGAATTATTGATAAAGTAAAAGGAAACGTTTCCGCTTAATTTTTAAGTCGATGAGTCAAAAAATTAGAATTAAATTAAAATCATACGATCACAACTTGGTAGACAAGTCGTCAGAGAAGATCGTTAAGACAGTAAAAACTACAGGTGCAGTTGTTAGTGGTCCAATTCCATTACCTACGCACAAACGTATTTACACTGTGTTGAAATCACCACACGTTAACAAAAAAGCACGTGAGCAATTCGAACTATGTTCTTACAAGCGTCTGTTAGATATCTACAGCTCGTCTTCAAAGACAGTTGATGCGCTTATGCGTTTAGAGTTACCAAGTGGAGTTGATGTAGAGATAAAAGTATAATCTATAAATAAGTAAAGAATGCCTGGATTAATAGGAAGAAAAGTCGGAATGACTAGCGTCTACAGTGCCGAGGGTAAGGCAACGCCATGCACAGTGATAGAAGCTGGTCCTTGTGTTGTGACACAAGTTAAAACGGAAGACCGCGACGGATACGAAGCTATCCAATTGGGCTTTGGTGATCGTAAAGAAAAGAACACACCAAACGCACTAAAAGGTCATTTCAAAAAAGCAAAGACAGCTCCAAAGAGTGAGTTGGCGGAATTTGATGGATTCGAACAAGAGTTGAAACCTGGAGAAGAAGTAAATGCAGATCTATTTGCCGAAGGTGAATTAGTGAGTATTTCTGGAACTTCTAAAGGTAAAGGTTTTCAAGGTGTTGTAAAACGTCACGGTTTTGGTGGTGTTGGACAAGCAACTCACGGTCAGCATAACAGAATGCGTGCACCTGGTTCTATTGGTGCTGCATCTTATCCAGCAAGAGTATTCAAAGGAATGCGAATGGCTGGTCAGACTGGTAACAAGCGTGTGACAATTGAAAACTTGAAAGTGATCAAGGTGATCGCTGACAAAAACATTCTTGTAGTTAAAGGTTCTATACCAGGAGCCAAAGGTTCAACTGTATTAATTGAGAAGTAATGGAAGCAAAAGTTTTAGATACAAAAGGAAAATCTTCTTCAAGTAAAGTGACTCTTTCTGACTCAATTTTTGCTATTGAGCCGAATGATCATGCGATTTATTTAGATGTTAAGCAGCACTTGGCTAATAAAAGACAAGGGACGCACAAGTCTAAAGAAAGAGGTGATATTACAGGAAGTACGAAAAAGATCAAGAAACAAAAAGGAACTGGTACAGCTCGTGCAGGTTCTATCAAGAGTCCGATCTTTAGAGGAGGTGGACGTGTATTTGGTCCTAGACCACGTAACTACCGTTTCAAATTGAATACAAAATTGAAACGAGTTGCACGTCGTTCAGCACTTTCTTACAAAGCTAAAGAGGACGGGATTGTTGTTGTTGATGGATTGTCGTTCGACGCACCAAAAACGAAAGAGTTTAAGTCTATTCTTTCAAACCTTAAGTTAGATAATGAGAAAATACTTCTTGTTGTTGGTAAAAACGACGAGAATGTATACAAAGCTGCTAGAAACCTTAAGAATACAAAGGTTGTTGCTGCTGACTTGTTGAACACTTATGATGTGTTGAATGCGAAGAAAGTTGTGATTGCAAAAGATGCAGTCGAAGTAATTGAAAAGATCTTAAACTAATTGGTGATGAGCACAATTATAAAAAAGCCGCTAATTACAGAGAAAGCTACAAACGATAGTGAAATGAATAACCGTTTCACGTTTGTAGTTGACCGTAGAGCGAATAAGATAGAAATAAGAAAGGCCGTCGAGAACATGTATGGCGTAACTGTTGATTCAGTGCGCACCATGAATTATGGCGGTGGTAAACCCTCTATGAAATATACAAATAGAGGTATCGTTGAGCAACGTAACAAGCGCTACAAGAAAGCAGTCGTTACTGTTGCCGAAGGAGAAACGATTGATTTATTTACTAATGTTTAATTAATTAAAAGAAATGGGTCTTAAAAAATTAAAGCCTATCACTCCAGGGCAGAGACACAAACTTATCGGTGATTACTCCGAGATTACTAAGTCGACCCCAGAGAAAAGTCTTATGGCTTCTAAGAAGAAGTCAGGTGGACGTAACAACTCTGGACGTATGACTATGCGTTATCTAGGTGGTGGTCACAAGCAGAAGTACCGTGTTATCGATTTCAAAAGAGATAAGCACGATGTTCCTGCAACGGTAAAAGCAATCGAGTATGATCCAAATCGTACTGCACGTATTGCTTTATTGTTTTACAAAGATGGTGAGAAACGTTACATCATCGCTCCGGAGGGATTAAAAGTAGGAGACACTGTTGTCTCAGGAAAGAAAGCGACTCCAACTGTTGGAAACGCAATGTTCTTATCAGACATTCCATTGGGAACAATGATTCACAACATTGAGATGACACCAGGAAAAGGTGGAGTTATCGCTCGAGGAGCTGGTACGTACGCTCAGCTGAATGCACGTGATGGTAAATACGCAATCGTAAAGATGCCATCAGGTGAAACACGCATGATATTGACGAACTGTCTAGCATCTATTGGTGCCGTTTCAAATGGTGAACACAGTTTAGTTGTATCTGGTAAAGCAGGTAGAACTAGATGGCTTGGTCGTCGTCCACGAGTTAGAGGTGTAGTTATGAACCCAGTTGATCACCCAATGGGTGGTGGTGAAGGTCGTAACTCCGGTGGACACCCAAGATCGCGTAAAGGTTTACCTGCTAAAGGGTACAAGACGCGTTCTCAGAAGAAATATTCGAATAAGTTTATCATTGAGAAAAGAAAGAAATAGGATATGAGTCGTTCGTTAAAAAAGCCACCGTTTGTACATTACAAACTGGCTCAAAAAGTAGAAACAGCACAGTCCTCTGGATCGAAAAGTGTGATCAAAACGTGGTCTCGTGCCTCAACGATCACTCCAGATTTTGTAGGATACACGATCGCAGTTCACAACGGGAATAAGTTTATTCCAGTTTACGTAACAGAGAACATGGTAGGTCACAAATTAGGTGAATTTGCGCCAACACGTAACTTCCGTGGACATGCTGGAAACAAGAAAGATAAAAGAAGATAATTAAAACTTCAGTATCATGGGTGCTAGAAAAAGATTACAAGCCGAGAAAAGAAAAGAAGAGAATAAAAAGATAGCTTTTGCTACTTTGAAGGATTCTCCGATCGCTCCACGTAAAATGAGATTAGTTGCTGATCTTATCAGAGGAGTTGAAGTGAATAAGGCGCTTAATATATTGCAACACAATCCTAAAGATGCTTCCAAAAGCATGGCTACGCTATTGCGTTCAGCTATCGCTAACTGGGAGATGAAAAATGAGGATAAAAGCCTAGAAGATGAGCAATTGATCGTTAAAACGATCGAGGTTTCTCCAGCAGGAATGTTGAAGAGAATTCAACCGGCTCCTCAAGGTAGAGCGCATAGAATCAGAAAACGATCCAACCACGTACGTATCGTCGTGGACGGTGTAAAAAATTAAGAAATGGGACAAAAGACAAATCCAATAGGAAATAGATTAGGCTTTATCCACGGTTGGGATTCTAACTGGTATGGAGGAGCAGACTATACGGATAAAATTGTTGAAGATGATAAGATCAGAAGATATCTAAACGCTCGTTTGTCGCGTGCAAGTATCTCTAAGATCATCATCGAAAGAACACTTAAACTGGTTACCGTTACAATTAATACATCACGTCCAGGAGTGATTATTGGTAAAGGTGGTCAGGAAGTTGATAAGCTTAAAGAAGAGCTTAAAAAATTGACGAAAAAAGAGATCCAGATCAACATCTTTGAGATCAAACGTCCAGAATTGGATGCTCACCTTGTTGCGGATAGTATTGCTCGTCAAATTGAAGCACGTATCTCGTTCCGTAGAGCAATTAAGATGGCTGTAGCCTCTACAATGCGAATGGGTGCTGAAGGTATCAAAGTGAAAATATCAGGACGTCTGAATGGTGCTGAAATGGCACGTTCGGAAATGTACAAAGACGGAAGAACCCCTCTCCACACTTTCCGTGCTGATATTGATTATGCATTGTCCGAAGCTCACACAACTTATGGTCGTATCGGTATTAAGGTATGGATCTGTAAAGGTGAGGTATTCGGTAAGCGCGATCTTTCACCAAATATTGGGTTAGAATCTCAAAAGAAAGGTGGTCGTCGTGGTGGCGGTGCTAGAAGAAAGAGAAAATAAGTTGAATTCTTAAAAAGTACTGAAGATGTTATCACCAAAGAAAACCAAATTTAGAAAAGCTCAGAAAGGACGAAATAGAGGTATTGCTCACAGAGGTAGTACAATCTCGTTTGGTTCTTTCGGTTTGAAAACCTTGGAGCCGGGATGGATCACATCCAGACAGATCGAAGCTTCGCGTATAGCCGTTACCAGATACATGAAGCGTGAAGGAAAAGTTTGGATCCGAATCTTCCCAGACAAGCCTGTTACTTCGAAACCTGCAGAGGTTCGTATGGGTAAAGGTAAAGGTGCTCCTAGTCACTGGGTAGCCGTTGTTAAACCGGGACGTATTTTGTTTGAAGCAGATGGTGTTCCTTACGAAACTGCAAAAGAAGCACTTCGTTTGGCAGCTCAAAAGCTTCCTGTAAAATGTAAGTTCGTAGTTCGTAACGATTATGTTATGCCAGGAAAATAATTAGAGAAATGAAACAAGAAGAAATCGTTCAGTTATCGTTGGAAGATCTTAAAGATCGTCTAGATGAATCAAATGAGAAGATGGAGAAGCTAGTGTTAACTCACAAAGTATCTCCTTTAGAAAATCCTCTTCAGATTCGTTCATTGAGAAAGACAATCGCAAGATTGAATACGGAATTGACTAAAAGAAACAAGGAGGCTTAATTGCTAACTTAGAAATTGGCTTGAAATGGAAAAGCAAAATTTAAGAAAAGAACGAACGGGTGTGGTAACGAGTGATAAGATGGATAAGTCTATCGTTATCGCTGTAGAGCGTAAAGTAAAACACCCTAAGTATGGTAAGTTCATAAAAAAAACTGCTAAATTTGTCGCCCACGATGAAAAAAATGACTGTAACGAAGGCGATACAGTGAGAATTCGTGAGTGCCGTCCTTTGAGTAAATCAAAGAACTGGAGACTAGTAGAAATTGTAGAAAGAGCTAAATAATCATTAGAAAATGATACAACAAGAATCAAGACTTGCAGTGGCCGACAATAGTGGTGCGAAAGAGGTTTTGTGTATCCGTGTACTCGGAGGAACAAAACGTCGTTACGCTTCTATTGGCGATAAGATAGTGGTCTCTGTCAAGAGCGCAATGCCCTCTGGTGGTGTCAAAAAAGGACAGGTAGCCAAGGCTGTGGTAGTAAGAACGAAAAAAGAGATCCGTCGTCCAGATGGTTCTTACATTCGTTTTGATGATAACGCCGTGGTTTTATTAAACCAAACGGATGAAATGAGAGGAACTCGTATTTTCGGACCAGTAGCTCGTGAGCTGCGTGAAAACAACTATATGAAGATTGTTTCACTGGCTCCTGAAGTACTTTAAAATCGTAAAGTCATGCAAAAGAAATTACACATTAAAGTAGGCGATGCCGTTAAAGTTTTAAGCGGAGAACATCGTGGTCAGGAAGGGAAAGTTCTTTCGATCGACAGAACGAAGGATCGTGCAGTAGTAGAAGGTGTAAATGTGATCAAGCGTCACACTAAGCCAGATGCTGCAAACCCTCAAGGTGGTATTGTGGAGAAAGAAGCGGGTCTTCACATTTCCAACCTCATGCTTGTTCACAACGGAGAACCAACACGTGTTGGACGTCGTGAAGACAAGAATGGAAAGCTAGTTCGTTACGCTAAGAAATCAGGAGAAGATATTAAGTGATGAGTTATACACCAAGACTTAGAGAAATGTATAAAGCAGAGGTAATTCCTGCTTTGACAAAGAAATTCGGTTTCAAATCATCGATGAGAGTACCTAAAATTGAGAAGATCGTGATCTCTCAAGGATTAGGTGAAGCTGTTGCTGATAAGAAAATCGTAGATAGTGCGATTGAAGATATTACAGCAATTGCTGGTCAACGTCCGGTAGCAACTTACTCAAAGAAGGACGTTTCGAACTTCAAATTGAGAAAAGGTATGCCGATTGGAACTAAAGTTACACTTCGCGGTGAGCGCATGTATGAGTTTTTAGATAGACTTATTTCAGTTGCTCTTCCAAGAACACGTGACTTTAAAGGAGTTCCAGCTAAAGGCTTTGACGGTCGAGGAAACTTTAATATGGGTGTTAAAGAACACATCATATTTCCTGAAATCGATATCGATAAAGTAAATAAAATTTTAGGAATGGATATCACCATTGTAACAACAGCTCCAAATGATGAGGAGGCTAAAGCGTTGTTAGATGGATTTGGATTCCCATTCACAAAAAAGTAAAGATATGGCAAAGGAATCAATGAAAGCGCGTGAGCGCAAAAGAGAAGCCCTAGTAGAAAAGTACGCTGAGAAGCGTAAAGCTTTGAAAGAAGCTGGTGACTGGGACGCACTTCAAAAATTGCCTAAAAACTCTTCAAAAGTAAGATTACACAATCGTTGTAATCTAACTGGTCGTCCAAGAGGTTACATGCGTCAGTTTGGAATCTCAAGGGTAACGTTTAGAGAAATGGCACTTTCTGGTAAAATACCAGGAATTAAGAAATCAAGTTGGTAATCATCTATAGTTAGGAAAGATATGAACACAGATCCTATAGCAGATTTTTTAACTCGCATCAGAAATGCGAGTAGTGCACGTAAGAAGGTTGTTGAGATCCCATCTTCTAACACTAAGGCTGCGATGGCTAAGATCCTTTTTGAAAAAGGATACATCAGCAACTACAAAGTTGAAGAAGATGATAAACAAGGAATCATCAAGATTGCACTAAAGTATAACCCATCAACGAAAACTCCGGCAATTACAAAAATGCAGAGAGTTTCAACACCTGGGTTAAGAAAGTATAGTAACTCAAAAGAACTTCCAAGAGTACTTAACGGACTTGGAATTGCGATTATCTCAACTTCGAAAGGAGTTATTACAGATAAAGAAGCAAGAACACAGAACGTTGGAGGTGAAGTACTTTGTTACGTTTATTAATTATTAAAAGCATTATTGAGCAATGTCAAGGATAGGTAAATCCCCAATAAGCATCCCGAGTGGAGTTGAAGTGAAAATTGATGGTAACACCGTTCATGTAAAAGGTCCTAAAGGAGAAGCGTCTGAAACGCTTGCACCTTGTATTACGGCTGAACAGAATGATGGTGAATTGGTTTTCCACCGCGCATCGGAAGCACCTGATCATAAAGCTAAACACGGTCTTTCAAGAGCGTTAGTAATGAATATGGTCACAGGTGTATCGGAAGGGTACAAGAAAGTTTTAGAAGTAATCGGAGTTGGTTTCCGTGCTGATGTTAAAGGTCAAGTATTGACTTTATCAGTAGGTCACTCTCACCCGATCGTTTTTGAACTTCCTAAAGAAATTAAGGCTTCTGCAGAAACCGCAAAAGGTAAGGCACCAGTTGTGACGCTTGAATCACATGACAAGCAACTGTTGGGACAAGTAGCTGCCAAAATTCGTTCCTTCCGTAAACCTGAACCGTACAAAGGAAAAGGTATACGCTTCCAAGGTGAGCACATAAGAAGAAAAGCTGGTAAAGCCGCAGGTAAATAACCTTAATAATTTAGAGTATCATGGCATTTAGTAAAATAGCACGTAGAGCTAAAATTAAAAAAGGTATCCGCAAGAACTTGACGGGTACTGCAGAGCTTCCGAGATTAACTGTATATCGTAGTAACAAGCAGATCTATGCTCAGGTTATTAACGATCTAAAAGGAGAAACTTTGGTTTCTGCTTCATCTCAGGGAGTAAAAGAATGTGAAGGCCTTTCAAAGGTTGAACAAGCAAAAGTGGTTGGTAAAATGATCGCCGAGAAAGCTACAAAAGCTGGAATCGAAGGTGTTAAATTTGACCGTAACGGATACCTATACCACGGTAGAGTTAAATCACTTGCTGACGCAGCAAGAGAAGGTGGATTAAAATTTTAAGAAATAATGGCAGCAAAAGTAAACAATCGAGTTAAATCGGCTGACTTAGAATTAGTAGACAAGTTAGTTGGTATTAACAGGGTTACAAAAGTAACTAAAGGTGGTCGTACGTTCAGTTTCTCTGCAATTGTTGTTGTAGGAGATGAAAACGGGATCGTAGGTCACGGACTAGGTAAAGCGAATGAAGTAACTGAAGCAATTTCTAAGGGGATTGATGATGCGAAGAAGAATTTGATTCGTGTACCTATTATTAATGATACAGTTCCTCATACACAAAAAGGAAAATACGGTGGAGCAAGAGTTTTACTTAAACCAGCTTCAAACGGTACAGGTGTGATCGCAGGTGGTGCGATGCGTGCAGTACTTGAAAGTGTTGGAATTCATAATGTATTAGCAAAATCTCAAGGTTCTTCTAACCCTCACAACGTGGTTAAAGCAACGATCGATGCACTTTCTCAAATGAGAGATGCAGTTGCAGTAGCTAAACAGAGAGGCGTTACTATGGAACAAGTGTTTAACGGTTAATAATTTCGAAAATGGCTACAATTAAAATAAAGCAAGTAAGAAGTGCAATTAACCGTCCAAAACGTCAGAAAGATACGGTTAAAGCATTAGGATTGAAGAAAATGAACCATGTTGTAGAAAAAGAGGCTACTCCTCAGATTCTTGGTATGGTTGCGAAAGTTCAACACTTAGTTGAAGTAGTTGAGTAAAACCCAAAAAATTAGAAAGTAATGAGCTTAAATAATTTAACTCCAGCAAAAGGTTCTACAAAGTCAAAGCGTAGAATTGGCCGTGGACAAGGTTCTGGATACGGTGGTACTTCGACACGCGGACACAAAGGAGCAAAATCTAGATCTGGTTACAGTAAAAAGATTGGTTTCGAAGGTGGACAAATGCCACTACAGCGTCGTGTACCGAAATACGGATTTAAAAACATAAACCGAAAAGAATATAAGGCTGTAAACTTAGATGTAATTCAGTCTTTGGTAGATCGTAAGAAAGTAAAGGAAATTAATCCTGAGATCCTACGTGAAAACGGTTTATTAGGAAATAAAGAACAAGTTAAAATTCTTGGTAGAGGAGAATTAACTGCAAAGATCAAGGTTTCAGCACATAAGTTCTCAGCTTCTGCAAAAGCAGGAATTGAAGCAAATGGTGGTGATTGTACAGAAATCTAATTAACTTTGCAAACTATTTTACCCAAATGAAGAAACTGATAGACAACTTAAAGAATATTTGGAAAGTCGAGGAGCTTAGGAAGAGGTTGATGGTAACTTTTTCCCTTATTCTTGTCTTCCGGATAGGATCTTTTATCGTATTACCTGGTGTAAATAGTGCAAAGCTAGGTGCTGAATCTGCTGATGCAGGAACAATTGAAGGCCTTTTAGGTCTTCTTTCAGGAGGTGGTTTTACAAATGCCTCTTTCTTAGCACTTGGTATCATGCCTTACATTTCTGCTTCGATTATTATGCAGTTGATGGGTATGGCCGTGCCAGCTGTGCAGAAGATGCAACAAGAAGGTGAGAGTGGAAGAAAACGTATAAACAATTATACGCGTATTCTTACGATCATCATCTGTGCCGTTCAGGCTCCTGGTTACTTGTCATTGTACGTGGCTGGTAAAGGTGCAATTCCAGCTGAGTTTATGAATTCACCATTATGGTGGACTCAATCAGTGCTTGTACTTGTAGCAGGTGCTATGTTTGCTGTATGGTTAGGTGAGCGTATAACAGACAAAGGTGTAGGTAATGGTATTTCATTATTGATCACTGTTGGTATTATTGCACGTCTACCTCAGGCATTTGTTGCCGAGACAGTTTCAAACTCGATCTTGATCGTGATCATTGAAGTAGCAGTATTCATTTTGATAGTGATGGCTACCGTGTTGATCGTTCAAGGTGTGCGAAAGGTTCCAATGAACTATGCTAAGCGTGTTGCTGGTGCCAGAGGTGCTGAAGCAGGTGCGCAAGGTGCACGTTCATATTTACCGATCAAGGTGAATGCTTCAGGAGTAATGCCGATTATCTTTGCTCAGGCATTGATGACCGTTCCTGTAATGTTTGCAGCACAGCAGTTTGGAATATTTGGAATCTGGTATAATCTTGTGTTGGCATTCTTGATCATTGTATTTACTTATTTCTATACAGCGATCATGATCAATCCAAAGAAAATGGCAGATGACATGAAGCGTAATGGTGGATTTATTCCAGGTGTTCGTCCGGGTGAAGAAACAGCTGAGTTTATTGATAACCTTGTTTCGAAGATAACACTTCCAGGATCTATATTTCTAGCGATCATCGCAGTTTTACCTGCTGTTGCTGTGCAATTTGGTGTTGGAGATAGCTTCGCATTGTTCTTCGGAGGAACATCTCTTCTAATTATGGTTGGAGTTGTTCTTGATACACTTCAGCAGATCGAATCTTACTTATTGAATCGTCATTACGATGGTCTGATGGAAGGTACGAAGATCAGAGGTAGAAGAACGCAAGGAGAATTATCAGGAATGTAATAAAGAGTTTACGATTTATGGCAAAACAAGCATCGATAGAACAAGACGGAACAATTATAGAGGCACTCTCTAATGCAATGTTTAGAGTTGAATTGGAGAATGGTCATGTAATCACTGCTCATATTTCAGGTAAGATGCGTATGTATTACATCAAGATACTACCTGGAGATCGAGTAAAAGTTGAAATGTCTCCATACGATTTAACGAAGGGGAGAATAACATTTAGATATAAATAATTACAGAGAATTGAATCTCTGTGTAAAATGAAGATGATATGAAAGTTAGAGCTTCAGTAAAAAAGCGATCTGAGGATTGCAAGATTGTAAAAAGAAAAGGAAGAGTTTACGTGATAAACAAAAAGAACCCTAAGATGAAACAACGTCAGGGTTAATAATTATTGTAAAGTTATGGCGAGAATTGCAGGTATAGATTTACCAAAAAACAAAAGAGGAGTTATTGGATTGACATACATCTATGGTATTGGACGAAGTAGAGCTCAAGAGATCTTAACGTCTAATGGTATCGATGAGAACATTAAAGTTCAAGATTGGTCTGATGAGCAAATCGGTAAGATCCGAAACACGATCAACGAAATTAAAGTTGAAGGTGCATTGCGTTCAGAAGTTCAATTGAACATTAAGCGTTTAATGGATATCGGATGTTACAGAGGTGTTCGTCACAGAGCTGGACTTCCATTAAGAGGTCAGCGAACTAAAAACAACTCTAGAACTAGAAAAGGTAAAAGAAAAACTGTTGCTAATAAGAAGAAAGCAACTAAATAATAGTTAAGATGGCAAAAGCAAATCAAAAGAAGAAGAAAAATGTTAAAGTAGATGCAGTTGGTGAAGCGCATATCCAAGCTACCTTCAACAACATCATTATTTCTTTAACTAATGCACAAGGACAAGTTATTTCTTGGTCTTCTGCAGGAAAGATGGGCTTCAAAGGGTCAAAGAAAAACACGCCTTACGCTGCACAGGTTGCTGCTGAGGAGTGTGCTCGTGAAGCGCATGACTTCGGATTACGTAGAGTGAAAGTGTACGTTAAAGGTCCAGGTTCGGGAAGAGAATCTGCAATCCGTGCAATTCACAATTCAGGTGTTGAAGTGTCAGAGATCATTGATGTGACTCCACTTCCACACAATGGATGTCGTCCACCGAAAAGAAGAAGAGTTTAATATTTAATTAATAACAAAAGAGGAACCACACTGGCGAAGGAGTATGCCTTAATTCCCAGTGCCTCAAAATTAAAATGTAATGGCAAGATATAGAGGTCCAAAATCAAAGATCGCGCGTCGTTTTAGAGAGCCAATTTTCGGCCCAGACACAGCGTTAGAAAGAAAAAGTTACGGTCCAGGTCAACACGGCCCTAACAAAAGAAGAGGTAAACAATCTGAATACGCAATTCAGTTAGCTGAAAAGCAGAAAGCTAAGTATACTTATGGTATTCTTGAGCGTCAATTCTCAAACTTGTTTAAGAAAGCTTCTGCAATGAAAGGAATTACAGGTGAAAACCTGTTAGTTCTTTGTGAATCTCGTTTAGATAACACAGTTTTCCGTTTAGGTATTGCTCCAACGAGAAGAGCGGCTCGCCAGTTCGTTTCTCACAAGCATATCACAGTTAACGGTAAGCTAGTGAATATTCCTTCTTATTCAGTTAGAGTAGGAGATGTGATCGGAGTTCGTGAAAAGTCTAAGTCTTTAGAAGCAATCACAAACTCAGTAGCAGCAAGTTCAAAGAAACATGATTGGTTAGATTGGGATAATTCAAAAATGGCTGGTACAGTTTTGAGTCTTCCATCTAGAGAAATGATCCCTGAAAACATCAAGGAACAGCTAATCGTCGAATTATATTCTAAATAAAAATAACGAATTAACATGGCTATATTAGATTTTCAAAAGCCGGATAAGGTTATCATGATCGAATCTAATGAGCACGAAGGTCAATTTGAGTTTCGTCCATTAGAACCAGGATATGGTATTACGGTTGGTAACGCATTAAGACGTATACTTCTTTCTTCTTTGGAAGGGTTTGCGATCGCTTCTATCCGCATCGAAGGAGTAGAGCACGAGTTCTCTACGATCAAAGGAGTAGTGGAAGATGTTACTGAGATCGTTCTAAACTTGAAGCAAGTTCGTTTCAAGCAGCAGATCGAAGGTCAAGACGAAGAAACTGTTGTGATCTCAATTGGTGGTCAGGAGAAATTCACTGCTGGAGACATCGGTAAGTTTACAACTGCATTCCAGGTATTGAATCCAGATCTTGTTATCTGTAACATGGAACCTTCGGTTAAACTTGATATTGAATTGAAGATCATCAAAGGTAGAGGATATGTTCCTGCTGAGGAGAATAAAACTTCTGGTGCAGCTTTCGGAACGATCTTTATTGATTCGATCTTTACACCGATCAAGAATGTAAAGTATGCGGTAGAAAACTTCCGTGTAGAGCAAAAAACAGATTACGAAAAATTAGTTTTCGATATCATTACTGATGGATCGATCCACCCTAAAGATGCTTTGCAAGAAGCAGCTAAGATTTTGATTCACCACTTCATGTTATTCTCTGATGAGCGTATAACACTTGATAGTGAGATCAAATCTGAAACTGAGGAGTTCGACGAAACATCACTGCACATGCGTCAGTTGCTAAAAACGAAACTTGTAGATCTAGATCTATCAGTTCGTGCATTGAACTGTCTTAAGGCAGCAGATGTTGAGACATTAGGTGATCTTGTGTCTTACAACAAGAATGACTTATTGAAGTTCCGTAACTTTGGTAAGAAGTCATTGACTGAGTTGGAAGACCTAGTTGAATCTAAAGGATTGTCTTTCGGAATGAATGTGTCTAAATACAAATTAGACAAAGAGTAAAACTAGAATTAAGCAATTAAAATGAGACACGGTAAGAAATTAAATAGTTTAAGCAGAAAAGCAGCTCACCGTAAGGCGATGCTTGCAAATATGGCTTGCTCTCTTATTCAACATAAACGAATTGAAACAACTGTAGCTAAAGCGAAAGCGCTACGTGTTTATATAGAGCCACTTTTGACTAAGGCAAAAACAGACTCTACTCACTCACGTCGTACAGTATTTAGCTATTTACAGAGTAAAGATGCGGTTACTGAACTTTTCAGAGAGATCTCTCCAAAGATCGCTGATCGTCCAGGAGGATATACTCGCATTATTCGTTTAGGAAATCGCTTGGGAGATAACGCTGAAATGTGTATGATCGAGCTTGTTGATTACAACGAGTTGATGACTAAAGAACCGAAAGAAAAGAAAACACGTCGTTCTCGTCGTGGAGGTGGTTCTAAAGCGAAAACAGATTCTCCAAAGACTGCAGAAGCTAAAGAGGAAACTCCAAAAGCTGAGAAAAAGGAAGAGCCTAAAGCTGAAAAGAAAGAAGCTGCTCCAAAGGCTAAGAAAGAGGAAACTCCAAAAGCTGAGAAAAAAGAATCAGCAAAGAAAGCAGCTCCTAAAGCTGAGAACAAAGCAGAGAAGAAAGAAGAGCCTAAAGCTGAAAAGAAGGAAGCTAAAAAATCTGACGATAAGAAAGATGAAGCTCCAAAAGCTAAAAAGGCTGCTCCTAAAAAAGAGGAGAAAAAAGAAGATAAAAAAGACGACAAAGAGGAGAAGTAATTCCCCTGTCGTTACAAGAGATGAGGCTGTCGGTATGGATGTATTGCTATACATCCATACACAGCCTCTTTTGTTTTTTACGTAACTTTGCAAAATAATGCAAGAAGAGAAGAAACATAAATCGGGCTTCGTTAATATCGTAGGTAGTCCAAACGTTGGGAAATCTACTTTGATGAATCAATTGTTGGGTGAGAAACTATCGATCGTTACCTCTAAAGCCCAAACTACACGTCACAGAATTCATGGGATCATGAATGATGATGATTATCAGATCGTTTTTTCTGATACTCCTGGTGTAGTTAATTCATCATATGAGCTTCACGATGCTATGATGTCTTATGTTGAAACTTCATTAAAAGATGCAGATGTTCTTCTTTTGATCACTGATGTGTTTGAGGATAAAATGAATCACGAAGAAACGCTTGAGAAGATCAAAAGGCTCAAAGTTCCAGTGATCTGCCTCGTAAATAAGATCGATCTTAAAGAACAAAAGGATGTTGCTGAGCGATTAACATACTGGCAAAAGGAACTCCCGGATGCTGAGGTGCTGCCTATTTCAGCAAAGCATGGCTTCAATGTTGAGCCAATTCTTGATATGATCTTGGAAAAGTTACCGGATTCTCCGCCTTATTTTGATAAAGAAAGCATTTCTGACAGACCGATGCGCTTTTTTATATCTGAAATAATTAGAGAAAAAATATTTCTCAACCTTAAAAAAGAAGTGCCTTATGCTTGTGAAGTAGAAGTTACTGATTATGTTGAGGAACCAGATATTATTAAAATACGAGCTGTTATTATTGTTGAAAGAGATTCTCAAAAAGGGATCATTATTGGAGCGAAAGGCAGACAGCTTAAATATATTGGAATGGATAGCCGAAAGGATATTCAAAAATTCGTTGGGAAGAAGGTCTTTCTGGAAACATTCGTTAAAGTTGATAAGGACTGGAGGAGTAACGAGAATAAACTGAAGAAATACGGATACTAGTTATGGGTAATATTATTGCCATAGTTGGTCGACCTAATGTTGGTAAATCAACGTTATTTAATAGACTTACAGAATCAAGACAAGCGATTGTCGAGGAGATGTCTGGTGTTACACGAGACAGAATTTACGGTAAAGGTAATTGGAATGGACAAGATTTTTCAGTGATCGATACTGGAGGATATGTTCGGGGATCGGAGGATATTTTCGAAAGCGAGATCCGAAAGCAAGTAGAGATTGCGATCGATGAAGCAAATGCGATCATTTTTATGGTTGATGTAACCACTGGTATTACTGATCTAGATGAACGTGTTGCTGAATTACTTCGACAGAGCAAAAAGAAGATTTATATAGCTGCAAACAAAGTTGATAATACGAAATTAGTTGGTATGTCATCTGAATTTTGGTCTTTTGGTGTTGGTGATGTATATGATTTATCTGCAACGAATGGATCCGGTACAGGTGACCTGCTAGACGATATCGTCGCAAACTTTGATAAGCCAACAGACGAAGAAGAAACAGAATTACCGAAATTTACAATTATAGGAAAACCTAACGTTGGTAAATCTTCTCTCGCTAATGCACTTATTGGTGAAGACAGAAACATAGTAACTCCCATCTCAGGTACTACGCGTGATGCAGTAAATACTCGTTACAAAGCGTTTGGATTTGATTTTCTTTTAGTCGATACTGCCGGTATTCGAAAGAAATCAAAAGTGAATGAAGATATTGAGTATTATTCAGTGCTTAGATCCGTTCGTGCAATTGAAAGTGCTGACGTATGTATCTTCATGATCGATGCCACTGAAGGTGTTCAAAAGCAAGACCTCAACATCTACTACATGTGTGAGAAAAACCACAAAGGTGTTGTCGTACTTGTAAATAAATGGGACCTTATTGAGAAAGGAAATAAGACGACTAAGGAAATGGAAGATAAAGTCCGTCAGCAATTGGCTCCTTTTAATGATGTCCCGATCATTTTTACTTCTACAGTTACGAAGCAGCGAATTCATAAAGCGTTAGAAGCTGCTATGCGCGTTTACGAGAATAGAACGAAGAAGATCCAAACGTCTGTATTGAATGAGGTTATGCAGGAAGAGATCGAGAACTACCCTCCACCTTCTGTAAAAGGAAAATACATCAACATAAAGTTTGTTTCTCAGTTACCGACGCATGCTCCGGCTTTTGCATTCTTTTGTAATCTACCGCAGTATGTTAGAGATAATTATAAGCGTTTTCTTGAGAATAAACTGAGAGAACATTTTGATTTTGAAGGTGTACCTGTAAGGATCTTTTTCAGGAAAAAATAAAACGGTTGCATTTAAAAAATACAACCGCTTCATTTTAAACCAATCATAAACCAACCAGAAAGTTATATCCAAGACGTAAAAACTTAGGGAAAGGTTGGAAAAAAGTTAAAAACTCAAGTTTTTTAATGCTTCTTTTGTATCTTCATCGGAGAAAATCTCTCCTGTATGCCTTTTAATGCAATTTTCGGTTGGATCATAAAAAAGCGAATTCATCAGATCGAGCTTTTTAGGAAATATCCCAAAGAGGTACAAAAAGAATGGCTGGAACGACTTATTGAAAGTGGTAAGGAAACTCGTTTCGGGGAGAAGTATCAATTTGATAGCATCAAAAACTATGATGATTTTAGAGCTAAAGTACCACTTCAGGACTATGACGATGTAAAATCATGGGTTGATCTAGCTGTTGAAGGTGAAGATGATGTTTTGTGGCCTGGAGAAACAAAGTGGTTTGCTAAATCATCTGGAACGACCTCTGATCGCAGTAAGTTCATTCCTGTCACAAAAGATTCTCTTGAAGATTGTCATTATAAAGGAGGTAAAGATCTCCTGGCGATCTACTATTCTCATTTTCCAAATACAAAGTTGTACAAGGGAAAGCATCTTGTGGTTGGAGGAACTGCTACCCAAAATCAACTGAGGCCTGATAGTTATTCGGGTGACTTATCCGCGATAATCTTAAAGAATTTGCCGTGGTGGGTTGAGATCAAAAGAATTCCTTCCAGGGAAATAGCTCTAATGAGTGAGTGGGAAGAGAAGATCGAACGACTTGCTGAAAGTACAATGAAAGAGGATGTGTCAAGCATCTCGGGTGTTCCGAGCTGGACATTGGTATTGATCAACAGGATCCTTGAGAAAACGGGTAAAAAAGATATTCGCGAAATTTGGCCCAATCTTGAATTATTCATGCATGGTGGTGTCAGTTTTGCTCCATATGAAAAAGAGTTCAAACGACTCATCCCTCACGATGACATGCATTATATAGAATCTTATAATGCTTCAGAAGGGTTCTTTGGAATACAAGATGAAATAGGGGGAGATCTGCTCTTGATGTTGGATTATGGAGTTTTCTTTGAATTTATCCCGATGGATAAATATGACGGAACTAATTCCAAGACTGTTGTTGGAATTCAGGATGTAGAGATCGGTAAGAATTATGCTGTAGTCATTTCCACAAATGGAGGACTTTGGAGATACATTATCGGGGATACGGTTAAATTTACAAGCACTTCACCTTATCGAGTGGTGGTTTCTGGTAGAACCAAACATTTTATTAATGTTTTTGGTGAAGAAGTGATCATTGAAAATGCGGATCGAGCATTACGTATTGCATGTGAAAAGACAAAATCGAATTTGAAAGATTACACGGCTTGCCCTGTATTTATGGAAAAAGGGAAGCAAGGAGGTCACGAATGGCTAATTGAATTCTCAAGAAAGCCAGCTGATATGAGTCAATTTGCAGTTTATCTTGATGAAGCACTGAAAGAGATCAATTCTGATTATGATGCGAAACGTACAAATGATCTGACGTTGAATTTTCCAATTGTCCATGAGGCCAACACTGGAGTTTTTGAACAGTGGCTCAAACAAAAAGGTAAGTTAGGTGGACAACACAAAGTTCCTCGTTTATCGAATAACAGAAAGATCTTCGAAGAGATCTTAGAGCTGCAAAATCAAGATGGTACAGTAGTTGCAAATAATCAAACAGCATGAGGATAATCTGTTTGGTAATATTTGTATGGGTCTCGGGATCCTTATTTAGTCAGGAGAAACACTGGAAACAAGAGCATTTTTACAAAAGTAAAGCTATCGATGCCTGGGATGTTGATCCAATGGGTAAACTAATTCTAGCAGAACGAGACGTACTCGTTAAACTAGACACGTCTTTTAAAGTTCAATTCACTCAAAGCACTAAGCAGTTGGGTGAAGTCGCTATTTTAGATGCTGCACATTCACTCAAAACACTTGTTTTTTCCGAGTTACAGCAGTACGTCTCTTTTGTTGATAATACGTTGACATTCCAGGAAGGAAATAAAGATCTCTCTTCCTACAATGTTGCATATGCTACCAATGTGGGATACTCAAATCAAACCAATCGATTCTGGGTATATGACGGAGATAATGCACAAATACTTTTGATCGATGAGACAGGAAATCAGATCTCAACGATCAATAACTTATCAAGTATAACGGGTGCTGTTCAACCAAAAGATCTTTTCGAAAGGGATAATGAATTAATGCTTTTTTACGAAGGAGTGGGAACATTCTTCTTTGATTATTACGGGAGTCTAATCAGTAATTTCCCAATGGAAGAAGCCTCTGCTGTACATTTCAATAAAGACCATATTTATTTCATCTTAGATAATAAGGTAATTAAAGTTGATCGCAAGACTGAGCAGCGAGAAGAATTTGAAATGCCCGATCAAGAAATATTGGGTATTAGAGTTCACGGAAATGCCATATTTTTAGAAGTTCCTGAAGGGATCAAAAAATATTCGCTTATTCCTAATTAATCCTAACGATTTTAAAACAATATTTGTATTTTAGTCCATCTAAATTGTTCGAATTATGCATATCGCAGTAGCAGGAAATATAGGATCTGGAAAAACAACTTTAACTGAGCTTTTAGCCAAGCATTATAATTGGGAGACTCATTATGAAGATGTTTCACAGAATCCATATTTGAATGATTTCTACGAAGATATGCAGCGATGGTCATTCAATCTTCAGATCTATTACCTGAATAGTCGTTTTACGCAGATTCAAGAGATCCAGCAAACAGATCGAATGGTTATCCAGGACAGAACGATCTATGAGGATGCTTTTATTTTTGCCCCTAACCTTCACTCAATGGGGTTGATGACAACGAGAGATTTCGAGAATTACTTTTCACTATTTAATTTGATCGAATCGTTTGTTTCTCCTCCAGATCTATTGATTTATTTGAGAGCGAGTGTTCCGACATTAGTGAATCAGATCCAGCAAAGAGGTAGGAATTATGAGGAAAGTATTCGACTGGATTATCTTAAGCGACTTAATGAAAGATATGAAGCATGGATCAGTACATACGACAAAGGGAAGTTGTTGATCATTGATGTGGACGATAATAACTACCATGAGAATCCAGAAGATCTTGGGAAGATCATCTCTTCGATCGATGCCGAGATTAATGGTCTATTCTAGATCTTTAAAGAATTTCTCCAACCTAAAATTTCTTAAAACATTTGCCCAATCCTCTTGTTTCTAAAGAGAAGTAAAATCTGATTATGCACAATACGATCGCAGTTATAGTAGTGATACTATTTTCCTTGTACAGTTTCGCTCAGAATGATAATGATATAGAGATAAAAGGTGTCGTTGTCGAAAGCGGTGCTTCAAATCCAATCCCTTATGCGACTGTAGTAGCAAAAGATAAAGGATCAAACGGTGTAATTGACGGTGCAACAACCAATGAGTCAGGTGAGTTTTTATTAGAGGTAAAGGATAAGCAAGTCTATGTTGAAGTAAAGTTCATGGGGTATGAAACGAAAAAGATCAATTCAATTTCTTTTACTGGAAAATCAGCTGACCTCGGAACAATTGAGCTAAAGAGTAATGTAAAGGAACTCGAAGGTGTTGAAGTGAGGGCTGAGAGGTCTACATTGGAGTTTAAACTGGATAAACGTGTATTTAATGTCGGCAAAGACATTAGCTCAACTGGAATGGGAGCTTTAGAAGTATTGAATAACGTACCATCGGTAAATGTTGATATAGAAGGAGCAGTTACGCTTAGAAATAATTCAGGTGTTCAGATTCTTATTAATGGAAAACCATCTGTTCTGGCAGACGAACAGAGTGGTGCATTAGGTAGTATAACCGCAGATCAGATCGAAAAGATAGAGGTGATAACCAACCCCTCCGCGAAGTATCAGGCTGAAGGATCTGCCGGGATCATAAATATCGTTCTCAAAAAAGATGACAAGAAGGGGTTGAACGGTTCGATATCTGCAAATACAGGTTGGCCACACAATCATAGTCTTGGAGCAAGTATGAACTACAGAACGGAAAACTTTAACTTCTTTACGCAATTCGGAGTTGGTTACCGTTCGATTCCTGAGTATTTCGATAACGAGAATACGGATTTTGAGGATAGTACTTCAGTGCTTAGTGATGGTGTAAACTATAGAAACGAGAATTTCTATAACATCACTCTTGGGACAGATTATCATATCAATGATTTGAATGTACTAACGCTCTCTGGAAGTTTTGCGTACGAAATAGAAGATCAACCGTCAGAAACGAACTTTACAGTTACAGATCTCGATAACAATATACTTTCTGAATGGAAGAGAGAAGAAGTGACTGAAGCAACAAATCCTAAGTGGGAGTATGACTTGCAGTATTCGAAGCAATTTAAAAACAATGAGGATCACAAGTTATCCGTTAGTGCTTTGGGTCGCTATTTTGGAAAAGACTTATCTTCAGAATTTTCAAATCGTGGTATTTCAGGATCAGAACCTTCACCGGACCAAAGAACTCGTACCAATTTTAGACAAGCTGACTATACTTTCAAGGCAGATTATACGAATCCCCTTACTGAGAAAATAACGCTGGAAACAGGAGCTCAATATGTAATAAACGATGTAGGAAATGATTATGCTGTATTCAATGAGGAAGATGGTGATTTTGTTGTAGACAGCAATTTGACGAATAATTTCGAATATATTCAAAACGTACTTGGTGTTTATGCCACAGGAGCCTTTGAAACTGAAAAGTGGGGAGCTAAACTTGGTTTAAGAGCTGAAAACACTGAGTTGAATACGTTGCTTACGAATACGAACGAAAAGAATGAGCAGAACTATACAAACCTATTTCCGTCGATTCATACATCATACAAATTCTCAAAACGGTACTCTATTCAGGCAGGATACTCCAGACGAATATATCGTCCAAGACTATGGGACTTAAACCCATTTTTCAATATCCGAAATAACTTCAATATTAGACAGGGAAATCCAAATCTTCAACCTGAGTTTACAGATTCTTACGAATTGACAGGAATATTTATTTGGAAGAAATTCACGTTGAATGCGAGTATTTATAACCTTTACACCACGGATGTAATAGAGCGTGTTTCATTCTTTGAAGGAAATGTGAATATTAGAAAACCAGAAAATGTAGGTACAAGTAATACGACTGGTTTAGAGTTGAATGCAAAATACAACGTTACAGATTGGTTGACGATCAACGGTGATTTTAATTATGGTTACTTCTTAAGACAAGGTTCTTTCAATGAGCAAGATTTTGATTTTTCCGGACAGAAATACACTGCTGAAATGACTTCGAAATTCAAGCTTAACAAAGGATTTGATATTGAAGTTTCAGGAGAATATCGTTCAGCCTATGTAACTGTTCAGGGTAGAAGATCCGGTTTTGCTTTTATGAATGCAGGAGTTCGTAAAAAAGTGTTGAAGGGTAAATTGATCTTTAGTCTTTCCGTTCGAGATGTTTTTGCTTCAAGAATCCGTGAGTTTGTTGTAGATCAAGGAGACAATTATACGTACAGTTTCGAGCAACGTGGACGCTTTCTCACGTTTGGAGTAAGTTACGGATTCGGTAAAGGTGAGGCTATGACCTATTCAGGTAGAAGACGTTAATTAAATATCAATATTTCTACTTTCCAGATCTTTCAGTACATGCTTTAATTCACCAATAAGCTTAAGCTTTTTGTCTTCTTCTGCTTTTCCATTTTGATTCTTTTCGGCAAACTCCCTCAAGATGATCTCAGCATCAAGGAAATGGTGCTCTTCAAATGGTCCGTCTAAATTTTCAATGATCGTTAGACATTCCAACGTTACCATGAAATCATATTGAGTTGCAAGCGTCACAAAATCTACCAAATAAGTAGAATAGTCAACTTTACTATTCCAGATCGTTGTAAGCAGAGGCAAGTGGATATTCTTGAAGTTTTGATCGAGAAGGATATCAATAATAATATCAGCACTTCCAGTTGATTTGATATCTCCTAAAAACTGAATGATCTCTTGCTCAGATTTATCAGATACTCCGTCAGACCATACTTCAATGATTGGTAAAATCGCATCATCATCACCATGAACCTGAAGACCTTTCAAAGCTTTAGATATCTTTTTCTCATCACCTGATCTCAGGTCTGTGATCAGTGATTTCATTTTTGCTTTGCGCTCTTTTTCTTTATCCTTAGATGCCATATACTCACAAATTAAAGTGGGCACAAAAGTAGTTAATTCATTCTGCTTAAAAAAATCATCATTCTATCGTTTCAAGAGCGTTTCAGGTTTGAATTCTGTACTTTTGGAAAAATTGTAGGAATGAGAGTTAAGGATGAATACATGAATTATTGCGGAATTGGAATTATGGGCCACAAAAGAGACCACAATATCGGTACATTATGGCGTTCTGCTTATATACTTGGTGCTTCATACATCTTTACAATTGGTAAGAAATACAAGAAGCAAACGAGTGATGTATTGAAGACCTGGGCTCGAATTCCCTTGTTTCATTATGAGGACTTCGACGATTTTCGAAAACATATCCCTTATGACTGTAGACTTGTAGGAGTAGAGTTAGATGAACGCTCTGTTCCTCTTGCTGACTTTGTACATCCTAAAAGAGCAGTTTATTTATTAGGCGCAGAGGATAATGGATTGCCTCCTAAAGTATTGGAAGAATGCCATGAACTCATTCAGCTGCCAGGAACAAGATCTCTTAATGTAGCTGTTACTGGTAGTATTGTGCTGAATGATCGAGTTGAAAAGATTCCAACAAAGTTACCATAAGCAATAAAAAAAGCGTTTACCATAAAGATAAACGCTTTTCAAATTTATCGTAATAGATTATTACTCTCCTGTTACTTCAAAGCTGAATGAAGCTGATACTTCTTTGTGTAAGTTTGCTTCTGCTTCATAAGTTCCAACTTCTTTAATTGGATCTTGCATGATCTTCAAAGACTTTCTGTCAACATCAACACCTTCAGCTTTTAGAGCCTCAGACAATTGAACAGTGTTAACAGATCCGAAAATACGACCGTTTTCACCAACTTTAGCTCCGATCTTAATCGTAACACCTTCGATCTTCTTAGCAATCTCTTGTGCTTCTTCCTTGATCTTTTCCTCTTTGTGAGAACGTTGTCTCAAAACTTCTTTATGAGCCTTCTTTGCAGAAGGGCTAGCGATTATTCCGTATCCTTGTGGGATCAAAAAGTTTAAAGCGTATCCTGGTTTTACTTCCACGATATCGTCTTTATAACCCAATTTGTCTACATTCTTTTTTAATATAAGTTCCATCGTTTCTTTTCAATTAATAGGTTACTAATTAAGGCTTATTTCAATTGATCACCTACGTAAGGTAAAATCGCCAAGTGACGAGCTCTTTTTACAGCCTTATTAACTCTTCGCTGGTATTTTGCAGATGTACCTGTAATACGACGAGGTAAGATCTTCCCTTGCTCATTCAAAAGCTTCAATAGGAAGTCAGCATCTTTATAATCAACGAATTTGATTCCACTTTTCTGGAAACGACAATATTTCTCCTTTTTGATCTCAATGTTTACAGGAGTAAGGTATCTAACATCATTTTGTGCCATGTCTAAATCTTTTTAGTATTCTACTTTAATTACTTAGCCTCTGCTTCTGCAGCTGGTTTAGCATTCTTCATGCGAGACTTTCTCTTTTCAGCCCACGCCTTGTGGTGCTTATCCATCTTAACAGTAAGGAAACGCATGATGCGCTCGTCACGTTTAAATGTTACTTCAAGGTTAGATACAAGATCTCCTTCTCCTTGATACTCCAGTAAAAAGTAGAAACCAGTGGTTTTCTTCTGAATTGGGTAAGCTAATTTCTTAAGTCCCCATGACTCAGAATGCGTAAGCTTTCCACCTTCGGATTTAATTTCACTTTCAAACTTTTTTACTGCTTCCTTTGCCTGCTCTTCAGACAAAACGGGAGTTAAAATGAAAACAGTTTCGTAGTTATTCATATTTATATAATTTTTAATGAGTCCGCAAAGATAGATTAATTTTCCTTCAATCAGAAATTTAGTGAGTTTTTTTCACCTCTAAAAGCACAACTATCCGAAACTTGAAAAA
>DCYS01000024.1 GCA_002331485.1 Flavobacteriales bacterium UBA2104
GTATTTAATTATGAAGTTTACGTAACGTCTTCAGGTCAATTTGATGCGGGAAATGCGACCGTTCAATGTATGTACGCTCCAGAGTTTACTGCCCATAGTTCAGGAGAGAAAGTGATCGCTAAACCTTAGGTATTAGAAAGCGTAACGTAAAGACAATAGCATATTAGGTTCAAACTGTTCTATGGTCGTGTATTTTTTATAACCTGGTGTAGAAATGTATTGAATCCCGAGTCCAATTCCCCAGAGATTGTCCTTTAAGGTGTGATAATTCATGTAAACTGTAGATTGAAAATCAATCGTATACAAAGGCTTAGGTTTAAATAGTGCAATGCCATTACCAATTTCTATGTCCGCATTTGAAGACCATTTTTTCCAACTTTTTATATGAGGAGAGAACCCAATTTTAGCGAGAAGATGGTTAGCCCAGCTGTTGGTTGAAAATGAAAGTCCTCCGTAAACCTGATTTACGAGTAATATGGATGTATCGGGCTTAAATCTGTAACTGTAAAAACCAGAAAACGAAATTCCTTCAATATATCTTAAAGGGAGGTCACTACTCGTGGTGACGTAACAATTAGAACGAAGTCTCCAATTTTGTGAAAAAGCTAAATTCACAGAAAATAGAATGATCGATATGAGTATTAACTTTCTCATAATTCCAACAAATAATTCTGGATAAGCTCAACTAAAATAGCTTGTTGTTGATCAGAAGAAATAGTTGCTTCTTTATCATTATCCTGTTCTCCATAGTTGCCGAATTGAGCATGGTTTCCACCCTTAATTTCATAATACATGGTTTTTCCTCTCACTTCAGAAGGAAAGTCATTAATTGAATCCATCTGAAAGGGTTCTGGTAGATCGTCTATACGCTCTTGAATATCTTCAGGTGTTGTTAATCCGTCATTCTCCGCGGAAATACTTAATACGCCACCACTGTAATTTTTAATTCGCTCATCACTTGGATAGGCCGCTAGATAGATCAAAGCATCAAGTTTATCAGGATACTCATCTACAAGATTAGTAGCCATTGCACCACCTAATGAGTGTCCTGCAATATACCATTCTTTAATATCTGGATAATGATCAAATAGTTTTGCACCTTTCTTACTGGTGATCACCGCGAGGTTACTGGGCATTTTGACAGTGATGATTTGGAGCGATTGATCATTTGAAACAAGTTGATCCTGCCATTTTAAATAGCTGTGTGGGTCTACAAGACCTCCAGGATAAAAGATCATAGTCTTCGTAGGAGTTGAATTTTCTGATCGGAGAATAATGTAATCCGTTGTTTCATAAAGTTCCTGTGTTACATTACTCAGTAGATTTTCATCAGGCAACTTGCTGCATTGAAAAAGAAAAGGGATCAATAGAAGTAGGGAAAGTTTTTTTGATCTAAATGACATGTCTTATGCAGTTAACAATTTCTTCAATAGATCCTCTTTTGCAAGATCTGGTTTTGCATCGTGTTCAATAGCTTCTGCGATTGAGGTTAATCTTATGTCATCTCCAGCAATCCCTACCATAAGGTTAGTTTTTCCATCTTTTAATAACTCCACAGCTTCAACACCAGTTCTGGTTGCTAAAGCGCGATCATAATATGTTGGACTTCCACCGCGCTGCGTATGGCCCAGGATCGTAGTCCTTAGTTCGTAACCTTCTAGATGAGGTTTTACTTTTTTGACGATCTCTGTTGCACCACCAGCATCATCTCCTTCAGCAACAATTATGATACTTGATCTTTTACCTTTATTTTGAGTTTTGATCTCTTCAGCAAGCGCAGGAATATCTGTTATGGTCTCAGGAATTAATACTGATTCTGCACCTGATGCTATCGCAGAATTGAGTGCTAAGAATCCTGCATCTCTACCCATCACTTCAACGAAAAAGATACGATGGTGAGATGAGGCCGTATCTCTAATTTGGTCAACCGCCTTAACGATCGTATTTAATGCGGTGTCATAACCAATCGAAGCTTCAGTACCATAAAGATCATTGTCTATTGTACCCGGCAGACCAATAAATGGAATGTCAAACTCTTTATTTAGGATTTTGGTCCCTGTAAATGAGCCATCACCACCAATCACGATCAAGCCTTCAATTTGATGCTCACTTAGATTTTTGAATGCTTTTTCTCTTCCTTCTTTTGTTCTAAATGCTTCAGACCTTGCCGATCCGAGGATGGTTCCACCAAGATGAATGATATTGTCAACATCGTCATAGTTCATCTTTTTGAATGTTCCTTTGATCATCCCATCGAAACCATCAATAATTCCGATCACCTCAATATTGTAATGTAATGCAGATTTGACAACTGCTCTCACAGCTGCATTCATACCAGGAGAGTCTCCTCCCGATGTAAAAACTCCAATTTTATTCATATTCAAATCATCTATGAGAGAACCTTGACTAAAGTAAATAAAAATCGGAGTAAGGGAAATGTTCGTTCTGAATATTACATGATCGGATGATCAGTTCGGTAAGCGTCATAAATTGAAAAGAGATCTATGAAGTTTTTGATGAAAAGTGATGTAAGGGCAATATGATCTATATCCCGCAATATACTTGGTTCTTTATTTCGCTGAAGTATTCTGTTCAAATATTTGGGTTCAAGGCATTTTTTCTTAGATTTACCACCGATAAAAATGATTCGATTTTATTACTCTATAATTAGCTAAGAATGAAGACAGTTCAGTTTAGAGAAGCATTAAGAGAAGCGATGTCAGAAGAAATGCGTCGCGATGAGAATGTATTCTTAATGGGAGAGGAGGTAGCAGAATATAATGGTGCCTATAAAGTTTCACAAGGAATGCTTGACGAGTTTGGTGACAAACGCGTTATTGATACACCAATTGCTGAGCTTGGTTTTGCTGGTATTGGAGTAGGAGCTTCAATGAACGGACTTCGTCCGATAGTTGAGTTCATGACATGGAACTTTGCACTTTTAGCTTCAGATCAGATAATCAATAGTGCTGCAAAAATGTTGCAAATGTCAGGAGGTCAGTACCACTGTCCAATCGTTTTTAGAGGTGGAAATGGTCAGGCTGGTCAGCTAGCTGCAACACATTCTCAAGCATTTGAATCATTTTATGCTCACGTTCCAGGATTGAAGGTTATTACTCCATCCACTCCTGCTGACGCGAAAGGATTGTTGAAATCTGCTATTCGAGATAACGATCCTGTAGTTTTTCTTGAGTCTGAAAAGATGTATGGAGATAAAGGAGAAATTCCGGAAGGCGAATACCTTACGCCAATTGGAGTAGCAGATACTAAACGAAAAGGTAGAGATGTTACGATCGTTTCTTTCGGAAAGATCATCAAAGAAGCGCATAAAGCGGCAGAGGCCTTAAAAGAAGATAATATAGATTGTGAGATCATTGATCTTCGCACAGTAAGACCGATCGATTACGCTTCAGTTGTTGAATCGATCAAGAAAACAAACAGATGTGTTGTTGTTGAAGAATCATGGCCGTTGGCATCTATTTCATCAGAGATCGCATATCATTTGCAGCGTTACGCTTTCGATTATTTAGATGCTCCTGTAATGAGAGTAACTCAAACGGATACGCCATTCCCATTCTCTCCAACTTTGATCGATGAAGCATTGCCAAATGTTGATAGAATTACAAAAGCGGTTAAAGCAACGTTGTATAGAAATTAGGATTGAAATATAAAGGACCAAGAAGGTCTTAATAAAAAAAAGGTCGGGGCGTATTTCAATGCGCCCCGACCTTTTTTTTACCCCACCGTTTTGTAATTTTTATATCATTTCATTCTCTGACGTCTAGTCAAATATTGAATTAAGACCTGATTCAATGGTTTATTCACATCAACTTCCATAAAGTCAATTCCATACGAGCCACATTTATCTTTAATATCCTTAAAGTATGCAGATGTTTGTTTTATGTAATGCTCTTTTATCTCTGCCGGCATTAATTTCAGTTTCTCACCTGATTCCATGTCAACTAAAGTGTATGGTCGATTTTCGAAATTAAATTCGATCTCATTTTTACGATCAACAACATGAAATAAAATGACTTCGTGTTTGTTGTGTTTTAAATGTTGTAAAGCTTCAAAAAGTTCTTCCTTGTTTTCGGGATCATCAAGCATATCCGAGAAGATCATAACTAAACTTCGCTTATGGCTAAGCTCAGCAATATCATGGAGTGCCTCAACAGCTGAAGTTTCCTTTCGATCAGTCTTATCATATTCATGGAGTTCCTGCTCTAATCGACCAAATAGAAAACGTTGATGTCGTGCAGATGATTTAGTTTCGGTATGTTCTTCAAGTTTATTGCTGAATAATGATAATCCTACAGCATCGCGCTGACGTTTCAATAATTCCATTAAAGAAGCGATCGCATATATGCTGTATTTGATCTTTGACCAATTCTTTTCATGCTTGAAATACATTGAACTACTTGTATCAAGCACCATTTGACACCTTAAGTTCGTTTCTTCTTCGTATTTCTTAGTAAATAGTTTTTCGGTTCGGGCATACAACTTCCAATCAACATGACGAGTGGACTCTCCTTGATTATATAGGCGGTGCTCAGCAAATTCAACTGAAAATCCATGGAAAGGACTTTTGTGCAATCCAGTGATAAATCCCTCAACGACTTGTTTAGCCATTAATTCTAGACTCCCAAATTGCTCAAGATGTTCTCTTTTGATCTCCTCTGCCATGCTAGAAAGATAGCAATTTCGTTACGGTTTATATGATTTTAGTATGGATTTTCGACCGATTTCTTTGGTGATATAATCTTTACTGAGTTTTGGGTTTCTTGCCGGAGAATGACTTCTACCATAGAAAATGATCTGCAAATGCAATTTGTTCCACGACTCTTTTGGGAAAAGTCGTTTCGCATCTTTTTCGGTTTGAACAACATTCTTACCTGTTGTTAAGCCCCAGCGATACATCAAACGATGAATATGAGTATCAACAGGGAATGCTGGTTCACCGAATGCTTGTGACATCACAACGCTTGCAGTTTTATGTCCCACACCTGGTAACTCTTCAAGTGCCTCCATGTCAGCTGGGACTTCACCATCATATTTATCAATTAAGATCTGAGAAAGATCGTAAATAGCCTTTGATTTTCGAGGAGAAAGCCCACACGGACGAATGATCTCTTTTATCTCTTCAACATCCAACTGAACCATTTCATAAGGTGTCCTGGCTTTATCGAATAGGTGAGGGGTGATCTTATTGACACGTTCATCAGTGCATTGGGCGGATAATAAAACTGCAATTAACAATGTATATGCATCTTGGTGATCTAGTGGCACTGGAGTCTCTGGATAGAGCTTCTCCAATTCCTGCATCACATATTCAGCTTTTTCCTTTTTGGTCATCTTCTTTTAGTTTAAATCCATTTCTAATGAATAGCAAGAACTCTTTGAAGACAGATCGTTTCGTAAATACGTCACGAACAACTTCTTTACTTGTGGGTTGATGATCCGGCTCCAACTTTCGAGGCTGAATTTTCTCTCCCTCAGGTGGAGTATTGGATTCAGGTTCTTTTTCTTTTCCTTCTAGCTCGTCAAGTTTATCAAACATTTTCTTTTCGATCTTGGACAGTTTGTCTGCTTTCTCGAAGTTACGCTGAGCTTTCTGCTGATATCCTTTTTTCTCCAGGAGTAATCCGAGATTGTTATGTGCTACTGCATCTTCAGGATCCAATTCCACAGCTTTTTCATAGTCAGCTATAGCTCCATCTATATCGCCGAAAAAATCTTTTGCATAAGCAAGAGATGCATAACGATAAGGGTTCTCGGGCTCCAGAGAAAGAGAGAGTTTCAGATCATCGAGACACTTTTTCTTTTGATTCAAGTGTAAATGAACAACTCCACGATGAGAGAGAATATCCGGATGATTCGGTGCCTCTTTCAATGCTTTATTGAAATGTAGAAGAGAGGATTCTAATTTTTCCTCATCTAATAGCTCTTGAGCTTTTTTATGATTTGAATTAACGTACATTTGTTCTGTAATTATCGCGCAAAATTATGGACTTTCCTCAATATAGAAAACGATTTGATAACAAGTCTTACTATAAGATTATAAACGAACGAAACTTCGAAGAAGTTCAATTGATCGGCAATAAAGTTTTCATTCATACCATAAAAGCAGAAAAGTATTTTGAGATCTTAAGAATTCAGGAAATGATTGAATGTGATGGTGAAATGTACGTCATTTCTACAGAGGCTGAGTTTCAAAAGGTGAAAAGATCTTAGATCCTGTAACCGATCACACAAACATCATCGACTTGCTCATTATTTCCTTTCCACTCCTCAAATGCATCTTTCAAAGCTGATTTCTGCTCTTTCATTGTAAGTTCCTTGATCTCCAATAATAGCTTTCTGAAATTAGCGGGCTTGAATTTTTTATTAGCATCACCACCGAATTGATCAACAAATCCATCTGAGAACATATAGATCTTGTCATTTGGCTCGATTGGGATCACATGCGTAGTAAATGGTTTAGCATCGTCATAAACTCCTACTGGCTGTTTATTTGCGCGGATCTCTTCAACTTTATTCGATTCTTTATCTCTAATGATCCAAAGTGGATTGTTAGCCCCTGCCCATTCTAATTTATTTGATATTTTATCAATAACTACAAGACTAATATCCATCCCGTCTTTAACGTGGTCTGAACTTTTCTGGAATTGATCAATTACGATCTCTCTTGTTCGATCTAGTAACTGTCCTGGATCCTCAATACCTTCTTCTAATAAAGCTTTTGAAAGGGCATTAGAACAGATCACAGAGACCATCGCACCAGGAACACCATGACCAGTACAATCCGCAGCAGCAAGGAATAAGCGATTGTTCTTTTCTTCCATCCAGTAAAAGTCTCCAGATACAACGTCCTTTGGTTTGAACATGATAAACCCATTATCAATACTTTCAGATATTGTATATCGAGATGGAAGAATCGCCTCCTGTATTCGTTTAGCGTAATTTATCGAATCGGTAATTTCCTTGTTTTTTCTTGCTAACTGTAAATTCTGGTCCTCTGTTTTTTGTTTCTGTTCTTGAAGTAGAATATTGTTTTCTTCTAATTGTTCGTTGATCTTCTTTTTCTGACGGTAATTAATAAAAACCAAAACCATCAAAATGACAAATACAACCACTCCTATACCAAGAAACCAGATGATATTTTGCTGTTGGGATAATGTAACCTTGCTGTTCTCTAATTCTAGTGCGTTTATTCGTGCTTCTTGCTTATGTTTCTCCGCGTTATATTTTCTTTCTAATTCTTTGGCTAATTCTATCTGTTTTTCATTTTGAATTTCACTTTCAAGTTTTCTAACTTCTTCCAGCGCAAAGAGTGATTCTTCGTAATTACCAAGTTCACGATTCAGTTCGTAAAGTACAGTATATCCGACGAGTTGAAATCCTTTCGCTTTAACTTCTTTGGTAAGTTCAATACCCTTTTCAACATACGGAATTCCTTTTCGATATTCTTTTTTGAGTAAATAGAGCTTTCCAATATTAATATTGGTACCAGCCATCCCTTTTCGATTATTTAGGGCCTCTTTTATAGTCAGAGATTTCTTGTAATATTCAAGAGCTTTATCGTAAAGCTCTTGATTCTTATAAACCAGGCCAATATTATTGTACGAGAAGGACAATCCTAGAGAGTCATTTTCTTCTTCTCGTATTGATAATGCCTTCTCATGATAAAAAAGGGCGCTATCATTTACCTTATTGTTCTTATAGTAATTACCGAGTGCGTTATATGCAGTTGCTTGCCTGAGATCACGATCCATTTTTTCAGTGACGCCCTTAAGCTCTTCGATATATTGAGCAGCGCGATCATTGTCTTTCATAGTTTCGAATAGCGCAATGATCTCTTGTAACGCATTAGCTTCCCATTTTAGATTACCAAGTCTCTCGAAATATCAAGATATTTTAGCAATACCTCTAGCGCAACGTCGTAATCACTCGATCTTGTAGCTAAGTCACTGTACTGTATATATGGGTAGTTAGAATAGCTGTAATTCCCTTCTTTTGTTGCAAGATCGTAACTGCGCTTAATAGTTGCGACAGCACTATCTTTTGAGAAAGTTGTATCGAGTCTAACGTAATAAAACGACAAGAAATTCAAGGATCGAATGCGTAACGAATCATTCTCTAAAGTTGAATAATTTGCATGCAAACTGTCAATTCTTTCTTGTAGGCTTTGACTATAAGAAAAAACGTAAAGATTGACTAGTAAAAAACTGAATATAAGTCGTTTTAGCATTTTATGTTTTGTGACAATAGCAGCAAAAATAGTTTAAATTAATAAAAGATAACTAAGTATAACCTCGTATTTGGAACACTATCTGGGATTCACTAAAAATCTTCTTATTTTTGTTTGTATTAAAATTAGAAAGTATGAGTACACCTCAAGGAATTCCATCAGTTGATCTATCTGAATTTTTATCAGATGATCCAGCGAAACAAGAGAAATTTGTAAAAGAACTTGGTGCAGCCTATGAAGGTATAGGTTTTGTTGCCGTTAAAAATCACGGAATATCTAAAGATCTGATCGATAATCTTTATGATCAAATTCAAAAATTCTTTGCGTTGCCAGAGGATGTGAAAAAGAAATATGATATTCCTGGAATTGGAGGACAGAGAGGTTATACCCCTTTTGGTAAAGAACACGCCAAAGGTAAATCTGCTGGTGACTTAAAAGAGTTCTGGCACTTTGGTCAGTTTGTAGAAGATAATGACCCAATCAAAGAAGAATATCCGGAGAATGTCAATGTTGAAGAATTACCAACTTTTCTTCTAACTGGAAAAGAAGCTTATCAAACATTTGAAGATACTGGACGTCATTTATTAAGGGCTATTGCCATCCATTTAGGATTAGAAGAGACATACTTTAATGACAAGATCCATAATGGGAATAGTATTTTACGTCCTATCCATTACCCACCAATCACAGGTGAAATTGAAGATGGAGCGGTTAGAGCAGGTGAACACGAAGATATTAACTTGATTACTCTATTAGTTGGAGCTTCAGCGGATGGCTTACAAGTACTGAATAAACAGAATGAGTGGGTTTCAGTTACTGAGATTCAAGATCATATTGTAGTGAATGTAGGAGATATGTTGCAACGATTGACAAATAATAAATTGAAATCGACAACTCATAGAGTGGTAAACCCTCCTAAAGAATTGTTGGGCACAAGCAGATATTCTGTTCCATTCTTTTTACACCCAAGATCAGATATGAGATTGGATTGTCTTGAATCATGTATCGATGAAGAACATCCAAAGTTATATGAAGATATTACTGCTGGAGAATACTTAATGGAACGTCTTAGAGAGATTGGACTTGTAGACGATAAAAAATAATTGATTATTCAAAATAATCGAAGAAGGGGGAACTATTAGTTCCCTCTTTTTTTTTTACAACTGAATTCCAATTCCTACATTGAATCTGAATCCACCATATCTTCGCTCAAAGTAATCTCCTGTGAGGACAGGCCTCAATCCCGTTTGGTAATCACCTCTAGCGAATATGTGGAAATTGTTAAATGACCTTCTAACCTCAAGACTTCCAGTTAAGTTTAGTAAAACTTTGGAATTGACAGGATAACTATTGAGTTGATCGAACTCAGCAGAAGGGTATAACTTATTCGTTTGTCGAATTCCTAATGCTAAATTACCACCAACGCGAGGGATTATAGCCCATTTATTGATATTGAATCTATATCCATACTGAAACGGTATCTGTATCCATGAGTATTGTTGGTTTACCGGAGTTATATTATTGACAGTATCTGTAACCGTTGTAGAATCATAGTAATAAGTATATGTAGTATCAAAAGATTGATTTGTTGAGTCGAACGTTACCGTTGTATCAACATTTGTGACATATACTGAATCATAACTTTCTATTGAACTGATCTCAAATAAATTTTCTTCTTTGAACTGAACGACATCAAATCCCGTGGTGAATACAGATCGGTTCAACCACATTGAGACTCTTCCTCCAAAAGTAAAGCTAGGTGCCAAAGATGATTGATCAATAAGCAACTGTTCGTTGATCGAGCTTGTCTTGCCTAGTGTTCTTCCTAGGACTAAACCTGAGCTAACTTGAAGTTCCCATGCCAATGGAGAGCTTTCTTCGTCATCATTTGATTGGGTAGATGAATCTGTCGATAGATCAAAGTGTGAGATAGGAAGAGAAGGGAAGTCCCAATTCCTGATCTTTGTTTCAACCATGTTGAATTGACTTGCATACACAGGAGAATACTGATAAGTTGGTTCGTCAACTTTAGGAGGCTTACTTTGAGAATCCTTATTGTTTTCCTTCGAATGATCAGAACTCTTTTGGATTTTCGATTTACTTTTGTTTTGCTCGTTGTACTTATTCTGATCATTTTTTGACTCATTTGAAGATGAACCTGTCTGACTCGTTGATGTCGCATTGGTTGGTCTATCTGAACCAGAAGATTCGTCGTTTGTCGCTGAATCATTTGAAGCCATGAGATGATGCTCTTGATCCCCAATTGTGTTCGGATGGGAATTAACTTCTTTGTTTTCGTTCATTTCGTAATCAATAGGATCCTTGCTCCCTGAAGCATTATTCTCTTCATGATCTGTAGGGTTTGAGTCAGATTCCTCTTCGGTTCTGTCATTATAGGTATTCTGATCAATCTGTGAATTATTGTGAGCATATGAATCAACACCTTCTGGAGTATTAAAAAATGGCCAGATGAAAAGCAATAACAGAATTAAAATATCAAGTACTCCATTCCATGGACCGAAGAATCCATCCTTACTTCTTTTATCCAGTCGATCATTGAGATCGTCAAGAAAGTCTTGATGAGGACCATCAAACTGGCGATCATTCAATTGATCACGAATAAGTTTGTCGATATTTTCTTCGTTATTTTTCAATTTCGAGTGTATCTTCTTTTAGTAAGTTCTTCAATCTTTTTCGTGCTTCTTTAACGTGCCATTTTACCGTTTCATATCCAACGTCTAATTGCTCAGCAATTTCCTTATAGCTGTATCCATCAATGGCGAAAAGATTAAAGCTGAGTCGTGTAGCTGGAGGTAAATGGCTAAGAACGTACTCGATCTGCTCCTCTTGTGAAAAGTTGTGATCATCTTTCGTTGAAGGCTCTAAATAGTAATCAGAATCATCAACATCATATGTGAAGAGTTCTTTATACTTTTTATGGCTACGGAAGTGGTCTATGACTGTGTGATGCGCAATTCTCTTTACCCAGCCATAGAAGTTTGTTCCGACTTCATACGTATCGATCTTATCGATAACTTTCATAAAAGTACTGTTCACAATTTCCATCTGCTCTTCTCTTTGGTTATGGTATCTAAACGCCACACTCATAAGCAAGCTAAAAGTTGAATCATAAAGACGTAGGATGACCTTTCGATCATTCTTTTTTATCCCTTTGATGATTTTCTCATTAACTTCCAAAGTTGTGTGTTCTTTTTATAAGAACGTAATTTCAGATGAAAAGTGGGGGGGAGGTAATAAAAAAAACTAGAAAATATCTTTAAGTCGCTCCAAACCTATCGACCTAGAACCTTTTAGAAGTATCAAATTTTTGTTAGGTTTCGCCGTTTCCAGGAATATTTTTGCTTCTTCAGTGGATTCGAAAGCCATGATCTGATCATTATTTTGCGCAATTGTAGCGTATTCAGATCCTACGAAAATACCTTGTAGGTGGAGTTTCTGTGTTAGGTCTATTATTTCCTGATGAAAACGGAGAGAATCTGTCCCTAATTCCTTCATATCACCTAATACAAAGAATTTCTCTTCATACGGCATAGCATTGAAACTTTCTAAAGACGATCTAACACTTGTAGGATTTGCATTGTACGCGTCGAGGATCAATGTATTTCGATCAGTTTGTTCTATTTGAGACCGATTATTTTTCGGGATGTAATTTGAAATAGCTGTATTAATATCAGAGTCATTTACTTCGAAATAATCCCCAATTGCAACAGCAGCTAACATATTGTAGAAATTGTATTTTCCTATAATATGCGTTCTAACCTCAGTGCCATGACCAGTTTTTGATTTCCAGCTAAAAACTACTTCTGGAATAAATTCATCTAGTTGTCCGTGGATATTTGCATCAGAACTTTCCCCATATGTTATCGTCTCAATATCTTTTGGAAGAACCTCCATGAGAACTTCGTCATCAGCATTCATGAATAATGTACCGCCAACTGATTCAATTGAATCATACAGTTCCTTTTTAGTTTTGATGACTCCTTCTGGTCCACCAAAACCTTCTAAATGAGCGTTTCCAATATTTGTAATTATACCATGCGTTGGGTTTGCAATTCGTGTGAGTTCTTCAATATCTCCAGGTTTACTGGCACCCATCTCAATTATTGCAATATCATGATCGTTGTTTAAGCGGAGTAGGGTTAAAGGAACTCCGATATGATTATTGAGGTTTCCTTCTGTGTAAAGGATATTGAATTTTTCGCTTAATACTGCAGCGATCAACTCTTTGGTTGTTGTTTTTCCATTTGATCCTGTGATCCCAAGTACAGGAATAGAGAATTTCTCACGATGATGATTTGCTAAATGTTGAAGGAACGCTAAACCATTTTCTGTGTAAAAGATCTTCTCGTTATCAGCAAACTTTTCTTCATCTACGATAGCGAATTTGGCGCCTTTCTCGATCGCGTCATTGGCGAATTTGTTACCATTAAAGTTTTCGCCTTTTAACGCTACATATAGATTATTAATTTCAATTTTTCTTGTATCAGTTGATACACCTGTACACTCGTAAAAAAGTTGGAATAGTCGCTGCATAATAGAATAAAAAAAGCCCTGACGTTAATCAGGGCTTAAATATAATCAATCAATAATTATTTTCTGTTCTTCTTCTTATTGTAGTTCATTCCAGTAGGACTTCCTACACGATCCATAGCACATCTGAATCCGATGTAATCAGTAGCCTGATCCTCATCTAGGAATCTTCTGTTACCTCCAACAAGCCAGATAGCTCTATCTTTCCAAGAACCTCCTTTATACACTCTGGATTTATTTGACACTAGAGTAGTAGGCCATGCTGTACGATCATCACCTCCTGGTTTCACCTGATCACCTTTTAAGTTGTATTCTTCAAATTCATTTTGATACATAACTAATTCAGGATCTCTTGTAGCCTCGTTGATCGCGTTCTTTCTATCTGTATTGTCATAGTGGATAGATGACTCAATATCACCATCTACATAATCAATATAGTCAGCTCGACGATAATTTAAACGACCAATGTTTTCTTCTTCAGTAACCTCACGGTATTTAAGTTTACCAGGAGTATTCACGATGAATTCATTGAATCCTTCCCTCAGCATAGAAATGATCTCAAAAGAATATTCTTCACCAAGTGGACCGATTCTGATCTTATCAGCGAAAATCCCATCAAATATACGATCTTGGATCAGCATGTTCGCTTCGGTAACGTGCTTGTCATTTTTGTATGTGATCGCTTGATCCAATACTTCATTGATCTCTCTAATGATCGATAATTCCATAGAATCTTTCACATTTCCGTGCGATACGTAATATGGGTCTGGAGCATATCCTCGAGCAACAGGTTGCTTAGATTCATTATGCTTCTGGATTCCACGTTGGATTACAGTATCATTTGGATCGTGCTTAGAAGCAGATACTCGCTGGAATCTTACACGTTCGAACTCGTTGATGTATTCTTTCATACCATGAACATCATAACGAACCTGGAAGTTCTTGTAAGCAATAGAACCTGCGTTGTTAAGCTGCTTTGTTTGGAAAACATTTCCTCGGAATGGACGGAACTCATCAACATCTTCAGAAGATAGTGGACGGTATACGTCTAGAACCCATTCTGCAACATTACCAGCCATATTGTAAAGACCGTAATCATTTGGCCAGTAAGAATCAACAGGAGCTGTTACATCGGCACCATCATTTAAGTTACCTGCAACCCCCATGTAATCTCCTCGTCCACGAACAAAGTTCGCACGAATATCACCCTGGAACTCTTCATTGTCCTGACGAACATAGTGTCCATCCCATGGATAAATTCTTCTTTCATCGATAACCTCAGAGTCTTCACCAGACATGTTACCTATCAATCCGTAGTATGCAAATTCCCATTCAGCCTCAGTAGGCAGACGGTAACGTGGTAAGAGAATACCATCTTCCATACGTACGATACGTTTTCCTAATTCTTTTCCTTTCTTACCTGTAGCTTTCGAAGGGTTAAGATCAGTTAGCAATTCTCTAACTTCTTCTTCGTACTGACCAGCTAAGTACGCTTCTGTATTGAAAGTTGCTTCATCAGCCTGATTAACGTTAAAGTTTAGAACACCTTCACGAATTAAAATATACTCGTTTACACGGTCAGTTCTCCACTTACAGTAGTCATTTGCCTGTAACCATGAAACACCAACGACTGGATAGTCACGATAAGCAGGGTGACGTAGATAATAATCTACATATTTTTCGTTAAATCCTAGAGGAGAACGCCAAACCAATGTATCAGGTAGTGCATTCTTATAGATCATAGGATAACTTTGATATGCTCTACTGATCCAGTACAAATATTCTAACCAGTGGAAGTTAGTTACCTCCGTTTGATCCATGTAGAATGATGATACAGTTAATCGTCTTGGACGGTTGTTCCAATCATACATTACATCATCTTCAACTCTACCCATTGTAAAAGTACCACCCTCAACCAATACAAGTCCTGGACCTGTTTCTTGATCAACGAAAGGAACTTTTTGGAAACCACCCATTCCTGGGTTGTTGTAATCCCAACCAGTGGAATCTGATACTTCTCTAGAACAAGAAGCAACCAGTGCAATGGCTCCAAAAGCCATCATCCAGTGTTTAAAACGTTTCATATTGTTGGTCTTTGTTTTCATAAATCTTTTCCTCTACAATTTCTTTAATAACGCAAAGCTCAAAATAAGGTTACAATTTAAAATGAAGGACATGAAACTGT
>DCYS01000009.1 GCA_002331485.1 Flavobacteriales bacterium UBA2104
TATTGGTATTTTTACTATATTCCATGCCGAACTAAAATCTAAATTTATGAAACAGAAAAAAATGATAACGGCAGCAATGATACTGGGAGCTGCGATAATATTAACTGCTTGTGGTAGCGCTGACTGTAGCTGTGAAGAGGTAGTTTATAAGAAAAAGAAGTGGTATCAAACAGGCTTACACAAAGATGGTGATAGAGTTAAAGCAGGTGAGTTGTTCACCGGCACATGCGAAACGCTTAATCAAAATGATGAAGTCATTGAGCGTGGCGAGTTTGAGAATGGTTTCGCTATTACCAGACAGAAGTGGGCTGAAGTTGATGAAGAACTTGTCCAAACTTTAGATATGGAGTACAATAAGAATCGAAGTTACAACGGTTTCAGAATGAAAATCCAATCTAATAAAGGCTTCGTATATCCGATTGAATATTGGAGCTATAATAACGGACAAGATGCTGGTCATTATTCAATGGATAACGGTTATGGAAAAACAGTAGTTATGGGTGATTTAGGTGATGGAACGTTTGAGAGTGATTGCATGATGGAAGGCTATGATATCCACAAGTTTGAGCTGCTCAATTTCTTAAATTGTCTTAAGCAGGAAAACCTACCGAAGTTCTTTGTTATCGACAGAGAAAATGTGCAGGAAGAGTTTGATAAGTTTAATAAAGAACAAAAAGCTTCAGAACAGCAGAATAATACTTCAAAGCAGATTGAAGAGCACGAAGTTGAAGAAAATGAGACTGTTCAAGAAAAAGAAGAAGTCGAGGAAGAATATGTTGAATACTATACAGTAAAAGACCCAGATGGATACTCAAATTTACGCAAAACACCTGGAGGCGAAATACTGATGAGAGTTAACGAAGGAGAGCTATTTGAAGTGCTTGATGAAGAAGATAAACATAAAAAAGTCAAGCTATCTGATGGAACAGTTGGATATATACACGTTTCAAGAGTAGTGAAGAATTAATAATTGATAACTTTTCATCTAAAGTTTGGGGGTGTGGATTAATTTCCGCACCCTTTTTTTATGAGCAAAATATTCTTTTTATATGCACGCTATAGCCATAGCTTGATAGCAAAGTTTATCGAACTTCTTGGAAAAATATACAGTCTAGACGATGAAAGTATGAGTGACCGAGAGGCTCGAATTAGACTAAAAGCAATCCTAAAAAACTTTGAAAGAAAGTCTAGCAATTTACACGACGAGATGATAACATATCACTTCTTAGACTCGCAGCTTCATTTGAATAAAAATGAACAGGAATTTACTCATCTAAACATGAAATTTAAATATATAATTAACTAATGAGTGACTATAACGAGAGGCGTATATGGCTGGTTAAAATGCAAAGTAGATTAACTGCAACTAATGCGTTTATGATTGATAAATCCTTTATTCCAAAAGTCAAAGAACTAATTGCTGAGAGTGCTGGCTACATAGAGCGAAATGACATAGGTCGAAATAGATATTTACTGATTTTTTCAGATGCAAAAACGCTTGATTGTTGCTTAAATGTGTTGAAATTCGTATCGAAATACTACGATGTGACTGAGGATATAGTCGAAGGTGATTACAACAAAGTTGTTAAACGATTTGATGTAGAGAAATTCTATCGTATCTATGAAGTCAATTATTTGAACAAGCTCATTACTGATGCGATGCTGAGTCGTGGATTTATTCTCTATTCACCCGATTGTAAAAAACTAGACCTACATCTCTATTTTGAACCAAACCCTTTAAAACTAGAAGTTGAAAGAAATGGCTTAACGGCTATAAAAGTCAGAGTTAAGATGTACCATCGAAGCAAAGATGTTTTCATTCCTTACGGCTATAAAGCAGTACTTACACATGAAGGAGTAGTAGAGAGACACAGCTTTAGCTATGAATATACCTACATTTTAAAATTGATAAGAAAATTACTTCAAGAAAGTGGTGTAACAGACTATTTGAAAGAATCAAGATAGATTAAAAGTTTAAGGATCATGAACGCATGTGCGTTCATGATCCGCCCGTGTCCAAAAGTGAAACATAATTTGATGGCGCTTTGTCACTTTTTTAGTATAACGCAATCCCGAGCTTTTTATGAGGTTTTCTTTGCAAGAAATGAACTGGACTACTACTTTACTCAAATCCTCTTCTAAAATTAACCCCAGGCATCAACCTAGCGTTTTAAGTAAATAACTTCCCAAATCATTCGCCTCGATTCGAAAATCAGCCCACTTATCTTTATCCGAAAATGGATTAGCGCCAAATCGCAAGTGGTTCTGTCTACCTGATATTTGGCTTACTTTAATGTTTTTGAATAACTCGCAAGAAGGAACTATCCATGTACATTGAATATCTCTTGCTTTTTGATTATAAAGTAGAAATATATAGTAAAGCAGTGGATGATTCTTACAGGTATTAACGCCAATATTGTGTGCATACCTACCGTTCTTTTCAAGTCCTAATCTGGTCTTTACTTGAATGAAAAGTGGATTAACCTCACCTTTTCGATTAACAATTAAATCTAGTCCATCATCATCTGCATTTGGTGTATAGCATGTCAATGCTCCATTACTGCCGAACGTGATTAATTCGACTAAGAGGTTTTCAATGATTGTACCTTTTTGCTTATTGGTGATGAACATGAAGGTATTATACGGAATAAAAATTAATTCGCTATAATTGAGTCGTAATCTTTGAGTATAGCTCGGAAAAACAACGTCACTGTATTACCTTAATTTACAACAATTCAAGAATCAAGCGATGATAGAACCGGCTGATATATATCTTTCATCGGAAGCTGTGTTTTTTTTAATTCTAACTTTTGTTTATACGTTCTATCAATACCATTGAATTGGTATTTTGTAGTTACAACGAATTCAGTGTCTCTTGATTTAAATTCCCCTTCTTTAGTCTTTTTTATTTCATTCACGTAGTCAGAGAGGTTGATTTTCTCTAATTCTACTAAGGTGAATTGCATTCTAAATGTCTTACTTGAAGAAACATGAAAAACACTTAAATCTATATCCATCGGGTATTGAGGTAGCTCATTATAATAAAGAATCTGAGGTGGGGAGTTAAAGAAATCATTTGTTGAATCGTAGGAAACAGTTTTCATAAGTTGCACTGTAATTGCTGGTCGTATATCATCAATATCAATATACCAATCTGAATTTCTGTACGTTTTCACAAATAAGTCTATCGTTTCTGTTTTTACTCCTTCCTTAATTTTTTCAATGTTAAAATGTAAGTATGCCCCAAAGAACAGCTTTTCATCTAAAGACATATTATGCAAGACTGTTTTGTAATAAAACTCCTTATCTTCAAAATGTCTATGTATATATGATAAGATGTAGACAATACTTTCAAACAAAGATTTATATTCTATAAACTCTTTTAACTGAAATATTGGGTGGCTTCGTGGGGCGTGAGCATTGTGAAACTCTTTATCTTTTATATATCGTTTGTAAGCCTCAAAATTATAAGCCTTTCGCTTCCAAATTTCACCTAATGCTGCATAACCAAATAACCTTTCATTAGGAGTGCTCCTGCTGTGCTCTTTATTAAAACTAATACTGTTTACTAAATTACGGTGATTTTCTAATAAATTAAAAAAGGTGTTTTCTCTTTGTTGAGTTTTAAAATTATCTGATTGCTTTTGGAACACATCCCTTGTTTCTTTTAGTTCACGCCTTTGTAGTCTAAACTCCTTCCTTTGAAGGGTTAAAGCGGAGTAAAAAAGTATTACCCCTGCTAAGGCCCAAATCGAACCCACGACGCCACCAACAAAGTCACCGAATTGCCCGACTTTATCAGATTGTATTTCTTCGGATATTGATAAATGAGATTTCCAAATGAACAAGATAACACCTAGAATTATGAATAGAATACCAGAAAAGATAATAATAACACTGGTGTACTTTGAAAATAGTATTCTACGTAGATGAACTACAAGTCTTAGTAATCTTCGATGACGTTTGTTTAGTTGTGTCATATTAATCCTAAAGATAATAGTCTAAGACCGTTTTACTGAGAATAATTGAGTAATAATATGTTATAAATCGCATAGAGCAGAGTCAAACACAATTAATCCCCTCCATATTATAAACATGACAATTCCAGCTATAAATAACATTAAAGTAGCTTTTAGAGCCATTGAGCTATTATGAGCATCTTCTTCTATTTTTTTCCTTTTCTTGAGAATAAGAGACTTCCTCATACTTTCACTGATTTCACTTTTATTAAAGTGACCTTTTTTTAAGTCCATGACGTCCATATTTCTCTCCATTGTCCGAAATTGAATAATTATCCATCGAAAAGAAGTAATTGTTGAAACGAGCCATAGTAGCAATGCTAAACAAAGAAAAGCATCACATCCTAGACTTGGTTCAAAATCATAAGTTTTAGAAAGTGTGAAACCGATGGCTGCAACATTCAAGCCTGCTATATAGTAGATAAACTTATCTTGTCTACCTTTTAGCACCTTCATCATTTCAAAACGCATGTCTTTTTCCATCTTATTAATTATTATTCGACTTTTTAGCCTCAGCCTGTGCCTGAATAATCCTGTCCACCCGTTTATCTGCTTTGGCATTATTTAATGCTATCACCGCCCATATAGCTGCTGGAAGCCATCCTATCAGCGTAATCTGGAGTAGTATACATAATATGCCAGCAAGTATCTTCCCTCTTAACAAAAAGGACAACCAAGGTAGTAGTATAGAAACAAGTATCATTTTAGTGGTTTTAGTTTTTCATTAATCCATCCCTACCCCCTATGACATTCCGAAACACAATTCACACAATCATCAGCATTATAGCCTTTCGCTCTTGCAGATGTTACAGCTCCCGATAGCTATCGTGGAGCACAATTTGAAAATGCTCCCTGTCTGCCGACAGGCACGGCAAGCTCCTCAAAGTTTGTCAAAGAATGATCGTGCTGACAAGTGTCTTTATGCACTTCATTGTGACCATATGGGTTGGAGTAGGTGTTTTTTATTGATTCTCCTTTATTACTCGTTTGAGCATGTCATCATTTTTATATAGACTCATTAACCATAGACCAAAATTAACATCTGACTCACTGTCATCGTCATTCGGGAAATATATGTATGGTTTGTATTTAAATTTTGATTTATTGTTAATAATTAACTCCCAAATATTGTTTTCTTTTTCTTTCAAAGATAAATTTACGTGGTCTTTAATAAATGGATACTTTTCATCTTTAAAAATCAAATACGGTAATTCTTTAATAACAACAAATATTAATATCTCTCCATCAATACTTTTTGAATAAAAACCGCTTGTTTTGTATTCACTCCAATCAGAGGAATCAAAATAAATTTCTTTTTTGTTATTCTTTGATATATCAATAATAGCATCGCACTTCCTAAACTTAACAACAATCATAACCATAACACTTTAAGGCATCATATCATATTTTTTTAAAATCGGAGCAGCTTCATCACCAAGTGCCTCATATAACGCTTTACCTAATTCTTTTTGATTACCAAGTGGCTTTCCTGCAGACTGTATAATTTGCGAATCTGTTTTTCCTGATTTTTTAAGAGCATCATAGCTCTTAGTACCAAACTTGTTTAATCCTCTGCCTTCGTTAAATTTGAATATGAGCTGTCTTAGGTCCTCTGGTGTAGATTCTAAAAATTTAACTTTTAAAGCGTTTCGCCCCTTATTCGCATATTTAGCAGCTTGAGCCAAAGTTGCAGAACCACTTTTAACTAATCCTTCGGCTGTTTTTTGAATGGCTTTGGCTCCTTGCATATAAACTCCTCTAAGGTTGTTCAGAATTAATCGAGAATAAGCGCCAGTACCAATTAAAGTAAGTGCGTAGTCCTCGAGTGCTGAACCTTGTACATGGACAGAACCAGCAATCATTTCATAGTGAAACCTAATCACATCTTCCCCTAACATAAATGAAACTTCATATCCAATATTATAAGTATGGTCTGTTGTTCCATACTTAGTATTTAAATTAACAGTTTTAAAGTGCACATTTGTATTCTCATCTATTAAACCTGTGCTTATCAACCCTTGAACAACTGCCTTGAACTGTCCCGTTAAGTCCTCAAAGTCCACAACTTGAACTTTGGCTTCGAAACAGTTTCCATTGTCATCACAAATTGAATTATTGACTAGTGCTTTCTCTAAACCTTCTAATTCTACTGCATTAATTACAACATTCTCACTAAACGCATAAGGTGAATTATGTGGATATTTGGGAGCCAACGGGTCAACAGCAAAAAAGCGTCCTACCCTTGGGTCGTGCATTCGATATTTGTAATTAATACTATTTCCTTCCCCCTTCACCTCGTCATCCTTCTCTTGACCTTGGAAGCCGTAACGGTATTTGTCTGTACTTCCATGACGGTTTGTCATTTGCATTCCGTAAGGATAGTAATCAGAATAGCTTATAACATCAGCAACGTAATATTCGATTTCTATTTGAGACCCATCTGGTTCTGGAAGTTTTCTGTCCGTAATGACCTCTAACACATTGTTTAAATGATTGGAAAGTTCAAAATATTTTTCACCTCTTGAATCCGAGAATTCATCATTTGAAACAGGGCTTTCGTAAATCGTAGTTGCAGTAGAAGCAGGATCTTCATCAGTTATGTCTCCATAGTAACCAGCATAGACTCTTTCGGCAACTGATTCTCCGACATTTATCTGCCCAACTCGTGAGCTTCCATAAATGTTGAGTTCATTAATTGAGTACATTTCTGCAACGTCTGATCCACGGATATCAAAAATCATATCATAAGTGGCCAACACATTACCTTGTGCATCACGCATATAAATTGTTCTTTTCCACTGGTTAGGATATGCGTAACCTGATCCAGTTCTTGTTTTTTCTTCTTTCGCAACTCTGTTGCCCAATGGATCATAAGTGAAGTATAAATCTGAGGCACCAGAAGCACTTGTTCTTTCAATGGACTTCACTTTACCTGCTGTTGTCCAGCTAATAAGGTCTATTTCTTCACTGTTGTCTTGAGTTAATTGACCTATCGCATTATAAGCATAATTTCCGGTGGATTGACTTGCAAGATCTGCTCCTGAACTACCCGAACCATCTGCAACATATCCAAGCTTGTTATCATTTGAAGGATTAATATAATTGTATTGTAGATCATCTATCAAGCCACCGTTTGTATAACGTTGCAGTGTAGTTAGGTTACCATTGGCATCAAAATCATAGTTTGAACGCCATACACCGTTAAAGCTGGTATAGAAAGTGTAATTTGAACCAGTGTTACTTGCACTCACATAAGATTCCATTGATTTTATGCGCTGTAATTGATCGTAGGTATAATAATTTGCAATTAGTTCTAAATTATTTTCATTATCATCCATTAATGCCGTGGCCATTTGAGCAATGTTACCATTGTAAAGACCATTAGTTCCAACAGGTCTAGCGGTATTTAAATCCGCCATTGGATTAGGAGTCCATGTATTATTTTTTATTTGCTCATAATCCACCTCTGTTGAATTATCATTGTAATACGTAAGGGCAAAACCATAGGCATCTTTTCCGGTCATAGCGTTGTAGTTGTTTCCTCCAGGAGCGAGTGACTCAGAAGCTCCGTCTTTACCCATATCGAGTACTTCATCAAGTTTCGCGGCATTTACTACCTTCTGCCATCCTTGAATGGTATAGGCAAAATCTGTTCCTTGTACTTTTTCATTTGATAACTCCACTCTTGCAAGCGGTCCGTGATCGTAATAGATGTAATGAGCATCAGTGTTAAAATAGAATCCATCTTGTGAGGTTTCCACATCAACAATTCGGTTGTCCGCATCGTAGAAATAACGATGAATCATAAGATCTTTTTCTGAAGGTGTTTTGTACTCAACTTCAAGCACGTTCCCACTGATTAGATCATATTGATATTCTGTTGTAGCAGAAAGGCCACTTTCATCTATCTCTACATTCGTACGATAGTCCTGCTGCATCCAATTTACATTACCATGTACATCGTATTCATAGTGATAAGCACTTCGATAAATATTGTTGTCACTATCCAGCGTTTCTTGTTGAATCACTGTTCCTATGCGATTTCTAAAGACCAGTGGATTAGCAGCAGTTAGTTCAATATTCTCATCATAGATTGTTTTCGTTACTTCATAACGAGTAGATGACCAGTTATCAGGATAGTTATTTGCATCCACATCGACCTGCAGCTCACCATTACTTACATCAGATGAGCTACCTTCTAGTGCACCTACTTCTACAACTCTACCAAGCTCATCATGTTTGGTGTAGCTGAAGTCGTCATCGCCAGCTTGTTTAGCATTTTGAGAAGCGACTAATCTTCCTAATGCATCGTACCAAAAATAGCTTTCACCACCATCTGGTGTTTCTTGCCAGACGAGCTGATTCAGCGCATTGTAGGCATAAGTAGTTACGTGGGTATGTGATGGAACTACTGTTGAAGTATATCCTGTAGAAGGGTTATAATTATATCGTGCAGATTTTATGTTTACATGTGTAGTTGTCCAGTTTGAGGCACTTTGATCCATTCGATCAACTCCTTTTGGTGGAACCGTTCGTACTCTATTTCCTGCTTGATCATAGTAAAATAAAGTATACTGATATTCATTATCAGGTCGTTCCATAGTGAAATTCTCAATGGCATCACTTATAGCGCCATTTATATAATTAGCTATAAACGCGTCGTTAATGGAATCAATATATGCGACATACTCGCCTGCTGCATTTTCATATGCTACTGAAGTTAGGAAATCTTCACAGTCGTAAATCAAATCTGTATCTGTTTCAATTGTATTCGGGTTGCCATTCGTCACTCCGCTAGGGCATGTTTTTGGTTCACCACATATTTCCATCATAGATAGACGGTTAGATTGAGTGAGTGTACCCGAGTTTTGATCCAGGTATTCTTCGTAAAGATCCAAACAATAGTCACAATCACCTACAATTTTAAATTCACTATAGGGTACGGTTAATAAACTTTGAATATTTAGTAACGCTATATAATCATCATATGCATCTGTCATACTTAATTGCATCCATTCGTCTTGTTGACAATCGATATAGTCGTCAATAGAAACATAAGGCATGCCAGTGCTATAAACGTTGTCTAAACTCGCTAAATATGTTAAGTATTGTGGGAGCATGCTGCCATAATTGCCACTACAAAACTCTGAGTAAGAAAGCGCGAAATTGCTATATTCACCAGAATAAGTAGTCATCGCATTATCATATTGCTCATATTCCTCTTCACAGCTTGTTGGCTGTGGTGCTTCAGGAGTACATGGGCATGTTTCAACTTCAATACATGTAGTTACAGTTAATGTTATCCAATCACCATTTGAAGTTAATGCGTCGAATGTAAATGAATTCGGAACACCGGGCACAGGATTAACATCAGTTCCAAAAGTTGTGTAAGTCGTCGTTGAAAAGTCAATTGCAGGGGATGATGTGATTTCTACATTACATAGCACTCCTGCTGTTGCACTGATTATGTCATAAGTAAAAGAGCCTAATTCATATTCTAAGTTTGCAGTATCTAAATTTGAATCATTAAAATAATTTTCGATGTTCGTTGGAAAATATGGATACCCTTGAATCATTTCAATCACATGTGATCTTAAATTTTCTGTAAGAGAAACTCCATCAGTTGAGCAAGCGTCGCATGAACCGATCTCTACTAGGCTACCGCCTTGAACCGTTAAATCACCGCTAACCGTATAGCAATCATTTGGATCCCAAACCCCTACAGTTCCTTCGTTAATGTGCAAGCTAAAGGATTGATCATCATGAACTGTGATACCCTGAATTTCGGTAATTAACGAAGGGTCATTTAAGCCCCAATCAATATATAACTCTAGAACCGTTGAAGATCCAGTATTCTCTAATTCATATATAGAGCTCGTATAAGAATTAATTTCCCAATCTGATCCATATTGGCTGAGTAGCACATTATTTTCAAAATTATTTGTAGATAGATCAACGGGTAAAGAAACAGGATCTAGTCCATCTGGAGTTGTACCATGTATTTGAATGATTAAGTCTAATAGACCTTCACCATTTTCATTTAGTTCACATACTTCGAGAAGTTCTCCTGGTTCATCCTCAGCAGAGGGATTAGAGGCAACCTCACAATTACCAATCATTAAGCATGTTGAACCTTCAATAACAACTGATTCAAATGCATTTGTTGGATCACTTAGATCTCTGTCTACCCAAGCTTGAACTGTAAAGCTGTAAACACCGCTAGATTCTGAAGAGAATGTTAATAGCGCAAAGTTTTCTATTGACCATGTTGTCAAGTAATCATTCCAATCCAAATTGTTACTAGCAAATGAATAACTAGGAAGTACTAAATCTGTGACACAAGGTGATGTAGAATTTCCTAAATCTATTGAAAGAGTAGTAGATGAAGAAATGGTTGCATCATAATAAAATGTATTCGACGGAGTTGGAGGGTATGAACCGTCCAACATGCCAAGTGCGTCTTGAAGATTATAAGCAATGTAAGGTTTTGATGTAAGATCAATATTAGTCGAAGTTAATTTATTGTTCAATGATGCATCTGTTAAGATTGAATTCAAAAGACCTTGTAGGTCGAAAGCCAACGGACACTGCCCTGTTGCATCATAAACTTGATTGTAGGTGTTTTGATTAAGGTTTTCTAAATTTTCAGCGCTACCCCCTTGATTGGAAACCGCATTTGAACCTGCAAACCATCTAGGTGTCTTATCCGCATAGTATTCGTAATTGTCAAAGTCACAAGGTTGTGGATTCGGGTCAGAAGGAGTATCAACATCCAAAGGAAAGGCTACGTCCCAAAATCCACTTGCTATAGGTTCAAAAGTAACATCTTGCTGAGTATTCGTAGACCCAATACACCCATTATAACACCCTTGTTCCATAGCATAGTCGGTTGCTAAAGATTGACGGAGTTTTTGCTTTTCAGAAAGAATTAATGAACGGTACATTTGCCAGATTTGATCTTTCTGAGTTGTGGTTAAACCAGCATAGCTGAAATCATAAGTAGTAGATGAATTTGGTAAAGTACCCGAAATGAATCCTTCAGTTTTCATAAATACAGAGAACTCTAAAACATCTAAAATTAATCCACTTCCAAAGTCCTGAAAGTTTGTGAGTTTGTTGATTAATGTCGAGTTTCCGTTGAAGAATGGGTCAACGGATATAAGATCATTAAAATCTAATAAGTCTACTGTAGACCCTAAGTCATTTGATGAATTAGCATTGGAATATGTATCAATACTTAAAAGCACATTGTCAATATCCTCACTTGTGAAATCTTCAGAGTTTATAACGGTGGTTTGACCATATTCATCTGAGTTTGTACCTGTACACCAATTGTAATAACAGTATTCAGGGTGCGCAGCAACCAAGGATTCTGCCCATTGCTCTTCCCAAACTGCAAGGAAGTCACTAAGGTTTGCAAGGTTATCGGGAGAAGTAAAAAGTCCATTTGGTGTGTTCTCGATATCTTGAGGAATTGAAGTTGAAACAACTTCAGGAATATATTGACCTTGGTTATTTGGATCGGGCTCTATTAGTACAACAGCCGGATCACCATTTTCATCTAAGTAAGCTGTGGATGGATTTTGCCAATGTATACCACTTAACAAATTGTTGTTTGTATTGAATACAGAAAGAGACATATCCCCTGATGTTGCTCCATATTGTTGATCAGGACTAACATCGCTTTTCATCTGAAAATACATTGACTCACAAAGACTATAATTTGCTTCGCATATTCTATTACATAAGTCCTTTTCTGTTTGATACATATTTTCAAACTCTTCAATACGGTATTGATCACTTGCAGGAACATTATTATATCCACCGCTACCATCAGAAGTAACCCCAGTAATGTTCAACTGTGTAAACATTTCGATGACAAATTCAGACTCAGACCCTAAGTCATTTAAACAGTCCTCACATGATATATTACAACCATCTGTTTCCATTGAGGCTAACTCATCATTTTCAAAATCCTCGAGTGTTTTGATACACCCGTTTGCTTGCCCATCAATAATGTACTGTTCTGCAAAATGCTCAACAGCATCTGCATTTACCGTCAAGGTTTTGTCTATGGAGTATGTGCCGATATCAAGTGATATTGGAAAACTTGTAGTGGGCATGGAATGAGTTGAAGGAGCTGTTCCATAATTTCCGTTAGGAATGTTTGCATCTGAAGGTTGAACAACTTGTGTATGACTGAAGTCAGGTGTTTGATCGCAATCATTAGACACATCAATACTTAAATCATAGATATAAGGATAGTAAGTTTGATTCTGACCGTCATCAAGACAATCATCAGTGTATCCTGGAGATGTGATATCATATGTCAACTCATAACTAGATTGGTCTTGAACCACCGCCTCTTGAGTTGAGAAGACAAGCTGATCGTTTACAGGGAAGTTTCCAGATGTTTCTAAGTTGTTGTCATCCAATTCACTATCTGATTCATCCGTGACAACATCATCACCGTCCAAATCAACTTTCGACAATAAATCGACAGTCATGGTGCCACTTTGGTCTAAAGGGTTGCCATTTTCATCCTCTAAGGCCACCATATTATCTGGAGATTCACCTGCTAATGCCGTGGCAATAACTCGTCCTTGTGGATCTTTGTAGCTAACAGATACTTGTCCATTTGCATCAACTACCATGTTTTTTTGATAATGCTTTTTATATCCAACGTTAGCTCCGAACAAGCGATCAAGCTCTTCTTGATACGGTTGAGAATAAAAATACTTTGTTGAGTGTTCTCCTTCCACCATGAAGTCAGTACCAACCCCTGACTGCTCACGAACTCTTCCTGTATTGTCTGGGGTGTAACCGGTTTGAACAAATGGATATCCATTTGCTTTAGGAATATAGTTATGGGCGGTTGAGCGGCTATCAGCATTTGAAGAATAATATTTTTGAGCACCTGTAGTGTTTTTCATTGCGCCCACAGTTACGGAGACACATTGTCCAAGGTCTGTTTCGTCAACCATATCAAAATCGTTATACGAGTAGATTTCTCCATTGACATTCACATTGTAATTCTCGTAATACTTTATAACGTTTTCTCCTGAAGGTGTAGGTAAAATATCGATGGTTTTTCGACCTATACCATCATAAATTTGTTGACCAACTACTGCTTCATCTGTAGTGTTTAGAAGTGTAACCGTTTGCCTGTTTCGAAGACTACCGTCGTAATAGGATATAACTTCTTTTCTTTTCCCGTTTTCAGCAAATGTAGCCGTATACTGCCAGTTTAAAAGGGATTCATGAGCAATAGTTGAGGAGATTTGAACGACGTGGTCCGTATTAAAATCATTAAGCGTAGTACCAGCATTCGCAACATTTTCGGTACTCCATTTTCCTAGGTGCAAATACTCATAAGTGCCACCATTATATCCTACAGGTCTAACTCGATAAACCAAATAACCTTCTTCAAAAACTAAGGGCATTTTGTAATGTTGTTCGGAGGTTTGGATTCTTGTACTGTTCCAACGAAAATCATTTTTAACGAATTCGACATTGGCCTTGCCAAGTAGTCCACCTGATGAATTGAATGCTTCAACATAGGCCCACTCTAATTCATAATAAACGGCACCTTCGATGTAACCCCAGTAAAACTCAATATGATCATCTACTGATGAATTATCTTCATCAGTTAAACGATAATTTAATATGTGATTGGACGTACCAGGAACAGCGTTCACATCTAGATCATAATATCTCTCTTGATTTATCCCTAATTTAAGATAGGTGTTGTCAGGCATGTAATTATGGGTAGATGAGCCATCATCATAACGAATGTCTGTAACTTCAACTTTAATTTTAGGATAACCATTAAATGTTTTCGCGTCTCTCTTTATATCCTTATCGGTGGTTGTATTCAAATATTCAATTTGAAGCGTCTCTGAACCTATAAATGTAGAATTGTCATTTTCATCTATCCCTGTAATATCAATGTCCACCTCCAAATCATAATACCCGGTGAAAGCATTACTTATTCCATCGGCATAACCCAATTCAACATAATCTGTGGTGCTCTGTGTTGAAAACAATCCTTGACCAATTTGACTTATTTTATTATCCGTAAGGAAATATATTCCACCTTCGTATACGGCATCTTCCTCTAAAACATCAACATATTTTTCTTGTTGAGAGAAAGAAAACATTGAAGAGATCAACAGCAAAATTAAGGTCAGATTTTTCATGGTTTTTGTTGTTTTAGGTTATGCAATTCGTAATCAGAGTAGGTTGATTTTAACTTTATTTCTTTCTTGTCGTTTGTAGTGTAAAACCTTGATAAGGAATACATATACTCATCAACTTTTGAGGAGAAATTTTTATAATTAACTTCGATAATTGGACGTCCCCATTCCTCTTTTTCTGGATTATGGGAAAAGTTAATTTTATTTTTGTAGTAGAGCTTTATTTTTTGAGGTTGTTTGTGTTGTTTGTTATACGTTATTTCAACTTTGCTATAATCTATATATAAACTGTCGGGAAATGACATTAAATATGTAACTGTAATTGCGTTCTCATCTATTAATGATATTGAGTCTGTTATTTCTTCAAAAAAGGAATAATCAACTTGACTCGGTATGCTTTTCTTTTGTTCTGAACGTATAATTACAATATTAACGTCATGATTTATAACCAAGTTCTCATTGTTATTCCAAACATACTCTGTATTGGCAGCTTTAAAGTAAGAACCAGTTTCTCCTTGAGCATAATAGCCAGCTAGCCTCTCTTTAACTGTATTACTCCCTTGTTTATAAAGTTTATAATCTATATCACAACTAAAGACTTTTCCAACACCCGAACTTAACTCTTCAAAGTTTTCAAGAGTACTTTGCGCCGATAATTGGTTTACGACAAACAGAAAAAAGAGAATGATTCTTATTGAACTATGGCCTCTCATTGGTATTAATTTGTTATTTGAGTGTGGTTTCTTGTTTCCTGAATCGTCATTATTCCACGCTCTGTTTCCTTTTTAACCCTGATTAACTTTCCTTCTTGGTCATATTCGTAGAAAGTTGCGAAGTTATTATCATCGAGTTCAGCTGTCAACCTAAAGTTTATAGGATCATAAACATAAGTTTTCATACTTGAATTGTATGGTTGTATTCTAATATCATCGATGTATTTAATTTCCCCTGAAACATTTTTAAAAGCCACAGATATGGTTTTATCACCAACAGTTGTAGAGTAGCCCTGAATGTCGAAGGTGTACTCAATTTTCTGCCAACCATCGATGACATTTGATTTTCTCAGATTACTCAAAGAAACAACTGTTTGATCGACAGAAATAATTGGAGTTAATGAACTGAAATCTTGACTCATTGAAGAACCTTGATTTTCCTGTTTAACCCAATAACTGACAACATATTTATTTTGTTTTGGTTGAAGAACGGGAGTAGACCCTTCAAATACACTTTTTTCATGAGCTGCCCGATCATAGGTTTCTGGCCCAAATAGGTTATACATTTCACAAGCCGAAACTATATAACTATTTCCAAAATTAGGATAACCGTATCCATTATCATTACATGGAGCTGTTACCAGCTGTCGGGTCATACTTATTTCATCACCAACTACTAGCTTCACCGAATGTCTCCCAGAATGGGATTCGTTTTCAACGATTTTACTTCTGTGAGCATCAAAACTAAAGTGTCTCATTGCGCAACCATCATAAGAAGGGTAGAAATCATAATCTTCAAACCCATCAAATCCTATCTTCCCTTTGGACGCATTTTTAGCGATCGCAATAGGAAGTTTATCCTGATAACCAAAAATAGAGGAAGAGTAGCGATAAAGAGCATCTTTATTTTCTTGCTCCATTCCATTTTGATTATAACCCACATTAGCTGTGATAGTTGAATTCCATGTCCATTCGTTTTCTCCAACGCCATCGCTATTAGGTGTGGCAACCCAATCTTCACCATTTTCTGGATTCTGCCAGAAATAATCGAAGTCATTGAGATACCCATTTTCTCTTGTATTAATTGTTGTTGCGTCACTTCTGAGCTGTTCTCTATCACCGAGCTTTACAAATGACCTGTATGGTCGATAAGCCCCTCTAAGATTAGTGATAAACGGGTTTATATTATCACCTGCTCTTATTCCACAGATCAGTGGCTGTTCACATTCAACAAAACCACTGGTTTCTAAACACTCCGAGCTCCCAACAACTAAAGGAATAACTGTTCCGTCAGCCCATTTCGCTATAAGAGGTGTTTGATATTGCTGGTATATTGAATGATCAAAGAAAAAGGACTCGACATTCGTAAAGTTATAACTGCTATTCATAGAAAACTGTGAATGAGGCTGTATTCTGAAAGCATAATTATTATTATAGTCACAATTTCCCGTTGAACCCAGACAATCGAACCTGAATAAAACTCGATCATTATATTGACTTTCTCCGTTCTGAAGAGATAGATTGCTGCAATTAGCATATTCAATATTGCAATCATAACCTGAACAATTATTCATAAGGTCAAATAGCGCTGAAAAGTCATTGTAAGTTGAAACATTTACTGTACTGAAAACACTTCCATTTCCTAGCTCATTGTTCTCAATAAGCTCATTCATTAAAGACAATAATCCGTCACCTGAAGAGGTGAGTTGGTGAGCACACTCTCCAACAACACCCTTTTGAACAGACCAGTGATCAGAATACTCCATAGCGGATGCATTAATAATTCTATTCTCAGTACTTGATAGGTACTCATCTGTTATACGATCAACAATTGGATCAACTGGAGAAACCTTGGATGTTATTGATCCTACAGCCAAAGCTTGTTTGTTTTCTCTCCCAGATTCTATTACTTTGATTGCCGCTGAGGTAGGGCCGTCAAATAAATTACCATCTTTATCAATTAGTGTGACTTCTCCCGCTGTTTCGTCAATATCAAGCACCCATGCCTTGTAATTAAGGTCAGAATCAGACAAATCCGTTACTTTTACGATATCTCCAGAAACATAGTGTGAAACTGATGTTTGTGGCGTACCAACCCCTAGGTTTCCATTTTTATAAACTCCCTGTGAAACTTTGTCATAGCCCTTCATCGCTATATAAAGGTTACGATATGCTTGCCCCATTTCATCATAAGACCAATGCGCAGGAAAATTCATTTGATATAAATCATCATCAAACTCATTTTTAGTTTGAGTCAATAAAACCTCTCCTGTTTCTGAGTCCCATAATACGTTTTTAGTAGAAACGGATGCGCCATCTTTAAAGGCTATAACTTCTTCAAGAACACCAGTACGGTTAATTATTTTTGTAGTAACCGCACTTTTGAAAACCTTGTGTTCAAACGAACCCGAGGGATAGAACGTAGGAACTACATAAGGGATTGCGAATATCGGAGGAGGAGCAGGAAGAATGAAAACATTATTGTTAATTTGTATTCCACCTGATAGGTTAATAGTCCTATTTCTTCTAAAATCATTATTGACATCATAATCTAGTCCAATCATTGCCGTAGAAACATCACCAGATTTTTTTACAACTGAAACATTATTGTCAAGTTTACCTTTAGAATTTGTTTTATAAACGTATTCAACTCCGGATATTGGACTAGTTTTACCTTCTGCAAAAACTTTTCTTGATTTTAGAACACCATTCATATTGTTTTTCTCAATACTATAACCCTGACTTACAGTATGCTCCTCTATCACCACCAAGTTTAATAAATTGAGAAGGTTAATATTGTCTCCAATCAAGGGAACTGTCTTAATGTTGGTTTCTTTAACTATTGTAGGAAAGTCTTTTGATGTATAAAATGAAGAAACCACCCTTCCTGTTCTTCTTTCTGTTGGGGTTGTTTTATTAGGAGATTGAGAATTGTCTTCGGGATAAGTGTTTTGTACAACAACCCTAGAATAAGTAACTTGTGGAGCTGGGAAAAATGATGCGCCATAAGGAGCTTCTAGCATATATCGTTCATCTGGGAGCAATCCTTTCTCCATGTCAAAGTACTTTGGTTGAACAAAAGGATTTTCTTTACTTACTAATGGTTCAAAAGTTGCCACACCCGAAGATTTACCTTCTATTGTTGTATAGATATATTCCTGAGAATAAGTATTGGCAGATTCTGATTCGCTATTAACCATTGCTGCCCAGGAGTCATTTACAGTTATTTTAGATACTCTAGATCCACCACCAACTTTTTTACCATTCGGATTTTTAAGACGTATCCAACTTGAGGAGGCGTCAAAACTTGTTCCTAAGCCTTTAGATCGAACAGCTCCATTGGGTCCATTAAAAGCATCGATTAAATCAGTGATTATGCCTTGATTATCCGCAGTAATAAGTGCTTCAATTAAATCCGTTTCATCAACGCTTTCTCCATCTATAGTATTTCCAACCTGAAGTAGCTGAGGGACTTGAGAGCGAATAAATTGCCATGTAGCTTTGGCTATCGGGTGTGCATTTTCCGGACAGGTTGGACAGTCAGTATTTTCTTCTTGAACATTTTTTATTCGAACGTAGCCATACGTGTTACCATTATGAACATCTACCCCATACCAATTAGTGTTGCTTACTTGAGCATATCCCGAAACATAATCTTGAATCGTGTTTAGCGAGTTTAGATTCATTAAAAAAGTGAAATATATATTGCTCTCACCTGATAAACCTTTAAGATATTTTGATTTGAATTCATCACTTGTTATTCCATTAGTTTTGTCTTCAGGAAGTAATTCAATCCAAAGGAACTGATATGGATTCCCCGAGCCATCAAAGAGCTCAGTAATACTACTATTTGTGTTTTCACTATAATTATTATCACTAGTTAAATTTAGAACGTCAAACATTTGTTCAGCCTGTTTATTCTGAACAAATTGATAGTCGTCAGCTTCGTATGTTATTTCGATTTTTCCTCCAGAAGGTAATTCAATACTGCTTAATGACCAGCTAGTTGCATAAGAGTCCAATACAGACCTATCTTCATATTGATCTACATATGGAAAATAAGCATTTGACATTGCATTACCTTGATATGGTTTATATCGGCCCCACATATCGAAGGCTTTCATATCGTAATTAGGATTATTAGAGTCATAATTAAAGTTATATGAGCTCAATCTTCCTCTATGAGAATTTCCATATGTGAAGTATACCTTTTTTAGTGTTAATTTACCTGATGAAGCCCCGGAACCGTTAATATTATTTGGGAGCTCTTTACATAATTCATAAGTATACTCGAAATGCACTTTTTTTATTGGTGTTGCATTAGTACCATTCTCTTCAAAATCTGGACGAGCGTATAAAGAAATACTGTCAAGTTTTTGTAGAGGCCTACCATTTACTGCGTCTATACCACCATCTTCTCCTTTAACTTCATATGAATCTTCTCTATCAGAAAGGTGAAAAACTGCTATGTGCGTCTTGGTCTCAATTTTATTAACATACCAGACATCTTTAGTTCCATAAACATAAGAAGCAACGTTATCTCCATTTTTGGAAAGTAAACCTTCATTAAAATTAGCCTTGTTCTCTTGATAAGGCGCCCTCCATTTGTAGTCAGTAATTGCAGCCTGCTCCCCTGCCTGATTCTCATCACTATCATATGAGAACTTAACATACGTTCCCAAATCATTTATTGAAGGACCTCTAATATCATCAAAATCTTGATAATCACTACTCAAGACAGCAGTTAAAAGATGAGAATGTGAATACTCAGGCATCTCTGTAGATTGATAATAATGGTTTAATCCTTTATCATTATTTTCAGAATCATCCGTATTGTCATAGGTAACAAGACCGTCTCCACTATCACTTTTGTCACCGACATTAAATGTTTTGCTTAATTCAGAAGTATTGTATGCGGGTAATCCATAAACATACTTCGAACCATCATTTTTGGTTATTTTAAATTCTGCTATATGATCTTTTTTGGCATGTGGAGAAACATATTCGTTAAGACCAAAAAGAGAAATCTCTTCTTTTCTTAAATGGCTGATCAATTGGTTCCTTTTAGATCTTTCCATTCTTTTAAAATTATCATTGATAGATCCACCTCCGTAATAATCTGCAGCAGCTTTTGTAACTAATCCTTGCTTGAAAAGCTTAACTCGAATAGCATCTGTTCCTCCTAAATTAAGAAATCGTGAGATATCTTCATCTGCTGAAGGCTCACCAACATTTTTGAAATATGTAGGTTCAAAATCAGAGTTCAATTGAGGTCGAGCAAAACTTAATTGCTCTGAAGCGAGATTTGTGTTGTTTCGCCATTTACCTGATTTAGAGTTTGAATAGTTAACTGAAACGTCAAAGCCAGCTTTGATTAGGTTTCCAGCGCCAATTTCGCCTCCCCCTTGACCACCAAAACCATTTGATGTTACTTTTTGATCGAAAACATGCCCTACAGAAGATTGAAATGATCTGAATTGACCAGCTACACCTTGACCAGCTACACTAAACATATCATATGTTAAAGATGATAGAGGTAAGTTAGGGGACCCCTTTACAAATGCAGCATCCTTTTCCCTGTTGAAGTCAAGCATAGCTTCCTCATTGTTCTGACCATTCTTTAAATAATCATATCCGTATGCCTTTGTTGTTTTTTCCTTGTTCAGAATGTTTTGCATTGAAAAATATCCTGTAACTTTTGCTGCGGGATCAAGTCCGAAGTAGTCTGTACCAAACTTATTTGTAAATGAAAGTGAACTGTTCAACATAGAGTGGCTAACATGTGGAGTGTAAGTTGAAGATGCAAAACTCATAGCGCCTCCCACACTCGCGGACCACCCAGAAACCTTACTTAACCCCCCTCTTGAATCTTGTATTTTTGCAGCTTGTCGAATAGACTTACTAAGTCCAATCGTCATAGACTGAAGCCCTTGTCGACTATTCCACGACATACCAACATTGGAAGTAAAAGATCCAGACGAATTTATAGCTTTTCTATCGGTTTCATCAGCTCTATTTCTGTAGGATATAGATGGGGAAACGGTCAAACCATTTGCAGTTGACGATGAAAGCCCCAAACCCGTTGTGAATGAATTAGATTCACCAAAATTTAAGTTAAAGGCTACACTTCTTGTTATAAAATATCCATTATAATTATTCCAATTCAATCCTGCAGAAAGACCAATTGGAAAATTGTCCCAACCAAAGATCTCCACGTCCGTTCCAATTGAAGCTCCAGCAGTAATGTTTGGCCTAAGGTTTTTGGTCGTTTTGATCTCTTCACCATTAAAGTCGTCAGGTATACCACGCTTCCCTCTATTTATAGCACCTGGATTTATATTCCAACCTAGTCCAACCCAACTCGCTTCTTGATCCATAGTTGGTCCAGAGTTGTATGCTAGGTTTATAGGGTAACCACCCACATCTAAAAGTGGAATATTATAATTAAAATCACCAGAAGCTAAATTCACCATATCGGAAGAACCAATAGGAGTGAATGATTCTACTTCTGGTTGAGAAGGTCCACCAGTCAAGGCAAGGGATAATGAAGGCGCAAACATTTCGCCTAAAAAATTCAATAAGGCAAACATCAAAATGCCTTTAACAATGCGGCTTTCACGAATTTTTTGGATCATAGTTGGTTTTGATTAATTCTGGTAAACTTTCTAAATCGGATTTCTCGAACAAATGCTTAATGGGTCCATTCCCCCAAATGATATCATTAAATACAACCTTGAGATTTTTAAATGAATCTGGCTTTCTGAAAATCAGCATTATTTTAATATGCGAAGAAACATCATAGCCCATTTCAACTTGAGAGAAAAGTGTCTTAAACTCCTGCCCGCTCTCATCTTCAGCGTGAAATAATTCACTAGACCTTTGATTTATAAGCGCAAGTTTTTCATAGAATGAAACATCCTCACTTGATGATTTTTCTAAAGGGTTTGTACCATCATTATTGGTTATTGTATAAAGAATCCCGATTTCATCTTTTTTTATGTATTCATCAACCTCGTTTTCTTTTAGTATATACCAATCATTGGTTATAACTTGAGAATTAAAGCTTTTGTCTTTTATTGACACCTTTTTATTTAAACCATTTTCCATGTTGCTTAGGTAGGAAAGGTATTCCGGACCACTTAGCTCATTTTGACATGAAACAAAGAATAATATCGATATGTACAGGATGACACTAATGACCTTCATACTTATTGTTTGCATAGGTGATTAGTTCTTCTGTTATGTCACTTTCGGGATTTCCATAAAGTAAAGAACCCGAACCGTTGGCTCCCATAATAAAATCAATCTGCTTTTCTTCAGCAAATGATTTAATGTACCCATCTAGTCTTTTTGTTACTTGCGTCTGAACCTGACTCTCTAAACGAAACAAGTTGTCATCTATTTCCTGGATCTTTTGTGCAGAAACATTATATGCTGACTGAAGTCTTCTAGATTGTTCTTCCGAATCAATATTTTGATTCGATAAGTCCCGTGATAGCTTTTTAAGCTGTTCTTCGATGCTTTTTCTTTCTTTTATCAGAATTTCTTTTTCTTCTTCGAGCCCTCTCATTAAGTCTTTTGTCATTTGAAAATTATCAATGACTTTTTGATTATGAACGAAAACAACATTATTCCTTTCTTTTGCCTTACCACATGATAAAGCCAAGAAAAAAATGGACGAAATAAGTGCAGTATGAATGTAATTAGCAAAGCGCATTAACAACCAGTATTTTCATGGTAAAACCTAAGTACTCTTTTGTCTCCTTTTGGACCGTATACTTCAAGAGTATAATAACCTGTTGATAAACAATTTCCATTACCTGAGAAATCAAAAGACAGCACATTGACTTCTCTATTTAAACTAACGTTTTGAAGAGCAGTTCCATTGCTGACATCTAATCCTGATTGATTTAATATTTTATATTCAATGTCTGAAGGATCATTTATTTGATAAGGTTCATTATACTCTACAAATAGTTGTTGATTAACAGTTAGATAATAATTACCATCTAGTTTTCTAGAAAGTTTTACTACTGTGTTACATGGAGAGCCTACTTGAATTGTTAGTTTAGGTCGACTCGAAACAGTCGAATAGTTGGCATTATAAAACTGCATCTTTCTATTGGTGGTTGAAGAGGGATAATTTAAGACGATACTCTGCCCGTAGTTTGTTGAAGTACCATCCTGAAAGTCTTTGTATAGGTCTGTAAGATCGAGATTCACATCCTGACTTGAAAACGTTGTAGTCGGTATAGTCAATATATTATTAGAGTATGTTGGTCTAGTATTCCAAGTGGTAACTTCCTCTTGCCATTCTTCATCTATGTTTTTAATCAAACTTTCATTTCCATTATTATAAACATGGTAAATACCATCATAATATTGTGAAGCTGAGATAAGTTTAATATTGTTTGGAATTATTAATCTATTTCTAAAAAGACTTTCGAAGTAAAAATCATGAGTTGTGTTAAGACGTCTTTCTGATCTATAGACTATAGTTGTAGATAGGTTTCTATCATCATAAGGCATATTGTTCCCATCAGTACCGGTTCCTACTGTTGTTTGGTCTACAAACCTTCCGTCAGGTTGAAAATCTATTTGTACAACTCCACATATTGAACCTACGACAAAAGCCATATAGGAAACATTCCCTTCACCATCAGTCACCTCTATACCGTACCAGCCTGGCTCTAATCCAGAAATAGTAGCTGAAGTTTCACCTGGAATATCATTTCCGGTCGAACCTTCTATCCACTGATATGAATATGTTCCGTCTCCTTTGTCGACAGTCACAGTGATACTTCCGTTTGACGAAGTAGCGTCATCGGAATGAGTAATAGAAAGTAACTCTATTTCTATTGGTAAAACCCATTCAACTTCTAAAATGGGACGCCTAAATACTGTATTGTAAGTATTGCTGCCATAAGAGGTTCCTAATTCGTAGTAACACGTGTATGGATTTCTATATTTGTCATAGCAAGTATACGAACCTGGACTTTCACTGTTCGACTTTAAACGCCAACCAAAATTTAAATTTGGGTAATTCACATAATTTTGAACTTGATCTTTTATATCGAATACATGAAAACCACTGCTTAGACTCGGGCTCGAAACAACTGCATCACTTAAAGATACATTAGGTTGGTTAGACCAATTAACATCATTTGCTCCACTTTCTTCCCAGTCTTCAATCACTCTTGATACCTCAATCGTTGGATTGCTTAACCCAAGAGTCCTGTATAGCTTTAATTCAGCATTTACAATTATGGCGTTAGTAGGGATTGCACTCAAATTAAAGTCTATAAATGAACGGCGAATGTAGGTGCCTCTAGAATCTCGTCTAACTTGACAGGAAATTTCAGGACCGTTATTAGTATAGCTCGGACTTGTATTCATAATATAAGCATCCTTATTTGATGGTTGAATAGTTGTTTGGGTCACTTGCCCAAAGACAAGTGAAAAACGACAAAAGAATACGACGAGTAAAAGAGAGGTGGTTAATGCTGTTTTATTCATCATTTAAAATGGTTTCAAGCGTTTCAGTTTCTACCCCGCCAATATGTTTAACTTTGGCAAATATTTTATAATCACTCTTTGGAAGCATGGCAAGTTTGATTGTAACATTCTCCCCATTAATCTCAAACTGTGAATTAGGGTTATTCTTTATATATTGCTCTCTTACCATTAGCTGTCCAGAGTTAATCTCGAGTAATTCAACATGTATTTGATTCCAGTGTAAAGTATCGATGTTATGAAAAGTAACATCGATAGAATGATAAATCATAGATGAATCAACATCGTCGGGTTGTGATGCTCCATACTCTGCATCTATATACAACGTATCTTGAGAAAGCGCATTGAATGAAAGAAAAATAATTGAAATGAAAAATAGATGTTTAAGTCTCATGCGTTTAAGTGTTAAATACGGAGCAAAACTAATAACTATTTATATACGAACAAGCGTATAAACACGTAGTTTTTAAATACGTGTTTATACGTATAAAACACCTAAATCGCTTATGTGGCGGTCGGTTTATGAGGAAATCACCCCCCTAAAGAAATTCCAAATTGGAAATATTTAACCTGTTGATAATCATTTGTTAAAAAGAGAGGAGTGAAATTTACGCGACTGAACAAAAAGAAGTCTTTAAATCCAAGACGGATGAATGGACCATTTTGAACAGAAATAATTTTCGCAATGTCTGACTCTGTTTCTTGTTCATTTAAGGAGTACTTATTTTTCGCAGTAAACGGGATGAGAAGTTGATAACCCATGTAGATTTTCCAGTTTTGTTTAATTCGAAACCTCAACTCTATCGGAATACTAACAGCATGAGTGTTGGATCTAGAACTTGTGTTTTGATCGAATACAAACTGATTGTTTTCATCTTGTTCAAAAAAACCAGCAAAATGACTACGTTGAAAATCATAACCAGCCCCTAATGCCAAAGATACACTGCGGCTTCTCGAAAGATTGAACTCATATAAGTAATGAGCCCCAAAATTGAAAGAAAAGTAATTGAGGCCAATGTCGTTACTTTGAGGAGTCATTATAGCGTTTCCGAAGCGAAGATCCCAGATGTCAAAATGATCTGTCGTTGGATAAATGACCTTTAAACTAGGTTGTGGGTTTCTTGTATCGCTTTGCTCTTCTTGTGCGTAAGAGAAAAGAAATAAAAACGAGCTGGAGAATATGAGAAAATACTTCATTTTTGGAACACTCTTCTTTCACCATTCATTTCTAACAAAATTGAATCTCGATAAGCTCTTTTAACTTTCAGAACCGATTCATAACTATCTCCTTCATTGATTTGGACTAATCGATTATCTACTTTCAAAATCACCATAGAGGAAGAGTTTCCATGAACCTTTACAAATCCATGATAACTTATACTAGGCCATTCAAGGGTTGGCTGTTTTATTTGGCCGTTCGAAGGAACTCGGTTTGTCTCAGCTTGAGTAGATGAATTACGTTTAGGTTGAATGCTGTTATGAAAACTCACTTTACCTAAAAATGGATCTCGATAATTTAATTTTGGTTGAGGAATTGAATCATTTGAAATTATTTTAGATAGATCCAGGTTATTGTGAGCCTGATGTTGTTGGAATGGTTCTGACTCAATGTTTTCTCCAAAAAACGAAGAGATCACTTTGTACCAAACAAAAAGTACAACGATCCCTAGAATAACAGATAGCGCTTTTTTGTTCATTAGTTGATCGTAAATTCTCGTGTAGCTGAAAAATCTCCAACGTTTCCTGCTTCGTCAACATTATACAGGCTCCAGTAATACGTTCCGGGTTGATTGATTGTTAATTCTATAGAATTGGATTGAGTTGAATTTGATTGTACAATGTTGTTAAAGTTGACATCTGTTGCGATATCGATATAGGTAGTAACAGGAGACTGAATTGTTCCATTGTCCGCTCCATTTGTCCATGTAAATTCTACTGGTGAGGTAACAGTAGCAAAATCATTTGGTGTTTGAAGTGATGGAATAACGGGAGCTTCAGTATCAACTTTAAAGCTACTAATAAAGTTTTGTGTTGTTCCACCTTGTGTAAAGTTCGCTTTAACAGCCCACGTATAGTTTCCTTCAGTGAATGTAGCGCTACTTGCAGTATGAGTGGTTGTGGAAATATTGTTTTGGGTATAGACAATTGTTCCCGTTTCAAAGTCTGTGCCTTGTCTAATACTGATTTCGTAGGAGCTTACATTAGGCAGGCTAGACCAATTGAACAGTCCATTAAAATCACCGTTTTCAAAGCTGTTGTTTGCTGGAGAAATGAGATCAATCTGTGATTGACTTCCAGAAATGGAATCAACATATACCGTAATGATATCTGAAGTTTCAGAATCATAACCATTATTTTTTCCAGTAACCCTTAATTGATATTGGTTTGGTGATAGGGTTAGAAATATATCAGTTCCATTAACCAAAGTATCATAAGCAATAAAGTTGGGCGTTGTAAAGTTAGGTGAAACTACTTCCAAATGATATTTAGTTGCTCCTTCAATCTCGTCCCACACAAAACTAGAGAACTCAGCAATAGTGTCGTTGTTTTGAGGAATGACAAAGGATGTAGTTTCTCCTGAAATATCCTCCTCTATGAAATCTTGACAACTATTAAATGTAATTGAAATCAATAACAGCAGTGTGAAAACAGGAAGACTCAAATTAGCGTGGCGGAATCGATTCATATGAATTTGTTTACGTTCCAAAAGTATGAAAATTAGCAGCATTAGAAAAATTATTGAAAATACTTACATTTGAAGTTCAAATGAAACTAACACCAAATATGACCCGATTAATCATTTCTTCCCTTTTTATGTTTTCGCTATTAGTGATCTATGCCCAGGAAGAAGTTAATTATAGTAATCTTCGAAGCTTAAGGGATGGCGAATCCTTCATTCGGTTTCAAGTTATGGAGTTAGGTGATTCAAAAAAGGTGAACCTGAAAGAGGATGTTGTTTATTCGTGGTTCAAATCGCAAAGAGTTATGACTACTGAAGGAGGGGCAAGTGGTGTTTTATTGGATGGAATCTATGAGGAGTTTTATCCGAACTCCCAATTGAAGGTTAAAGGAGCTTATAAAAAAGGGGTTAAACATGGTCGATGGATGCACTGGAAAGAAGATGGGAAGCTCCTGAAAAAAGTACACTGGAGAAATGGAGATCAGATAAAAGATGCAATTACATATTCAGATGAAGGAAAGGTGCTAACTCAAGAAGACTTTTCAGCAAACAAAAAGACCTACTACTATGGGGACAAGATTATTCGTGCATGGAAAGATTCAACGGAAGTCGAAGTGATACATAAGTACGAAAACGGACAGACAAAACGCGTTGAGCGATTTGAGAACGACTCTTTAGACGGCAGTCAACTTAAATATAGCCCTAATGGTGAATTGATATATTTGAAAAGCTATAAAAATGGTCAACTTCACGGAAAGCAAATTGACAAAGAGGGGAACAAAACCTATTTCAAAAATGGAGAACCACACAAACCGCTATTGAGGAGAATCTTCAGTAAGAAAGATAAACCAGAAGAAGTAGAATCTGAAGAGAAGGAAAAAAAGAATAAGAAAAAAGAGAATCAGGATGAGTCTGAAAAAGACTAGGCTGAAGGCGGGTGCAATGTCTTACGCCATTATTCTTTCCATTGTTGTTGGAGCATTGTGTATGTCCCTAATTTGGATTACAACGTCTTACAGAAATACACGATTTTCCTTAAAAAACAAGGAAAAGCTGGTAGTTAATCTATTAACAGGAGTAAAAGCCACAAGGACTTTAAAGAGCTTCACGGAGGAAAAGCTTTTTCTGATAAATAACGACAGTGTTCACATCAGAAAAGAAAACTGGGGTCTATTTAATTATTTTGTTGTTAAAGCTCGAAAAAAAGGAAGAACCTTAAAACGCTCTTTTCTTTCTGGTCATGAAATTCGAAATGCAATGCCGGCTTTATACTTAAGCAATAATGATAAAGCGTTAAAGTTGACGGGCAGCACAAAGCTTACAGGGTCTGTTTTTGTGCCAAACGGCAGAGTAGAAAGAGGCTATATTCAAGGGAAAAACTATGAAAGGGAAAAACTCGTTTATGGAATTGTAAACGAAAGTGAAAAAAGTTTGCCTCCTGTAAGTGAAGACATAATTACTAAATCAATCGATCAGTTAGTTAGTTTTCAGAATGAAGTTTTCTTGGATCAATTGCCATTTGATTCCATTTTCGAATTTGATCAGCCAACAAATCGGTATACTCAAAATATACCTATCACGATCGATCATAGCTTAAATGGAAATTTAGTTGTCGAATCAAAAGACTCTATATTCGTCAGTCGAGAGGCAAAACTGGAGAACGTAATTTTAAAAGCACCCATAATTAGATTTGAGCAAGGTTTTAAAGGGAATGTCCAAGTATTTGCGGAACAAAAAATTATCCTCGAAAAGGACGTTCAGTTGGAATACCCAAGTTCAATCTGTCTAATAGATACGGATAAAAACTTTCATCGATCAGGAAAAGCAATTGTTGAAATGGAAGAAGGTTCATCAGTTCTGGGAGGGGTTTTAGTTTTATCTAAATCTCCGGATTTCAGAAATCTTGTGAAGTTAAAGATTGAAAATGAATCAACTGTGGTTGGGTTAGTTTATAATCAAGGAGAAACAATGTTGAAGGGCAAAGTGATAGGATCATTATTTACTAAAAACCTTTTTTTAAAGATGAAAAGCTCATCCTATGAAAACCACTTATTGGATGCTGAAATCGACGGAATAAGTCTACCTGATTACTTTCTTCTACCGAGTTGGATGGAAAATGATGAGTCAATTGAAAAACGAATAAAATGGCTCTAAACGCTAAACGATTAAAAGGCAGTTCCATAGTGGAGGTTGTAATGGCCATTGCTATAATAGGAGCTGTCATTGGCGTTGGGTCAATTGTATTTGTTAACATTAATCAATCTGCTAATACATTGCAGGACATAAATGAAGAAGGGCAAACACTTACCGGATTTATTAATCATCGTATTTTACTTGAGGATCAATCCTGGTATCCGAATGAAATCGTGCGAACCGACCTAATTGATCAGGAGTTTTCAATTGATGGAAATAGGTGGATTGAATCTCGTCTTATTGATGATAAAAAAAGAGTTTTATGGAAATTTGAAGTTCCACAGATTGAGCAACATGAGGATTAAAGCATTCACTATATTAGAGATTGTGGTTACAATTGCTATTACAGCGATTCTTGTAACGCTTGTGTATGGTGCGATTAATTTCCTTAATGCTCAGAATTATCGTGAGATGAGAACTAAGGATCGAGTAAATGAATGGATGATTTTGCGTAAACAAATGATAGAGGATGTTTACCTTTCTAACGCAGTTATCAGATTAGAAGATGGCATGGAGCTAATATCTGGAAGCGGTGAAAAAGTTGTATATCGGGTAAATAACGGCGTTCTACAAATAGAAGAAGATGACGTTTTAACAACAACAAGCTTCAAGGATGCTTCTTGTACTTGGGTCTTTGACAGCAATGATCAAGAGCTATGTGAATGGACATTCAATGTAATGGAAGAATCTATGGAGTTATCATTTTACGCATTTTCTACGAGAGCTGACCGAGTAAATGAGTGGTACGAAAAAGAGGTCGTTAAAAAATGAGCGAGATTGAGCAAATATCAATTTGGGATAGGCTGAACAAAGATGTTTCCTTTGGAAAAACATTGAATGATAAGGCTAAACAGCAGTTTTATGCTGAGTTTCATTCTTTGCTTGATGCGGGAATGGACATTCAACGCTCTATGGATATAATTATAGAGGAGCAAACGAAAAAGAAAAAAATTGAATTGTACTCAAAGATTCATAGCGATCTAGTAAGTGGTAATTCCCTTTCAGACGCATTGAGAAACAGTGATCAGTTCACTCCTTATGAATATCAAAGTATTCGAATAGGTGAAGAGTCAGGTCGATTGAAAACAGTGCTATTTCATTTACAAGAATATTACCACAACAAAGTAAAATTGAGAAAACACCTGACTTCAGTTTTTACTTATCCAGCATTCGTTTTTTTAATTACAATTGGAGTGTTGTATTTTATGTTAAATACTGTAGTTCCGATGTTTCAAGAGGTGTTCCAGCAGTTTGGACAGGACTTACCTTGGTTGACGCAACAAATTATTGGAATATCTGAGAACTTTTCTACTTACGTTATAGTTTTCTTACTCATTGTGGGTGGGATTGTTTTACTTCACTTTTCACAAAGAAACGAGGATTGGTATCGCAAATGGACTGGAAATCTTTTAATACGATTGCCGATTTTTGGAAAACTATTTAAAAAAATCTACCTCGCAAGACTCACTCAAAGTCTTGGGTTACTCATGGTTTCTAGAACCCCTCTTGTCAGATCTCTAGAGTTAGTCAAAGAAATGATTCGTTTTTATCCATTGGAAGAAGCGCTCGATAATGCGAAAGCTGAGATCTTGAAGGGAAACAGTCTGCATGAAGGATTACAAGGAAGTATAATGATTGATAAGCGTTTTATTTCACTCATTAAAATAGCTGAGGAAATAAATAAGTTAGATGAGACGTTTCAACGAATGACGGATCAATTGAATGAAGATATTGATCATCAAACAAAATTAATCGGAACGCTAATGGAGCCCTTTATAATCTTACTGATTGGAGCTGTAGTCGGAATAATTATGGTTGCGATGTATTTACCGATGTTTAACTTAAGTAATGTTATTCAGTAAACCTCTTCTTTAAGAGTTATTAATGCCATTTTTTCCCCATCTGGCTCATTACTGTAATAGCAAACACTTACACTGTAATAGTGAAAAATAGTTGAATTTTTATCTTCAGTTTTTATTATATAATATTCGCTTTTAAAGCCTTTCGCGATGAGTTCAACCAAGGGTATTATTGCCAACTCTGCACCACGCCCCCATGTGTTCAGCGCGTCCAACAATAATTCTTCATTACGATGAAAGATTTTGTCTTCTTCATAGTACTTTCTCTGTTTTTTATTTCTAACACGTTGTCCGTAGTGCTTGTCAGCATGACTTTTATTGAAGTATTGCTTGTCCGATCTGGTAGGTACAAACCACTGACCACACCCGCACTTACACTCTCTTTTATTCAAATTTGTAGACACCATTTTGTTTATTTTAATTAAACAGCTATATTTGTATATATACTAATAATAGCAAATATACTATTTATGGATGAATGGACAAAAAATGAGTGGGAGTATTTCAAAAATCAAAATATTGAAAGTGAATATCCGAATTTAGAAAGAACCCTCAGAGAGCCTAGATTTACTATTGCTGATCTAAATATCAATGCTTATGATGCAACCTACTGGGATAAGAAAGGAATTTTACCCGATATATCTAAAAAAGGGATAAGAAAGTATAATTTATCGCAGGCCATATGGATAAAATTCATTGAGCAAATGAGAGAAATGAATATTGGTTTGCAAACTATCAAGCCATTTAAAGACAAAATATTTACGCGGTCATTAAACGCTGAAGAGCTTCTAGAAAACCCTGAGACTAAAGAGGTCGTTATGGAATATCTAAAATCTACTTCTGGACTGAGTTTAGAGGAGTTTCTAGCGGATAAAGGTGCATTAGACTATATAAATGACAACATGTTTATTGCTTTTGAGATGGCGATTCTAACAACCATTGTTCTTAAACAACCAATTGTGTTTATAGTAAATTTTGAAGGTGATCATTTTGTGTATAACGTCCATAAACATAATTACATCCTTGAAAAGGTACCAGATATTGCAGATATATTATCAAGTCCACATTTCGTAGTATCAATTAGTGAAGCATATCAATCTTTAGTTTCTGATTGGTGCACAGAAGACTTTTTTTCAGAGCTATCATTGATTTCTTCTGGTGAACAAAGGGTTCTTGACGCTATACGTATGGAAAATATTGAGGCTGTAAACATCAAAAAAGAAAATGGTAATCTAACACTAATAGAAACAACTAAAAGCCTTGGAGATGTTCATAATAAAAAAGTGTCTGAACTTTTCGCATCAAATGCATTTGAAACAGTCACCTTAAAAACTCAAAATGGTCGTATAGTTGTATCTGAAAAATTGTCAAAAAAGAAAATATAGGTACCAAATAAGTTGGACCACTTGTTTTATTCTCCTTCAAAACCGAAACCCGGAAAAGTGGAGGAACGACAAAAACCGTGAATAAAGAAAAGTATGTAATTCAAATTAGAGAGAAATTAGGAAAAGAGATTGATCAAAGACAAGCTGAGAAGTTGGTTAGTGACATATATAATCTTTGCTGTTTAATTATCAAATCAAAAGAGAATGGACAATCGATTGAATAGATTTGCAAAAGGAATTAGCACTCAAAATAAGCTTAAAACTCAAGCGGTCATTTATACACGAGTTTCCACTAAGGAGCAAGCAGAGTCAAATGCAAGTTTGGAAACACAGTTAAAGTATTGTTTGAAATATGCTGAAGAGCATGGCCTAGAAGTAATAGATTGTTTTGGTGGAACCTATGAAAGTGCGAAGGATGACGAAAGGAAAGAGTTTCAGAAAATGCTTTCATTTGTTCGGAAAAATGATAAAATTGGTTTTGTCATTGTTTATTCTTTTGATCGTTTTAGTCGAAGTGGTCCCAGTGGAGCTTTTATCTCTTATGAATTAAAAAGAAAAGGAATTCAACTTGTTTCTGCTACTCAGAATATAGATCATTCAGATCCATCGGGTGATTTCATGGAAGGTATATATCATTTGTTTAGCCAGTTTGATAATCAACTTAGGCGTGACAAGTCAGTAACAGGAATGAAAGAGGCCTTAAAAAAAGGCTACTGGCCTTATGTCCCTCCAACGGGATACAAAAACTTGAATGAAGGTCAATCGGTTGATAAACACGAATTTGTAATAACGAAGAGAGGAAAACTTCTAAAAAAAGCTTTCGAGTGGAAGGCTAAACAGAATTTAACTTTAGTTGAAATAGCAAAAAGACTAAAATCAAGAGGGTGGGATATCCCACCTAAAAGACTTACACACTTTTTTCAAAATCCTTTCTATTGTGGAATGATTGCTTCAAAGCTTTTGCCAGGAGAACTTGTTGAAGGTAAGCATCCAGCCTTGATATCCAGAGCGACATTTCTACAAGTACATGAGAACCTATCGAAATATAATTCTGGATATATCATTCAACAAGAAAACGACCAATTGCCACTAAAGTCATTTTTGAAATGTGATGCTTGCGGAACTCCGTTTACGGGATATATGGTAAGAAAGAAAGGACTGTACTATTATAAATGCAATAAGAAAGGGTGTAAAAACAACAGAAGTCAAAAGTTTCTACATGAAAGGTTCAAGGCTTTATTAGATAAGTTCACTCTTGACGAAAGATTAATCCCCGTGTTTAAAGAGATGCTTACTGAATTAATAGATCAAACAAGAGCTAAAAAACCGAAGCAAACAAAATCTCTCAAACAAGAAATAAGTCAATTAGAAAAGAAGGTTGAAACTATTGAAGAGCGATTTGCTTTGGGGGAAATTGAAAAATCTATTTATTTAAAGTATAAGAATAATTATAAGTCGAAAATAAATGAATTAAGCCTTGAAATGGACCAAGTGAATAAATCATTATCGAACTCTCAAAAAGCAATGAAAAATGCTGTTAGTTTAGTTTCAAAGCTCAGTAAAATATGGGAAAACGGAGATTTTCAGACCAAAGTTCAGCTTCAAAGACTTCTATTTCCTGATGGAATTAGCTATGATCGAGAAAAAGATGATTATCGAACCACAAGAGTCAATTTGCTGTTTCGCTGTATCCCAATTATAATGCAGGATCGAGAAGGTCAAAAAAATGGGGAAGCCACAAAAAATCGTGACATCCCCACTTTGGTGGTCCCACCTGGGCTCGAACCAGGGACTTTCTGATTATGAGTCAGATACTCTAACCAACTGAGTTATAGGACCAAAAAGCTATTTGTGACGTTGACGAATAATGTCAGTTCAACAATAAGCGGGAGCAAATGTAACGTTAATCGATAAATATTGCAATGTCAGGCGTGAAATTATTCATAAAAAAACACCCACAAACCAAGAAGGCGTGGGTGTTTTCTATATTTTGTTAGCTTTCTTATCTGATACCGTAACTTCTCAATTTACGATTGTCAATAACATCCGCACCATTCAACAAAGCAGAACGATAACGCTGCTTAACTGTCGAAACGCGTTGTGACTTGATCTGTGTTTTCTCAGTAGAAAAATCTGTTGTTTCCTCTGCAGGCTGAGTGCTCTCAACGCGAAGAACAAACACACCACTATTTCCTTTAACTGGAACTGATTTTTGACCATCTATTAATCCAGAGAATGCTGTACCAATAATTTTTGGTTCTCTTCCTACTGCCACATTACTTGCTGAAAATGTAAGTCCTTCTGTTTCGAAACGAGCATTCATTTCTTTAGCAAGAGCCTCTAGGTCATCTCTTCCGACCATTTGATCTTTCAGATATTGAGCTTGTTTCTCTTTACGAACTTCAGATTTCATTCTTGCTTCTACAGCCTCAAAAGAAGGAACTCCCTCTTCAACAATGTTTGATAGCATTGCTACGATAATTCTATTGTCATCTCGAATTGGAGCTGAGCTAAGGTCACCTTCTTCGGCACCGTCTCTGTATGCAAGTCTCATTAGGTCACCTTCAGCTAATTCACCAAAACCGTTTGCTTGAGGATTTTCATCCTGGAAAGTTACAGTTCGAACAGTATACTGATTGTCAACGGCGAATGTATCAAAGATGGTTCTCTTTTCTTCAATAGAGCTATTTGTCATCTTATCATCTAATTGATAGATGTAATCAGATGCCTTAGATTTAACATCATCAACTGTTGTTTTTGAAGGCTCAACATTCTTCACAATGTTTGCAAGAATCGGTCTTTTCGCTTCTTTTCTATCTAATACTTCAATGATGTGAATACCAAAGCTTGTCTCTACTTTTCCAAGAGTACCAATTGGCTTTTCAAAAGAGAAGTCATTGAACGCAGGCACCATTTTACCTTCTGTAAAATCCTCGTACTTACCGCCGTTATTAACCGATCCAGGATCTTCACTGAATTCAGTTACCATCTCTTCAAAGTTATTTTTTGATTTGATTACACGAATGATGCTGTCAGCCTTGGTTTTAGCCTTTGCCATTTCATCATCACCTTTTGCTTTCAATAGGATGTGACGAACAGACGCTGTTTTTTCATTAGCAAAACGCAGGATCTTAGAAACTTTAATACCACTTCTAGAGATGTATGGGCCAACAACATCTCCAGGCTCAGCAGATTCGATCTCATCAGCTATCGATGCTGGATAAGTCGCTCCCTGCACCCCAGGGGCCGCTGGACGAGCCATTGCAGTAGAGTCACTGCTAAACTCTTTCACATCACTGTAACGAAGAACAAACATTGAGTCATTTTCTGTTGCTTTGAATTTAGGCTTTACACGTTGTAAAATATCCATTGCTTTCGCCGTATCAGCCTTAGCAGGGGCAACTGGAACTGAAAAATAAACCAGCTTTCTTGATGGACTTTGTTTATACTGTTCCTCTGTTTTGTGTTCTTCGTAATATGCTTTTACTTCCTCGTCAGTTATTTCACCAATAGCGTCCTGAGGCACCTTAGTAAAGTTTTGATATACATATGATACATTCTTTACCTCTTTCTTGGCTTCATACTCTTCTTTTGCCTCGAGCGTTGTTGCATGAACACCTGAAGTCAATAGGGCAGAGTACTTTTCAGAAATACGAAGTTCACGAACGTAGTCCATTATGCTCTTGTATCGCTCTTGCTGCTGAGGATCATTTGATTCTTGCAGCTGATTTAATGCCTGACGCAATTGATCTGGAGCAAATTCACCAGTAACAGAATCTGTAAACTGTGTTGAAAAAGTGGAAGGATCAAACCCATTTTGTCCATAAAGAACATTTTCAAGTTCGAATTCATCAACGATCAACCCTATTTCTTCCAACTCCTTGTCTACTAACTGACCAGCAACCGCAGCCTGCCAAGCTTGTCTACGAGCGTTTTTTTCATCTTGCTCTGTAAACTCAGCTCGTTGACCTGGATTTTGCTGTTGTTTTGATTGAAATATGTTTTGTCGTGCATTTTGGAGCATGTTCTGATACTCCTGCTCATTCACCTTCTCACCATCAACGGTACCTATACCGTAATTGTCTTCCTGAGCCCCTCCACCATTAAAAAAGTCGAAGTCTCCCATGATGAATGCAAGCATTGCGATCCCGATTACTGCAACCAATAACCAAGATTTCTCACGTATTTTTCCAATTAATGCCATTTTTCCAAATTAATTTAAGGTTGCGAATATAATATTATGTAACAAAAAAAGAAAGGATAACGCCTTATAAAAAAAGCGTTCAGACATTATCTATTGTCTTTAACACGAATTACTTCAATTCTTCGATCTGAAACCTCTTCAATTCGCATCGTATAGTCTTCGAGCTCCAGAATAGTGCCTTCTTCAGGTATGGATTCGAGATGATGTAATACAAGTCCTCCGAGGGTGTCGTATTCGGTTGATTCTTCTAATTCAAGATCATATTCTTCATTGAGGTAATCAATATCTTGTCTAGCTGAGAAAAGATAAGTTGTTCTGTCTATTTTTTGCTCAAGGAGTTCGTCACTATCGTGCTCGTCTTCAATCTCGCCAAATATCTCTTCAACAACATCTTCAATTGTTACCAAACCTGACGTTCCACCAAATTCATCCACAACAACAGCTATATTTCCGTGTTGTTTAGCGAATAATTCGAGTAGATCTTTCGCAGGAATTGCTTCAGGAACAAATGCTATTGGTATTAAAACCTCTTTTATTCGTTTCGGCTTTTTGAACAATTCAAAACTATGAACGTATCCGATGATATTGTCAATCGTATCCCTATAGATCAGGATCTTTGAAAGCCCCGTGGTAATAAATTTATCTTTAATATCCTCTACGGAAGTTTCTATATCGTAAGCAACAATGTCAGTTCTCGGAATCATACAGTCTCTAGCCTTGATGTTCGAAAAACCAAGAGCATTTTGGAGTATCTGCATTTCGTTATCTAATTCTCCTTCTTCCTCCATGCGTTCATTCAGGTCTCGAACATAGTCATCTAAATCTATTTTGGAGAAGGCTGTTTTGCTGTTATCAGTGTCCATTCTGAAAAGCTTCAAAACACCAGAGCTGATCAGCATCGTAAATAGCGTTAAAGGGAAAAGAATAACATAAATTATGACCAAAGGAATCGAAAGAAAATGTAGCACCCGGTTCGGGTTGATCTGAAAAGTAGCTTTCGGGAGGAACTCCGCAGTTACCAGTATCAAAAGAGTGGATAATATGGTTTGTAAAGTTAATATCAACGCTTCGTTTCCACCAACCATATTGCTTATCCATGGCTCCATGAGTTGTGCCATCCATATACCGTAAACAACAAGCGCAATGTTATTACCTAACAGCATTGTTGCAATAAAGCGGCTGTCGTTTTTAACGAAGTTGGAAAGAATTCGCCCGGAAATAGCACCTTTTTGATTATCAAGCTCGATCTTCAGTCGATTTGCTGTAACAAAAGCAATCTCCATCCCAGAAAAGAATGCAGATCCCGCTAATGCGACTAAAATAATGATCAGACTTGTTGGATCCATTTGTAAAACTAAAATAAGAAATCTGTTCGATTAGAGCAGGTCATGCCCAATATCTTTCCTGTAATATGCTCCTTCAAACTCGATCTTTTCTGCATTTTCGTAGCTTATTGCAAGTGCAGATGGAATGTCTTTCCCGAATGAAGTAACAGCTAAAACGCGACCACCAGCTGTAGTTACAGCTGGACCATCAGCCTTTGTTCCAGCATGGAAGACAACACTATCTGTAACTCCGTTCAATCCGTAGATCGGCTTCCCTTTTTCATAGGCTTCTGGATAGCCTCCAGACACCATCATTACAGTTGCTGCAGTTCGAGGATCAAATTCTATATCTCTTTCGGACAATGTTGAAGTTGCAACCCCCTCAAAAAGGTCAATTAGGTCAGACTTCAAACGAGGAAGGACTACTTCTGTTTCCGGATCCCCTAATCTACAATTATATTCAATAACGTACGGGTCCCCATTCACGCTGATCAACCCTAAAAATATAAACCCTTTGTACTCAATTTCATCGCGCTTCAACCCCTTGATCGTAGGGATAATAACCTGGTTATACACCTTGTCCGAAAATCCTCCTTCAGCAAAAGGCACGGGAGAAATTGCACCCATACCTCCAGTGTTTAAACCTGTGTCACCTTCGCCGATTCGTTTATAATCTTTTGCATCTGGAAAGACTTTAAAGCCATCACCATCTGTTAAGACGAATACAGACATTTCTATACCGTCAAGGAATTCTTCTATGACAACTTTACTACTTGCGTTTCCAAACTTATCATCGACAAGCATGTTGCTCAGTTCTTTCTTGGCCGTGGCAAGATCGTCAATGATTAGCACACCTTTTCCTGCAGCAAGCCCATCTGCTTTTAAAACGTATGGGGCCTTCATTCCTTCCAGAAACTCTAAACCTTCCTTTAGTGTGTCTTTCGTAAACGATTGATATTTAGCTGTAGGAATGTTATGTCTTTTCATGAACTCTTTGGCGAAGTCTTTACTCCCTTCTAACTGAGCTGCTGTTTTGTTTGGGCCGATGACAGAAACAGCCTTAAGTTCAGCATCATTCTCAAAATAATCAGCTATTCCATTGACTAAAGGAGCTTCAGGACCTACCACAACCATATTTATGTTATTATCGAGTACAGCCTCTTTCACCGCATCAAAGTCATTTGGATCTATGGGTAGGTTTTTACCTAAATTCTTCGTTCCCGCATTTCCAGGTGCAATAAACAAGGATTCCAATGAGCTGCTTCTTGATAATTTCCAAGCCAAAGCATGTTCTCTTCCTCCTGATCCTAACAATAAAATATTCATAGCTAATTAATTATTTCGCAAAGTTAATATTTAGAGAGAATTCAGTTCTAATTTCTTCAATGTTAATATGTACTCGAGCCTTTTTTATTAAAATATATCATAACAAGTGAAGTTCTTAGGATAGAATGATTATCGATTAACAATATTTTCGAGTGGCAGTTAACGTAACATACAATGATTCATTAACTTTGTTAATCTTGTTGCACTAAACCGAGAAAAATGGAAATTACTCCAGAAATTCAGGAAAAACTTGAAAAGATCAATGATAAGTATGCAGCCTTAGGTCAGGACATGGGATCATATCTTGACGGGCTTCTCTATGCTGACTCTGTAAAATATTGGGACTATATTTCAGTAGACACTTTGTTAAGTCTACAAAAGCCTAGAACGAGTTTCCCAGATGAAGTTATCTTCATTATTTATCACCAGATCACAGAGCTATATTTCAAATTAGCTTTGAGAGAGTTTGAACAGATCGCTGATAAAGAAGAGTTAACAGCAGAGTTCTTTGTAGATCGCACGACACGCATTAATCGATATTTTGAAGCATTGACAAAATCGTTTGAGATCATGGTTCAGGGTATGGAAAAAGAACAATTTCTAAAGTTCCGCATGTCATTATTGCCTGCTAGTGGATTTCAATCTGCTCAATACAGACTGATCGAGATGGCTTCAACAGACTTTATAAACCTAGTTCACAAAGATGTTCGAGACGACGTTGACCCAAAATCAGCGACCATTGAAGAGATGTACAAAAACATTTACTGGAAGGAAGGTGCTACCGAATTAGCTTCTGGAAAGAAAACCTTGACGCTAGAGCAGTTTGAAGAAAGATATAGCAAAGAGTTCATCTCTTTTGCAAAAGAACAAGAAACAAGAAACCTGTGGCAGTGCTACCAAAAGCTTTCAAAATCTGATCAGGAAAGAGAAGATGTCATTAAAGCTATGAAGCAAAATGATGTTAATGTAAATATCAATTGGCCACTTGTTCACTATAAGTCTGCGGTACGATATCTTCAAAAAGATCCAACAGATGTTGCTGCAACTGGTGGGACAAACTGGCAAAAATACTTACCACCACGTTTTCAGAAAAGAATATTTTATCCAGCTTTGTGGTCTGAAAAAGAAATTCAAGAATGGGGAAAATCGTGGGTAGAAGAGGTTTTAGCAAAATAAGGTTAATTGTCCAGGTTGTTTCTTTGTTGCTGATCATAACGAGCTGTGGAGAAACCAAGACTGTAGAGAAGCCAGAACTAAAACCAGACACTATAGCAGTTGTCGAAAATGAGCGTTTTGGATTCGATCTGGATGAATATGACGTTTACCTTGATACGGTAAGAAATGGCTGGACCTGGGGAAATATTCTTTTACCCTATAAAGTCGATCAGTATACAATAAACACTACTGCCCTTGCAGCAAAAGACAGCACGATCGGACTGAAGTATATTTTAGCGGGAAAACCATTCACAATTCTGACAAAAAAAGGAGATACTTCTCGAGCTGTACAGCACATGATATACGAACCAGATGTGTTTTCTTATATCACTTTTGATTTTACTCAGGATTCGGTTGAGATCGAAAAGAAAGAAAGACCAACTTCCATCGATCGAAAAATGGTTAGTGGTGTAATTCACCCAAACTCCAATTTAAGTGTAGAGCTAGGCAAGTCCTTTGACAGTTATATGATGTCTGCGGCAGTAGTAGACGCTATTGAAGGTGTATATGCATGGAGCGTAGACTTTTTCAAACTTCAGGCAGGTGACCGATTCGTCGTATATTACGATGAGAAATCCGTAGAAGGAAAACCTTACGCAGTAGAACAGATTAGTCACGCTTGGTTTGAGCATCGTGATGATGGGATGTTTGCCTTTCATTTTACAGATTCTGCAGGGGAGGTGAGCGGATTCTATGATCACAAAGGACGAGAGATGAAACGTCCGTTTTTAATGTCACCAGTGAAATTTGCTAGAATAAGCTCTTCGTTTAATATGAACCGTTTTCATCCCATCTATAAAACTAGAAAGCCTCACTTAGGAACGGATTATGCTGCTCCAACAGGGACACCAATCCTTGCTACAGCGGACGGTACGGTGTCTAGAGCTTCTAGGAGTAGAGGGAATGGAATCTATGTGAAGTTGAAACATAATAAGGTTTATGATACTCAGTATCTGCACATGAGTAAAATCGCAGATGGAATAAGACCTGGCGTTCGAGTGAAACAAGGTCAAGTTATAGGCTACGTTGGATCAACAGGAGCGGCAACTGGACCACATGTATGTTATCGATTCTGGAAAAACGGAAGGCAGATCAACCATAGGTCTGAAAAGTTCCCAAAATCAGAGCCAATGAAAGAAGAAGTGCTTCCCGAGTATATGAAATATATTGAGCCACTCAAGAAGCAACTCGACGATGAGATCAAAACCTTAAAGGACTACACTCCTGACGAAAATGAAAACTCATGATCTCATTCACTCCAACAAAGAAGAGATAATCAGTTCTATCTGTGCTGATAAGTTTGAACCGTATTTTTCATATGCCTGTTCTGATAAACCAGATGCGTGGAGAGCGGCTTGGTACATTAATAAAGCAAGTGAAACGTGTAAGTTGCCTTTGTCGAGAAAAGTTGAGATCATCGTTTCCTCAATCAGTGGTAAGCCATCCAATCATCAACGTGAGCTATTAAAGATGCTTGAGCAGACCGAACACTCAGAAGAGGTTGAGGGTTTAGTATTTGATTCGGCGGTTTCATGCTGGGAAGATCTAAAAGCACAAAGCTCTTGTCGTATGATCGCCTTTCGATTGATGATTCGCATAGGCAAGAATTACCCAGAATTAATTAACGAAATTGAATCCTTGTTGGATAATCGATTTTTGAAAGGGTTGTCACCAGGAATTAAAAAGTCCATAATAAAAAGATGGTCCCAAATATTGAACGATCAACAAGAATGATAAAATGACAGCGTATTATGCAGAATAAGGTATTAATTGTAGGTGGTGGTCTTTCTGGGATCTGTTTGGCTCATCAGTTTGAAGAGCGAAACGTTGATTTTAGAATAATCGATCAAGGGGTAAATGAAAGCTCTGCAATAGCTGCTGGAATGATCAACCCTATGGTCTTTCGCAAAATGGTGAAGACATGGCGAGGTGACGATCTAATTCCTTATTTGAAAAACTTTTATCCAAAACTCGAACAAAAGACAGGACAACGATTTTTCTTTTCTCGAAAGATCCGACGAGTGTTTTCTACTCAAGATGAACACGATTTTTGGGTCGATCGTCTCAAAGATCCAGCTTATGAAGAATACATTCATGAATTAGAAGATTCAGACCCAACTCCTGATTATGTATTAAAAAAGTACGGTGATGGATGGGTGAAATCTCCCGGTTATGTTGATGCTAAACTGTTTATAAAAGCGAACCACGATTACTTAATTACGAAGCGCAAACTGAATATTCAAAATTTTGATTTTCAGTCATTAGACCCAGAAAATGCGTCTTATAAATGCGAACAGTTCAGTCACATCATATTTGCAGAAGGATATAGAGGGAAATTCAACCCGTTTTTTAATTATTTGCCGTTGCAACAGACAAAAGGTGAGGTGTTAACGGTAAAATCTGATGCGTTTAGAAAGGATGAGATCCTAAATAGAAAATGCTTTGTGTTGCCACTTGAATATGGAGGTTTTAAACTGGGAGCGACTTTTAGCTGGGACACCACTGATACAAAACCAACAGAGCACGCCAGAACACAACTTTTGGATCAATACGATCAATTATCCAAAGCCAAAATAGAAATTGTTGATCAAGAGGGTGGAATTCGTCCAACAGTTACGGACAGAAGGCCGCTCATTGGAAAGCATCCAGAAAAGAATAACCTTTTTGTTTTTAACGGAATGGGAACCAAAGGTTATATGATCGCCCCATATTTTTCAGAACATTTTGTCAACTTCCTTTTGGACGGAGCAAAACTGGATGATGAAGTAGATATCCAGCGTTTTTACAAAAAGCATTACCATCGAGACACTGGGAAAAACAAATAGATTGATTCCCTTTTATGCACAATTTTAGTCAAGGCTTGTTACTTTTGTAATTAAGAATCATTAAAAATAATAGATATGTATCCTCCAGAATTAGTAGCACCAATGAAGGAAGACTTAACTGCAGTAGGTTTTGAGCAGTTAACGTCTCCAGAAGAGGTGGACAATACGATAAAGAACACAGACGGAAGTCTTTTGGTTGTAGTAAATAGCGTTTGCGGTTGTGCAGCAGGTAACATGCGACCAGGTGTTAAACTTTCACTAGAGTCTGATCAAAAGCCAGGTAAATTGACGACTGTATTTGCAGGTGTTGATGGTGCGGCAACAGAGCAAGCAAGAAAGTATTTCCTGCCTTATCCTCCATCTTCTCCATCTATAGCACTTTTCAAAGATGGGAAGCTCGTTCATTTTTTGGAGCGTCACCATATTGAAGGTGGTACTGCAGAAATGATCGCAGAAAACCTGAAAGAAGCATACAAACAATACTGTTAATTTAAACGCCGTGACAACGCTCAGTTGTCACGGCTTACAATTTGCCTAACGTATACTTTTGACCAGGGAGCATCATGATGATCCCTTTGATCTCAAGCCCAAGGAGTATACTGCTGATCATAGAAACAGGTTGTTTTAATCGCATGGCCATAACATCTAAAGAGATGTTTTCAAATTCTTTGATCACCTTAACAACCTTCTTCTCATCACCAGATAATCGTTCAAAGAGATTTCCTTGAATTGGTTTTGGCACCCCTTTTTTATCCCAACCAAGAAACTCAGTTAAGTCCTTACCACAGGTGATCAAGTGGGCTTTGTCTTGACGAATAAGAGTATTACATCCTTTTGAGAAATCTGCGTCTACTTTTCCAGGAAAGGCAAATACATCTCGATCATAATCGTTTGCTAAATGAGCAGTTATCAGTGATCCTCCTTTTTCACCACTTTCAACAACTATAGTTGCATCCGTCATCCCCGCCACGATCCGATTCCGTTGAGGAAAGTTTTCTCTATCAGGTAAGGTGTTTTCTGGAAATTCTGTTAGCAAACCAGACCCTTCTGCATTGATCATGTCTTGAGCTGTTTTTTTGTTTCTTGATGGATAGATTCGGTCAAGTCCATGACCCAATACTCCAATCGTTTTCATGTTTTTTGAGATACAAAGTCGATGGGCTTCATTATCTACGCCATAAGCTAAACCGGAAATCACTTGAACATCAAATCCGCTCAGATGATCAATGAGTTCAAGAATGATCTTTTTGCCATAAGAAGTCATGTTCCTTGTCCCTACAATTGCAACAGATCGGTCTGTGTTTAGAACTGGGTTTCCTCTAGAATAGAGGATTATGGGAGCATCAGGGCATTGCTTTAATCGATAAGGGTACTTTTCACTTGTGAAAAAATGAGTATCGATCTTGTGTTTTTCGACAAATTCTAGTGTTTTTTCTGCCTTGAGTAAAGCGTGAGTTCTATTCAAAGATCGAAATCGCTCTTTGGAAAAGCCTGGAACTTCGGTTCTTATGTTCGTACTTTCTTCAAAAACTGCACTTGGACTTCCTAAATAAGCCACAAGTAATCTTGCCATTTTTGGACCTACTCCTTGCAACATAGACAAGGCTATCTGGTGGTGGTGTTCGGTTGTTTTCAAAATAATTAGATTATATTTAGGTCATATTAAGTTAATACTTTTTATCCTACTTATGAAACATATTTGTGCTATTTTTTTCATCATTTCTTTTGGTGGTTTTGCCCAGGATCTCTCGGGTATTGTTTATGATGACACTGATCAGCCTTTGATCGGTGTGTTGGTTGAAACGAATACTGGACTAAAGACGAGGACTAACGTAAATGGAGTTTTTACACTTCCAATAAAAGAGTATCCCGCAACTCTTACCTTCAAGTTTTTTGACTTTAAAACAATGACAAAAACAGTTGTTGAACCTTTGAAAGATGGTCAATTAACCATTAAGATGAAACCGCTTACTCAAAACCTGGATGGTGTTGTGGTTTCTGCCTCGAGAAGAGAGCAGAGAATTGAGGATATTCCCGTTTCTCTGGAAATTATTAAACCAGAATTAATTGAGAACAAGGCGCTGAATAATGTAGAAGAGGCGGTCAATCAAGCTCCCGGGGCCTACGCTATGGATGGTCAGGTGTCGATCCGTGGAGGAAGTGGATTCTCATATGGTGCCGGAAGTAGAGTCCTGGTTGTATGGAATGATGTTCCACTTTTATCGGCAGATGCAGGAGATGCAAAATGGACTTCAATACCTATTGAGAATATTTCACAGATAGAGGTTTTGAAAGGAGCATCATCTGTTTTATACGGTAGTGGAGCGCTTAACGGTATAATTTCATTGAGAGACAAAGAACCGACTAAAGTTGGAGAAACAAAATTGAGCTATCAGACTGGAGTTTTTGATCAGCCCAGGAGAGAAGGCTTACAGTGGTCGGATAAATCACTTTTTTCAAGTCAGTTCAATGCTTATCACGGAAAAATGCTCGATAATTTTGGATACACAGTTTCTGTATACGATTATCGAACAGACGGTTACAGATCAGGAGAAGAGCAAAATAGCTTTAGGTTTAATGGTAGTTTTATTTTTAAGCCTAAAAAACTGAAAAGATTCAACGCGGGACTGAATTACTCTGCGAGTACAGAACGTAAAGGGCTGTTTATCATCTGGGAAAGTGACAGTTTAGCTTATCAACCAAGTGGAGGGACAGCGGATCCGTTTAGCGATACTTCTTCTCTTTCGGTTACAGAGAATATACGGTTGACTGTTGATCCCTATGTAAAGTGGTACGATAAGTATGATAACAAACACAGCATACAAAATCGCTGGTATTACACGGATAACAAATCATTAGATGGTCAAAGTGCAGCAGCTTCAATGTATTATACAGACTATAAGTTTGAGCGAAAATTTAAAAATGATTTTGTATTAACGACGGGATTAACTGGTATCTTCAATGTTGTGCGCTCAGAGTTGTATGGAGATCATGATTCGAGAAACTTTGCTATGTATGGTCAAGTTGAAAAATCGTTCGGTAAATTAGATCTGACAGGAGGAGTGAGAGGAGAGTATTTTCAACAAAATGAGTTAGACCCAGATTCAAGAGTATATTTTTCTGATGACTCAACATCAGCTGTTCCAATACGTCCAATTTTCAGGGTCGGAGCAAATTATGAATTGTATGAATACACGCACTTAAGGGCATCATTTGGTCAGGCTATTCGTTACCCATCAGTTGCCGAGCGATTTGCATCAACTTCGATCGGAGCGTTGAACATTTTTCCTAACCCAGCACTTCAACCTGAAAGAGGTTGGTCAGCTGAGCTAGGGTTCAAACAAGGGTTTAAGATCTCTAACTTCAAAGGTTTTGTTGACGTCGCTGGTTTCATAAACCAATACGAAAATATGATGGAATTTACTTTTGGATATTTCAAACCTGATTCAATTCCTGTAAGCTTTAATCCGGATGATCCCGGGTTTCCAGAAAAATGGTTTGGTTTTAGAGCTGAGAACGCCGAGAACGCCAGAATTACTGGGGTGGAACTGTCTGTTAATGGAACAGGGAACATCGGACCAGTTGAGGTTACAGCATTGATGGGATATACTTATATGAACCCAATTGTTCTAAATCCAGATTCTACTTATGTATATGGTGCAGATGGAAATGGAGGGCTATCTGACACTTCATCGAACATGTTAAAGTATAGGTTCCGCCACCTCGCCAAGGGAGACATCCAGTTCAAATACAAAAAAGTGATGTTAGGTTTCACAGGAAGATACAACAGTTTCATGGAAAATATTGATGCAAACTTCGAGACAGGAATTAATGTTCCGTTAGTAGGTAACACTCAGGTACTGCCAGGTTTAGAGGAGTATCGTGAGAGAAACAATGATGGAGATATCGTGTTCGACGCAAGAATTGGATACCAAATAAATGAAACTTTTTTACTCAATTTCGTAGTGAATAATGTGTTTAATGAAGAGTATATGACTCGTCCAGGAGATATTAGAGCTCCAAGACAGTTTTTAATACGCTTTCAGGCAAAGTTTTAGCATGAAAAAATTAGCAGTTATTCCAGCTCGTTACGAATCGAGTCGCTTTCCTGGAAAACCCTTGATCGACCTAATGGGCAAGTCGATGATACAGCACGTTTATGAGAGAGTAAATGATTCTGATCTTTTTGATACGGTCGTTGTTGCAACTGATGACGACAGAATAGCTGATCATGTTACAGGTTTTTCCGGCGAAGTCATGATGACGTCGAATCAACACAGAAGTGGGACAGAGCGGTGCGGAGAAGTAGTTGAGCGTTTTGATGACCATGATATAGTTGTGAACATTCAAGGTGATGAACCTTTGGTTGATCCAAAACAATTAAAGCAATTATTAGATGCTTTTGACTCTTCAGAAGTAGAGATTGCAACCTTAGCAACACCGAAAATCACACCTGATGAACTGAAAGACAGCAACAGAATTAAAGTTGTTGTTGATCACAAAAATGACGCATTATATTTTTCTAGAAGTCATATTCCATTTGAGAGGAATGAAAATGAATATCCTTATTTAAGACATATAGGGTTATATGGTTTTAAAGCTGATGTGCTGAAGAAAATGGTGTCAGCAAAGCCAACAAAATTAGAGGAGGTTGAAAGTTTGGAACAGTTGAGATGGATGTACTACGGTTATTCTATTCGAGTTGTTGAAACCTCGATCGAAACACCAAACATAGATGTTCCGGAAGACGTTGAACACGTGTTGCAAGTAATGAAGCAACAAGCGTAAATTAAAGTATTAAATGTAAATTTTGTATCTTTGTTAGGATGGTTGTATTTGATGAAATACTGAGTGATCTATTAATGCAGAATAACTGTGTCGTGATCCCTGCTTTGGGAGGGTTCGTTGCGAATACTGTTTCTGCAAAAGTTGATGTTGATAAAGGTATAATTACACCACCTAGTAAAGCGTTGAGTTTTAATCGCAGTCTAACAAACAATGATGGATTACTGGTGTCCGCTTTATCACAACAGCAAAGTATTTCATATGATGAAGCAAATGAAAAGATCTCAACAAATGTGTTGAAGATCAAAAGTCGATTGAATGAAGGTGAAAGAGTTCACTTTCAAAATGTTGGTTTTCTTTATTTGAATGATGCTGGTAAAATGGCATTTGAACAAGATCGCTTCTTTAATCTACTCCTCGCTTCTTACGGTATGGGCAATGTTCAGTTTGTTCCTGTTGAAGAAGAAAAAGAGACACCAGCAGTTCACGAAGAACTTGATAACAAAGAAGAACTAGAGCAAACTAAAGTTACTCCTGCAACTTCAGATAAGGAGAACGACACGAAGGTTATTGAATTGAAACCGTCAGCTAAAGATGAGCCTAAAAAGCCTGTTCAACCAATCAAGAAGACCTCTACACTTAAGAAGGTTGTCAAATATGCAGCAGCTGCAGCATTGATCCCTGTTGCTTTTTATAGCTTCTGGATACCTATGAAGACCGACGTTCTTCAATCGGGTATTGTGTATACTGAAGATTTCAATCCTTTTGCCGAGAAGTCAAAGGCAAAATATGTTGAAGGAATTTCAAAAGACCCGATTAAACCAGAAGAGGTTCGAATTGAAAATGAGCTTGATAAAATCACTTCTCATTTAGTGGCGAATAATGGAGATCTATTCTCTTACCCATTAACAGAAGACGATTACGTAACAGTTAGATTCAATAAACCGGTTGCGAACACGAATAAAGAGATAAACCAATCGAATACGAACGGATATCATTTGATCGTTGGATGTTTTCGCGAACATGAGAATGCGAAAAACATGATCCAACAGCTTAACTCAGCGGGTTGGCAAGGTGTTATTGTTGATAAGCATAAAGGGCTGCACAGAGTTTCGGCTGCAGTTAGTCAGAATAAGAGTGAAATCCTGAAGAAACGTTCACTTATTAAGAATGAAGGTTTTAATGCATGGGTTCTGCTAAAATAAATTCCAATTTAAATCTATGAAAAGAATATTTTTATCTGCTATCGCATTGTCGTTAGCACTGAGTGTTAATGCACAAAAGACAACGAACGCTGAAGGTTCTAACTACGAATTTTCAGAAATTGCCCGTCACGATGCAACGCCTGTATTGTCTCAGGGTTATACTGGAACATGCTGGAGTTTTTCGGCGCTATCTTTCTTTGAGTCTGAGATGATCAGAAAAGGAAATGAAAATCCGCCAGTACTATCTCAAATGTATGTTGTTCGTAAAGCCTACGAAGGAAAAGCAGAGAAGTATGTGAGAATGGATGGAAAGATCAACTTTGCACAAGGAGGAGCATTTCATGATATACCATGGGTGTTCAGAAATCATGGTATTGTTCCGCTTAAAGCATACAATGGATTGAATTACGGACTGGATAAGCACAATCACCAGGAGCTATATAAAGGACTCAACGGCTACATGTCCGGTATAATGAGTTATGTTGACAGTAAAGGAAATCGCCCTCTGTCTGCATCTTGGAAAGATGGTTTTTCTGGTATTTTGGACGCATACTTGGGTCCAGACCCAACTTCATTTACATTCAATGGAAAGAAATACACTCCTAAAAGTTTTGCTAAAGAAACAGAGCTTGATATGGATGATTACGTGTCGCTAACTTCTTTCTCACATTTTGATGATTACGAAGAGTGTATGCTCGCGATTCAAGATAATTGGGCTTGGGGTACGAGTTACAACGTGTCTCTTGAAGACTTGCAAAATGCCGCAGAACATGCCCTAAAAGAGGGTTACACTGTAGCATGGGGAGCTGATGTTTCTGAGAAAGGATTTAATTTTAGAAAAGGACTCGCAATTGTTCCTAAGGATGAAAGTACAATCGACGTGAAAGGAAAAGACAACAATAATTTTTCTGATGCAGGTGCAGATAAATCGTCTAATGCATTTTATACGCCAGTAGAGGAGCAAGAGATCACAGCTCAATTACGTCAGGAACAATATGATAATAAAACAACAACTGACGATCACGGAATGCACATCACCGGGTTATACAAAGAGAAGAATGGAACAAAGTACTTCCTTGTAAAAAACTCGTGGGGAACAGGTAATTACCCTGAAGGATATTTATATGTTTCTGAGAATTATTTCAAGCTAAAAACGATAAATATTTATCTACATAAAGATGCTATTCCAGCAGATTTGAAAAAGAAACTTGGGTTGTAAAATATGAGCAGTTCATTTAAACTAAAGAATTCTGCACCGTTGTTAGGGATCTTCCTGATGACGGTGTTTTTTTGGGGATGTTCTCCAAAGAACACGTCAAATTCTGGTCAGGCGAAATCAAAAGATCATGGTGAAAATGAGGTTAAATTTCCTCATGAGCTATTGGATTCAATAGACCAGGCAACGGTTATCTTTTATAATGTAGAGAATCTTTTTGATACAATAGATGACCCAGAAACGAAAGATGAAGATTTTTTACCATCAAGTAAGAAGAACTGGAATAGTAAACGATACGAGAATAAGCTTGAAAAACTTTCCGAAGTGGTCACCTCTGTGCATTCGAATAACCCTTTATTTATTGGTTTGGCTGAAGTTGAAAATCGATTTGTTGTGCATGACTTGCTAAAAAAAGGCAGGCTGAGGGAAACAAAGTACAGGGTGGCTCATTTTGACTCTCCTGATGCCAGAGGAATTGATGTAGCACTAGCTTTTGATCATGAGCGCTTTCACATGACACATAAGCAAGCAATTAAATTATCACTAGCCGATGATCCTGATTACAAAACAAGAGATATCCTCTACGTAAAAGGTGTGTTTTTCGACAGTTCAGAGGTTCACGTATTTGTAAATCACTGGTCTTCCCGAAGAGGCGGTCAAGATGCATCTGAGCACAAAAGAGTTAACGCTGCTGAGGTCTTAAGTGGTTTTGTAGATAGTATTAATCAAGTTGAGCAGGACGCCAATATATTAATCATGGGTGATTTTAATGATTACCCGAATAATCGATCTGTCGCTGAAGTATTAGATGCGGGAAAACCATCCTCTGACTCAAAACTTGTGAACCTGATGCTTCCATATTATGAGAAAGGAGAGGGCACCCATAATTATAAAGGAGAATGGGGCGCATTGGATCAGATCATCGTGTCAAGATCTCTATTGGATAATAATGGCTTGGATATCGTCAATAAAGAAGCTAAAATAGCTGATAACGAGGCGTTTCTTTATACCAAGAAGGACGGTTCTAAAACCCCCAATAGAACTTACGGTGGAAACAGTTATTTTGGAGGGTATTCTGATCATTTGGCGATTTTTGCTGCGCTAAAGATTAGTAAGTGATGGATATTATATCTGCATTCATCTCCTTTTTTAATGATCTACCAACTATCTCAAAGACATTGTTCATACTTTGTTTTTGTAGTCTACTAGTTATGCATTGGACTTATCTGCGATCTAAAAGGGCTTTTCTTCCGATTATGCTGGTAACCGCCCTATTAATGGCTTCTTCTTTTGCTACCATAGACCCTTTTTTCCATACATGGGATGAGAGTTTCCATGCCTTGGTCGCTAAGAATTTATCGGAGTCTTATCTTTCACCTCATTTGATCAACGAAAACCTTTTTGGCTCTGAACCAGAGGTTTGGATTGGTAAATATATTTGGCTGCATAAGCCACCTCTATCATTATGGCAAATGGCTGTTTCGATCGATCTTTTAGGGGAGACTGTCTTTGCTGTTCGACTTCCATCTATCCTTGCCTTCGGAGGGACATGCCTTTTTATTTATAAGATCGGAGAACGATTGTTCGATAAAAAAACAGCATACTATGGAGCCTTACTTTTTTTACTTTATCAATTCGGACTGGAACAGGTTGCAGGGATTCATACAGCAGATCATATTGATGTCGCCTTTACATTTTATGTAACAGCCTCATTTTGGGCCTGGATCACTTTTCGCCAAGAGCATAAAACAGTATTTCTTTTTCTGATAGGGTTCTTTGCTGGTTTAGCTGTTCTTACGAAGTGGTTGGCAGGACTTCTGGTTTTCGGAGTCTGGGGGATTCATTTAATTTCTTTAATTTTTGGACAGAGAGATCTTGTGTATAAAGAAACCTCCTTAATGCTAAGGTCTTTAGGTATTGCATTGATCGTATTTTTACCCTGGAATGTTTATGCGGCCCTTAAGTTTCCTGTAGAGTACTGGTATGAGTTTGATCACGCCAGACGTCATTTTTATGAGGTAATTGAGCTTCACGGAGGAGATTTCTGGTATTATTGGCACAACCTATCAACATTGTTTGGATCAGGAACGCTTATTCCTTTTGTTATTGTATTATCAACAGTTTGTGCTATCTCATTTATAAAAAACCCTAAAGACCAACTTGCAACAGCTTCCTTTATATTCATTCCTTATGCCTTTTTTACTCTGGCTAGCACCAAGATGGAAAACTTTGTGACAATTGTTAGCCCTATTATTTTACTTTGCGTTTCAGCTTTTTTTGTCAGGTTGAGTGTGTTTCTAAATGAACGAACTAAATTAAGCAGGCAATGGTCATTTGTTCTTCTTCCATTTTTTATCATCTTTTTCTTGAGGCCCAAAGAAAGCATGAAGAATCATCGCCTTAATGATGTTAAGGTTCGAGCCATAAATGAAAACAAACGAAAATGGATCAAAGGGCTAGAGGTACAGGAAAATGCTGTCTATTTTTACGACGGAGCGAGTGATTATGAGCAAATCACTCACATGTTCTACCATAATAACTTAGCGATATCAGGGCTGCCAAACAGTAAGCAAATTGATAAAATGAATGGAGCAATGAGAAACTGTGTCATCATTTACAAAGATGATCCCCCAGATAACTCAGAGTTTCCCAAGGAAACTCGTTTTATAAAAATGCCTGATAAGCAAACATTAGCCCTAAAAAGATAATCCATCCATCTATAAGTCCTGAGAAGTACATTTCTTTACGTTCTTTTTTTGTTAGTAGAATAAGCAACAGTAAGCCAATATAAGACAGGTATAAAAATGGGTTGAATAAAAAATTTGGGTCGATAAAAAATAGAAGTGTCACACTAACTATCAATAAGAACGAACCGATCAATTTACTCCCCATTACACCAACTTGCTGAGGAATAGTTTTCTTCTTTGCATCATCATAAATTAGATCGCGAATATCAAAAGGTATGGTCGCCGCGAGGATGTATAGAAAAACACTTAAAGCGATGAAAATTGAGGTGCTACTGTAAGTACCATCTCTAAAAACAGGCCACAAAACGCTTACCCCTGTCCAGACAAAAGCGATCAAATAAATCTTTAAAAACGGAAGATCCCGCAAAGCGTGTTTCGAAACTCCTTTATAAGCGTATAGGAATCCAATGAGCGTAAAGGAAATCACGATATATATGTCATTGGAAACACCGATCATGAGATACATCAACAGAGCACCTGCTCCCCCTATAAGTGAAAGAATGATCAGTAAAACTTTATGTTTAACAATCCATAAATGTCTAACCGAATATTCTTGTTTTACATCCTCGAAACGAAGAAGTCGCTGCAAATTATAGATCATGAGTGTTGCAAACGCCGTACACGTTGAGTAGCTGATCGCATCGGAAAACCCCAAAAAGTTGCTTATTCCAAACGTCAGGAAGCCTACTGCCAAGCTGACTAAAATATTACCGTATACGAGGAATCTCAAAAACGACATGCTCAATATTAGACAAAGAAAGAGAATATATTGTTGTGTTTGACAATTTTTCGTTTGGTCAGTAAGTGATTTAATATGGTTGTATGCAAGACAAATCAAGCATTTAGGAGTCAATTCAAACTCCAAAAATGAGTGACGTTTGTTCAGTAGCTAACAATCAAATAATACTGCGTTTATATTCTTGAAATAATTTTTGAAGCATAGGAGAAAGCGTATATTTGTAGTCTCAATTTAAAGCGATAGTGATGGGTGCATTTTCAAAGCGGCATATTGGTCCTTCAACGACTGAGAAAGAGGAAATGTTGAAGGCAATTGGAGTTGATTCTGTTAATGAACTAATGGATCTTACCGTTCCTGAAGGGATTCGACTTCAAAATGAATTGGATATAAGTACGGCTTTAACCGAGAAACAGTATTTGGACCATATTGGTGGCCTGGCTATCCAAAACAAAGTGTTCAAGTCCTATATTGGACTAGGTTATAGCGAAACCAACGTTCCTCCTGTGATCCAACGAAATGTATTGGAAAATCCAGGATGGTATACAGCTTATACACCTTATCAAGCGGAAATCGCTCAAGGTCGTCTTGAAGCTTTATTGAATTTCCAGACAATGATCATCGATCTTACTGGATTGGAAATAGCAAACGCATCTTTATTGGATGAGTCTACGGCAGCAGCTGAAGCAATGATCATGTTCTTCAATGCACGAAAGCGTGCAGATGTAAAAGCAGGAAAAAATAAGTTCTTTATTTCGGAATATTGTTACCCCCAGACGATTGATGTTATTAAGGGACGCGCGAATCACCTAGGAATAGAATTGATCTTTGGAGATCCTTCTGACTTTGATCTTAATGACGATAAGATCTTTGGTGCTTTAGTACAGTACCCGGACTCTCTAGGACGTGTTAAAGATTTGAGAGGATTCACCAAGAAACTGTCAGATAATGATGTTAAAGTTGCAGTTGCAGCAGATATCATGTCTTTAGTGTTACTTGAAGCACCTGGAAAAATGGGTGTTGATGTAGTTTGTGGTTCAACTCAACGATTCGGAGTTCCGATGGGATATGGTGGACCTCACGCAGCTTATTTTGCTACAAAGGAAGAATATAAAAGACACATACCGGGTAGAATTATCGGGGTTTCCAGAGATAAAGATGACAATGTTGCTTACCGAATGGCGCTTCAAACCAGAGAGCAGCACATTAAAAGAGATAAAGCGACTTCAAATATTTGTACAGCTCAGGCCCTTTTGGCTGTAATGGCTGGAATGTATGGTGTTTATCATGGTCCAGAAGGATTGCGAGAAATAGCTCAGAACATTCACAACCAAACTGCAACGATTCATAAGTCAATTGAGAAAGCAGGGTACAAGATCCTTCACAATGACTATTTTGACACGATCTATGTTCAAACTCCAGATAATATCAACTGTGAAGAGCTGAGAAAAGTATGTGAGGAACATCATATTAATTTGAGATATGTCGATGAAAACACATTCACGATCAGTGTTGGAGAGCGCACAAATAACGATGAGGTGAAAGGACTTGTTGGCGTTCTTGAATTGGCGGCTCACCAGAAGTCTAAGGAAGTAAAGTTTATTTCCTCTGAAGTAAATCAAGAATTAGCTAGAAAAACGGATATACTAACTCATGAGGTATTCAATAAGTATCATTCGGAGACGAAAATGATGCGTTATCTCAAAAAGTTAGAGAATAAAGACCTCTCACTTGTTCATTCCATGATTCCATTGGGCTCATGTACAATGAAGTTGAATGCTGCCGCTCAGTTAATGCCGATTACTTGGCCAGAGTTTGCTAATATTCACCCATTTGCGCCAGTTAGTCAGGCAAGAGGATATCACACGATGTTCAAGGAGCTTGAGAAAGATCTTTGTGAGATCACAGGATTCCATTCAGTATCGCTACAACCAAATTCAGGTGCACAGGGTGAATACGCGGGTCTTATGGTAATCAAAGCATACCACGAAGCTAATGGAAATCCAGAAAGAAATATTTGTATTATCCCATCTTCTGCACACGGTACTAACCCTGCATCAGCAGTTATGGCAGGATTTAAAGTGGTTGTAACGAAGTGTGATAATCACGGGAACATAGATATCGACGATCTTAAGGAGAAAGTTGAAAAACATAGGGAGAATCTTGGCGCTTTGATGGTAACATACCCTTCAACACATGGGGTTTATGAGCCAGGAATCAAAGAAGTAACAAAGATCGTTCACGACAACGGAGGTCAGGTTTATATGGATGGTGCTAACATGAATGCACAGGTTGGTTTAACCAATCCTGGAAATATTGGGGCTGATGTTTGTCACTTAAACCTTCACAAAACATTTGCTATTCCTCACGGTGGTGGCGGACCTGGAATGGGGCCGATCGGAGTTGCAGAGCATCTTTCACCTTTCTTACCAGGAAGTGTTGGAATTGAAGGAGTTGGAGGTAAAAATGCCATTCATGGGATCTCAGGAGCACCTTATGGTAGTGCATTGATCTTATTGATCTCTTATGCTTATATCAAAATGCTTGGTTCGAAAGGATTGAGAGAATCCACAGAGATGGCTATTGTTAATGCAAATTATATCAAAGCGCGATTGAAAGAGCATTATGGTATTTTGTATTCTGGAATCAATAATACTGTCGCTCACGAAATGATCCTGGATTGTCGTTCATTCAAGAAAACAGCGAATATTGAAGTTGCAGACATCGCAAAACGTTTGATCGATTATGGATTCCATTCTCCAACGGTTTCATTCCCGGTGGCTGGAACTTTGATGATCGAACCAACAGAGTCTGAAGACAAGGAAGAGTTGGATCGTTTCTGTGATGCTATGATCAGCATTAGAAATGAGATCAAAGAGATCGAAAATGGTTATGCAGATAAGGAGAATAATATTTTGAAGAATGCTCCGCATACTGCAGATTGTATCATCAACAAGAACTGGGAGTATGATTATTCCCCTCAGGAGGCCGCTTATCCACTGCCATATTTGGTAAGTAATAAGTTCTGGGTTTCTGTTCGTAGAGTTGATGACGCATTTGGAGATCGTAATCTAATGTGTTCTTGTCCAGCTGTATCTTCATACGAAGAGCAGGAAGGCGAGGGTGCTATAGCTTAGTATATACATTTAAATCGAAGGGCGTCAATAATGTTGGCGCCCTTTTTTTTGTGGTCTGAATGAAATAAGTATCTTAAAGGCATGGGTCAGAAGCAAGTAAACATCAATGCAGATCTTGGTGAAGGAGCAGGTCAAGATGACAAGTTAATGCCTTTACTTTCAAGTTGTAATATTGCTTGTGGGGGACACACCGGAGACGAGGATTCGATAGCAAAAACGATCGAATTAGCGAAAAGATATGATGTTAAGATCGGCGCACATCCATCCTACCCAGATAGAGATCACTTCGGTAGAAAGAGGCCGGAAATCGATGATGAAGCCCTGGAAGATAGTTTAACTCAACAACTGGAACGGTTTTATAGGATTGCCAAACAACTGGACGCAGAAGTACATCATGTAAAAGCTCACGGTGCACTCTATAACGATGCAGCAAAGGATAAAGCTGTCGCTCAGCTTTTTCTTAATGTGTTGAAAAGGTCTGGAATTAACAATACTATATATACACCCTTTGATTCTTGGTTGCATAAATTACTACCTGATAATCAGGTAATGTTTGAGGCATTTATAGACAGAGCATATAATGAAGATTTAACGCTCGTTAGTAGGGCTAGTGAAGGTGCTTTACATCAAACACCTGAGGAAGCATGGCAACAGTTGTACGAAATGTACTTTTTGGAAGAGATCACAACCATATCAGGTGTTAAGACAGCAATTAAGGCCGATACCTTTTGCATACATGGTGATCACCCTGAGGCAGTAAATATGTTGCGTTATATTCGAGAACAACTAGCAAAAACTAATCAGAGATGAGAGAGCAGCCTAGTTTTCACAAGTTTGGTGATGAAGCGGTCCGTTTCTGTTGGCCTGGTGAAATTAGTACAGACCTAAATCAACGGATTCTCTCTTTGGCTGATGAAATACAACGCCAATTTAAGCAACAGATTGAGGATGTAACAATTGGCTACAATGAGCTATGTGTTCATTTTCCTACGATTGAAAAAGCTCAAAAATTTGCAGCGGATTATCAGAGTGGTGAAATTACGCTTGATCCTAAAAATCAAGAGACAAGTGGAAGTCATTTGTATATTCCGGTTTGCTATGAAGATACTTTTTCACCAGATCTAAAAAGGATCTGTGAAAGTAAAGGTCTTAATGAAAAGCAACTGATCGATCTTCACACCGCACCTATATACCGTGTGTTTTTTATCGGATTTCTACCTGGTTTCCCTTATTTAGGAGGTATGCGCGAAGAAATATCAATGCCGCGTTTGGACAAACCTAGAAGACAGGTTCGGGCCGGTTCAGTTGGAATAGCAGGAAACCAAACAGGAATTTATCCAACATCGTCTCCTGGTGGATGGAATCTCATTGGTCAAACACCAATACGCTTATTTGATCCGAACGATTCACGCCCAACACTTTTTACATCAGGTGATCAAATCTCATTTTATCCAATTAAAAGTGGTGAGTTTGAATCATTGAAGAATGAGTTAACGCTTAAAAACACCGTTGAATTAAGGTCTTACTGTATAAACCATATGGGATCATGATCGAAATTAAAAAGGCAGGGCTACACACTTCGGTTCAGGATGAGGGAAGATATTTCTTTCGGTCCAGCGGCATTCCCGTTTCAGGGGCAATGGATCAGGAAGCTTTTCGATTTGCCAACTTTTTATTGGAGAATGAACTCAACACACCTGTTCTTGAATTTACTCAGATTGGACCAACGCTTTATTTTCATGCCCGGACATCAGCTGTTTTAACTGGTGCAAAATTTAATACAAAACTTAATGGTCGATCTATTAGGACGTCAACACCATTTGAAATTCCAGCCGATAGCATTCTGCAGATCGGAAACGCACAAAAAGGTAATTATGGCTACTTAAGTATTAAAGGAGGGTTTCATGCACATGATGTGCTAGGGAGTGCGAGTTACTGCCCGTCTATCAATGAAGCAGCCATGTGTAAAGAAGGGAATACATTCGTATATGTTAGATCTCGACAGGTACACGCAACAAAATTTGCCAATGTAAACACCTCTAAAATGATTAGTGATCAATCCATTTCTGTTGAACCAGGACCAGAATTTGACGTGCTAAGCCTTGAGCAAAAGAATCAATTAGCAGGAGAATTTACCATAAGTCGAAACAGCAGTAGAATGGCGATTCAGTTGGATCATGACTTCGACCTAAAAGCTGATGATATTCTTACTGCTCCTGTTCAGCCGGGAACCGTACAGCTCACACCAGGAGGGGATTTGATCGTTTTAATGAGGGATGCCCAAACCACTGGTGGGTATGCTCGAATATTACAACTTTCTCAACGATCTATCAATCGATTGGCTCAAGTCAGACCCGGATCATCAATTGAATTAGTTCTAAATAAGTAATCTGAATAACATTTATTTTTGAGAATATGTACGGTTTGTGTAATTTGCGTTAATTAATGAACACATGCTAATGACGTTCTCGAGACATACTATTTTCTTTTTTGTTACACTTGGATTGCTGATCTGTGGTTGTAAAGAAGAGGAAATTAAGCCGGTGGATGATCCAACAACATCTACTAATGGTGTAGTATTAAGTGAAAGTCATTTTCCTTTTCAGAAACTTTCCGATTATCAGTTTTTTACTGGTGTACTTTCAGAGCAGACGCCTAATGAAGGTGTTTATCCGTACAAAACAGCAAGTAAGTTATTTACAGATTATGCAAAAAAGAAGCGATTCGTCTATATTCCAGATGGTGAACAAATGAATTATGTTGCAGATGATGAATTGCTTGATATGCCCGTCGGAACTGCATTGATCAAGACTTTTTATTATGATCAGATGTTGCCCCAAAATGAGAGCAAGATCCTAGAAACAAGGGTGATGCTAAAAACACAATCTGGATGGGAATTCGCAGAATATGTATGGAACGAAGATCAGGATGAAGCTGTATTGGAAATGGATGGTATGGATATTCCAATATCATGGGATCAGGAAGGGACGAACATGAACACCGATTATCGCATTCCATCTGAAACGGAGTGTATGATCTGTCATAAATTTCAAGATGACCCTATTCCGATAGGTTTAAAACCTCAGAATATAGACCATGACCTTGATTTTGGAGGAGGTCCTGTTAATCAATTGCAACATTTCATAAGTGAAGGGATTCTTTCTGACAATGTTCCGGGAAATATCAATGCCGTGGTTGACTATTCGGATGTGAATCAGCCACTTGAAGAGCGCGTTAGGTCGTATTTGGATATAAATTGTGCACACTGTCACCGAGAAGGAAGTCATTGCTCATACCGACCATTAAGACTATCATACAGCGAGACTGATATTCCTTCTAACATGGGAGTCTGTGTCGAGCCAGATGAGTTTCTCAACTCAGCATTGACTTACATTATTACTCCGAGCAATACAGAAAGGTCTGTGATGCATTACCGTTTATCCTCCACGGATCAAAACGAAATGATGCCATTACTCGGAAGGTCGGTAGTTCATAATGAAGGATTACAATTAATAGAAGATTATATTAATTCGCTTACTGGAACCTGCGAATAAAAATTAAACACATGAAAAACACACTACTAACAATTGGAATAGGGTTTTTATTAATTGCCCAGACTTATGCTCAAACTACTTGTGCAACTGCTACGGCAATAACAGCTGGGCAGCATACAGAAGATACATTATTAGGGACGGATGTTCCAGCTCCTGTATGTGCTCAAAATGGAAGCGGGGCAGATAATGCTGAATGGTATTCTTACACTCCTACAAACGACTATACGATAAACTTGTCCACAGATCTTACTGTGAATAACGGACTGGACACTCGATTTCATGTATATACTGGAACTTGTGGTTCTTTGGTTTGTCATGCTGGAGATGATGATAGTGGTTCAGGGTTTTTGTCTTATGCTTCATTCACAGTTCTAGCAGGTAACACGTATTACATCGCTTTTGATGATCGTTGGTCAGCAAGGGGATTCGGCTTCATTTTGGAAGAGCATCCTTATGTTGAACCAACCACTCCACCGATAACATTTACTCCGGGGTCACTACCAACTACAACTTCTGGGGCACATTACGCAGTAGTTGATATGAATGGAGACTTTTTAGACGACGCTGTTACAGTTGATGAGGATAAGATCCAAATTAATTATCAAAATGCTGGCGGTGGTTTTTCCTATGCAGAAATTCAACACGATACAGTTGAGTTCATGGCAACATGGAGTCTTGCAGCAGGGGATTTTGATGGTAACGGATACAATGATCTGCTTTATGGAAATGGAGTGGGAGTTACATTTATGAGGGCGAATAGTACGGGAACTGATTATCAGGAAATATCAGGAAGTGAATATGTTTTTTCACAACGTAGTAATTTCATAGATCTGAATAATGATGGTCACCTTGACGCGTTCGTTTGTCATGATGTTGATCCAAATGTATATTACATCAATGATGGAAATGGGAACCTACAATATATTCAGGGGGGAATAGGTGATCATCCACAAGGAGGAAACTATGGATCGATCTGGACAGATTATGATAATGATGGTGACCAGGATCTATTTATTGCAAAGTGTCGCGGAGGGCAATCGACGGCCAAGATAAACGAACTTTTTAGAAATGATGGAGGAGGTGTCTTTACGGATGTTTCTGTTCAATCAAACATGAGAGACTCGGTTCAAACCTGGTCGAGTGCATGGAATGACTATGACAATGATGGGTTCATGGATGCACTTGTTGGAGCGAGCTCAACCACTGATGGCACACATAAATTCATGTACAACAATGGAGACGGGACATTCTCAGACATTACCGCTGGAAGCGGATGGGATGCTCATGGACAGTATAGCATCGAACATGTTTCTTATGATTTTGATAACGACGGATACACGGATGTGCTTGGCGGCGGTGGCGAGATCATGTTTAATAATGGCGATCTCACGTTTTCCCCTGTGGAGTACAACATTAGCAATGGACCAATTGGTGATCTAAATGATGATGGGTTCCTGGATGTTCGAATTGGAAATACGGTTTACTACAATGATGGAAATGATAATAACTGGTTAAAAGTCAATGTTCAGGGTACACAATCTAATTTAAATGGAATCGGAGCTCGCGTTGAGATCTATGGAGCATGGGGTAAACAAATTCGCGATGTTCGAAGTGGTGTTGGATTTAGATATATGAATTCTCTAAATGCACATTTCGGAATTGGCGAAGCTACGGTCATCGATTCGATCATGGTGAAATGGCCATCAGGGGTTGAAGATGTTATATACGAACCAGATACAAATACAACGGTGCTTGTTGTAGAGGGAGAGCATACTTTGAATATTGCCAATAATGACTTGAATGCATTGCGTATATTCCCTAATCCAGTGAAGGATGTACTAACTGTTGAAGGCTCACTATTGAAGCAAGCAAATTTACTTTACATCACTGACCTCCAGGGCAAGAAGGTTATGAATATTGCTAACGACGCTAACACCATTGATGTTTCTCAACTTCCTGCAGGTGCATATTTGTTTACGGTTAAAAATAGTGAAGGTAAGACCACGGATCGTAAGTTTATAAAGCAATAAGCTTTGTGAATTCCCCCGCACTCTCTGCTGGGTCTTCTGATCCAGTATTTACTTTAAGTATTTTCTTCCTCTCTGAAGGTTTTAATTAAACTTCCGCTCTCTATGAAGTAATTCATAAAGTCGAAAGTTAATATAGTACTTAGCTCTATGTACTTTATGCATCTGTAGTACCCCATCTTTTGCAAGCCTGTTTATATAGTTGGAAGCTGTAGGTCTTGATACCCCAAGTTCTTCCTCTAAAAATGAAATCTTTGTGTAAGGATGTTTGAATAAGTTATTGAGCAAATCCTGACTATAAAAAGAGTAGTTTTCTCTCAATTCAATCTTTATCTCTTGCATGAGCGTCTTCATTTCTTTGATCATATCAATGGTCTGCAAAGAAGTCTTCTCAACAGCATCCAATATGAATAGTATCCAAGGCTCCCATTCATTATTGTCTCGTACACCCTGAAGTAATTTATAATAATCACTCTTGTTTTGAATTACATATCTACTTAGGTATAGAATAGGTAGGTCCAAAAGATCATTTAGGACCAAATAAAGTATGTTTATTATACGTCCTGTTCTCCCATTACCATCATAAAATGGGTGAATGCTCTCAAACTGATGATGAATAATGGCCATTTTTATCAGTGGGTCTAGATCACTCAGTTCATAATCATTGATATAGGATTCTAGATTACTCATCAACTTTTTGATCTCCTCGGAATCCTGAGGAGGCGTGTAAATCACTTCCTTTGTTGACTCGTTTTTAAGATTAGTTCCTGGAACAGATCGAAAGCCTGCTTTATTCTTCTCCAGGGTTTGTTGTATAGCCACAATATCATTACTTGTGAGCATTTCTTTCTTCACTACTTTTTCAAAGCCCATCTTTAAAGCAGAAACGTAATTCTGGACCTCTTTAGCTGAAATGCTTTCAATATCTTTTAAGTCTAGTTGGGAGCGATACAATTCATCATGAGTGGTAATTATATTCTCAACCTCACTACTATCCTTTGCCTCTTGAAGTGATAACGTATTAATCAAAATCGCTTCATTAGGCATTGTAGGTGCAATCCCTTTGAGCTCAGCAAGGGCACTCCGAGCAGCAGCAACCTTGCGCAGAACAGCTTTGCTTTCTACATCATCTTTCAGTGGCAGGTTTTGAAGTTTCCAGCCCATTTCTCTTTCTCATGTTAAAATAGTTCACGTTTTTTACATAAACCCGTTCTCATGTAAAGATAATTGGATTTTTTTTACATGACGCCATTCTCATGTAAAATATTTAGCGATTTCTTCACATGAGAACTTCCTCACGTCAAATATTTAAAAGTTTCTTTACTTGAAAAACTAGTATATCAACTTGAAGATCGGGTTGCCTGACCCTGCTTCGCTGGATCTCCTGATCCTGCGTTTACAATATCATGAACTCCCCAAGCTGCCGCGAGATTGCATCTCGTGGACTTGGGTTTCAATAATTCAGGAATATCATAATTAAGTATCAAAAGAACCTGTCTACAATGAAAATTATAAACTATTTTTTTCTAACTTATTGAAACTAACCTCAAATCCAACCTAAATCAAATGAGTAGAAATTACAGGTTTCATAATCCTAATGCACCATATTTCGTAAGTTTTGCAGTCACAGAGTGGCTTGATGTCTTTACAAGAAATGAATATAAAGATATATTGATTGATAGTCTGTCATACTGCCAAAAAGAAAAAGGCATGGAGATTTATGCGTGGGTAATTATGACGAATCATTTGCATCTTGTTTTTAGAAGTGTAAAGGATATTCCTCCAGGACATTTGCTAGGTAGTTTCAAGAAGAACACAAGCAAAGCTGTAGTTAAAGCAATTGATCAAAACCAAAGAGAAAGTCGCAAGGAAATATTGTTGGAGGCATTCAAAAGAAATGGAGCTAAGAATTCGAATGTCAAACAAAATCAATTTTGGCAACAAAACAATAAGCCCATAGAACTCTGGAGCAGAAAGGTTATTTCTCAAAAGATTAAGTATATTCACAACAATCCAGTGGTGCATGGCTATGTATTTAGGCCTGAAGATTATCAATATAGCAGTGCAGTTGATTATAGCGGTCAGAGCGGTATATTGGATAATGTTGTAGTTGTTGGTTTGGATTAATTAATTTTAATGCGAAGTAAATTAGATGAATAAGACCCACGGCCACGAGATGCAATCTCGCGGCAGCGTGGGATAATGTATCTCGAGTCGTAACCCAAGAAAATTTTGTTCGAGTTTTAGAAAAAGCAGGTTTCCAAATAAACAAAGAAAGAACAGGGATTATAGTAGCCGATAAGGATATGAAAAAAGTTATGAAAACTTTAGTTGGAAACCCTAAATCAGAATATTATGATAAAAAAGGAAATCACGATGGTGGCTGGGAGTAAGAGAAGTATTTATTTTAGTTTAGTATTATTAATCCTTGTTTCTTGTAAGGATCTATACTATCCAGTAGATAAAAGATCATGGTGGGATGAAAGACGTGAGTTTATTGCAACCATATCTTCTGTAGCATATCAAGATAATAGAACCTATGTTCAGTATCTTATCGAATCTGATCGAGGGCTCTTAAAATCTAGTACGAACCTAAAAGGATACCTTAGAGTTGTGGAGGGCTCGAAGTATTTGTACTATTGTCCAAAAGGAGAAAGCAAAACTTTTGACGGAGTATTAATGTTGGAAAACCCACACTTTTCTCTGGAAGAGGAGTTTTTAAAAACTACTGGAGTTATTCAAAAAATAGAGTCCTACTTATTCAAGGACACACAGTTTTATAAAATCACTTACACTTATAAAATAGGCGAAATAAATTATCGATCTCACCAGCTTCTATCTATGGACGAAAATTTATCAAAAAAAGAGTTAGAAAACAAGCCTTTTTATGAAGTTTATTTTGACCCTCATAATAAGCTTAGAAGCAAAATTGTGTTTGACTAGTAAGTCAGTAAATAAATTAATTATTTTTTAATTACTGAACCATATAACCCGCGTCTGCACACTCCAAGCTATTCCGCAACAAAACTGTTCCAATATTGGTCAGATGTAAAAGAACGAGTTAATTTCAAGTTTTTTGAAGAAATATTTGCCTAACATTTCGAGATTTGAAAACTGATCAAAATTGGAATTGTTTAGAGGTTTTTTATTATGATAACCTCTGATTTCAAGTTCATTTTTTACAACTAGGCGCACGTTCCCTTTTAAACACAAACTAGGGGGCACTCATTGAACGCCCCCGCTCCGCTGGATCTCCTGATCCTGCGTTTATAACATCTTGAACTCCCCAAGCTGTCGCGAGATTTCCTGTCAGCAGGTAGGCGGGCAACTCATGGACTTGAGATTCATCCGGTAAAAATCTTTTTCGTACTTACATCTCATATAAACCTGGCATTTCCTCGTTTTCCTTCCGCCGCCTAAAATCCCTAATAATTTATTATCTTCGCGAGCAATAAAACAGCTGAAAAATCGAGCATTGCTCACAAAAACACACGTAAATGGCATCAAAATTTTCAAACATTATTTACACAAAAACAGACGAAGCCCCGATGCTGGCAACACACTCATTGCTGCCAATCATTCGAGCTTTTGGAAGTCAATGTGACATTGAAGTAGAAACACGTGATATATCACTAGCAGCACGTATTCTTGCTCAATTCCCGGAACTTCTATCAGAAGATCAACGCGTTTCAGACGATCTTGCTGAACTAGGAGAAATGGTTAAGAAACCAGAGGCAAATATTATTAAGCTTCCGAACATTTCTGCATCTGTTCCACAGATAAAAGGAGCGATCAAGGAATTACAATCACAAGGTTATCCATTACCTGATTATCCTGAGGAACCAGAGAATGCTGAAGAAAAGGCTATTAAAGCAAAATATGATGTGGCAAAAGGAAGTGCAGTAAACCCAGTGTTGAGAGAGGGTAACTCTGATCGTCGAGCTCCTCGAGCAGTAAAAGAGTTCGCAAAACAGAATCCGCATAGAATGGGAGCGTGGAGCTCTGATTCTAAATCACATGTGGCAACAATGGAAAGTGGTGATTTCTGCCATAATGAGAAATCTGTAACCATCCAGCAACCAACAACGGTTAAGATAGAACTTGAGAGCAACGGAGAAAAGAAAGTATTAAAAGATCAATTGGCCCTACTAGAAGGAGAAGTGATCGATGCTACGGTTATGAGCAAGAAAGCTCTTCTTAAGTTTCTCGAGGAACAAGTAAAAGACGCTAATGATAAAGGAATCTTGTTCTCATTACACATGAAAGCAACGATGATGAAGGTGTCTGACCCTATCATTTTTGGTCATGCCGTGAAAACATATTTCAAATCATTGTTTGACAAGTACGAATCGACATTCAATGAATTAGGTGTTGATGTAAGAAATGGTTTCGGCGATCTATTGAGTCGAATTGAGAGTCTTCCGGCAGATGAGAAAGCTGCAATTGAAAAAGATATCGACGCTGCGTTTGAACAAGGTCCGGATGTAGCCATGGTGAACTCTGATAAAGGAATTTCCAACCTCCATGTGCCAAGTGATGTGATCATCGACGCATCAATGCCAGCGATGATCAGAACTTCTGGTCAAATGTGGAATAAGGCTGGTGAACAGCAGGACGCAAAAGCAGTAATTCCTGACTCAAGTTATGCTGGAATCTATCAGGAAACAATAGAGTTTTGTAAGCAACATGGGGCTTTCGACCCTACAACAATGGGTTCTGTATCTAATGTTGGTTTGATGGCGAAGAAAGCGGAGGAATATGGTTCCCACGATAAAACGTTTGAGATCCCATCAAATGGAACAGTTCGTGTGATCGATAAAGATGGCAACTGTTTATTGGAACACTCGGTTGAAGAAGGAGATATTTGGAGAATGTGTCAGGCGAAAGATGCGCCGATCAAGGATTGGGTAAAGCTTGCAGTGAATCGTGCTAAAGCAAGTGGTCAGCCTGCAATTTTCTGGTTGGATAAAGACAGAGCACATGATGCTGAGTTGATCAAAAAAGTTGATCTGTATTTGAAAGATTTCGATACAACAGGGCTTGATATCCAGATCATGTCTCCGGTTGAAGCAACGAAGTATACATTGAAGAGAGTTAAGGAGGGGAAAGATACGATCTCCGTTACAGGAAATGTATTGCGTGATTACCTTACTGATCTGTTCCCGATACTTGAACTTGGAACAAGTGCTAAAATGTTATCGATCGTTCCATTGATGAATGGAGGAGGATTGTTTGAAACTGGAGCTGGTGGATCTGCACCAAAACATGTTCAACAGTTAGTTGAAGAAAATCATTTACGATGGGACTCATTGGGAGAGTTTCTCGCGCTTGCTGTTTCATTGGAACATCTTGCTGAGAAAGCTGACAAACCAAAAGCGAAGGTATTGTCTAACTGTTTGGATGAAGCAACAGTTCGTTTGTTGATGACAGGTAAGTCACCGTCGAGAAAAGTGGGAGAACTAGACAATAGAGGGAGTCACTTTTACCTGGCTCTATATTGGGCTGAGGAACTTTCGAATCAGGATGATGATCAAGAGTTGAAAGAGAAATTCACGCCGATAGCGGAAAACCTATTAACAAACAGAGATAAAATCGTCGAAGAGCTAAATGGTGTTCAAGGAAAACCAGTTGACCTTAAAGGTTATTTCAATGCACCTGAAGACATCGTTTATGATGTAATGCGTCCAAGTGAGACGTTGAACCACATCATGGGTGAATTGAGAAGTTAATTTGATATGAAATATAGTAAAAGCCCTTAACCTTTTGGTTGAGGGTTTTTCGTTTGGTCATTTTTTCGCAACTTAGTACGATAAATTTAAGATTGAAGATATGCGGTTTTTTAGTTTAGTTTTTGTTGTTTTTTTCTCAATTCACCTTAGTGCACAGGAGATACAAGCATATCAACTGTATACAAAATCGGGAAAGAAAACTTCATTTAAGAAACTGGTTAAGCATTCACAAGAACAAGATGTGGTGTTATTCGGAGAGTTACACAATAGCGCAATTGCTCACTGGATGCAGCTAGAGCTAGTAAAAGCCCTTCATAAAAAAGCTGAGATCGCTATTGGTGCAGAAATGTTTGAAGCGGATAATCAGGATGAGATCGATCAATATCTGAAGGACGCAATTGATGAAAAAGCATTTGATTCGCTAGCGCGTTTCTGGTCAAATTATAAAACGGATTATCGTCCGATAGTTGAGTATGCTAAGAAAAATGAATTGCCATTTATCGCGTCTAATATCCCAAGGAGATATGCCAGCCTAGTTTATAAAAAAGGGTTTGAGGCTTTAGATTCATTGTCTTCTGAAGAAAAGTCCTGGTTTGCTCCGATACCGATCGAATATGATCCTACACTTCCCGGTTATCAGGAAATGATGAAAATGATGCCGGGACATGCTAATGAAAACTTCCCTAAAGCTCAGGCGATCAAAGACGCAACGATGGCTTATTTTATGTTTCAGGAAATGAAGCGAACGGGAAATTTACTTGTACATTTAAACGGTGCTTTTCACAGTAATAACTTTGATGGAATTTATTGGTACTTGAAAAAATTGAATGAAGAGATGAAGATCGGAACGATCTCTACAGTGCTTCAAAAGGATGTTTCCAAACTGAATGATGAGAATAAAGGCTTAGCAGATTTCATCCTTGTTGTGGATGAAGACGTTACCTCAACTTACTAAACAATGGAATTACCACAGCTAAAAAAAGGAGATGTTGTCCGCATTGTTGCTCCGGCAAAGGCGATTGAGGAAACCTATGTTGAGAATGCCAAAAGAGTGTTGGAACATGAAGGTTTTCAGGTTCAGATTGGAAAACACTGTTTGGGTAGAGAAGGTTATTTTTCTGGAAGTATTGCGGAAAGGACGTCAGATCTTCAGGATGCCATTAACGATGATGAGGTAAAGGCGATCTTATGTGCAAGAGGAGGATACGGCTCCATTCAGATCGTTGACCGCATAAATTGGGCAGGTTTCATGGAGCGTCCCAAATGGTTGATCGGATTTAGTGACATCACAGTATTTCATCAGCATCTATCAAGGATGCAATGTCCTTCTTTACATGCAACGATGCCGTTGAATTTCAAAGAGAATTCTTCTCGATCCATCTCATCGATCTCAACTGCTTTGATGGGAGAAACATTATCTTATGAATGGAAGGAGAATGAGAGTAACAAAACAGGCGTCACTCATGGAGAGCTGATCGGAGGTAATCTTGCCGTATTATGTGGACTGATAGGTACGAATGAAATGCCGAGCTACCTGAATTCTATTTTATTTGTTGAAGATGTTGGTGAGCATCTTTATGCGATCGACCGTTATTTTTATCAATTATCGAAAGCGGGAGTTTTAGATCAAATAAGAGGTATAGTGTTAGGAGGATTTACAGGAACAAAAGACACAGATCCACCTTACGGAAAAACATTTGAAGAGATCATATTATCTCATTTTGAGTATCGATCAATTCCCGTTGCATTCGATTTTCCAGCGGGTCATCAAGATGATAACTGTGCACTGATCCTAGGAAGTAGAGCGATTTTATCTGTAGAGGAAGATGGTGTATCCTTAAAGATGTCCATTTAATAGATTGACCGTAGGAAATTTGTAAGCTCTTCAAACGAGGATTTCTCGAGGGTGTGGTCAACCTTGATCTGTTCTTTCTCCAGTGAAGCTTTCGTTGTGTTACCCCACGCTACTACTTTTTGATCAATGCTAATCTGATTTTTTCTTAAAAACGCTTCGACATTTGAAGGACTTGTAAAAACCAATGTTTGGCATTTTCCAGCTAATTTGATAGGCCTTAATAAGGTCGAATACACGATCAGGTCAATCACTTGATCTGAATCTAATTGTCGTTGCATAGAGCGTTGAGATCGATCAGATTGAGGAAACAACACTTTTTTATTTCCAATAAATGAAGCAAATTCAGAGGCTACTTTTTGAGGATCACCACTTTTTTCTCCTTCAAAATCAACGTTTATACCACGTTTCCTCAAAAAAGAAGAGGTTGTTGCTCCGATAGTTGCAATTTGAACAGAGGAAGGTATGGAACAATTTTCTAAATAGAAGGACGCAGCACGTTGACTAGAAAAAAAGATAATATCGTAAGACGATGGATCTGGACAATTGAAATCAACTGGTTCAAATTCGATCATTGATTGACCGTTGAGTACAATATTTTTTTCCCTCAGAAAGTCCAGTAAAGGAGCATACGTAACTTTCTTTGAGACAAATAACATGTTAAACGTTGTTTAAGTCCTCTACTATTGTCTGTGCAATGGAAAGGTCGTCTGTAGCCTCATATTTTGAGAACGAAGCACCTTCTTTCCAACTTTTGGCGAATGCTACATGAACCTCGTTTTCTTCAGTGCAATATACGCCTAAAGGCATTTGACATCCTCCGTTCAACAAACGTAAAACCTCTCTTTCAACTCCAATTTGATGTTGAACATCAGTATCATTGATCGCTGATAATATTTCTTCTAGTTCTTTATCTTCCTCTCGAATTTGAAGCCCTAAAACACCTTGTGAAGGAGCGGGAATAAAAACAGTAGGGTCAAGCGTTGTTGTGATAAGGTCTGAAAGATCTAATTCAAGTCGCTTCACACCAGCCAATGCCAGTACAATAGCGTCATAATGACCTTCTCTCAACTTATTAATTCTAGTAGGAACATTTCCTCTTAGGTCTTTTATGTTGAGATCTTCTCTGAAAGTAACCAGTTGAGATTTTCTTCGGGCCGAGGAGGTTCCAACCACCGGATTTTCTTTTAAACCTAAAGGACGATCCTGGTCGACGGCATCGGGATGGATCAACAAAAGTTCTGCTGGATTCTCTCTTTTCGAGACTGCAGCGATCTTTAACCCCTCAGGAGATGAGGTTTCAAGGTCTTTATGAGAATGAACAGCAAGGTCGATTGATTTGTCGATTAGAGCGGCCTCAATTTCTTTTGTAAAGAAGCCTTTTCCCTCCATTTTATCAAAACTCAAGTGTTGTATGCGATCACCTTGAGTAGAAATGATCTTAATTGTTGATTCGTGACCTGCTTTCGAAAGTTGATCTTTTACGTGATTTGCCTGCCATAGCGCCAGGTCACTTCCGCGAGATCCGATAATTATTTTTCTCATTTTTTCAGTAAAATTTCTTTAGCCATTTTCATAGGCATACTGATGTATTTCTTCTCCATGTAATCAATGATCTTTTGCATTGTTTCACGAGAGTCATCATCGAGCGCATCAAGTTCTTTAGCAAAAACCTGCTCCATAGCAGTGCTTTTGATCTCTTTTACTTTTTCAGGAACAACACGCATAGCAAGTTCAACCTGTCGCTCTTTAAAAATTCCTTTATATTCTTCAACAGCATCTTGAATGATTTCTTCTACATGAATGATCTCTCTAGCTCTTTTCTCGAGGTTTTTTGAAGAGATCTTCTGCAGATAATCAACAGATATGTAATCGATGACATGATGGTTAATCACCTTTTCATCCATATCATTAGGGATAGCAAGGTCGATAACAATTTTAGAACTTTGGTCACCCTGTATTAGCTGCGTGTAAACTTCTTCATCTATAATACTATGATCAGCTCCCGTACAAGTGATGAGCACATCAAATCCTTGATCATAATCTTTTAATGCATCAAGAGAATAAGCCTTACCATTCAACTGATCGGCAAGTTTTTCAGCTTTTTCGAATGTACGATTGAATACGGCAAAGTTTGTAAATCCATGTTTCTTAAGGAAGCGCGTCATGTTCACGTTGGTAACACCAGCCCCAACCACAACCACTCGAGCATCCAATGGCACATCTTTACCTTTTAAGGTGTGGTAGGCGAGTGATACCACAGAGACTGGTCGTTGTGCAATGTTGGTTTCCGTATAGACTTTTTTGGCTGTTTCGATCGTGTAGCGTATGAGCAAACGAATCCCATCACCAGTAATACCAAAACCTTTACAAGCTTGAAAAGCCTTTCTTACTTGAGTAATGATCTCCCGTTCACCGATGATCATTGAATCCACAGACGAAGTTACTTTAATGAGGTGCTCCACAGCTGATGCTCCTCGGTAGATTTCGGCGTTGTTTGCAAACAGCTTGATCTTTTCGTCATCGTAATCCGGAAATAGACTTGATATAATCGAACCAACCTTTTCTTTATTGATCGGCTCTGAAGTGCGTATGATAAACTCAACACGATTACAAGTGGAAATATACATTAATTCATCAAAACCGAAAGCTTCCTTCAACGCAATCAAACGATCTTTCTGATCATCTGGGGCGATGTGCAGCCATCCAATCTGATTCACCTCTAACTGTCGGTGAGTAAATGCTAATATGTGAAAATCCTCCACTTAAATCTCCTTTCCTACAACTACAAAATTCGTCAAAACCCGCATGTTTATTGTCATAATAATGTCAGGCCCGAATTATTTAGAATAATTATAAAAAACAGTAAAATATT
>DCYS01000010.1 GCA_002331485.1 Flavobacteriales bacterium UBA2104
GCAGACACAGGTACAAAAATGATCCATTTAGGAAAGAATACGAATAGCACGATCATATCTAAAGGTATTTCAGCTGGGAAATCTCAGAATTCGTATCGCGGTCTTGTTCAGATCCATGCGAATGCAGAAAATGCTCGTAATTTTTCTCAATGTGATTCCTTATTGATGACAGATCGATGTGGAGCACATACTTTTCCGTATATAGAGTGTAAGAATAATTCGGCTAAAATTGAGCATGAAGCAACTACATCTAAGATAGGAGAGGATCAAATTTTCTATTGTAAGCAAAGAGGAATTGACGAGGAAAAAGCCATTGGTTTGATCGTTAACGGATATTGTAAAGAAGTATTGAACAAACTACCAATGGAGTTTGCTGTTGAAGCACAAAAATTACTGGAGATTTCACTAGAAAACTCCGTAGGTTAAATTTGAATTATTAAAAGAATAGAACGAATGTTGACAATAAAAAACCTTCATGCTTCTGTAGAGGAAGGAGCAGAAATCTTAAAAGGATTAGACCTTGAAGTAAAGCCAGGAGAGGTTCATGCTATCATGGGACCAAATGGAGCAGGTAAATCTACTTTGGCCTCTGTTCTCGCTGGGAAAGACGGTTATGAAGTTACTGAAGGATCTGTTGATTTCGATGGTAAGGATCTATTGGAACTTGAAACTGAGGATAGAGCTAAAGAAGGAATGTTCTTGGCTTTTCAATATCCTGTTGAAATTCCTGGTGTATCAAACATCAATTTCTTGAAAACAGCGATCAACGAGATACGAGAATATAAAGGTGAAGAAGCTTTGTCTGCAAAGGACTTCATGGCAAAGGTGCGTTCGGCATCGAAAGTTGTAGATCTTGATCCAAAGTTAGCAAGTAGATCAGTTAATACTGGATTTTCTGGTGGTGAAAAGAAAAGAAACGAGATCTTTCAAATGGCAATGTTGGAGCCTAAACTTGCTATTCTTGACGAAACTGATTCAGGATTGGATATTGATGCATTAAGAATTGTGTCAGACGGTGTGAACAAGTTGAGAACTAAAGATAATGCAGTGATAATCATTACTCACTACCAACGTCTTCTCGATTATATTCAACCAGATTTCGTGCATGTTCTAGCCGATGGTAAGATCGTAAAAACAGGTCCAAAAGAACTAGCGTTGGAACTTGAAGATAAAGGATATGATTGGTTAACTGAAGAAAACCAAACGGTATAATTGAATATGGAGGTAGTGACTGAAAATAAAGTATTGTCTTTTGTTGAAGGCTTCAAGAAGCCAGAAACGTTAACATCAACGAGAAAAGAGGCGATTCAGGCATTGAATGCCATGGATTTCCCTACAACTCGTGTTGAAGACTGGAAGTATACTCGTGTTGGTAGAATAACCAAAAAGAACTTTGTTCAGAGAGAAACAGCATTGAAGAGTATCGAAAATCTAACGATTGATGGTCTTGACGCTCATGAGTTGGTTTTTGTAAATGGTTATTTTAATGAAGCACTTTCTTCGATCAAAGAAGATCAGTCAGTTTCAATTGACAGAATAGATAATATTTCTGAAGAATATTATGCTGGTCTTGTAGAAGATACTGAAGAAAACGTATTCTCTTTGATCAATAAAGCATATCAAACTGGTGGCGTTTTCATTAATGTGAAGAAAAATACGAAAGCAAATCGACCGATTCATTTGATACACCATGTAACTGGTGAAGAGACCATTGCAAATGTGAGGCATTTTGTTCAAATGGAATCTGGATCAAAGGCCGAGATCGTGACTAGTTATTCTTCATCTTCTGCACCAAATGCATTTTCCAATGTTGTTTTCGAAGGTCACCTCGAATCTAATGCGAATCTTACTATCCAAAAAATACAGCGAGAGGAGAAAAATGTTTTTCATATCGCCAATGAACTTTTTGTTCAGGATGAGGGAAGTAACTTCACGATCAATACTATTACAACTGGAGGTTTATTAACCAGAAATGGCCTTAATGTTTTAGTTGAGGGAGAGAACTGTCATACTGAAATGAATGGAGCATATTTAGGAGTTGATAAACAACATATTGATAATCACACGCTGATCGATCAGATGTATTCTAATTGTACCTCAAGTGAGACATACAAAGGTGTAATGGATGGCAAATCAGTTGGTGTTTTTAACGGTAAAGTGATCGTTCGTCAAGATGCTCAGAACATTGAAGCTTATCAATCGAACGGAAATGTTTTGTTATCTGATCATGCTTCTGTGAATTCAAAACCAGAACTTGAGATCTATGCAGATGATGTACGCTGTTCGCATGGATCGACTACCGGTCAAATCGATGAAGATGCTATCTTTTATTTAAGGTCGAGAGGTATTTCGAAAGATAATGCAAAGAAGCTTATGGTTGCTGCATTTATTGGTGATGTTTTAGATAAAATTACAAATGAAGCTTTGAGAGCTTCTATAGATGAATTGTTCTTTGAAGAGTACGGTTGGAAGTTTTAGGTTTCGACGGAATGGTGTTTTATTTAGATGAATAACGTTAAAATTCAGATAAGTAGTGAAAAATAATAATATTTGTTTTTCACTAAAATCTTTAGATGGTTATTCATCATACTATTACTACAAACGTTGCTGAGTTATCATGGCAAGATGATTTTATTTTAATAAAATTCATTCAATCTGATGCTGCTTTTGACTTAGAAGAAGCCAAAAGACAATATGAGGCAGCAAAATCCCTAGTAAATGGAGAAAAATATCGCGTTCTAATAGATGTTAGAGATGTGAGTGTCTCTCCAGAAAAAGAAGCACAAGAATTCTTAAGTAAAGTTGAGGAAAAAATAGCTGAGGCAATTTTGGTAAATAATTTAGCCACAAGAATTATTTCTCAATATTATATAACAAAGAATGAAAGAAGCCCTGTCAAGATCTTTACCAAGAAACATAAGGCCATAAAATGGCTTAAAGCTCAAGGCTAAATATTCTACTGCAATCATTTACTTCTTCAACGTACTCTTCAAACAATAGTTTGGAGATAATATACAAGAAATGAAAACAGTAGGTTTAGATATATCAGCAATTAGAAAAGAGTTCCCGACTCTATCAAGGAAAGTAAATGGTAAGCCGTTAATATATTTTGATAACGGAGCGACAGCTCAAAAACCTAGTTCTGTTATTGATCGAATAGATCAATACTATAGAAATGAGAATGCAAACATTCATCGCGGTGTACATACATTGAGTCAGGAAGCAACAAGTGCATACGAAGAAGCTCGAATAACTATTCAGCGTTATTTAAATGCTAAGTATGAGCACGAGATAATTTTCACAAAAGGTACTACTGATGGAATAAATTTGGTAGCCTTTTCTTTCGGAGAAATGTTAAACGAAGGAGATGAGATCATAATTTCAGCCATGGAACACCATTCAAACATTGTTCCCTGGCAAATGCTCTGCGAAAGGAAAAAATGTGTCCTGAAGATCATTCCGATGGATAATACAGGTGAACTCAAGTTAGAGGAGCTGGATAAATTGCTGAGTGAGCGAACTAAACTTGTATCTGTCACACATATTTCTAATTCTCTCGGTACGATAAATGACATCAAAACAATAATTACTAAAGCACATAACGCTGGGGCTAAAGTCTTGATCGATGGAGCTCAAAGTGTTCAGCATTTAAAGGTTGATGTTCAAGAATTAGATTGTGATTTTTATGCTTTTTCAGGTCACAAAATATTTGGTCCAACCGGAGTAGGCGTGCTATATGGGAAAGAAGAGATCTTAAATGAAATGCCGCCTTTCCAGGGAGGTGGAGATATGATAAAAGAAGTTACGCTGGAAAAAACGACTTACAATACACTTCCTCATAAATTTGAGGCAGGAACTCCAAATATCGTTGGAGGAATTGCTCTGGGGACAGCTTTTGAATTCTTGAATGAGCTTGACATGGGCGCAGTCAATCAGTACGAACAAGAATTGTTGAATTACGCGACTAAACAGCTTTCAAAAATTGAAGGAATTAAGTTTTATGGTCAGGCTAAGAATAAAACAAGTGTTGTTTCATTCTTGATCGATGGAACTCATCCTTATGATGTAGGAACATTACTCGATAAACTCGGAATAGCTGTGCGTACAGGCCATCATTGTACTCAACCGGTAATGCAATTTTATGATATACCGGGAACAATTAGAGCTTCTTTTGCTTTTTATAATACTTTTGAGGAAGTGGATCAAATGATTTCCGCGTTAGAACGAATCATTCCAATGTTAAAAGATTGATGTAATGAGTATTGAAGAAAAGGAACAATCGATTATCGATGAATTTGCCATCTACGATGATTGGATGGATAAGTATGAATATATTATAGAATTGGGAAAAGATCTTCCCTTGATTGATGAAAGTAAAAAAACGGATGATCGTTTGATAAAAGGTTGTCAATCGAGAGTTTGGTTAGATGCGGAAAAAAAATCTGGAAAAATGCACTATTCGGCTGATTCAGATGCAATAATTACCAAGGGTATCATCGCTTTACTTATAAGAGTGCTAAATGAAGAAGACCCTAAGGATATTGCTAAAGCAGAACTAAATTTCATAAAAGAGATCGGTTTACAAGAACATTTATCACCTACTCGATCAAATGGTTTAGTAAGTATGGTTAAGCAAATGAAGATGAATGCACTTAAGCAAGTTTCATGACATTGAGCTATAAAAAACTGTCCGCTACGATCATAATGCTTTGTGTGTTCTCTATGCTTTCATGCAGTGATCCAGAGTTAGATCGTTTGATGGATGATTATTGCAACTGTATCCAAAAAGCGAGATATGACCAGTCAATGCGCTATGAATGTATTGAGAAAATGGATACGATTAAAAAGAAATATGAGAATCAACCTCGTAAGCTTCAATCTGTATTAGAAAAAACAGATGAGTGTTATTGATCTTTTATCGGTTACTTACCAATACTTTCTAAGAAACGCTTAAAATTAGGATTTTTCGCCACATCATCTTGACCAAGAATAAGCAAAGACTTTGGACGATTACGCTCAAGCCACATTGTGAAGTTTGAGTTGGTAGCAGCTAAAGTACCATTAATATCAACCTTATAACCTGGTTTGTTATTCTCAGTCAAATATTCGTGCGTCTCTTCGTCTTCTTTTGAGAAGTTATGATTCTCGTGAAAAACAACAATAGCATCAACGTCATCAACAAGATCGTTATTTTTTTGGTCAACCGGAACTGCTTCAATACGCTTTCCCTCGGTCCATTCTGTAATAGACTTACCAAACTTATTATCTTCTATAACGTAGACTGTTCTTATGGTCATTTCTTTAGCACTTTCGAACGTTCACCGTTCAAATAAATGGACGACAAAAATAATCACTTCTCGATAAAAACAAACTTATATGAAGGAATAAAACTGAGAAATTTCAAGTTAGGTAAATTTACGGATGTTAAGCCTCGATGTATTTGTAGCCAACTCCTTTTACTGTTTTGATATAGTCTTTGCCGATCTTCTCTCTTAACTTTCTAATATGAACATCAATTGTTCGATCGCCTACGATTATATCTTTACCCCATACTGTATCAAGTATAATGTCACGCTCGAAGACCTTTCCTGGTTTTGAAGCCAATAGAGCTAATAACTCAAACTCTTTTTTAGGCAGGTGAATGATCTCATCATCCAGTGATACAAGATACTTCTCTCTATCAATGGATAATCTCGGGTTTTCTGAACTTTTCTTTTTTGATTTGGATTTTCTTCTTAACAAAGCGTGGATCCTACTTATCAAAACTTTTGGCTTCACAGGTTTTGCAATGTAGTCATCAGCGCCAGCATCAAGACCTGCAATTTGACTGTAATCCTCATTTCGCGCTGTTAGAAAGCAAATAATAACGTTATCATACTTTGAAGACCTTCTAATATTGTCGCAAACTTCGATACCATCCATGTCTGGCATCATGACATCCAACAAGATTAAGTCAACATCGCTTTTACTATTTTCCAAAACACTCAACCCTTCATTTCCATTTGCAGCTGTGCTTACTTCGAAACCTTCTTTTTCAAGGTTGTAGGAGAGTAACTCACGGATCTCTTCTTCATCATCTATTATAAGTACATGCTTCATGGTATTATGTTTTGGTTTCAAAAAGCCAGTTATCGGAGTAATTAACTTTAGTCAAAAATATGAATTTTTTAAGTGTTCGAGTAATATTCTAAAACTACAATTAACTTTAATTTGAAACTGAAATAAAGATTACTTCATCGTAATCAATTCAAAAATCGCAATAAAAAACTCATACTATTGTATTCCTAAATTCGTATTTATTAGAATTTAGTCGATATTTAATCAGTCTTGAACGTATTTAAATAAATGTTAGCTACACTTGGTACGATAAACAAATAGAATTTGTAGATAAATCAGGTTTGTTAGAATTGATAGATTATAAGAATATATGATTCTTGATTTTTGAGCAAATTGGAAAACCTTGTAATTATCCATTGCTGATATCAACTTTCGACTTATCTTTGCGGCAGTAGTAGTAGGTTAGGTTGATTAGTGTGATAAGAGCTTGGAACGCCCGTTCCAGGCTCTTATTTTTTTGTGTAGATCTTATCTTATTAATTATTTTAGTGAAAAATCGAATAAATTGACAGAATTACCCCTTGATTTTACGAAGGTTCACAAAGAAAACTTTGTCCAAGTAGCCCTGGATACATTTAAGTATCAGTATGATCGAGTTAAGGTTTACAGAGAATACTGTGATCATCTTAAAGTTAGCGCCCCTCGTAGTATCGAGGAGATACCGTTTTTACCGATTCGGTTTTTTAAATCTCATAAAGTAGTTGAATACGATAATCAGTTTGAAAAGATTTTTAAAAGTTCCGGGACAACAGGTTCAGTAAGAAGTCATCATTATGTTTCAGATCTACGTCTGTATGAAAGATCATTTACTCAGGCTTTCAAGAAACTTGTTTCAGATCCAAAAGGAGCTGTGATCATCGCGTTACTACCAAATTACATTGAGCAAGGTGATTCATCTTTAATTTATATGGTAGATCATCTTATTAAAGATACGAAAGACGAAAGATCTGGATTTTATTTGGAAGATATTGATCAATTTGAAAACGTTTTTCAAGGGTTAAAATCATCAAACAAGACCATCATCCTTATCGGTGTATCATTCGCCTTACTTAGATTGGCAGAGAAAGGAATTGATCTGAAAGGCACTACGATTATTGAAACGGGTGGAATGAAAGGCAGAAGAAAGGAAATTATAAGAGAAGAACTCCACGAAATTCTCAAGGCCGGTTTGAATGTTGATTCCATTTTTTCTGAATATGGAATGACAGAATTACTTTCTCAGGCTTACACGGATGGTTCATCATTTTTTCATTCACCCGAATGGATGAAAGTATTAATCAGAGATGTTAATGATCCACTCACATATCTTCCGGAGGGTAGGACAGGAGGTGTGAATATTATTGACCTGGCGAATATTCACTCATGTTCTTTTATTGCAACCGATGATTTAGGAGTGAAGAAAGATGAAAAATTTAAAATTTTAGGTAGATTTGATCAAAGTGACATTCGTGGATGTAATTTATTGGTAAATTAAGAAAAGGGAACATTTTTTGTTACTAATATTGTAACGTAAACATTAAAGAAGTTAAAAATGAGATTATTAATTGCTTTATCATCGATTATCTTGCTGGGAAGTTGTGCTATGCGTGTTCCATATACAACTGAGATCAAGAAAGATTTTGATCTAACTCCTGATAAACTGAAGAAGGTTCAGTTCTATACATCAGAAACGATTATTCTTGAAAGAAGCGACGATCAGGAAGTTGTTTCTACAACTGGTGAGGACGGAGAATTAGTTTCTTCTGAGCGTTCAACTTCTGAACGAATCGTGATTCCTGCAAATCGACCATGTGTTTTTGAGGAAATGGAAGAGGACGGTACGATTCAGATTCGTTTTGAAATGGGGGCAGGACGTGTTTTGCGCTTTAAAGAACGTAAAAACATCTCCAATGGACGATTCTACCTCGAAGCACAATGGAAAAATGGTAAAGGTGAACTAGACTATGGAGGAACTGTATATTATGCAGTTAGAAGTAGTGCTTCTGCTTATTTGATGGTTAAACTTAAGAAATGGAAGAAAAACCAACGAAAAGATAGAGTGGTTAAAGGAATGAAGATTTAAGAAATAAAAGCAGCTGACTTAATATTTGATTAACAGCTGTTCCTTATTTTTGAAAAAATAGAAGAATTAGGAGGTCAGTTTCCAGCTTTCCTCCTTTTTTAATGGAAGCTATCGGGAAAATGAAAAAATTGATCAATAGAGAATTAAGCTGGTTATCCTTTAACGATCGTGTTCTGCAAGAAAGTATGAACAAGGAAGTTCCGTTAATCGAAAGACTAAGGTTTTTAGGTATCTATTCTAATAATTTAGATGAATTTTTTCGAGTTCGGGTAGCCAATCTTCATCGTATGATGGGAATAAGAAATCAACGAATAGATGGTTTCAAAGGTTCAGCTAAAGACCTTCTTTCAGTTGTTCAGGACACGATAAAACAGCAAAGAAGATATTACGACATCTCTTATCAACGATTACTGAAGGAGATGGAGGATCAAGGCATTTACCATTTCAATGAAGAGAACATCCCTGAAGAAATAGAGCAAGATCTTTACGATTATTACCACGAAGAGATCAAGCAGGACATAGTTCCGATCATGCTTGAAAAGAAAAGGAAGTTTCCTCGACTTCGAGATAAAGAGATCTATCTTGCTATAAAGATGGAGTGTGGTGAAAAGAAAAAGGTTCGCTATGCTCTAATTCAAGTACCATCACAACACGAGCGATTTATTTCTTTCCAAAGAGGCGAAAAAGTTTATGTTATTCTACTAGATGATGTTATAAGACTATTTATGAAAGAGGTTTTCGCCATTTTCGAGGTGGATACCATTGTAGCATATACATTTAAGTTTACCAGAGACGCTGAGTTAACACTAGATGATGACTATTCCATTTCAATGTATGAGAAGATGGAAGAAAGTATTGAGCAACGTAAGAAAGGAGAGGCTCTTCGATTTGTCTATGATCGAAATATGGATGAAGACTTACTCAAGTTTTTAAAGAAGTCTATAGGTATCGAAGGAGAGGATCATGTTGCTCCTGGGGGTAGATATCACAATTTCAAAGACTTAATGAAGTTCCCTTCTTTTGGGAATTCAGATCTCGTTTTTGATTCTCAGCCTTCAGCTGAATCTCCTGATTTTAAGAATACAACGTCTGTTTTAAAACGAGTCCTGAAAGAAGATGTTCTATTGCACTATCCTTATCAGAAGTTCGATCATCTAGTCGATTTATTGCGTGAAGCTGCCATAGATCCAAAGGTTAAAGAGATCAAGATCAATATTTATCGTGTTGCAAAGCGATCTCAGGTCATCAATGCACTCATCAATGCGATCAAGAATGGTAAATTAGTTACAGTTGTTGTGGAGCTTCAAGCTCGGTTTGACGAAGAGAACAACATGTATTGGTCAAATATAATGAGAGAGCACGGGGCGAAGTTGATCTACGGAATTCCTGGGTTAAAAGTTCATGCGAAATTAATTCAAATAACTCGTGTTAGTGGTCGAAAAGAACAACTCATAACACATGTAGGTACAGGAAACTTCCATGGTGGAACAGCTAAGGTTTATACTGACTTCAGTTTATTAACTGCCCGATCAGAAGTTGCAGGAGAAGTGAAGAAAGTGTTTAATCTTCTTGAGAATAATATTGAGAGAGCAACCTATAGGCATCTTTTTGTTTCACCTTTTAATACCAGAAGAAAGTTTAGTGGATTGATCAATCAGGAGATCAAAAATGCGAAAAAGGGACTTCCGGCAAGTATTGATATCAAATTAAACAATCTGGTTGACAATTCATTGATCAATAAACTATGCGAAGCGGCTTCATTGGGTGTAAAGATCAGGATAATCGTTCGAGGGATCTGTTGTTTGAATCCCGAACAGAAAAGGCTTAAAGGAAACATTGAGATCATCAGTATTGTTGGTCGATATCTGGAGCACGCTCGATTCTTCATATTTCACAATAATGGACAGGCAAAGTATTTCATATCTTCCGCAGATTGGATGACTCGAAACCTGGATAAACGTATAGAAGTTACAGCTCCGATCGTCTCGAAAAAAATTCAGGAGGAATTGAAGTTTATTTTTGAAACACAATGGAGTGATAACGTCAAAGCTAGAAGAATTGATGCAGATCAGCGCAATCGTTTTGTAGAAACAAAAAAAGGTGAGAAACGATTGAATTCTCAAGAGGAATTGTACGATCATTACAAACGGCTTTCGATCGACTGACACTATAGTCGCTTTACCTTTCTATCTAAAATATTTTTAGTAACATTACAAAAAGTGTTACTGATTTGATATACGCCGCAATAGATATAGGTACGAATGCCGCCCGACTGCTTATCGGAGAGGTTACCGAAAACAATGGACATAGTTACGTTAAAAAGATCTCCTATACCAGGGTACCTTTACGTCTAGGTTTTGAGGTGTTTACTAATGGACTCATCTCAGATGAAAAGAGAGAACAATTCATTAAGACGATGAAAGCCTTCCAATTGATCACTGATGTTTATCAAGTGAAGGATGTCAGAGCATGTGCTACTTCGGCAATGCGAGAAGCTGATAATGGTAAGGAGATTAGAGATGAGGTATTTGATAAAACAGGTCTTTCTATTGATATAATCGAAGGGGAAGAAGAAGCGAATATTATTTTTTCAACCTTCTTTTTACTTGCTTTTGACAAAGACTCGCCATTTATTGTAATTGATGTCGGAGGAGGATCTACTGAAGTAAGTGTATTTGAAGAAGGAAAGCGAATTGCCGGAAAATCATTCAAGGTTGGTACAATTCGAATGATAAAAGATAAAGTGGACACAAACGTTTGGAAAGAGATCGACAACTGGATAAATAATACTATCGATATAAACGTGCCTCATAAAGTGTTTGCTACTGGAGGTAACGTTAACAAACTCCATAAATTACTCGGAAAAACATACATGGAATCAATTGCATATTCGGAACTTGATTCGATCTACAAAGAGCTTAAAAACATGCCTCTCGAGAAACGTATGTCAGAATATCAATTGAAACCTGACCGTGCAGATGTTATTGTTCCAGCATGTGAGATCTATGAATATATATTGCGAAAACTAGATTGTAAAGAGATATTCGTTCCTAAGATCGGACTGAGTGATGGTATGATCTACGAGATGCACAAGAAACATCTTCACTTAGCATAAATATAATTACGGCTGAGTAATTTTCTTACAGGTTTTTCAAAGACCTCATAGGCAACAGCACTCCATATTATAAGGGTTATCACAAATAATATGAACATACCTGGAGATAAAGGACTACTCGATAAAGAATGTTTGAAAAACAAAAAGACAGGAAACTGCCACATATAAATTGAGTAACTGATCTCCCCTAAATATCTCAAAGGTTTCCAGCCAAAGATCACATTGAATATTTTCTTGTCCAGTGCAAGCCCAATACAGATCATTGCAAATACAGGGATCAATCCACCGTTATGAGTAAATTGACGGTAGTAATTTTCAACGTTCATGATCATGATAAACCCTACGATCCCTAAAAAGGCAATCAAAGAAAATAGTCTGCTATCAATATTTTTTTCTTTTAAACTATGAATCCACTTACCGCATAAGAATCCAGCGACAAAAGTTGAGAAGTGAAAAGGAGGGAAGTAGAGTATGAATTGATCAAGAAAGAAACGATCAGGTTCATAAATGTGAACTACGGCAATATAATGTTCTATCGCACCAAGTATAATTATTAGAAAGGCCAAGACTAAAAAGTAGGAGCGTTTCATTTTTTTGTAAAGCCACAGAATGATGGGGAAGCTCAAGTAAAAAAAGAACTCTACGGATAAAGACCACGAGGGGAAGTTTACTTCTAATGCATATCCTGGAGTCCAGGATTGTAAACCGAGCATATTTAGAATGCCATGTAAAAATGTAGGTGCATTTCCTTCAGCAAAATAAAGTGTGATCAAAACAATGAAAAAGGTCAACAGATAAGTAGGGTATAATCTAAATAAGCGTTTTAACAAGAAAGCTCTAGGGCTTGTATTACTATTATAGTTATAGGCTAGTACAAATCCAGAAAGGAAAAAGAAAAAACTTACTGCAACAGCTCCATGGTTATAAACCCCTCCAAAAAAGGAATCATTAAAGTAATCGAGATGTAGACCAAAATGGACAACTACTACCAGCATGGCTAGAATGAAGCGCGGAAAAGTTAGCGCATTCAAATATGCTGGTGTTTGTTCCTTCATGAATTTTATTCTACTATGATGAGGTAATTGTTTTTCTTACCTTTTCCTAGGAGAACGAATTCATCATTGATCAATTGTTCTTTTGTAATAATAAAATCCTCTTTGACTTTCGATTTATTAACGCTAATCGCATTTCCTTTTAGCTCACGTCTCGCTTGACCATTGGATTCTAGAAACCCAGTTTTTGCTGAAAGTGCATTAATAATTCCAAGTCCATCTTCAATTTCAGATCTGGATACTTTTGCTTGTGGAACTCCATCAAAGATCTCCAAAAGCTCTTTTGAACTCAATGATTTGATATCATCTTCAGTAGATTTTCCAAATAGAATTTTAGATGCTTTTAAAGCTGTTTCCAGGGCCTCTTTAGAGTGGACCATTACAGTTACCTCTTCAGCTAGTGTCTTTTGCAATAAACGTTGATGAGGTGCTTCCGAATGTTCTTTTACAAGCGCTTCAACCTCCTCTTTGCTAAGCATAGTAAAGATCTTGATGTACTTTTCAGCATCTTCATCTGATGAATTCAACCAGTATTGGTAAAACTTGTAAGGAGATGTCCTTTCTGGATCGAGCCAGATATTTCCACCTTCAGTTTTTCCAAATTTTGTACCATCTGCTTTAGTGATCAAAGGACAAGTTATGGCAAATGCCTTACCACTTTCTTTACGACGAATAAGCTCAGTTCCAGTAGTTATATTCCCCCATTGGTCTGATCCACCCATCTGAAGAGTACAATTCTCTTGTTTATATAGGTGAAGAAAGTCATAACCCTGAACAAGCTGGTAAGAGAATTCAGTAAATGACATTCCTTCATTTCCTTCACCAGAAATCCTTTTTTTAACTGAATCTTTCGCCATCATGTAATTCACAGTGATATGTTTTCCAACATCTCTAATGAATTCCAGAAAAGAAAACTCTTTCATCCAGTCATAATTATTTACGAGGATAGCTGAATTATTTTGGCCATCATCAAAATTTAAGAATTTTGATAACTGTTCCTGAATTCTTCGTTCGTTATGTCTTAAAGTTTCTTCATTAAGAAGATTTCGTTCTTGTGACTTCCCTGATGGATCACCGATCATTCCAGTTGCTCCTCCCAGTAATGCTATTGGCTTATGACCAGCCTCCTGAAAATGTCTGAGCATCATTACACTAACGAGATGGCCAATGTGTAAGGAGTCGGCAGTTGGGTCAATACCAACATACGCAGCCTGCATATTTTCTGCTAAATGTTCATCAACACCCGGCATCATGTCGTGGATCATTCCTCTCCATTGCAATTCTTCTATGAAATTCTTAGCCATCACTGAAATTTTTTTCAAAAATAGTATTGATTACCTAATTCTACCAATGCCAGGCACTATTTATTCCCTCTTCTGAAATAAAAAAAGCCCGGGTATAAACCCGGACTTTTCCAAAAATAGAGATTAAACATCTACAGTCGTTCAATGACTCCTGCAGCTCCTTGGCCGGTTCCCACACACATGGTAACCACACCGTATTTTTCATTCCTCTTTTTCAATTCATTCATGATCTGAACCGTCAGCTTTGCTCCTGTACAACCAAGAGGGTGCCCTAGAGAGATCGCCCCACCGTTCACATTTACTATATCTGGATTAAGTCCAGTTTCACGTATTACTGCCAATGACTGTGATGCGAAAGCTTCATTCAGCTCTACTAGATCAACATCATTTTGCTTAATACCTGCCATTTTCAGGGCTCCAGGTATAGCGTCTACAGGACCGATACCCATTATGCGAGGCTCAACACCTACAACGTTATAAGAAACAAGTTGTGCAACAGGTTCAAGATTTAATTCCTTCACCATTTCTTCAGACATTACAAGCGTAAATGCAGCACCATCACTTGTTTGAGAAGCATTACCAGCCGTAACAGTTCCTTTAGCATCGAATACAGGTCTTAGTCTACCAAGAGCCTCCATTGTTGATCCTTTTCTTGGACCTTCATCTGTATCAACCGTATATTTTTTAGTTTGACGTTTTTCATTCTCGTCAAGGTATACATGTTCCACTTCGATAGGTACAATATCATCTTTGAAACGACCAGATTCAATTGCTTTGATTGCTTTTTCGTGAGATTTCAGTGCAAATTCATCCTGATCTTCTCTTGAAACTTTGAATTGTTGTGCAACTGCTTCGGCAGTCAGACCCATTCCCCAATACCAAGTCGGATTGTCTTTTCCAACTTTTGGGTTTGGAACAATTCTCCATCCTCCCATGGCCATTACAGACATAGATTCAACTCCTCCTGCGATTATACAGTCTGCCATTCCAGCATTGATCTTTGCACTTGCGATGGCAATCGTTTCTAATCCAGAAGAACAATATCTATTCACTGTCATACCCGGAACTTTATCTGTATCTAAACCCATCAATGAGATCATACGACCAACATTAAGTCCTTGCTCTGCCTCAGGTGTGGCGTTACCAACGATCACATCATCAACACGAGTAGGATCTAATTGAGGAACTTCTTTCATTATATGTTTTACCACATTCGCTGCTAGATCATCTGGACGATAAAAACGGAATCCACCTTTACCTGCCTTACCTACAGCTGTTCGGTAACCTGTAACTATATATGCTCTGTTTTTCATTATTCAATGTTTTTAATATTCTACTTTAACTTTTAGTTTCTCAGCACTTTCCCTTTTTTAACCATGCTTTCCAAACGCTCAAGCGTTTTTCGCTGACCACAAAGTTCAAGGAATGCTTTTCTTTCTAGATCGAGTAAGTACTGCTCAGAAACTTGAACACGCTCAGAGATATCACCTCCGCAAAGGACGAATCCTAGTTTTTCTGAGATCAACTTATCATGTTCTGAAATGTAGTTTCCAGACAACATTGAGTGAGCACCAACGTAAACTATTCCTAGACCCTCTTGCCCCATGATTGTAATATTCTTTTCCTTAGGAGGAGCAGTATAGCCTTTATTTGCCATTTCTAAACACGCCGCTTTGGCACGAGTGAGCTGATATTCTCTACTTACGATAACTTCGTCAGTTCCTTCTCTTAAGTAACCAAGATCAAAAGCCTCATGCGCAGAGGTAGCAACTTGTGCCTGACCGATCGTTAAGAAACGTTCACGTAAACGGTTAATACGAATGTCTCCATCTTTCAATTCTTCTGAAAAACGTTTTGCGAATTCTTTCGTTCCGCCTCCTCCAGGGATTAGACCTACTCCAAACTCAACGAGACCGATGTAAGATTCAGCGTGGGCAACAACCTTATCAGCATGCATCGATAATTCACATCCTCCTCCAAGGGTTAAGTTATGAGGAGCAACAACTACAGGGACATTCGAGTATCGGATACGCATCATAGTATCCTGAAATGTCTTAACCGCGAAATTCAATTCGTCGTAGTCCTGTTCAGCCGCCATCATGAAGATCATACCAACGTTTGCTCCAGCACTGAAGTTTTGACCTTCGTTGGAAACAACCAGACCTTTATGCTCTTTTTCCGCAAGATCAATGGCTTTATTGATTCCTTCAATAACCCCACTTCCAATAGTGTTCATTTTCGTATGGAACTCTAAATTCAATATTCCATCACCCAAATCTACAACAGTTGCATCAGCATTTTTCCATACTGTATTTTCTTCACGCAACGTATCGAGCATCACAAGATCTTCTGTACCTGGTATAACTTTATACGAACTACTTTCTATATCAAAATACTGCTTGCTACCAGATTCTTTTTTATAGAATGATGTAGCACCAGCATCTTTCATTTTAGCAACCCAATCAGCTGCCTTTTTTCCTTGTTTTTCTATGAGCTCAAGCCCTTTATCGAAACCGATGATATCCCATGTTTCAAAAGGTCCTAGTTCCCATCCAAAACCAGCTTTTATCGCATCATCGATCTTGTAAAGCTCGTTTGAAATTTCAGGAATTCTATTCGTTACATATGCAAATAAACCACCAAACATCTGTCGATAGAATTCACCAGCTTTATCCTGACCATTAACCAACATCTTCGTTCGCTGTTTTAGGTCGTCAATTGGCTTTGCCATGTCTAGCGTAGGAAACTTAACTCGAGCTTTTTCTCGGTATTCTAATGTCTCCAGATCTAAAGAAAGGATCTTTCTGTTTCCTTCTTCATCTTTCGTCTTTTTATAAAAACCTTGACCTGCTTTAGAACCAAGCCAATTGTTCTCCATCATTTTTGCGATGTAATCAGGAAGTTCGAAAAGATGCTTTTCCTCATCATTCGGACAATTATCTTTTAATCCATTTGCTACATGAACTAATGTGTCCAAACCAACAACGTCACAAGTTCTGAAAGTAGCTGATTTCGGTCTTCCTAATACAGGTCCAGTTAGTTTGTCAACTTCCTCAATATTCATGTCAAGGTCTTTCACAGCATGGAATAGAGCCATGATCGAATAAACACCAACTCTGTTCGCAATAAAAGCAGGTGTGTCCTTACACAATACTGTTTTCTTCCCTAGGTATCGACGACCATAGTCCATGAAGAAATCAATGATCTCTGGCTTAGTTTCTTTCGAAGGAATGATCTCCAATAATTGAAGATATCTTGGCGGGTTAAAGAAGTGAGTACCACAAAAATGTTGTTTGAAATCATCAGAACGACCTTCCAACATCATATTGATCGGTATACCTGATGTATTCGTTGTGATAAGCGTTCCTTCCTTTCTGTATTTTTCTACATTTTCAAACACTTGCTGCTTGATATCTAATCGCTCAACAACAACCTCAATGATCCAGTCACTATCGGAGATTTTTGACATGTCGTCCTCCATATTACCAGTCGTAATTCTAGACGCAAAAGACTTTTTGTAGATCGGAGAAGGTTTCATCTTTAAAGCTGACTGTAATGCATCATTTACAATGCGATTACGAAACGCTTTATCATCTTTTGAAACACCCTTCGCCTTTTCTTTGTCATTTAGTTCATTTGGAACGATGTCAAGTAAAAGGACCTCCACGCCAATGTTCGCAAAATGACAGGCAATCTGGGATCCCATAACCCCTGAACCAAGAACGGTTACTTTGTTTATTGTTTTTTCCATTCGGTATGTTTTTTTATTCGTTAATTAGTTAAAGAAATTGATCGTTTTTAATTCGTCTTCAACATGTTCATCTACCAAATTCATTACTTCAAAAAATGTTTTCAGTTTTTCCTTTGGTATGGCATGTAGTAGTTTTTCATTAAATTCAACAACGACCTGTTTCACTTGTTTACGTAATTTTATTCCTTCCTCAGTTAAGAATATCAATACTTTGCGCTTATCTGATTTGTCAACTTCCCTATAAATATATCCTCGAGTTTCCATGGTTTTCAATGTCCGTGATAAACTCGTTGGCTCCATTCCCATTCGCGGACCAAGTTGGGTACTTGGAGTACCCTCCTTATCTACGATCAATAAAATGAAACCTATTGACATCGTCAGACCATGCGCTTTTGCTTTTTGATTATACATTCTCGAGATCTTATGCCAAGCATGTCTCAAATTAAAATCAATATACTCGTCTGCTTTTGAATCATTCATGACCCATAAAAATAGTAAAATTATTAAGCGCGCACAATAAATTTTGATAAAATATTGATCCTGAAATGCATTGTTAATTCAAGTCATAGAATTAGCGCTTGAAAAGGGCTATTAAATTATAAATGAGTTAACTGAGACTCCTGTATCGAGCGCGTGCTTTAGTAGAGAATAGACTTCCGGGATAGTCTTTCATTATTCGGAAATAATAGGATTTTGCTTTTTCGAGATCAAAAAGCTGATCTTCATAGATCTTTCCTAATTTAAAAAGAGCATCATCTGCAAGAATGTCATCAGCATGTTTATCAGCTATGATTTCTAGTTTTTCGATTGCATTTTCCCATTCTGCCAAGAATATATAGGCATCTGCTTTACGCATAAGAATGTCATCTTTTAAGTTGTGATCAGGAAATATATCTATGATCGTATCATATAGTTGAAAAGCACTATCATATTTATGTTGTTCGAGCAAAAGATCAGCTTGAGCAAATTGTTGCATCGCCGTATAATTAGAATCAAGACCTAAATTATCCGTAATTAGTATAGACAGGTTCATCGCATCGTTAGCGATCAATTTACTTGTTGACTCTTTTAAAACGTCAAGTTGGGACTGAGCATATTTAAAGTTTCCATCATAATAGAAAATGCGCGCATTTTTAAACTTGGCTTCTTCACCAATAGATTCATACTTTAAATTTTCTTCGACTTGCATGTAGAGTAGGGATGCTTCCCAAATATCTCCTTCAAGAACTAGAATATCCGCTAGTAGGATCTTGACTTCTGCTCTTCCAACATCCGAGTACCTCGGGAAATTAAGAGCCTCGTTCAGAATCTGTTTTGCCTCGTCTTTTTGATCAGCATAAAATGCTTGAATAAAAGCTAACTCCTTAATTACGGGGATAGCTTTACCGTTCTTTGGAAGTCTTTCAAGTGTGTTTTTGTACTCACTGATCGTTTCTTTTAATTCCTCGTCAGTATAGTCATTATTATTTGTGATCTCCAAGTAACGAGTGTTCAGAAGTAATTGTTCAGCTACGAAATAATAAGGAGATCGCTCACCTAACTCGACTACGTATTTAAATGCTTTTCTGGCCGTACGGTAATCTTTATTTTGACTAGCGATCTTTCCCATTTCATAAACATGTCGACCGTCGTTAGAAGTTCTTTTATCCAGCGCTTTCGATTGAATAAGAGCAGCAGGGAAATTCTTTCGTTGTATAAGCGACCAGATCAATAATTCAGCATATGAAGACTCATTTGGGTTTTGTTGAATCGTTTTGATCAAGTTATTTTTTAGCATTTCGAAACTTTCACTGTCTGGAGAATCAAAGTCGATCATTCGAGGCATCAAACGTTTTAAGGTTGATATCATGTTCGGATTGTAGTCCAGTAATCCCAAATACTCCTCGATCATTTTTTCGGTATTCCCCAACTCTCCATATACTCTCGCAAATTGTACATTCAAAGGATATTTACCCTTAAGTTCCCTTCTCCCATTTTGTAATACGAGAAGTGCTTTTTCATTCATACCTCGTTCGGAGAAAGCTTTTTGTGTATTAATGATATCTCTAGGGTTGGGCTCAACATTTTCGATAATGTTTTCGAATGTTTTCTCTGCTCTTCGAGAGTCTCCTTGTCTTGAATACTCTTCCCCTAGCATTACTTTGTAATCGTAATTGTCTGGGTAGATCTTGATCTGATTTTGAATAAGGTCTATTGCAGATTTGTCTTCACCCAGATCTTTTAAGCAGTTTAGGTATCGGCTAAATATAAATTTTGAAGGGTCTCGATCATATACCTTTTCAAGATAAGGTATAGCTTTCTCACAGTCACCTTCATTAACGTAATAATTTGCCAATTGCTCATCTGTGTTTTGAGCAATAGCAAAAGGGGTTGTCGTTAAGACAACAAGAATTAAAAGTATATTAATCTTTTTTCGCATTCAACAGGCTGTCTGCAAAATTACTAACGATCGGATGCAGTGAATCGTATCTTTTATAAAAAGTTTCGTTCGTTTCTACGTAGTACTTGAGTACATTCTTAATATCATCAATTTTTTTCTTTTCAAAATCAATATATTCTTGATAACGTTCTCTCTCTCCAACACCATTTTTAATATCATGTTCGAGATCGTCTACTTTTTGTTTCACCTCAGGAATAGATTGCTTAGCTTTTGCGAGATTCCCCGAGTTTGATTGTAGTGCTTTCATGATCTCCTTGTAATCATTCATCATTTCAGCTACCGCATAATCTATTGTATCCGGAAGATAATTGTTCTTAACCTTTAGTATAGTGTTGTCGATCTTCATCGAAATGTTCTCACCACTTCTTCGGTTGTCATTAGAAATAATGTTCTCCAAACTATCAAGTTCATTCTCCATCGAAGTTATTTCATTCAGATAACTTTCCTTTTGCTCATCTTTACAGGAGAACAAAGCAGCTACGATAATTAAGGATAATATTGATCTCATCTTTTTTTCTCTAAATTAATTACTAGTCAACGAAATCGTGAATAAATAACGCTAAAAATGTGGTGTAAACAAAAAAAGCTGCCTTTTCAGACAGCTTTTATAAGTATGTAAAAGTTATTATAGCTTTCTAGCTACTTCTTTTTCTTCATAAGCTTCGATCACATCACCTTCTTTGATGTCATTGAATCGTTCAACATTAAGACCACATTCATAGTTGTTCTTAACTTCTTTAACGTCATCTTTGAAGCGTTTCAATGAACCAAGTTCACCTTCATGTATAACAATTCCATCTCTGATCACACGGATCTTAGAGTTACGTTGAATATAACCTGAAGTCACAAAACAACCTGCAATTGTACCAACCTTGGAGATCTTGAATGTTTCTCGAACTTCTGCTGTACCAACGATCTCTTCTTGAATATCTGGAGAAAGCATACCCTCCATTGCTGATTTCAATTCATCGATAGCCTTGTAAATAACAGAGTACAGACGAATATCAATTTGTTCTTCCTCAGCCAGCTTTCTTGCCGGAGCAGTTGGACGAACCTGGAATCCAATAATGATCGCGTCTGATGCCGAAGCGAGGTTAACATCTGCCTCGGTGATCGCACCAACCGCTTTATGAACGATATTAACTTGAATTTCTTCAGTTGATAGTTTCAATAAAGAATCCGAAAGTGCTTCAATAGACCCATCCACGTCACCTTTAACGATAACGTTAAGCTCTTTAAAGTCACCGATCGCAAGTCGTCTACCGATCTCATCAAGCGTAATGTGTTTCTGAGTTCTTAGTCCTTGTTCTCTGTAAAGTTGCTCCCTGCGTGTTGCAATATTTCTTGCTTCACGTTCGTCATCCATTACGTAAAACTTATCACCGGCACTTGGCGCACCGTTAATACCAAGGATCGAAACTGGAGCAGCAGGAGTAGCCTCTTTCATGTCCTGACCTTTTTCGTTGTGCATTGCACGAACACGACCAGAATATCTACCTGCAAGGATAATATCTCCTACTCTTAATGTACCTTCTTCAACCAACATGTTTGTGATGTAACCTTTCCCTTTATCAAGAGAAGATTCTAACACAGTACCGTTGGCATTCTTATTAGGGTTTGCTTTTAATTCTAAAAGATCCGCCTCCAGAATCACTTTCTCTAAAAGTTCATCTATGTTTTCTCCCTTTTTTGCAGAGATCTCCTGAGCCTGGTATTTACCACCCCAATCCTCTACAAGGATATTCATATTAGAAAGCTGTTCACGAATTTTATCCGGATTAGCTCCTGGTTTATCGATCTTGTTGATCGCAAATATCATTGGTACACCCGCAGCCTGGGCGTGTGATATTGCCTCTTTCGTTTGAGGCATTACATCGTCATCTGCAGCAACAATAATAATTGCAACATCGGTTACCTGAGCACCACGAGCACGCATTGCCGTAAAGGCTTCGTGACCTGGAGTATCAAGGAAAGTTAATCTTCTACCATCAGGACGTTTAACAGAATAGGCACCAATATGCTGGGTAATTCCACCTGCTTCTCCTTCCGCAATGTTTGCACTACGGATGTAATCAAGTAAGGATGTTTTACCGTGATCAACGTGTCCCATCACCGTGATGATTGGAGGTCTATCTTCAAGATCTTCCGGTTTATCTTCTTCAACTGGAATAGAATCCTGAACATCAGCAGAAACAAATTCTACCTCATAACCAAACTCTTCAGCAACGATCTGAATCGTTTCTGCATCTAAACGTTGGTTGATCGATGCGAAAATACCGAGTGACATACAAGCAGAGATTACTTCTGTTGATTGCACATCCATCATCGAAGCTAATTCAGAAACAGTTACGAATTCCGTCAATTTCAAAATTGACTTTTCTCTTTCTTCTTCCTGAAGCTCTTTCTCACGTTTCTCGGCAGCACTGTCACGTTTTGCTCTTCTGTTTTTGGCACCTTTCGATTTTCCTGAACTTGAGAGACGTGCAAGTGTTTCCTTAATTTCTTTTTCAATGTCTTTTTCAGTGATCTCCTTTTTCGGTTCAGGCTTTTTCTTCCCTTTACCTCTGGCACCTCCACCTTTCTTAGACTGTTTATTTACATCAACTTTCTTGATGCGCTTACGCTTTCTTTTTTCGCCTTTGCTTTTCTTTTCAGATTTTTCTGGAAGATCGATCTTACCAACTACTGTAGGACCAGATAACTTTTGACGCTCCGCACTTATCTTCTCGCGAGCCTCTTTTTTAGGTTCCTCTTTTTCATCCTCCTTTTTCTCCTCAGCTTTAGGCTCTTCTTTCTTTTCAGCAGGTTTCTCCTCTTTTTCCTCTTCTTTTTTACCTGCTTTCTTTTTATCAGGACGCGTTTTCATATTCATGTTGTCGAGATCAATTTTCCCAACAACAGAAACTTTCATGTCGTCTTTTTTATCAGAACCTTCATCCTTAGCAGCAACCTCTTCCGTTTTCTCTTCTTTCTCCTCTTTTTTAGGTTCCTCTTCAGACTTTTCGTCAGCTTCACTAGTGGCCGGCTCTTCTGACTTCGGTGCTTCTTCCTCTACTTTCTCTTCTTCTGGAGCGTCCTTCGTTTTTAAAGATACTGTTTCTCTTCGCTCTCGCTTGATATCTTTATTTTTCGCTTGCTCCTTCAAAGTTTGATCATCAGCAAATTCTTCGCTTAGTATTTCATAATGCTCTGGCTCCAATTTTGTATTAGGACTTGAATCAATATCAACCCCTTGGGAGCCTAAGAATTCCACTAACGTTGAAATACCTACGTTTAATTCTCTAGCTACTTTGCTTAATCTTTTTACTTTACCGGCCATATAATTGCGTCCTGTGTATTAATCTTAATTTTTAATTAAAGTCGTCTAAGTTAAGGTTTGTAAATTATCTATTCAAACTCTGACTCTAAAATCTTAAATACCTCTTTGATGGTCTCTTCTTCTAAATCAGTACGTTTTACTAATTCTGGAATTTCTATTTCCAACACTGATTTCGCAGTATCACATCCAATTGATTTCAACTCATCAAGAATCCAGCTATCGATCTCATCTGCAAACTCTTCAAGGTCAACATCTTCAACGTCAATTGCTCCTTCACGATAAACATCGATCTCGTATCCTGTCAATCGTCCAGCAAGTTTGATGTTAAATCCTCCTTTACCTATCGCAAGAGAAACTTGATCTGGCTTAAGGTATACATTAGCTCTATCCTCTTCTTCCAAAAGCTCTACTGAACTGATCTTAGCAGGGGATAGTGCTCGTTGAATGTACAACTGCATATTATTTGTGTAGTTGATCACATCAATATTTTCATTTCTCAACTCACGTACAATACCGTGAATTCTAGATCCTTTCATACCAACACAAGCACCAACTGGATCAATTCTATCGTCATATGATTCAACTGCTACTTTAGCTCGTTCTCCTGGAACACGAACGATCTTTTTGATCGTGATCAATCCATCAAATACTTCAGGAACCTCAAGCTCGAACAAACGTTCAAGGAATTCTGGAGCTGTTCTCGATAGAATAATAACTGGTGTACTGTTACGCATGTCAACCTTAGCAACAACAGCTCTGATCGTCTCACCTTTTTTGAAATAATCAGAAGGTATTTGCTCAGACTTAGGAAGAATTAGCTCATTCCCTTCATCATCCAAAATAAGGATCTCTTTTTTCCATACTTGGTATACCTCACCATTGATAATATCACCAATACGATCTTTGTACAGCTTGTATAGCTGATCTTTTTCAAGATCAAGAATTCTTGAGATCAAGTTTTGACGAAGTGAAAGAATATTTCTTCTTCCAAAATCTTCAAACTTAATTTCCTCTGATACTTCCTCTCCAACTTCAAAATCTGGTTCGATCTTAATAGCATCTGAGTAAGCAATCTCTATATTCTCATCTTCAACTTCTCCATCAGGAACAATCTCTTTGTTTACCCAAATTTCGAAATCTCCTTTATCAATATTGATGATCACGTCACAGTGCTCATCTGTACCATATTTCTTTTTCAGAATAGAACGAAATACATCTTCAAGAACGCGCATCATCGTCTGACGATCGATACTTTTAAACTCCTTAAATTCCGTAAACGATTCTATAAGATTAAGGCTATTCATGATTTCCTCTTTTTAAATGATATAACAATTTTTGTTTCTTTTATTTCATCGAAATTCAACTCGTGATCTTTAACCACTGTTACTTTCTTCTTTTTTCCTTCAACTCTTTCTTTTGAAGTTGTTTCAACGGTTATTGCGTTTTCATTCACAGACTTCAAAATCCCTTGGATCTTGCCATTTGGCTCTAATTTAACCTTGACTTCTTCACCAATATTCTTTTTATACTGTTGAAGTACCCGCAATGGTTTATCAAGTCCCGCAGATGAAACTTGCAATTCAAAGTCCTGTTGATCACGATCCAAGTTGTGTTCAACATTTCGGGAAACAGAAACGCAGTCTTCAATGGCAACATTCCCTTCCTCAGCATCTAACTCGATCTGAATCACGTTGCCAGAAGATACGTTGATCTCTACTATGTAAAGACCTTTATCCAGCTCGTCTATTCTTTCTTGAGCTAATGCTGTTACCTTCTTTTTATTAATCATAATTTACAAAAAGAGGGGACTCAGCGTCCCCTCATTCTTTCGATTCAATATTTAAATCAGTGCAAATATACAGTAATTAATTTGATTTTCAATAGTAATATTACAGATCTTTTATTCATTAAGATTTCTGTTTGTTAATTCTTAACCACATTAAATCCAACACTCATACCGATCATTCCAGAGTTCTTCATGCTCGAGTAAAAAATATTAACTGGAATATTCAGTCCACCAGCTTTAAATGTTCGTCCAACAGCCATTACCCATCTTGTGTTTAATTTAAAGTAATCACCTCTCGTATCAGCGTTTTTAGTTATGTCATAGGCTGGTGGTGCAGTTTCACCTGCCTCAGGATCATAATTGTTGAACTCAGAGTTTCTAAACTCACTTTCTGTCCAATATCGTCCTTGCTCTCCGTAAAGTCCTTCTGTATCAAAAAACCCTCTACTTTCTCTTTTGAATCCTATGCCAGGACCAAATGCAAATTCCCATCCTGCTTTTCCAAATCTTAATCCGTTCATTAAAGTTAAAGAAGGTATTGCAACACCTTGTTCTAATCCAGAAACTGTAATGAGAACCTCTCCAAGCGCTGAGAAATTTTCGGTTCCTATGTACTGTTTTTCCATTTGATATCCGATCATACTAACTCCAGGGTAAATTCCCATTCCTCCTTGTGATTCTGGACGTGTTGCAAAATCTCTCAAATCACCTGATAGAAAAGAGTATCCAACTCTAGGTCCTGAGTTATTAACCTTGTTGATGTTCTTTTTAATAATAGGCTGGTCATCGTGGACGATCCGGGCTACAACTTCTGGATGCATTTCAATATTGTGCATTTGACGTATTAATACTTGAAGCATTCGCTGGATTTTATCTTTATCGTCGATAAACTCTTTCACGTCGTTTTTAACGATCTCTCCAGAATTCACTTCAATGATCTTGATGCTAATTACTGTTTTTCCTCCAAAGCCTAATAGACTTGTAGCAACAATGTAATCAACCTCGACGGCCTTACCAAGATCTATTAAACAGTTCTTTCCGTAACAGTTGTTTGTGAATCTTTCATCTGAATCGATACCCTCTTGGATGTCAAACTCATCATAAACTTTGTACTGGTCTAGTTTGATCAGCTCGATCTGGATCAGTTTTGCAATTATCTCCTTGGAAACGCTGATGTTATCCACATTTGGAAGTGCAACGGCAATGGTAGATTTAGAATTTTCTTCTTGAGCGAATGAGTGAATGAAACAAATTAAGCTCAGTACTATAGTAGTCATACATTTTTTCATATCAAAAGTTTTAAAGTTTAGATCAAATGTAATGCTGACTAGTTCTGAATAGAAATTGAATATTACAACCAGAAGAAAGGTATTTGCGTTTTTCGCAAATATATAAAGGTTGATGTTCAGCCGAATTATAACAATAAGTCCGCTTCAATTTTACTTTTGAACTGATCTATGGTTCTATCCAATTTGTGAAAAAAGGAATTTCGATCTTTTTCATTCGTTTGACTGATGATACTAGAGTTTGAAAGTTGACGATCAAGTATGGACTTACTTTCATTTACGTAAGTAGGGTCCGAAGTATGTAAAAAGTTAAGATGATTGTGAACGACGTAAATACCTTTCTCTTCTTTTGCTTCGTAGTAGTAAGTGTTATCAGCATTAACAGTATCATTCAAGTAGAGGTTGAATTCGTTTCCTTGCGCTGGTGCTTGCTGTCTATATATGAATTTTTTGCCTATTTCAGCTTGTTTTTTGATATGATAAGCCATCATTTTAATCTCATCCATCAATTGTAATGGGTACTCAGGATCTTTGAAAAGGTGAGCGCTAGAATAATATTGGATCTGACGCATGAATCCCTTTAAGAATTCTGGATCATAACATTCGGTTGTAGGGATCTTTACATATCTCTGAAGAATTTCATACCCAACACTGTAGGCATGATCAGTTAGCTTTTCTTCCTCAAATAATACGTTTTGGTATTCCTCGATCTGCAAGTGAGATTTAGCCCAGTAGAATAATCTAAAACGAGTAAGGTGTGGGAAATTAAGTAATTGAAAGAGTGCAATGTTGTCGACAGTCAGTGTGATATGTGGGTTGGTAGCTTCACTTAATCTTCTTAGTGCATCCACTAATCCATCCAGGTAACTGTCAAAACTAAAGTCATAATTGTATAGCGGACTGTACTCAAAAAGCACGTTGTTTTCTTTTAAACTCGCGAGATCATCAAAAGAAATACTGAAATAATTACAGATCTTTTGAACTTCATCTATCGTAAGCGGAGTTTCACCTCTGTTTCTTCTGTATGCAGCGTCAATACTTATGCTGAGGAGCTCAGATAAAACAGATCCGATATTATCAGTTTTGCTAATCTTACTTTTAACAATGTTCAGCAGTTTAGCTTGAATATTATTATTCATATACCAAAAATAAAAGAAAAATCGGTCTTTGATCAGGCTCTCTAAATTTCACCCATTAAGTTCAGGGTTTCTTTTGAGGCCATTTGCTCAGCGGCTTTTTTGGAAGATCCTGTACCTTTTCCGTAAGTTGTGTTGTTTATAGAAACCTCAACTTCGTAAGTCCATTTGCCCTCATTCAGCTCTTCTCGAAGAGTTCTAAAGTCAATTTTAAGATGGTTTTTCTGTGACCAGATGTAAAGTTTACTTTTGAAATCGATTTCTTTTTCCAAAAGGCTTGATAGGTCGACATGCATTCTAAACACGTTGTGGTGGATACATTTTTTTACTGCTGAGTATCCTCCATCTAAATAGATCGCTCCAATGATCGCTTCGAATGCGTTTCCTTCTAATGTAGCGAGCCTAATACTTCTTCCTTTTTGATAAATGATGTGATTAGCAATGCCCATCGAGTTTCCAATCGCTGCAAGGGACTTACGACTTACAACTTTTGCCTTGATCTTTGTTAAATATCCTTCGTCTTCATCAGGAAACTTATGATAAAGGTAATCAGCGATTACGGCGTCTAAAATCGTATCTCCTAAAAATTCAAGTCGCTCGTTTGACTCAAGTTTTTTGGAAGTATTCGAAATGGATTTATGTGTTAGGGCGATCTTAAAAAGGAGAAGATTCTTTGGACGATAGCCGAATTCCTGAATTAAAAAACGAATTAGGGCAAGGTCCTTTTCACTCTTTGGCTGAGAACGAAATGAAAACCACCGCTTCAAAACGATTTACATTAATTTTTTGAAAATAGCCGACGTGTTATGACCACCAAAACCAAACGTGTTTGAAAGAGCAACATTCACTTTTCTTTCCTGAGCTTCATTAAACGTGAAGTTTAATTTGTTATCGATCTCTGGATCATCTGTGAAATGGTTGATGGTTGGCGGGACAATATCATTCTTTACAGAAAGGATACAAGCAATAGCTTCAATTGCTCCGGCTGCACCAAGTAAGTGTCCCGTCATTGATTTAGTTGATGAAATATTCAGATTGTATGCATGATCATTGAAGACCTGCTGAATGGCTTTCGTTTCAGCGATATCACCAAGTGGAGTGGAAGTACCATGAACGTTTACATAGTCCACCTTATCTGCACTCAATTCAGCATCTTTTAAAGCTTCGATCATTACGTTTTTCGCTCCCAAACCATCTGGATGAGGAGCAGTCATGTGGTAGGCATCACTTGACATACCACCACCAGCTATCTCTGCGTAGATCTTTGCACCTCTTTTCTTAGCGTGCTCATATTCTTCTACGATCAATGCTCCAGCTCCTTCACCAAGAACAAATCCATCACGGTCTTTGTCAAATGGTCTTGAAGCAACAGATGGATCATCGTTACGAGTAGAAAGTGCACGTAAGCCATTAAACCCACCTACACCCATTTCGTTTACAGCGGCTTCTGAACCACCTGTAACAATGGCGTCAGCTTTACCTAAACGAATAAGATTAAAGGCATCGATAATAGCATTAGTTGAAGAGGCACATGCCGAAACAGTTACATAGTTCGGCCCTCTCAAACCATACTTTATTGAAATGTGACCAGCAGCAATATCTGCGATCATTTTAGGAATAAAGAACGGGTTGAATTTAGGAGTACCATCTCCTTTAAAGAAGTTTTCACATTCATCCTGGAATGTTTTCAATCCTCCAATTCCAGAACCCCAGATCACTCCAATTCGATCTGGATTTGGAGATGAATCCATTAGGCTAGAATCAGCCATGGCTTCGCTTGCGGAAACCATGGCGTATTGTGAAAATTGATCTAATTTTCTAGCTTCTTTACGGTCAATATGATCTTGAACATTAAAGTCCTTGACCTCACAAGCAAATTGCGTTTTAAACTTGGATGCATCAAATTGTTGAATAGGTGCAGCGCCACTTTTACCTGAAACTAAACCGTTCCAATACTCCTCTACAGTATTCCCTAGTGGAGTCAACGCTCCCAATCCCGTTACAACAACTCTCTTCAATTCCATGAAAATAATGCTCGTTAAAAATGCAATTTACTGATTTAGAAATCTCGCTTACTTAGCGTTTTCTTCAATGTACTCAACTGCTTGACCAACAGTTTGGATGTTCTCAGCTTGATCATCTGGAATAGCAATGTTGAATTCCTTTTCAAATTCCATGATCAATTCAACTGTATCTAGTGAGTCAGCTCCTAGATCATTTGTGAATGAAGCTTCTGTAGTTACCTCAGCTTCTTCTACACCCAACTTATCAATAATAATTGATACAACTCTTGACTTAATATCAGACATTTTAATTCTTTTTAAAGGGTTAATTCAGCCTGCAAAGAAATAATTTATGTTTTGAATATCAAAATTTCTACACAAAATAATATCCACAGTGCTATCCGCGTGCATTACAAGGTCATAGCGCTATATACAAATACCGAATCAACCTAAATTCCCTGCAATATACGAATTTCTTTTTTTCGTATTTGCTAAATCGATTCATGTCCACGCTATTTTAGTGACGCTATTACATTCCGATATAAAACCTCTACCTTTGCGGAAATATTTGATAACGGCAACATGAAGATTAAGTCAGCGAAATTCATCATTAGTAACACTGAAATTGAAAAATGCCCAGCTCCGGATCGGCCAGAGTATGCTTTTATCGGTCGCTCAAATGTTGGGAAGTCATCATTGATCAATATGCTTGTTAATAATAAAAAGTTGGCTAAAACTTCAGGTAGACCAGGAAAAACACAATTGATCAATCATTTTGAGATCAATGAGTCCTGGTACCTAGTCGATCTCCCAGGTTATGGTTATGCGAAGTCTTCTAAGATGAATCGATATAAGTGGTCTAAGTTCATAGAGGAGTATCTAAGGAAGAGAGAAAACTTGATGAATACATTCGTTTTGGTAGATAGTCGTCATGAACCGCAAAAGAATGATATTGAATTCATGAATTGGTGTGGTCACAACGAGATTCCTTTTTCAATTGTGTTCACGAAGATCGACAAACTCTCTAGTTCTAAACTTCAAAAGAACATGTTTAATTACAGAAAGGAACTACTGAAGTTCTGGGCAGAGTTACCACCGGTATTTACAACATCCAGTGAATCTGCATTCGGTCGAGAAAAGCTACTGAACTATATTGAGGAGATCAATTCAATGTACGAGAACGCTAAGTCAGATTAGCGTCTGAATTTCCAACGGCTTGTATAAATTGAGGTTCGAAAATCATCTAAAACCTCATTTCCATTTCTACCTCTAAATTTCCTGATGAACTTGAAGTGACCTTTGCTTTGCTTACGTTCAAACTCTTGCTCAAATATCGGTATGATCCCCAGAAAATATACTGTCTTACCATCAATTTCAATTGGTTGAAGAACGTCCTCAACTGCAATCGGGTCAGCCATCAAAAGATGATTTTGTTTCATTGATGAAGATAGAGGTTTAGCTGGGTTACCATTCGAAAAAGTGTGCCCGGGTCCATACCAAGTCTGTTTCTCGATCAGATGGTTTGCCAACTTTTTAATTTTCTTTATTGGCCAATTCATCTTTTCATTATCAACATCCTCAATGTTCCAGTAACTCGGAAGCGCAAAATAGATCTCTACGTGTCCGCGTTCTGCAAATTTTTCTGGTACGGGCATAGTATAGCTCGAGAGACCATCTGTCATTAATAGTTTGATTGGAACTTTGGTTTCTATATCTATTAATAGAAGGTCAATATTATCCCCAGTTTCATCTGGTAAACTAGTTATTCGATGATTGCCGATCCTTTTCCCTAATGCTTCCGCAACTGATGTCATATTAATGAATCTTTATGGAATCCACTTGATATCTTTGAAGTTCGGTTTACGCTTTTCCAAAAACGCATTTCTTCCTTCCTTTGCTTCATCTGTCATGTATGCCAGTCGAGTAGCCTCTCCTGCAAAGACCTGTTGACCGACCATACCATCATCTGTTAGATTAAATGCGAATTTCAACATTTTTATTGAGGTCGGAGACTTTTCTAGTATTTCCTGAGCCCACTCGTATGCTGTTTCTTCAAGATCATCATGAGGAATAGATGCGTTTGCCATTCCCATTTCTACAGCGTCATCGGCCGAATAATTTCTGCCTAAGAAAAAGATCTCTCTAGCTTTTTTCTGCCCTACCATTTTAGCAAGGTACGCTGAACCATAACCACCATCAAAACTGGTAACATCAGCGTCTGTTTGCTTGAAAATCGCATGTTCTTTACTTGCCAAGGTTAGATCACATACTACGTGTAATGAATGTCCACCACCAACAGCCCAGCCAGGCACAACAGCAATAACGACTTTAGGCATAAATCTAATTAGTCGTTGAACTTCGAGAATGTTGAGTCTTGGCATACCTTCCTCATCAACATAACCTTGGTGACCTCTTGCATTTTGATCACCACCACTACAGAAAGAATAAATTCCATCTTTAGTAGAAGGACCTTCTGCTGAAAATAGTACTACACCTATGTTCGTGTCTTCTCGAGCATCGAGGAAAGCTTCGTAAAGCTCGGCAACCGTTTTGGGTCGAAACGCATTCCGAACATTCGGTCGATTAAATGCAATTCGAGCAACCTGCCCCGACTTTTTATATGTTATATCCTGATATTCTTTAACTACTTTCCAATTTGCAGATGCCATAGTCTAAAAATTTTGCCGTGAAGGTAATGATTTTTGCTACTTAACAGTTAAGTGTGGTATTGGTTTACATTCTAAAAAGTTGTTCAACTTCATTCTGTATCCTCTAACTGAATAGAAACTTTCCATCCTCTGGATGTTAGTACATCGAAGTAATTGGTCAGGGAAAGAGCATTTTCGAAAATCTTCTGAGGAGAACTAATTACTAGATGATTTTTTTCTTTTAGTGAAATACCTTTCGGGAATTTATGAACGGATTCTTTTTGTTCTTCCTCAAGAAATAACATTAGTTTTCGCAGGTGCTCCACGCCTTCATTATCAGAAATGTTAAAATCCTCAGATTTTACGGATCGAATAAACGTGATTTTATCTTTTGCCCTTGACATTAGAACGTTTAGCCTTCTGTGACCCTGTTCCTGATTTAGTGGACCGAATCTCATATTAAACTTACCATCTTCATCTTTAGCATAACCTAATGAGATGATCAGATGGTCACATTGATCACCTTGAACATTTTCGAGCGACTGAACAAATCCGGGATAATCTTCGTCCATCAACAAATCCACAGTTTGTGGAGGGAGTTGATTTAAGATTGTGGTTAATTGTTTTTGACTAAAAGCTACGATTCCAATGCTACCATTTTCATTTTTGAGCAACTTCTGAATCTCTTTGGCTGAAACCTTTGCTTCTTCCTGATTTACGCGATCAATGAATTTTCCTTCGGTATTGATGAGGTGAATAGGATAATTTTCAGATGGTTTTGGGAAAGTAGTTAGCTTGTCCTCATAAAAATACTTGTTACTAAAGGCTATTAATCGTTCATGGGAAGATCTGTAGTGATTCGTCAACATTTGGTTTCTCCAATAGAAGCTTGATTGATGAAGTAGATCATGAGTGGATGTATTTTTTGATTGAAAATAAAAGCTTGGTGCCATCTGTTCACTGTCTCCAGCAACAATTATTCGCTTCCCTCTCTGCACCCCTCCCAGTGCATGAGGCAATGGTATTTGACTAGCCTCATCAAAAATGACCAGATCAAAAGAGTGATCTATTGGAAGACTGCGGGCAACGGTGTATGGACTACAAAGGAAGATAGGATGAAGTAAATGTATCCAATGTTTCGCCTCGCTTTCAAGAAGGTCATAGATCGATGGGAAGACTCTTTTTTTTGCGAATGCCTTGACTAGAATTGACTTACCTTTCCTGAGTTCTTTTTTAAATCGCTTTTGCTCCTCATTTAATTTTCTTGCTGGTATACCTAGCAATGATGAATAGTCTTCAAAGTTTTGTTGTATACTATCAAGAATGAATACTCCAAAATGTTGATGTTCAGCTTTTTTAAGCTCGATTATGTTGTTTAGCTTAGCTAGAAGCGCAGCATTATCCATTTTTGCGAGCTCTGGAAATCTCCCGCTAAATTGATTCCAATGACTGTAAAGGATTGTGTCTTCTGCTTTTTTAATGCTACTCGTAAGCCTCCAAACCTTTTTTGTTTTGTCACTTATCGATTTGATCGAATCTAGGTTAGCTGCTATTTTACCTAAACGAGAGATCAATTTCTGAATGATCGGTTTGATAGATTTATTTGGTTCGATAAGTATGTTTTCTACGATCAAACTATTGACTGAACTCAACTGATCTGCAAGTTTCTTATATTCCTGAAGTTGTTCACCTGTGCATTTTGTCAATTCCTGAATGATGTTATTATCGACCTGTTTTGATCTTCTAATAACATAATTGATATGTTCAAGTTCTCCCATATCATCTGATAAACCAAGCTTTCTAATTGCTTGTTTTGTTTTTATCAGCTCATCCTCTTTCTTTTTAAGATCGATCAAGTTTTGAAGTGTAGATCGAGCATCTTTCAGGTCTAGATCAGTATATTTCAAAAGTTTCTTTCGCTGAAATCGACTCCTTAAGCCAAATTTACTGCTACTTGCGAGAACACTGATGTATTCCTGGAGTTCAGATAGACTAAAATTCCTTTTCCAATGTTTTTTTTCGTCCTCCAGAGCTGTACATTCTTCAGTCAGCTTTATCAGGTTATTGAAGTGCTTTACAAATTTCTTTTGTATTGAACTATTTGGTTTGAATATCTCTGGAGAAATTAATAGATCGTCATAGAAAAATAGTGATGCAATTCCTGACTTCTTCATCATTTCATCTATCGACTTTCTTGAAATTTCTGGTATTGAAATTTCTTCGATCAGTGATCGTATCTTGATCAATTTTTTTTCTAAATGGGCAATATCAGATTCAAAAACAGAGGATTTTAAATACGTCCATTCATCACTGAGATCTTCTATTTCTAATTTTTTCAACTGTTCCTTATCTGATTTCCAAGTAGGGATATCAGGAACATCGGCGAAAAAATCAACGCTTTTAAAGTTTGAATTACGACTCATGGACTTGAATTCTGAATAGTTCACGCCTCCAATAAGTTCTGGTTGACGAAGTCGTTCGAGCGTTAGGTCTAAACCATCTAGTGCAAACTTTGAAGGCGTTGAGAATTGTCTTTGAACTTTTTGACGATTTTCCAGAAGGTTCCAGGTTTGTTCTAGAGACCGAATAAAGTCCCTGGCATTTAATTCGTGATGATGAAGTAAACAAAAGTGATGTAAGTCAAAACTTTTCAGTTTATCATAAATAACCTGGAGAGCAACTTTCTTTTCAGCCACTAGAAGAGTACTGTTGTTATTTGCAACCGCTTTGCCGATCAGATTGGTGATCACTTGCGATTTACCTGTACCAGGTGGTCCTTGAACAACCAGGTTTTCAAGTCGCGCTTTGTCGTAAACAGCTTGTTGGTCTGAATCGCTATTGAAAAGTTCCCCCTCATTAAGATCTAGTTCACTTTGATCTTGCCCTTCATCGCCCAACAGTTGCATGGTTCCATGTGAAAGCTTATTCAGTTTTTCAATACGTTCTAATTCTTTTACCAGAATAAATCGATGAGGATGCACGTTTGCGATCCACTGACCAATTGAAATTTCGATTTCGAAACGATTAGAAGAGCACCAATCTTGAAATTGCTCAGTGTCTTCAAATTCCTCAGTTAAATTGACGAGTTTAGTGAGGTAAGGATTAAGATAAAAAGCCTCATTTTGTTCAATATCAAAGTTTTGATTTAATCTGTTTTTTTTGATAGAACAGTTCGCTATGAATAAGGGCAAAGTGTAGCTTCGATTATCTAAGTCAAATTTCACCGTGTTTTTGCATACTCCAAAAATGGGAGTTCCTGATTCTTTGATCGACTGTTGATGAGCTTTGAAAAGTTTATTGATCCTTCTTTCGATTGGAAGGCTTATTTTTTCGTTTTCTATGATCTCTTTCCCGACCTCGAGAGCATTTGTATCAGGGTCTAAATTTACGAGAACATCAGTTTTATTCGGAGCAAGAAGTTCTTCTTTCCATTGTGATATTTGCAGTTTGATGTTCATTTTCGTATGAATACGAAAGTAGCAATATTTTGGGTAGATTGGAAAACTCTACAATATCCATTCAAGGATATTGTAGAGTAATAAATATTATTTCTGCCAATCTATTTTTCTGGAGAAATACATTACAATTGCAAGAATCACAAAAAGTCCTATACTTCCTGACAATAGAGCGTAGCTTTCCATTTGAATGATAACATAAATGTAAGCATATACTAAACTCATAGTTGCTATTACAAAGAATAGTAGTTTAAATTTTCTAAGTAGAGAGTAGGAGTAAATGCTGATCAATGATATCGTTGAGATCGATGATATTAAGTAGGCAATAGAAAAATTGGTATGTTCAGTGATTGAGAGTAATAGAGTATAGAATAATACCATAGCGATACCGATCATGGCATACTCAACGATATGAACATTCAAATTATTAATCAATTGAATTAAAAAGAATGTCATAAAAGTTAAAGCTATAACCAATAAACCGTATTTCGATGCTCTTTCATTTTGTTGGTATTGATCAACAGTTACCATTAGTTCCAAGCCGAAACCATGTTTTGATAGTGCTGGGATATTATTGGTGAATGTTTGTGGTATAGGACGATTGAAATGTAAGATTTTCCATTTCGCCTCGAATCCATTTTCAGAAATGGTCTTGTCGATAGGTAGAAATTCTCCATTAAAACTAGGGTCACCCCAATTCGATTTCACATGAAATGATGAGGTTCGGCCAATTGGAACAAATTGAATTGATTCACTACCATTATATGAAATGTCGATATTAAATGATGTGCTATTTAATCTTTGCGCAATTTTTGAAAGGTTAATTTCTTGCGTTTCGAGTGATTGTAACTCAGCGTTTCTGTTTTCAAATGAAGGTTGAAATTGATATTCTCTGTTATTAAACTTCACATTAATATTATTTCGAAATTGTAGATTAGACGTTTTCAATATGAGTTGAGCCTGCTCCCATTTCACATCATCCATAGAAACTTTTAACTTTTTGACATTTTCGAGATTAAAATTTCCACGCAGATTGAAATCACCTTTGAATACGACAGCGTCATAAATACCACGATGTTTTTTGCTAGCATCAACATCGGCATCAACATTATAATCTTCAGGTAAAAGATATGCATCAAAACTTTTTGTTTCAATATCATAGTAAATGTTCCCTTCTGGATCTTTCTTTTTTCGTTTATACCTTTTGATATATGGAACCTTCAGTATTGGTCCGTAAAACTCTACATCTCCGCCCCACTTCGATGAGATCTCTTTTTTAACATCTTCCTTTCTAAGTTTTCTCTCTTGGGTTAGATGTTGGACGAATTGAAGTGGTATCAACATAAAAAAAGCTAGTACAGTGACTAACCCTAGTTGTACTGATTTGGATTTCCAGAAACTCTCTTGAGTATTCTCTTTTTTCATTTTTTCTTCTTTCATAATACATAATTAAAAGTACTTTGAAATACAAAGTACATGGTTAAAAAAATTATTCTTGATTTAGCAATTGCTCTAATGCATGCAGATGGTTTTTAAATGCTTTTCGACCAGCTGAAGATATTTTGTACCTTGTATTTGGTTTTTTGTTAACGAATTGTTTTTCAGTGATTATAAAATTTTCTTTTTCCAGTGCCTTGATATGACTAGCCAAATTTCCGTCAGTTACACCTAATAATTCTTTTAATCGTTTAAACTCTAGAAAATCGTTAACCATTAGTGCAGACATTATGGCCAGACGAATTCTGTGATCAAAAACTTTATTAATATTTTTTAGAATATTTTTCAATTTGTTAATGTTGCCTATCGTACTTGAAATACATTATTGATCCATAAAAAATGTGTAAAACCCCAAAACCAAAAGCCCAAAAGTATAAGGAATTTCCGGGAAACGCAGTTGATAGTAGTCCAAGAGTGATTTGAGAAAGTCCCAAAAATAAGATGTCTTTATGAGTGTATTTGCTGGCATTTACACAAGATAGACCATAGAATATCAGTGTTACTGGACCTATAAGTCCATAAATTCGATTGCTAATCAATAGAAAAATGAATATTCCTCCGGTTACCAGAGGGATTAAAAAGTTGAATAACAATCGTTTCGATACAGGGTTCCATATTGATTCATTCGATTTTTTTGCTTTTCGAAAGGTCAACAATAAGGCCGTGAAAACTGATAAAAGCAGTACAACTGAAGCCGTTAGAAGAATCATTTTGAAAGTATAGCTTTCAAGCGTTATATACTCGCTATTATGATTTTCAATTAAACGATAGACTAGAAAAGAGCCAAGTAGGGCATATATACCAGCCAAAATACCAGATAATCCACTCAAAGATAAAAACTGAGTGGATCTACCCATAATTTCCTTTATTGTGGCTAGGTTTTCGAGATGTTCTTTTTTATTCATAGAAAGTACTTTGAAAAGCAAAGCTAGTTAAATGAAATTGATTCTTGAAAATTCATTTTTCCAACAAATGTTAATTTATTGCACATAATTTAAGTTTATCTGAGATCTTTAAGATGACAACCTAAATACTAATTTAGGGTCTGAATGACATTGAATCAAGATTGTGTTAACTTCTCCTTTAGATTTATTATTTTTGAAAAAAATACAGGACTATGGGATGTTCAAGTTGTGGCAGCGGAGGTGGAACGCCGCGCGGTTGCAAAAATAATGGAACCTGTAGCTCTGGCGGATGTGATAAACTAGGCGTTTTTGATTGGTTAGCAAACATGCAATTACCCAATGGAAAAAGCCAATTTGATATAATTGAAGTACGATTTAAGAATAGCCGAAAGTCCTTTTTTAGGAACTTAAAAGGCTTATCACTCAATGTTGGTGATGTAATTGTAGTGGAAGGAAGCCCTGGTCATGATGTCGGGGTGGTATCGATTGTAGGGGAACTCGCCAGAATACAGCTTCAGAAAAAAGCACCGAATTTTAAAGTTCATGAAGCCCGTCAGGTTATTCGTCTGGCTTCTCAAGAAGATATTGATAAGTGGGTAGCTTCTCGTAAGCGAGAAGATGAAACCATGCACCGTGCCAGAGAAATGGCTCTTAGACTTAACCTTGATATGAAGATATCTGATGTTGAGTTTCAAGGGGATGGTTCCAAAGCGACTTTTTATTATACAGCAGAGGGAAGAGTTGATTTCCGACAGTTGATCAAGGATATGGCAGAGGCATTTCGTGTGCGTATTGAAATGCGTCAGATCGGTGCTCGACAGGAATCTGCGCGTCTGGGAGGAATTGGATCTTGCGGACGAGAATTGTGCTGTTCAACATGGTTGACTGATTTCAGATCTGTTTCTACAAGTGCAGCTCGTTATCAGCAACTTTCACTTAACCCACAGAAGCTAGCAGGACAGTGTGGAAAGCTTAAATGTTGCCTGAATTTTGAGTTGGACATGTACATGGATGCATTGAAAGATTTTCCATCTACTGACATTAAATTAAAAACAGAAAAAGGTATTGGTATTCATATCAAAACGGATGTTTTTAAAGGTTTAATGTGGTACCTGCATCAAACAGATGATGTAGCTGGTCCAAGTCTTATTGCACTTTCACCTGAAAGGGTTAAGGAAATCATTGCTCTGAATAAGGATGGGAAAAAGCCAATGGATCTCAAGGATTTTGAAGAAAGTTTTGAGATCGAGACTCCGGATTATACGAATAGTGTAGGGCAAGATGATCTAAATCGCTTTGACCAGAATTTCAAAAAGAAGAAGAGAAAAGGCAAGAGGAGAAAACCTTCCAATCGTGGAAAAGGTGGGCCTAAAAATGAAGCAAAAAAAGGAGGTAAGAAACCTCAAAATAACAAAGGCAAGAAATCGAATAACGATAATAATAAATCAAATAATAAGTCGAAGAACTCTAATAATCCGAAGAATACAAACAAGAAGAGAAGAAAACCAAATAAAAAAAGAGGAGGAGGAAAACCAAATAAGCCAAATGAAAATAACTCGAAATAACGTATTCCTTACATTGGGACTTCTAGTGCTGACTATAGCTTTAAACAGTTGTGGAGAAAAGGCATATTACGATGATGTTCACAGTTTTGATGATGAAAGCTGGGATAAGTCTGATACAGCTTCATTCAGTGTGAGTGTTGACGATACAACGAATTTATTTCAGTTTAACCTTTCGTTGCGTACAACTACAGAATATGAATTTAGTAATTTATGGGTTTATGTTTTGTCAACTGCACCGGACGGTACAACATCAAAAGTAGCTCAAAAACTACCTTTAGCGCGGCCAGATGGATCGTGGATCGGTAATGTGTCGGGAACAGTTGTTCAAACCGAGGTGAAGTTTGCAGCTAAACATTTTCCGTTAAAAGGAGACTATCAGTTTGATCTGATCAATGCAACTCAACAGGAATCAGTTGATCATGTGCTTGATGTGGGCTTAAGAATCAAGAAGTAGATCACATGCCTGTTTTGTAATCATCCCTGTCGAATTCAAATTTGTGTCCGATACTTAAGATGTGAAATCTTCCTGGATTCCCGATATTGAACTCGTAATCATATCTGTACTTTACTGAGATCTCATGATCGTCAGGTAGGTTTATATCAATTCCAAAGGCGAATCTATACTTTACAAACTGTTTGCCGTCCTGACCATTATTGATGTTATAGTACCACTCACTTTCTAATTGTGGGTCGATCTTAAAATTATCAATGTTGTATTTCAATGTCGTTTTAACTCTAAATGCGTTATCGAAATCAGGTTCATAGCGAGCACTTCCTCCAAAACGTCGAAAACTGTATTGCACCCTCAAACGAGTTTCAAACTGAAATCTTCCAAACTCTACCTGTGGTTCGGTGTTAAAGTTCATACGATGACCTCGAGTTCGTTCATAGCTGTCGCGAGATTGATTGAATACCCATCTGTAATCCATACTCGCACTAAGCCAATCCGCTATATCATACTTTGCAGAAAATTCTGGAAAGAGTTTATCATATCTGCCGTGGTCATAAAAACGAGAATTAAAGGATCCTTCAATTTCCAGGTCTTTAGTGAATATAGTCGTTTCAATGCCTGAAGAGAGCCACAATCTATTTTGTGATATCACTGCAAAACAAAGACTTGTAAAGATGACTATAATGAAATATCTCATTTCTCTATGATCAGGTCTGGAGCGACAACGGAAGAATTATTATTCTCGATAGTTACAACTTCTAACACCTCTTCATCACCTGAAGGGCAACTGTTACAATTCTGATATACAAATATCTTGTAAGTTCCTTTTGTTAAGAATTGAAACCTATATGTACCATCAAAACTGGTATCATAATCATCATCATAATAATTATCTTCAGTACCATAAATAATATGAACGCGTTCATCTTGTGCTGGATATTCTGCGATCAGATCCCCAAACGCATCATAATCACGAATGATCACTTTTCCGACGATCTCGGATGACCCTCCTTCACCTTCAACCTTCTTACATGATGAAAATGAGAATAATAATCCGCTAAAAAATAAGAGTAATCCTAACTGTTTCATATTCTGTTTCAATACATTAATAAACCTAGTTGAAGCAACTATATTCCACTAAAATTAGTCATTAATTAAGTAAAAGTTTAATAAATTATTAAATTTAGATTAAAACAGTACAAAATGAGGGTGTTTCTATTCATATCTGTTCTTTTTTCTTTCCAGGCTTTTTCTCAAGTTGTGATCAATGAGGTTTCGTGTTCGAACCGAACAATTGTACAAGATGCTTTTGGTGAGAATGAAGATTTTGCTGAGCTCTATAATGCAGGAGCTTCAGCGGTCGATCTTTCTGGTTATTACCTTTCAGATCGTTCTACGAATTTAACAAAATGGCAAATTCCTGCGGGTACTTCAATTCCTGCCAACGGTAGATTAATGATCTACTTTTCAGGACGAAATACAGTGCAAGGAGCAGAATTGCATCCGAAGTTTAAGCTTTCTCAAACAGAGGGAGAATGGGTGATCCTATCGAATCCTGGAAGTAATGTTGTTGATAGTGTTCATTTAATTAATAAGATCACCAAGGAGGATCATTCATTTGGTAGGACAACTGATGGTGCGAATTCCTGGTCTTTGTTTCCTACACCAACACCAAATGCTTCGAACTCCGGAGCAACGAATTTTTACATGTCCCGACCTTCATTTGTTCAAGCCCCTGGTTTTTATGTAGGGCCACAAAATATTGAGATCTCTGTTCCAGCAGGGGCTGATGTACGATATACATTAGATGGTTCCATTCCAACAGTAGCATCGACACTATACGCCGGACCAATAAACATAACTACAACTACAGTAATTACGGCAGTTAGCTTTGGAGCTGATGAACCAAGTATTCCTGTTTCACGCACCTTTTTTATTGATGAAGACCATAATTTACCAGTTGTATCTGTAGCAGGTACGGGTGTTTTCGACCTAGTAGCCAATGGTAATGGTGGTAGTTTTGAGCCAGCTGGACATTTGGAATTGTTTGAAGAAGATGGTTCTTTTATTGAAGCTGCTATTGGTTCATTTAATAAGCATGGAAATGACTCCTGGGCTTATGATCAGCGAGGTTTTGATTATATCGTACGAGATGAATTTGGTGACAATCATAAGATCAATCATCAGATCTATCCCAATAAGGCAAGAACAGATTTCAAACGAATTATTTTTAAACCAGGAGCGAATGATAATTATCCGGCAGCGGACGGGGCGCACATTAGAGATGCATTTGTTCAAACTCTCTCACAATATGCTGATCTTCGTTTAGATGAGAGAACGTGGAGACCATGTGTGCTATATTTGAATGGAGAATACTGGGGTGTATACGAAATGCGTGAGAAGTATGATGATCACAATTTCACGGATTACTATTACGATCAAAATGAATTCTATGGTGAGAATCAACAAGGGATTCAATTCCTGAAAACATGGGGTGCTACCTGGACAGAATATGGAGCTCCTGATGCACAGCCTGACTGGGATGCTTTGCTGAACTTCATTCAGAATAACAATATGGGAGACCCAGCTAATTTCAACTATGTGGATAGCGTATACAATTGGCGATCACTTATTGATTATTTCGTTCTTAACTCTTTCATAGTATCCAAAGATTGGTTGAACTGGAATACTGCATGGTGGAGAGGTAGAAACCCTGATGAGACAAAAAAGAAGTGGAGGTATACGCTATGGGATATGGATGCTTGTTTTGGACATTATGTGAACTACACGGGGATACCTGATGAGTCATCTTCAGCAGATCCTTGTAATGCTGAAAATTTACCTGATCCTGGAGGGCAGGGTCATACGCTGATCCTATCAAAATTGATCAATGAAAGTGACATTGTTTCTCAATTTTATAAAACAAGATACATTGATCTAAATAACACTTATTTTTCTTGTGATTATACGATACCACTACTGGATTCAATGCTTAATACATTTGCAGATGAGATGCCTCGTCAAATTCAAGTTTGGGGAGGAACGCAGGCTGGATATGATGCAGCAGTTCAAAAATTGAAGGATTCTATTCTAGCTAGATGTCAAGCCATAAATGATGGTCTTGTTGATTGCTATGATCTTGAGGGTCCTTATGACCTTACAATTGATGTGACTCCGGTTGGTGCAGGTGAAGTAAAGGTCAATTCAATTTGGGCTCCTGGCTTTCCGTGGAACGCTGAATATTTTGGAAATATAGAGACGCTGTTAAAAGCATCTGCAAATCCTGGCTTTACGTTCAGTCACTGGGAGTATGATGTTGGTCCGTTAAATGCACCCGATGAAGAAGATACAAATAGTGTTGATCTACAAGGACCTGATTATATAACAGCTGTATTTATCGAAGATGAAGATCCTGTTATTGAAGGTTTATCTGGAGTGCATGTTCCCAATGCCTTTTCACCCAATTCAGATGGGCACAACGATTTCTTTACTGGAAAAGTCGGGACAGATGTTGCAAGTCTCGAGATCGTAATTTATGATCGATGGGGGAATCAAGTTTTTTATTCTGATGAAAAGAGTTTCTCCTGGGATGGAAAATTCAATGGAAATTTATTGAATACTGGAGTTTATGCTTACGCTATCAAAGTCACCTACTATGATAGTACAGAGCAACAGTTGAGTGGTAACATAACATTGATAAGATAATGAGAGCATTGATCACTAGTATTTTTGTCTTGTTGTCCATCATTTCGTGGTCACAGGATATACATTTTTCTCAAAATGCACAAAACCCGCTTTGGATCAATCCAGGAGCAACGGGTGTATATAATGGATGGGAGCGAGTTGCTATTAGTCACCGAAGTCAATGGCTCGGTTCAAGTACTCAGTTTCAAACCACGGCATTCTCTGCGGACGTGAATTTCTTCAAAACTCGCGCAAACGATAAAGCACATTTAGGTTTAGGACTCATGCTGTGGAATGACATAGGTGGTGATGCGAACTATGGAAGTAGGCAAGGAATGTTAAGTGTTTCCGGAATTTTACCAATGGGTGGAGGTCATCAGCTATCTACAGGTTTACAAGGTGGAATTGGAATGAGAGGAGGAGATATGAATTCTCTTGTATTCTCTGATCAGTGGAATGGTGAGACATATGACCCTTTGCTTCCTACCGCTGAAGGAACTACACTTCAATCTAACAATTACTTCGACATGTCATTTGGTATTAATTACCTCTATGACGGGAACAATAGTACGTTCGCCAGAAATGAAAGTGTTCAGATCCAAGCTGGATTTGCAGTATTTCATGTAAATCAACCTGATGTTAAGTATAATGGTTTGACGAACGATTTCATCTATAGAAAGTATGTTGGACATGCTTCTTTTGTGAAGGATTTTAGTGGTTCTAAATGGAGTGTAGACGCCAACGCCGTTGGAATATTTCAAGGACCACAGAGTCAGATCACTTTAGGCGGTTTAATGAGATACAGACTATCAGAAGGAACGAAAACTACTGCTTTGAAACAAGAGGCATATTTTGCTGCAGGTTTATATTATCGAGCGGGTGATGCAATTATTCCAGCAGTTATGATAGACTGGAAAGGATTTAAGTTTGGAATCTCATATGATGCAACCATCTCGCCATTAAGAAATTCACATAGCGGGGGATCACTGGAATTTTCTCTGGTTTACAGAAATCTTCATCATGCCTTATTCAAGAAGCGCAGGTACTAGATTTAATTTGAGAATTTGTATTTAAAAATACACCAGATCGCACGGAAACCATCTTTCCAGCCAATCTTCTTCCCTTCTTCGTAAGTTCTTCCATAATACGAAATACCTACTTCGTAGATCTTAATTCGTTTAACCTTTGCAAGTTTGGCGGTTATCTCAGGTTCTATTCCAAAACGATTTTCTTTGATGTTGATGTCCTTCGCAATAGAAGACCGAATCAGTTTATAACAGGTTTCCATATCTGTTAAATTGAGATTGGTCATCATGTTGCTCAGTCGAGTAAGGAACTTGTTTCCGATCGAATGCCAAAAGAATAAAATACGATGTGGCTGATGTCCCATAAACCTTGATCCATAAACAACATCTGCGTTGTCCATAAATACGGGTTTCAGAAGATGGTTGTATTCCTCAGGATCGTATTCAAGGTCTGCGTCTTGAACAATGAGATAGTCTCCAGAACATTCCTGAATGGCACGATTGATAGCTGCGCCTTTCCCCATGTTCTTATCTTGAGAAAATAAGCGAATGTCAGCGTCTGGATTTGACTTGATAAATGACTCAACTTTTTCTACAGTTTTATCTTTTGAGCAGTCATTTACAATGATGATCTCTTTTGCAACATTATCACGCAGGTTTACCTCTAAAACTTTCGTTAAAATTGCTGTTATGGTATCCTCCTCGTTGTAAGCAGGAATAAGAATAGATAACTTTTTGATCATTAGAAGCGGATTGGACTAAATATTCATTTCAGGTATTTCACCCTCAACAACAAGATCTCCAGCTGTAGCTTCTTTGATCTCTTCTACTGATACTCCCGGAGCTCTCTCAAGCAAATGGAACTTACCGTTTCTTACTTCGAGAACGGCCAGGTTCGTAACGATCTTTGTCACACATCCTACTCCAGTCAAAGGAAGGGTACATTCTTTCAGTAATTTTGAATCTCCTTTCTTATTTGTGTGCATCATGGCAACGATAATGTTCTCAGCAGAACCAACTAGGTCCATAGCTCCACCCATACCTTTTACCATTTTACCAGGGATCTTCCAGTTTGCAATATCTCCGTTCTGAGCAACTTCCATAGCACCAAGTACAGTTAACTGAACATGTTTACCACGAATCATCGCAAAAGAAGTGGCAGAGTCAAAATAAACAGCCCCTGGTTTTGCAGTGATCGTTTGCTTTCCAGCATTGATGAGATCTGCATCTTCTTCGCCTTCGAACGGATAATTACCCATTCCCAGAATTCCATTCTCTGATTGAAATTCTACTTGCATATCTTCTGGGACATAATTGGCTACAAGCGTTGGAATACCGATTCCAAGATTTACATAATATCCATCTTCGATTTCTTGAGATATTCTTTTAGCGATACCAATTTTATCAAGTGCCATACTTCGTATTTTTCGGAGTTAACTTTGCTCTCAAATATACGTTTTTTTGTGGCTCAAGAATGAAAATATTCAGCTAAATCAGGAACATTGATCCGAGAATTTACTAATTACTTATTGATGTATACCACACTCTCTATTGGCTAGCGCTTTTGTTGGATCGTAATAGTCAAATTCATTTTCTAGCTCGTGTTCTGATAAATAAACATCTAGATCGTCATCACTGTGGTAATAAAATGGACTGACTTTTAGAACACCATCACTACCTTGTGATAGAATATCAATTGAGTCTCTGAATGCTGTTTGTCCTTTTCTTAGATTAGTGAACCAAACGTCCGGGTTGTGCTCATTCATTGCTCGCTGGAATGGTTCTAATTTCACTTGCTCAGAAAAAAGCTTGTGCTCTGGTGTATCAACTTCAGGTATTCCAAGCACTACGTTTCTGTAACCTACAGATTGTTTTGGAACATAAATATCGATATTGAGATCAAGCTTTTCAATGATCTGATGTGCATGACGATACGTTTTAGAAGTATTATATCCAGTGTCACACCAAATAACTTTTATACTCGGATCAACCTTGTGGACCAAATGAAGGATCGCTACTTCATAAGGACGAAAGTTAGTAGTTATTACCGGGCGGTCAGCTTGGTTCAGTGCCCATTCTACGATTTGAATAGGACTGAAGTCCTTAAGTTTATTATTCTGTTCTTGTATATTCATCATTTCTTTATTTTCCCCATTTAACCTGATTCCATGCTCGTTCGTGAATGAAATAGAGTACCATTTTCGTCATGAGTTCAATTGATCCAATTGAAAATGCGAGTGTTAACTCACCAGTCAGTAACCATGAAATTGTGATCGTATCCAATGTTCCTACAACCCTCCAGCTTATTGCTTTCACAATACTTCGTAGTGGTCGTTCATCTGCAGATGATTCTCTTCTCTCTTGACGTTTATTTCCTATAAATTGGTCTAAAATCATAACTTAATTTATAAACCCTATCGGAATAATAGGGAAACAAATGTAGTCATTTTTTTAGAATGAAAAATGTTTAAGAAGAGAATTCTAGTTTAATTGGTCTCAGACACGAGCTGCGCAAGACTTTTATTTTTTAGGACGCCGAGTGTACTATCACGAACTTCTAACATCAATTTATGAACTGTGCACTTATCTTCGTCAGGGCAATCGTCACACTTCTCATAAAAATTCAAGCTAACACATGGCACCATAGCTATCGGACCTTCAAGTTGTCTAATAACCTCACTCATCATTACATCGCTTGCTGATCTAAGTAAATAATAACCTCCACCTTTTCCTTTTTTAGCACCTAGAATCCCTGCTTTTTTCAGCGTTAATAGAATGGACTCGAGAAACTTGTGAGAAATGTTTTCTTCTTTTGAAATAACAGCGATCTGGACAGGGTTTTTATCTGAAACCTTGGCGATGTAGGTCAGTGCTTTTATTCCATATTTAGTCTTTTTAGAAAGCATTCAAGTGCAATTTTTTAAACTTTAACTGCAATAATACAAATATCATCAACTTGTTCATGTTCTCCTCTCCATTCGTTGAGCTCTTGTTTTATTCGTTCTCTTTGTTCGATAAGAGGAAGCTTATGGATTGATAAAAATAGCTTTCTTAAGCGACTTGGTTTAAATTTCTTTCCTCTTGGTCCACCAAATTGATCCTGCATACCATCCGTGAAAATGTAGATCGTATCACCTTCATTTAGTTTTACGTCATGTAAGGTGAAATTGGTTGGTTTTCTATGTCGACCAACAGGCTGTTTATCTGGCTTGATCTCCTTGATGACTTCATCATTTTCACCAATTATCCATAAAGGATTGTTGGCTCCTGCCCATTTAAGTTCTTTTGTTTTTCTATTCAAAGAACATAGAGAAATATCCATTCCATCATTCATGTCATCATCACTCTGAGAAAATTCTTCCAGGACTAACTCTCTTGTTTTGTTAAGAATTTTTTCGGGTGAAGTCAAGTCGAATTCTTTAACACTTCGGTTCAATGCATTATGACACATGACGCTAACCATAGCTCCAGGAACTCCATGTCCCGTACAATCTGCAGCAGCAAAAAGAATCGTGTCATCTAGATGCTCCATCCAATAAAAATCTCCAGCGACTATATCCTTAGGAAGGTATAAAACAAAAGATCTATCCAGATATGATTTTACTAATCGCTCGGGTGGCAAAATGGCACTCTGTATACGTTTCGCATAGGTGATTGAGTCCATGATCTCTTTGTTCTTGTGTGAGATGAGCTTGTTTTTAAAACTGATATCCTTGTTTTTCTTTCGAAGTAATTTCTGGCTCTTTACTTGCTTATTGTGGCTTCGCATAATCAGGAATGTCAATAATAAAATACCTAAAAACCCTCCTGACATTAGTTGTTGAGATTCATTGATCTCACTAAGGAAATCACTCTCAGGAAGAGCGATCAGTATCATGAAAGATTGTTTTTTACTTAGCTTGAACTCTTTTACAACACCCCACCAGGTTTCCCCCCCAGAGTCAAAAGCAAATGGAACATCTGCCTCTTCATGATTTAGTACAACCTGCATTTCCTCCATCTTTATTTCATCAGTAGGAGAAAGTGTCTGATCAAGATCACTATCAATGTGAGCATTATGCGGAGCACCAATTATGAAGGCTTTATTTTTAGTGGTAATTAGCACTTCACCATTTGGTGTTGGGTGAAGATGTTTTGTGAAGTCATTTATCTTTTCCAAGGTTAGATCTAATGCAAGAATTACATGAAGAGAATCATTGTAAGGGTCTATCCATGCTTTCGAAACCGTAATTCCAGGTAAACGGGTGGTGTTGAACATATATGGATCAGTCCAATGCACATCTTCCAGGTCGTGATCTGCCCCCATGAACCATGGTCGTGATCTAGGATCATGTTGAGCCGTATCTGTCCAAATTGAGTCTACATGTACCTTGTTTCCATTGATCTTATACGCCTTCCAGTACTCAACAAATCCCTTGTGATCAATATCAATCTCTCTGGAAAACCACTCTTTATCTTCACCTAACAGTATGTCGTGCTCAAAACCTTCATTCGTTGCAATTCCTAGTGAAGAAATTTGATCATAATTCTCTATGATTGGAACGAATAACTTATTGTAATCTGTTTGATTGAATTCATGGATCGGTTTCATCTGAGCCTGAACGGAACTGGTATTCAATTGATTTCTTACCGGTATAAAAAAGTCTTCAAGCTTATGTTGTGTCTTATCGATAGTTTTATCCACAAGTGACCTTGCAATATCATTTTTTGTGATGGATAGCTCATATACAATGTAGCCCATGATCAATGCAGATAAGATCAGTGTGATCACTGCAATATGTTTTATGATCCTGTCAATCTGGGCTTTCATTTTTCACTCTTGAGTAAGTATAGCTTCTGTGAAGTGAAAGTAGTAAAAAATCATTGAACATGAAAAAGTATAATAAGTGACAAAAGTCATTGGTTTTCAGATCACGACGGTATACTTTTGAATTAGAAATAAAAACACGAAATATGAAAAAACAATTACTTACTTTAATTACATGTGCTACAAGCGGTATGCTGTTTGGTCAAATGGGTCAGATCGCAAATGGCGGATTTGAGAACTGGACAACTGAGACAATTGCTGATACACTCTTAGATTGGGATGATTCTAACGGTGAACAACCTGGTCCTGCAACGGTTTTCCAGTCTACAGATGCAGCGGATGCCATGTATTCTGCTGAGATCGGTGCAGCTACATTCGGACCCAATGATCAGGATACTACATTCGGATATATCTATCATGGGTCAATTGGATCAAATGGTCCCGATGGTGGGATAACGTACGCAGATAATTTTGATGAAGTGCAATATCAATTTAAAGCAGATCTAGCGGTTGATGATACGCTATATCTTTTGATAATCAGATTTAATTCTGGTGTACCTGGTGGACTTGAGCTTTATCCTGCTGCTTTTGGTCAAGTTAGTACATGGACTCAAGGAAGTATAAGTGTTGCAACGGGAACACAGGATGAATTGTTCATTGGTTTTGTCATGGGTGATCCTTTTGGAGACGCAGCTCCTCAACCTGTTTCAAAAGCATGGATAGATGATGTAAGGATGTTTGATGGAGGTTCGGCAACAACAGATCTTCCTGATCCTAGTTTAGAAAATTGGAATACAATAAGTTCTGAAAACCCAGATGACTGGTACACTTTGAATGAGTTAATTGTTCAGGCTGGTTTACCGGCAAATGTTACAAAAACAACTGATGCTGCGAGTGGTTCATTTGCTGCTGAAATGACTGTTTTGTATGAGCCTCAAAATCAGGATACGATCGGTTCTATCGTTTCATTAGGTCCTATCAATATTCAAAATATGAATCCTTTTGAACCCGCTCCATATGAAGCAATGCCTGTTGAGCTTACGGGATCTTACAAATACGCTCCATCTAACTTAGATGCTGGTGCTGGACTACTTTTGGAATTTTATCAGGGAGGTTCTGTTCTGTACATCGACTATCAAGCTTTCACAACAAATGCGACGTATACGAGTTTTACACTTCCTATTACTCTTTCTGGCACTCCAGATAGTGTTTTGATGTATGCTTTTGCTGGAGAGAATCCAGGTAGTGTTTTACATTTAGATGATCTATCCTTTAATGGAGGAGATGTAGGGTTAGAGGAGCAGTTTTCAACTCAGACTATGGTATATCCAAACCCTGCTCAAGAAAATATACACCTTAGAACTGACGCAAACAGTGAGTTTCGTTTAGTTGATATTACTGGAAAAGAGATAAAATCTGGAACTACTGAATCACTCATTACAACTTTTGATGTTTCAAAATTAAATCCTGGAATCTACTTATTTCAGTTGACGAGAGATGGTAAGATCCAAACGATCAAGTTTGTGAAGAAATAGATCGAAATTAATTTACCTTAGAAACCTTTCTGAATTCACTTTCAGGAAGGTTTTTTTATGATCATAAGTTCAAAGTTTCAAACCTTTCTATCTTTGCGCTGTTTCAATTTTAGTATTTAGAACAGATCCTATGAAAAAGACCGGAGTACTTTTAATTCAATTGGGAACACCAGATAGTCCAAAAGTTAGTGATGTACGTAGGTATTTGACTGAATTTTTGAACGACCCAAGAGTAATTGATCTTCCGTGGTTAGGGAGAAAGTTATTGGTAAATGGAATTATCGTTCCCTTTCGTGCTCCGAAATCGGCAAAAGTTTACAAGGAGCTATGGGAGATGAGCAACAATGAATCCCCATTGCTAACTTACACGGAAAGTAAGAAAAAACTGTTGCAAGCCAGATTAGAAGGAGAGAATGTTACAGTCCATATGGCTATGCGTTATCAGAATCCATCTATGGAAAAGGTTCTAGATGAAATGCGTCGTGCGAACTACGAAAAGATCATTATTCTGCCTTTATTCCCACAATATGCAAGTGCCTCTGGAGGATCTGCGATTGATAAAGCAATGCGTATCATAAGAAAATGGTGGGTCATTCCTGAGATCTCTATCATTTCAGACTTTTACGAGCATGAAGCATATATTGATGCAGTAGTTGAACGGTCAAAGGAATTCAATATAAAGAATTACGATAAGGTCATGTTCTCGTATCATGGTCTTCCTGATCGTCATGTTGACAAGGTTTATGATGATGGTTTGTGTGAGGATCAACCTTGTGAAACAGAGATCAACCAAAAAAACAGATTCTGTTATAAAGCACAATGTTATGCGACTACAAGATTGATCGCAGAGAAGATCGGATTGTCAGAAGGTGACTATACAGTTGCATTTCAATCTCGATTAGATAAGAAATGGTTAACTCCATTTTCTGATAAGGTAATAGAAGAGTGGGGGCACGAGGGAGCCAAAAAAATCCTTGTTTTTAGCCCTGCTTTTGTTGCGGATTGTTTAGAAACTCTTGTAGAGATCGGAGTAGAATACCAGGAAGATTTTGAAAAAGTAGGAGGAGAGAAGGTACAATTAGTTCCAAGTACAAATGATCATCCACGTTTTATTGATTGTTTGGAAGATCTGATTCGAAAACGACTTTAATCAATTACGTTTTTCTTTTAAATCTCCATTTACAACCAAACACAACTTCTGGAGAGATATACCCAAACTTCTGGAAAGCAAAACTTTGATTATTATCAGGTCGAGTCTGAACTCTTGTTTGATGTATGAAACCAGCAGCAAGGTTTGCCTGAAGGAAAATATGATCAAAAAACAATGCTCTCATACCAGGGTGAATGGATAATCCATATCCGGATATAGAAACTGTTTTACGTGTATGTAATCCAGCAAAATTGAAATCATTGAACGACAGCATGAATCCTGAGGCGATTCCCAACTGAGATTCTAATTTAAACCAATCATTTTTCCCTTTTCTCAGCAGTTCGTCAACTCTATTCACTTCAATACGCATATAGTTAAGACCATCTGAATTTTCGTAGTGGATGTACTTTGTATTCGTTAACATTTCCTGGTCACTATAATTTCCAGTCCAACTTGTATTGATTGTATCGTCAATATGTCCAGTCAACCTGATCGTTTGCTTGTTGTTCATCACGTATTTCATGTGATCATATCCTAACGAAACGCCCCAATGATCTCCAAAAAAATAACCTATTCTACAGTTGAACTGAGGAATTGTGATCTTTTTAGGGTCGAAATAAACTTTAGGATTAAACCTTTCTGGATTGTCAGATGCTTGAAGATCATTCATCGTGAAGTTATAACCAGGCCCAACACAGGTTAGATCACTTTTTGTATAAGCGCTTCTATTATAGCCCCAATAAAAGTAAAATTGATTCTTGGCAGAGAAATCGTCTGTTTGAGATAGTGCCTCTAGATTGATCAATGAAAAGATCATTAATACTAGTACAGAGGAATGTTTTAAAAAGGAAAAGGACTTTAGCATCTCAAAAAAATATGAAGCAAAGATAAACTTTTCTTTTTTAGTGCTCATGAGCCGTTTTCAATGCTTTTCTATACTTTTGTTCTATGACAACTTTTAGAGATAAAGTGGTATGGGTAACAGGTTCTTCTTCGGGAATAGGAGAGGAGATCTGTCGTCAGCTTGCACAACAAGGAGCTAAGCTAATTTTATCTGCTAGGAGTATTGATAAATTGGAGGAAATTAAATCTGAATTACCTCATAATGATTCACATACTGTTCTTCAGCTCGATCTGAATGAAAATCAAGGTTATGCTGAATTGGCAGAGCGCGTAATTGAAAAGTACGGTCGTATTGATTACTTGTTCAATAGTGGTGGAGTATCGCAGAGAAGTGAAGTATCGTCTACTTCAATGGATGTTGACAGAAAGATCATGGAGATCAATTACTTTGGGAATATTGCTTTAACGAAAGCTGTTCTCCCTGTAATGCAAAAACAAAGATCAGGTCATATTATTGTTACATCTAGTATTGCCGGTAAATTTGGTTTTTATTTGAGGTCAGCTTACAGTGCTTCAAAGCATGCACTTCATGGTTTTTATGAAAGCTTACTTTTGGAGGAAGCAAAAAACAATATATATGTGACCATCGCATGTCCGGGAAAGATCAATACTCCAATTTCGAAAAGTGCCTTAAAAGGTGATGGGTCAGCACATGGGGAAATGGATCATAATCAAGAAACAGGGATGTCTGTTGAAGAATGTGTTAAACAACTCATTTCTGCTACTGTTAAGAGAAAAAAGGAGGTGTTGATAGGAAACAAAGAAATAAAAGCGGTCACACTAAAACGCTTTTTCCCTCGACTATTTTGGAAAGTCATAAAAAATCAAAAGCCAACATAGATGAAAATTTTAATGGTTTGTTTAGGTAATATTTGTAGATCACCTCTTGCGGATGGTCTAATGCGAAAAAAGGTGAAAGATCATGGACTTCCAGTTGAAATAGATTCTGCTGGAACTGGTGATTGGCATGTAGGCGAAGCTCCAGATCATCGCATGCGAGCAACAGCTAAATCAAAAGGAGTTCCTATTGATGAACTCAGAGGAAGACAGTTTAAAGTAGAGGACTTTGATCGTTTTGATCGAATCTTCGTGATGGATCTAAGCAACAAGGAAAATGTTTTAAAGCTGGCACGAAATAATTCAGATAAGGAAAAAGTTGATCTTCTGCTCAATTTGAGTCACCCAGGAGAAGATATGGAAGTTCCAGACCCTTATTTTGGAGGAGAAGAGGGTTTTGAGCATGTTTTTCAATTAGTTGATAATGCTACGGACCAATTAGTGAACGATTTAAAAGCGACCTATGGCGAAGGGTAAATTATTTTTAATGCCTATGACCTTGGGTTCGGATGAGGTGGACCATGTCATTCCTGATGAAGTAAAAGCATTAGCAATAAAAACAAGGTTTTTTGCAGTTGAAAATATTAAAACAGCTCGAAGATATTTGCGAAGACTGGATAGAGAATTTCCAATTGATGATAGTGAGTTTTTTATTCTGAATAAGAAGACTAAACCTTCTGAATTATCAACAATGATCAAGCCTATCTTTGAGGGGAATGACGTCGCTATAATTTCTGAAGCAGGATGTCCTGGAGTAGCCGATCCTGGAGCGGATCTTGTTGCATTTGCTCATCAAAAGGGTGTATTTGTAAGTCCGTTAACTGGACCATCATCAATTCTACTTGGATTGATGGGGAGTGGATTTAGTGGACAATCTTTCATCTTTCACGGATATTTGCCAAGGGAACGAAAGCAACGTATTAAAACGTTCAAGGATTACGAGAAAACAGCAACAAAAACAGGGCAGACTCAAATTTTCATGGAAACACCTTATAGAAATATGAATGTTCTTGAGGATCTTTTAAATGAATGCATGGACACAACATTTCTTAGCATAGCGTGTGACCTTACTTTGCCTACAGAGAGAATTCAGACTATGACTGTTGCGGATTGGAGAAAACATGCTTTTGATCTTAGTAAAAGACCAACAATGTTTTTGATCGGTAGACCTTTCTCAAACACTGGTCGCTAAACTAGAGCCCAAACGATGGCAATACCTCCTACGATAAAGCAGTAAATTGAAAACCAGGACAATTTACTTCGTTTAACAAGAGCGATCATCCAGGTACATGCGACAAGTCCAGTTAGAAAAGCGGCGATAAAACCTATCGATAATTCTAGAAAGGGAACATTTTCAGCTGAAAACGCACCGTCGAGTATATCTTTGGCCATTTTCCCCAATATCAATGGAACAACCATCAAGAAAGAGAACCTAGCAGCTTTCTCTCTATCTATTCCAAGCAATACAGATGTTCCGATCGTTGCTCCCGATCGAGATATCCCAGGAAGAATGGCGATAGCTTGTGAAATACCAATTATAAATGCCTTAGGGTAACTAACACTATTGTTTGTTTTTTTAGCTCGATCCGCCAGAAATAATAAACCTCCTGTTAGGATAAGCATTGTTCCCACAAGAAGGATCTGACGATCAAAGAATGTTTCAATCACATCATCCAGAAAGAAACCAACGAGTGCTGCCGGGATCATAGAAATAATGATCTTCATTGAGAAATTAAAGGACTCATTATTTTTAAATTTAAATAGGCCACTTATGATCTCAGCAACATCTTTTCTAAATACAACCACCGTACTCAATGCTGTTGCAAAATGAAGTACAACTGTAGTCATCATACTTTCCTCACCTATCACTTCCCCGCCAAACATAGCTTTAGCAAGCTCAAGATGTCCACTGCTGGATACGGGAAGAAATTCGGTTAAGCCTTGAATGATTCCTAATATGATCGTCTCCAGTAAATCCATAAGTTGTTTAATTAGGAAGCGAAAATACAGATATTTTGATTAACACATCAAGCTTTGTCGATCAATTCAATTTACAAACTCCGAGCAGTCTTCAGACGGTTGAAAAGTCCCAGCACCCTGTTGATATACAAGAGAGGCACCTAAGTGTCCGACATAAAGGAGGAATGACATGCCTACGATCAAAAGAATCAAATTTATAACTCTGATAAAGACGCTGAATCGATCTCTGATCCAAAACAATTGGGCTACGGTTATTATGCTTGCAGCGGTAAATAAGAAAGAGGTAGTTAATGCTGAGTTTTCATGGTCTTTTAATACTCTTGGATCGCACAATTCCCTGGAAACAATGCCGTCGGCAGCATCACCTGTGAAAACGGCTATCCATGCTCCAATCGTTCCGATGATCAATAAAAATTGAGACGCCGGTTTTATCCAGTTCTGCTTGATAAGAAATGAAGAGATGAAGAGTAGGGTAGCGAGGGTTAGGGCAACTATAGGAAGGTGAACAGAAAGTGCATGAAGCACTTCTGTTCGCCATATTGAAGGAACTGAATCCATTTATTCAATAATATTTACAGATAGAGGGTCTAAACGTTGTCCAACTTTTTCAACTTCTACCTCAACTTTTTGCCCCTCTTCTAATGCAGAAAATTCAGCATTTTCGCCATTTTTAGTAAGTACAGTTTCTTCGATGAAGTAGAGCTCTAATGTTTTGTCATCATCCGTCTTTACATAGATCTCAGACTTCTCTGCTTCAACTTCGGAAATAGTTCCTTTGTAAGTTCCTGATTCTACTGCGTCAGTACTTTCTCCACAACTTGCCAAAAATAGTAATGTGAACGCAGATAGGATAGATATTAATTTCATGATCAATTTATTTTTAGTTCAATCACAAATTTAGAAATACCATGATCAAATCCTAGCGCGAGAGCTGTCAAATGCATTACTCATTACCCATCGTAAAAATACCTCTACACCTCCTCGAGCACTCGATACTTCTCTCAATGAAGAGAAGAGGTTGAAGTCATAAGCCATACCGGCATCAAATTGTCCGAAACGAACAGAAAATCTTGAAATCAATGCATCTTGATTACGATAGAATAGACCTAAAGCAAGAGATGTTCCACCAGGTTGTCCGGCAGCTGATGTCTCCTGACTTAAGAAAAACCGGTAATCTGTTCCCAGTAATAATTCCATATTTGGTCCCTGGAACTGAGCGTATACAGCTGGTTCAACAGCCATTTTGGTTGTTCCTATTCCAATTCTTGCATTTGCAAACCCTGACCATCTAACATAAAGTGGATCCTCTTCAACCCCGATGAAGGAGAAGTTTGGTCTATTTACATGATAAGCAGCCAGACCTATATTTACAACTGTACCATTGTTGTTTCTTGACTTTGGTTCTGGGCTAAATCTATACAAAGCTCCAGCTCCGACATCAAAATACGAAAATGTTGGGTTATTGAAAACCTCACCTGAAGACAGCGTTGGGTTAAAGTCTTCTCCATCATATTGGGCTCCCCATTGTCCTCCGCTAATGGCAAGTGAACGTTGGCCGAAGCCTGTATTCATTCCTAATCCGATAGTACTATTTTCGTTTACTTTCAAATGATAGGCTGCATTAATGGCAACATTGTTCGAGCTCATCGACTGTTCTCCAGCTTGATCATTGAAAAAATTTAGACCAATAGCGAAGTTTCCATTGGCATCTTGATTACTATTTGGTATTCTCATGTCGGCACTAGCACCTATCGTTTGAAAAGGTGCTGCAACAGCGTTCCACTGGCTGCGGTAGTTTATATTCGCCTGCACGTCAAAATTTGCACCTGCCAGAGCGGGATTTAAATTTTGAGGTGAATAATCCATTCCTGAGAAGTGAATATCCTGCGCAAAACTGAAACAAGTCAACATTGCTGCTATTGCTGTGGTAATTGTATTATTCTTTTTCATAGTAGTTTCGTTTTATGATTAGCGGATAAGTTGAATATTACCTGATTCCGATTGTTCTTCGCCGTTTTGATCAACATAGATCAACTTATAGGCAAAAACTCCCGTATTCAGTTGTTCGTTTTTGTAAGTACCATTCCAACACATCTCAGGATCATTCGAACGATAAACTACTTCTCCCCATCTATTGTAAATGTTTATTTCAAATGATGTCAGACATCCTCCATAAACACATAGTTCGTCATTTTTTCCATCATTATTTGGGCTGAACATATTTGGGACAAACACTTTTCCACAAGGGTCATCTACAAAGATCTGAACAGTGTCAGTCTCTGAACATCCATCAGCCGTTTGGATCGTGACGATGTATGTTGTTGACTCATCTGGACTTGCCACTGGATCAGGACAATCAGAGCATGATAGATCATCAGATGGAGACCATGAATATGTTTCTCCAGAAACATTTGGATCTACAGTTGTGCTTATGTTTACAAGATCACCTGGGTCGATTGTTACGGTATCAGGGGTTACAACTGCAGAGAATCCACCTGTAGCATTAACAACAAATAAAGTATCAAATGTACATCCCTGATCATCAGTGATCGTCAAGCTATACGTTCCTCCAGAAATATTCAGTAGAGAATTTGTTGTCTCATTTCCTGGAGACCAATCGTAGGATAAGTTTCCATTAGCTCCACTTGCAGTGACGATCACATCACCGTTGCTTTGTCCACAATTTGCATCATTCACCGTGGCTGAAACATCAAAAGGTGCGGGTTCATTTATGGTAATATTCGCAGTTCCAATACATCCAGCATCATCCGTTACCTGTACAGTATAATTTCCTGCAGAAAGTCCTGTTGCAGTTGCAGTAGTCTGGTTTGATGGAGTCCACTCGTAAGAGTATGGTGATGTTCCTCCAGTTACATCTGCTTCTGCACTTCCTGTTTGTCCATTTGGACAGTCAACATCAGAAACATTAATGATTGTTACCGCTGGACCATTCACTGCACTAACATTGACTGTTTCTGAGGCAGAACATCCGGTGTCGTCAGTAACAGTGATCTGATAACTTCCTGCTCCGAGATTAGTTGCAGTAGCAGTTGTTTGACTATTGGCGTCATCCCACTGATAAGTGTATGTTCCAGATCCGCCTGAAGCGCTTACCGTTGCTGAACCATCGTCAACCGTACATTGAGATTGAGTAGTAGATGTCGTTAGAACGATCTCGGTAGGTTCATTGATAGTTACAGTTTCAGTAGACTCACAGTTGTTATTATCTGTTACTGTTACAATATAGGTATCTTCTGTTAAACCAGTTGCGGTCGCAGCGTTACCTCCAGAAGGTGACCAACTGTATGAGAAAGGTCCATTTCCTGTTGCAGAAACGGTTGCTTCACCATCGGCTTCTCCAAAACAAGATATGTCAGTACCGGAAGCTGATAAAGTTGCTGGTTCATTTACAGTAATTGTAACACCAGAACTAGCAGAAGTACAAGAACCAACTGTGATCTCCAAAGAATATGTTCCATCTGCAGCAACTGTTACACCAGTTAAAGTTGGATCTTCACTTGAGCTTGTAAATCCATTTGGTCCAGTCCAGCTGTATGTAGCACCAGAAACGGTATTTCCAGTTAACTCTATATCATCACCTTCGCAGACAGCCCCATTTACGGCACCTGCAATAGCGGTCGGAACCGGATCTACACTAACGGTGACGTTGTCTCCAGCTGAGGAACATGAGCCCTGCGTAATAACCAAGGTATATGTTCCTGCTTCTGAACTCGTCGCATTGTTAATAGTAGGATCTTCGTCAGAGCTTGTGAAACCATTTGGTCCTGTCCAACTGTAAGTAGCGCCTGAAACGGTATTTCCAGTTAATTCGATATTATCTCCTTCACATATAGATGTTGATGTGGCGTTCGCATTTGCAGTTGGTGTTGGATTAACCGTAACATTCACATTATCTGTTGCCGAAGTACAACCATTGTTAGTGATTGTCAAAGAATATGTTCCATCGGCTGCTGTAGTTGCTCCACTGATCGTAGGATCTTCATTTGAACTTGTGAAGCCATTTGGTCCAGTCCAGGAATAAGTCGCTCCAGAAACTGTATTACCTGTCAATTCAATATCATCTCCTGCGCATATTGTATTTGAAACAACTCCAGCATTTGCTGTCGGATTATTGTTTACCGTAATATTCACATTATCTGCAGCAGAACTACATCCACCAGAAGTAATCACCAGGGAATATGTTCCAGCGTCTCCAGCAACTGCATTTGATATAGTTGGGTCTTCATTTGAACTAGTAAAACCATTTGGTCCAGTCCAAGAATAAGTCGCTCCTCCTACAGTATTACCAGTCAATTGAATATTATCTCCTTCACAAACGGTTGTGCTTACGGCAGAAGCAGATGCAGTTGGTCCGGCATTAACAGTAACTGTATAATTAGCGGAGCAACCTGCATTATCTGTGTAGGTGATTACTGCTGTGCCTGCAGACTGACCTGTCACATTTCCACTATTGTCAACGATAGCGACACCTGTATTTGAGCTTGACCATGGATTACTGCCAGCTGGAGTCCCTGAGCCAGACAAAGAAATTGTTTCACCAGTACAAGCTGTCGCGGGGCCTGAGATCTGTGGGTTCAGATCCAATTCATAAATGATAAAGGCAGGACTTGTTGTTCCTGCATCAGGGTCATCATTCGTGTCATCATAATAAGCCCCGTTTCCTGGGTTAAAAGTAGTTATAGATTCTGACCATGTTGAACCACCAATATAAAGTCTGTTGTCGAGAGAAGAATGTGCGATTGTTGGTTCTCCCATATCGCTACTAACATAAGAAGACCATTCTGCTGAGAAGTTAGCGTCAAACTGCATTAAAAATCCTTGTCCACCTGTTGCTTGATTATAACCAGTAGCAGATGGTATTGTAGCATGACTATCTGATCTTGAGCTTACGATAAACTTATCACAACCGGTAAAAACTGCATCGTATAATAGATCACCACTTGGATCATCTCCCCAGTATGTACCCCAGTTACGTGCTCCGTCGTTGTTAAACTTTATAATGAAGCTGTTGAAATCCCAGAATGAACCTGAATTAGGATCATTGTTTGCTGGAGCCGTACTCATATTGTAAGCTCCTGTGAGGTTTTGTACCGGAAAGTTAGAACTATTGGTACCTCCAATTACGATCAGGTCCTGTGTGTCTGGATCAATTATTACACGAGATCCATTACCCATCTGACTTTTTAGTCCATCAGAGGCATCTCCACCGTATAATGTATGCCAGATCAGTGCACCACTAGCATTGAATTTACCTATGATCAGATCATGGTTACCCATGGCTGCTGAATAAGTACTTTGATAGTATGAGCCTGGATAACTTTGTAAATGAGTATTCGCGGCTGTAGGAGAAAATGTATTATTCGCTTCACCCACAAAAAATATATTGTCGTTATCGTCAAAAGTAACGTGAAAATTATCCGTAGTATTTGGCCCACCTAAAAATGTCCCCCAAATTAGATTGAAACTACTATTGAACAACATGATATGCATGTCTTGATAACCACCATTTACAGCTTGATTATAAGCGCCAGGACGATTCACGATCTCAGGGTTTCCAAAATCATATGTTTGTTGTATGATGGCTACTAACCCAGAATTACTGGTTGCTACACTTGGCTGAGAACTCGTGTGAGAAGGGAATGCAGTTGCATGAAGCAGTTCTCCCGTATTTTTATTTATTCTCAACCAATATGGATCACTACTCGGTGCACCGTAATAGTAACCACCTCCATTAACTAAAGGCGCATCTGTACTTAACTGACTTCCTACAAAATGTAGAGTTGTACCATGGATAGCAAGTGGATCTGTTGCGGTAGACCAGTCAATCGAAGTTGAGCCACCGTAATATGTTGCCCAAACTAAATTTCTGTCTGCATCAAATTTTGCGATGTATAAATTGTTTGAAACATAGTTTTGGAAGTATGCTGATCCACCCGGATCTACAGTTGGGTAATCATTTGCATCATCATTGATCCACCCCTCTAGAAAGTAGTTTCCAAGATCATCTGCAATTGAAGAGTAGTAATCCAGCTCATTATCTCCAATAGATCCTTCAAAATAAGTCGCCCACGAGAGGAAAGGATCAATGGTTAGTTGCTCATACGATATTTCCTCCATTTTGAATTGGATGACGTTTTTTTCGTTTAGATCGTATTGAACTTTAACTTCTTTGTTTTTATCATCGTCAAGAAACGATAAAGGTATATCCTCTACAAGCTTACCAAATTCTGTAACGATCTGAAGTTTACCTTCACTGTCTATCTTCACTTCTTTAGCACCTGCGTATTTGAATTTAATATCTCTAATATTAGCACCTTCTTTAAGGATGAAATCATATTTAAGTCCATTTTCAGTAAAGTGAAAAATCAAGTCTATGTCAGGATAAACATCATGGTAACGCACTGTATTGAAAGAGCTCACATTTCGAATGTTTTCTCGCTTATTTAGAAAAAAGTTGGTGTAATGATCTGTTTTTTCTTCACCTCGAATTTCAACTTCAGAATTTGTTCCGATCAATTGAAGATCTAACCTGTGAAAAGTTGAACCCAAAGTCGATTTGATACTGTCTCTCAGATCCTTGTTGTTTTGGAATTTGGGCTGAGAGAAATCAAACTCCTCCTTTTCCCTAAAATTGAATACGACCTTATCTTTCTCGAAGAAAACGGAAGCATTTCCAACTCCCGCATAATAATCAACTTCGGGGTGAAAGTTTTGGTTTAGATCGACCACTTGGCCTTTGTTCTCTAAAAATTGAGCGGTTGATAATAAAGTACACGCAACAGCGCATATTAGTAGCAGTGCTTTATGCATAGTAGTAGTTTTTGTTTCGAATATACAAAATATAACATCTTGATAGAAGTCAATAATTAAGAATTTTCATTGAAAAAATATAAGGTATTGAAAAACAGTCGATAGAAAGTAACTTTTGTCTATTGTTTTACAAGTAATCATCGAGTTTAGAAATTACTTTATCTCTTCATTCAGAGTAAATCTATACTATCTTTGTCTCGAATGGAATTACCTGTTAAGCAACCGACATATAGATCGATCATGAACTTAGCGGTTCCCGCTATGTTGGGAGGTATAGTAGAACCTGTTCTTTCATTAACAGATCTTGCTGTTGTGGGAAACATTGGTAGTGATGCGTTTGATGCCAGTAATGAGAATTTATCTGCGGTCGCAGCGGTTGGGTTGGCCGGAAGTGTTCTTTCAGCACTTGTCTGGATCTTTGCACAAATGAAAAGTGCGATCTCAGCTGTAGTATCTCAAGCTTATGGTGCGGGTAGAATGCGAACAGTGGGCTCTTTAATTCCCCAAATGATCTATTTTAATGCAGTTGTTAGCTTGATCGCAATGGTTGGTACTATGTTGACTTCAGGACTGATCTTTGAACATTTGCTTTCTGCATCTGGTCCTATTTTAAGAGATGCTGTTGCTTATTATGATATTCGGGTAATGGGCTTTCCATTTACATTGATCACTTTTTCTGTTTTTGGAGTTTTCCGTGGAATCCAGAATACGGTTTGGGCAATGATCATATCAGTTGTTGGAGGTGCGTTGAATATCCTGCTTGATTTTGTTTTAATTCTTGGTTGGGGTGGATTTATTGATCCTATGGGTGTTGAAGGTGCGGCTTACGCTAGTTTTATTGCTCAGTTTGTAATGTTTGTACTCACTCTTTATTTTCTTGTTTTTCACTCTAAGATCAAGCTGTTTAATACGATCAAACGATTAAACCCAAAGTTTCCAGAACTACTGCTAATTGCCGGGAATTTGGTATTGAGGACACTGACACTAAACATAGCTCTAATACTAACTCATAAGTTTGCTAATATTTACGGGACAGTTCAAGCGGCCACTCATGCTGTCATTTTGAATTTATGGTTGTTTTCAGCGTTCTTTCTTGATGCTTTTGCCACTGCTGCAAACGCGATGGCTGGTAAGTTTTTAGGGGCTCGTGATAAAGCGTCCATGGAGCGAAATTTACAGCGAAATTTATTGCTGAGTGTACTTGTTTCCTTTTTGCTAGCGGGTGTTCTAATGATTTTCGATCGTTCCATAATGAGCTTGCTGATCGATAATGATGCGGTTTGGGAAGTTTATCCGGACGTTCTTTATCTTTTTGCGATCTGTTTACCAATAAACGCTGTAGCTTTTGCACTTGATGGAGTTTTCAAAGGAATGGGTATGGCGAAGTTCCTGCGTAATGTCCTTTTCATCTCTACTTTTGCAGGATTTATGCCTGTGCTGTTTATTGGGCACTTCGTTTATCCAGGGTTGGAAATTGTGTGGTGGTCGATAATCGCATGGATGCTATTGCGATCAGCAATTCCATTCTTTTATTTCAGGTATTGGATAAAACGATTCGAATAACTCTATTTGGTTAACGATTTGAACACTGCTTCCAGACTTTTTTCTTCTCTTCGAAGTGTAAGTATCAACAGATTTTCTTTTTGAGCATATTCTGCGATTGTTTTTCGTGCATCAATATCAACAGCGGTTTCCAGCAAGTAACAATTATCTTCTACAACCTCAACTTTCTTCACGGCAGCAATTTTGCTTAATTGATTTCTTGTTACGGCACCTTCAAATTCAACATAAACAACTTGTGTTTCCTTATCGGATTGAAGTTCTTTTGCTGTTTCGTTGGCTACAAGCTTACCATTTTTAATAATGATCACGCGATCACATATTGCTTCAACTTCCTGCATAATGTGAGTGGAGAGCATCACGGTCTTTTCTTTACCGATCTTTTTGATCAAACCACGAATCTCTTCTAATTGGTTTGGATCAAGACCAGATGTTGGCTCATCGAGAATAAGCACTTCAGGATCGTGAATAATTGCTTGTGCTAATCCAACTCGTTGTCTATATCCTTTTGAGAGCGCACCGATGATCTTGTGCTGCTCTTTCTGCAGTCCCACCTGTTGTATAACTTCTTCTACACGCTCTTTTATATTCGAAAGTTTATAGATCTTTCCTATAAAACTTAAGTACTCCTTTACATACATATCAAGGTATAAAGGATTGTGTTCTGGAAGATAACCGATCTTTTTTCGAACTTGAATAGAGTCTTTTACGATGTCTAAACCACAAACCTCAACATTTCCTTGTGTTGCCGGAATGAAGGTTGTTATGATCTTCATAGTTGTTGATTTACCCGCACCATTTGGCCCAAGAAATCCAAGTATTTCTCCCTTTTTAGCTTCAAAAGAAATATCATCAACTGCGGCCTGTTCACCGTAGTACTTTGTAAGATGTTTAACAACTATCGACATACGCTTTCGATTATTAAGCGAAGATAGGATATTGCCTTTAGCTGGCAACAATTCAGTGTTAAAATGTGTAAACAGCTATTCGTGGATAGCGAACTGTAATTATTGAGGTTAATCTTCTTCTTTAGGAATGACGAAAACTTTAATTCTAAGTTTTTCTTTTCGACTTGCGTTTGAGTAGATCTCTATTTTACGATCCTGCATGTAAAATTTCCCTTCAGTGTTAAAGGTAACGCGAATAGAATCTTGTTCACCAGGAAGAGTAGGGGCGTTAGGATAATCGATCTTTGTACAACTGCAACTTACCTTAGCGTCATTGATGGTCAAAGGTGCGTCACCAGAGTTTTCGTATACAAAATAATGCTCAAGTAATTCACCCTCCGGGGTTTTATCCCACTTGTGAGTTGTACTGGATAAAAACTTAAATTCCGCCGATTGGCCGAAACCAATGGCGGAATTAATTGCTATAAATATGATCGCGAAATATAGCTTCATTCAATTTTAGTTATTCGCAGGCGCTCCACTTTTGTTTACTGGTGCTCCTCCTTTAGGTGCTGCTTCAACAGTACCTTTAATACGAATTGTTTTAGTCGGTGCATTTGTCGCATTTGATTGAAGTGTTACACTTTTTCCAAATGGTCCAACACGCTTAGTATCGTATTTTACTTTGATCACTCCAGTTTCTCCTGGTGCGATTGGCTCTCTTGGCCACTCAGGTACAGTACATCCACAAGATCCTTTCGCATTCGAGATCATTAGTGGCTCATCACCTGTGTTCGTAAAAACGAATTCACACGAACCGTCACCATATTGCTTGATCGTTCCGTAGTCGTGTGTTTCTTTCTTAAATTCGATCTTTGCTCCTCCTTCAACTTCCGCTGCTTCTTGAGCAAATACTCCGTTCATTCCAACTACTGCTGCTAGCATGAATGATAGTGTAAATAATACTTTTCTCATCTTATTCGTGTTTTTAATTTTAAGTTTCAATATCAAATATAGTGCAATAATCCTGCCTGTTAAGAATTTTAACAAAGCGTTAACAGCTACGATTCTTTTTCATTCTGTGCGTTTGCAATGGAATCTTCTATTCGTCTAAGCTCGATCAACTCTTCAAACGTTTTATCGATATGCTTAAGTCGGAACTCATAAGATTCTTTTTTCTCCTCTGAAAGATTTTCTTGTTTAAGCAATTCTTCCAGGTAATATTCCATCTTTTCAGTATCGCGTTGATCGTAATCGTAATAGTTCAATTGCATTTCCAATAACCCGATCTTGTTTTTGGTTTCTGGAAATTTTGCAAGTAAAGTATCTCTCCATTTAGCAGCCTCTTTCTGAACACCGATCTGCATATATAGAGATGCGATCTTGTCTACAGCGCTTTCCGCTTTTTCATGGTCTGGATACATTGAAAAGAACTTCTTGTTTCGATTGATCGCTTCATGGTAGACGATCTTATCCACTTTGTAAGAATCATCTTCCATTTTTTTATCGATCATCGTTTTTAAAGAATCATCGATTTCTTGAATGGAAGTTAATATTTCTTCCGCAGATTCGACTTGTTCTGTTTGATCTCCTTCTGAGTCAGAGTTTGATCCGCAACTAGCTGTAAATCCTATGGCTAATAAGTAAAAAATCCAATTTTTCATTTCTCTTATTTTGAACGTTTTTTAACCGGAAACTTCATTCTATAAGCTACATCAACGTTTCCTTTGGAGATATTGTTTAATTTTTTATTTAATAATCGTTTTTTAAGTGGACTAAGATGATCCGTAAATAAAATTCCATCTACATGATCATATTCATGTTGAACCACTCGTGCCGCATATCCTTCTAAAACATCTTCGTGAAAGTCCCAGTTCTCATCGTAATAACTGATCGTGATCTTTTCTTTACGATAAACATCTTCACGGATCGTTGGAATACTGAGACATCCTTCCTGAAAAGCCCAGTCTTCTCCATCTTCCTCTTCAATGATCGGATTGATGAACACCTTCTTGAAGTCTTTTAATCCCTCAGCTTTAGGATCTGGATTTTCATCATCTACATCATCAGCAAAAGGAGAAGCATCAACAATAAAGAGGCGAATCGACCTTCCTATTTGAGGTGCAGCTAAACCTACTCCACTGGCTTGATACATTGTTTCAAACATGTTTGAGATCAACTCCTGAAGCCCTTCATAATTCTCATCGATTTCTTCAGCTTCTCTTTTAAGAACTGGATCTCCGTATGCTACGATTGGTAATATCATAAAACTTTGGTTCTATTTTATTACAAAAATAAAAAATCTACGACCAATGTTATAAAACTGAATCAACGAATTGCTCGGCGATTGAAAAGGACATAGCCGAAACTTACTTGGGTTATAAACGGTTGTTCCTGTCTAGGAAAATAATTTGTAGAGATACGCAAAGGCCCAACAGGTGAATGGAAGATCACAGAGCCACCGGCCATTAAAGTTCCCTGTTCAAAGTTTTCATTATATCCAAAACTGCCGTCATCAAAAGTAACGATCTGTTTGAAAGGCTGGAAGAAATATGGATCAATTCGAATATCGACCAAATCATTAATAGAGAATATGATATTCAAACCAGCTCCGATATATTGTGGAGCTCTATATTCTTGCATAAACAAAGTTCGACTGTCGGGTAATGGTGAGAATTCCGTTGTTGCGAGAATCGATGCTGTATAATTGGAGAAAAGCGATTGGGAATTAAATACTGACTTCCCATATACACCTAGTCGAAACACATTTGAAAATTTAAAGTATTTTCTGGCTTCTAATGAAAGGTTGATCCACCTATGGAATTTTCGAACATCATAATCCTCATTGATCGTATTCCCTGATAAACTCTGTTCTTTACCTTGTACATATCTAAAACTGAAGTCGATAAAACTTCCTTCAGATGCCCATTGTTTTCTGTTTAGTGTGTTGTGTTTTAGTGAAAGAAATGCAGACTCACCAGTAAAAGTCGTGAGATCGGCTGTATCGGCACTTGAGAAATTTAGCGTTTGGTAGTACTGGTCTTCATTTTCGAACTTCCTGAAGTTCAACTCCATCTTACCTGTATTCGTTAAAGGCATTGCGATCTTAGCTCCGTAGTACAATTCGTTTTGCACCAGGAAAGATGGTTTAGCATCTTCAAAGAAAGTTGATGAACTCCTAAAATAATCCCATCGATTGAGTACGAAAAATGGACTTACTCTAAAAGGAAGAATTGTAGGCATATCATAGTCAGCTGACACTTTTGTTGATCCATAGAATTTCCCAAAGTAAGATTCAGTATGAAGTTGGAATGCTCCTTTGCCCAGATCAGAAAAAGATAAACCAATGTAAGCTGTATTCACTGGCCTGGATGAGAAATGACCTCCCACACTTAATTCAAAAGGCTTCTCTTTACGCACATCTAAATTTAGTTTATACGTGGAGTCACTGCTTTTTGACAGGGTAGGATACATATATTTCACCTGCGGTGTCGCATATACCCGAAAATACCTTTTTGTGAAATCTGTTTCTCCTAGATACTCACGCAATGTATCCCTCATAAAACTTCCGCGGATAAAAGAAATATCGTCTTTATCAGCATGAGATGTTGTTATTTCATTGATCGAAAGAGGCTTTATTTTTGAACGAAATTCATGTCTTTTCTTTTGTAATTCATCTTTTGGCATCGTTTTACTTAGTGCAGCTTTGATACTATCGATCATTGGTAGAGTAGATTCATATCCTTCCTGGATAGCCTGCTCTGCGCTACTAAAGTTAAAGGTCGAAATATCAGTTTCTGGAGAAATGATTATTCCTGCATTACACGGCAGGCTAAAGTCTGTTGGACGCATCAACATGTTTGTGACCTGACTAATAACATCGTCTTCAGTTGGAGGCGCAGCGTTATATGATACATTACTACCAATAATATAATCCACCATGAAATCTTCGTAGATCACATCAGCAGGGAAGTTATTGTATAGTCCACCATCGAAAAGTAGTTTCCCATCGATGCGAATTGGATTCACATAAAAGGGGTAAGTCATAGAAGCACGAACAGCTGCATTCAGATCACCAGAACCAAAAACTACACTTTCTTTTTCTCGAATATCAGAAGCGACACAGCGAAAAGGTACGAACAGAGAATCGAAATTATGATCAACAGCGGCACTGGTTCTCCCCAATAGTTTAAGCATTTCATAATCTAGATATGACGGTGTCATGAAATTCGTTGGTAAAGACTTTTTGAAGATACTGTCCTTTGAAAATGCCACATTTAACATCGATGCATCAGGTTCTTTTTCCCGAAGCAGAAATTTTTCTTCTTCTGTATTGATCCCGCGAGTCATTTTCTGAAACTCATCAGATAAAATGTAGGCTTTGATCTCTTGAGGTGAGTATCCACAAGCATACATAGAACCTACCAAAGCACCAGCACTTGTACCCGTTATGTAATCGATGGGAATCTCGGCCTCCTCTAAGGCCATAAGAACACCGACGTGAGCAATACCTGTTGCACCACCACCGCTAAGCACAACGCCAACACGTTGAGCTGATGTGGTTAAAGGTAAAAGCGATCCGATAAGGATCAAAAAAAGTGCGATCTTCTGTTTCAACAACTTTTAAATGAGTTAATTTGTACAAATTTATAAGTTTTTCCCGCTAAGAGAGAAAAAATGATGCTTACACTCCTGGACCATATCGGTGTTTTTGTTTTCGCTATCAGTGGAATGCTAACAGCAGCAGACAGAAGTCTTGATATTCTTGGAGGTTACATCATTGCATTTATAACGGCACTTGGAGGAGGAACGTTGAGAGACTTACTCTTAAATGTTGATATCGCCTGGATGGGTTCTATCGTTCAGGTTTCCATGGTTGTAGCAGGAGGTACATTCGGAATACTTTTCAGATCTTACTTGAAACGGCTTCGAAGAACACTGTTTATATTTGATACAATTGGTATTGCCATCTTTACGATCATTGGAGTACAGAAAGGTTTAGCTCACGAGCAGTTTGGATTAACTGTTGTTTTTCTTGGAATGATCTCAGCTACTTTTGGTGGACTCATTAGAGATGTATTGTGTAATGAAATACCTTTGATCTTCAGGAAAGAAGTTTATGCAATCCCTTGTTTGCTTGGAGGTACATTGTTCTTCCTAGGGAATGAGTTGGGCTGGGGAGATGCACTCTGGCTAGTTTGGGTTTCTATAGCGGTGATCATAACTTTGCGAACACTAGCTGTTGTATTTAGCTGGGAATTACCATTGATCCGAGAGATAAGAAAATAGTATGAAAGATTTGACGATTACAGTAAAAACCCTTTATGGTTTTGAAGATATTTTAACAGAGGAGTTGAACGAGCTTGGTTATCAAGATGTAGAGAAAAGTAACCGATCCGTTCAGCTTAAAGGAAGCTGGAAAGATGTATATCGTCTAAATTATTTATGTCGACTTGCAATCGCTGTTTTGGTTGAGATCGATCGTTTTCATATTCACAATGAAAATGACCTGTATAAAAAAGCCAATAAGATCGACTGGCCTTCATTTTTTGATGTTGACAAGTCGTTTTCAGTTAAAGGAGCTATTTTCTCAAAAATATTTAATCACACGAACTATCCGATGCTCTTAGTAAAAGATGCTATCGTAGATAAATTTAGAGATAAGGTTGGTGACCGTCCGAACGTTGAACTGAAATCACCTCAGGTTGCAATTGATGTTTATATATCAGATAAGCAGGTCGTAATTTCATTAAATACCTCAGGTGTACCTTTATTTCAACGAGGTTATAGACAGCAAACTGGTGAGGCTCCAATGAATGAGGTTCTGGCAGCTGGATTATTAAGACTTTCGGGATGGGATAAAAAAAGCACTTTAGTTGATCCAATGTGTGCTTCTGGAACGATCGCAATCGAAGCGGCACTTTGGGCAGCTGATATTCCAGCGATGATCGAAAGGCATCATTTTGCGTTTAGAAACTTCAACAGTTATGATGCTGACATTTGGGCTGAGGTAAGGAAAGAAGGTAACAATCGACCGATAGATCTTGGATTTCCTATAATTGCTTCAGATATTGATGCAGGTATGGTGCGTAAGGCTCAGAGAAATGCACGAGTAGCACCCATCGGTAAAATGATCACTTTTAATACCAGCGATTTTCATGACTTGGAACCGCCAGAAGAAACAGGAACGTTGATCATGAATCCACCTTATGGAGAGAGGATGGGAGATGAGGTCATCGAGATGTATGAAGAGATTGGTGACACGTTCAAGCAAAAGTACGCAGGATATAACTGCTGGGTTGTTTCATCGAATATTGATGCTATTAAGCGCGTAGGATTAAAACCAAACAAGAAGATCAAGGTCTTCAATGGTAGTTTAGAATGTAGCTTCAGAAAATTTGAAGTGTTCAAAGGTAGTTTGAAAACTGATTCCTCAAATACTCAAGAGAATGCATCAAAGGATGATGATCGAGAGACCAAAAAGAAAGAACCAAAGGAGAAAAGAATCGATCGCTACAATCGTTTAAAGCGCGAAAAGGAATTAGAATCTAAAGTTGAAGAGGCGCCAGAAGTTCAGGAAGAAAAGAGAGAAGAGGAAACCGCGAAGAAAGAGACTCCAAAACCTGAAGAAAAGAAGGAGACGAGTAGAGGAGCATCTAAATATGCTCAGCGCAATCTGAAATACACGATAGCTGATGACTCAGATAAAAAAGAGGAGCAGGAATCAAGGTCTTCGACATCCTCTGATGAGTCAAAGAATAAACAACAAGACGATCAATCTTCATTTAAAGAAAAGATCGAAAAGATGAAAAAATATCGTAAAAGGGATTAAGCTAATTCCTTAGTCGGTGTATAGTCGAACAATTTCATGAACTTGATCGCTTTAGCTACTTGTTCAGGAACATCTTCTTCCCACGAACTAGCGTTAGCTTTGATCTTAGACAGAACATCATCGGACATAATGTGAAGTAATTTTCTATCAAAGTCTTCAAGTGCTTCGATCTTATTATTCACCACCATATAGTCGAGTAGTCCCTTCAAACGTTCTTCTATACGAATATCTTCAAGTTGATAAAGATCTCCCGTCTCAACATTCGTTGCTGGATAAACATAGAGCTTTACGTTATGACCAAATCCACGTCCGAAAGCCTCAAGTAATCCTCCGTTTAGATTCTGGTAATACTTTTCATCAAAGACAGTATGTAAGTTGTAAATACCGAGGATCACTCCCATTTTTCGACCTCTTGAGAATTCACTCAAGTAATCAACCATTTTGTAGTATTTCAAATAGTTGGAGATCATCACCGTATGACCTAAAGAACCTAGTAGCTCAGCTCGATCTACAAAATCCTTATCGGAGATCTTTCCATCAGCCGTGAGATCTTTTAGGGTTAACTCAAATACCTCTCTTACATTATCTTCTTCAACACCTTCTTCTTTCAAGTACTTTTTTCGGGCACTCGACACCATGTCGATATGAACCTTAGTTACTGGGCGGAAGCGACCTCTGATAAGAAGAATGTTCTTTTTATAAAGCGCGTTTGCTGGCTGAAGGACTTTACCCGTTTGATCGAACATTGTCGCTTCAGTGATCCCTCTTTTCACGAGGTTTAAAGCGAGAATTCTATTGTCAACATGTTCAAAATCAGGACCGTCAACACGTAGCATATCGATTTCCATTCGATCACGCGGCAAACGATGAACAAGTGCATTCATGAAATAATCGAGTTCACCATCAGAATGAAAATATGCAGCATGAATAAGGTTTACACCCAAAATACCAAGAGCATCTTGCTGAGCTCTATTGCTTTGGTCGTGCATCTTAACGTGAAGTATAATATGATTCGGTTCTGTATTTGGTTTGATCTGGAAACGAATTCCAACCCAACCTTGACCTTGATTTGTCTTGTGATAATTAAGCGACTCTACAGTATTACAGAATGAGAAAAACTTAGTGTCTTCTCTTCTGTCTTGTAAGTTGTCAAGCATAGAATCATACTCGATCTTCAGCATGGTTAACAGACGTTCTTCACAAACATATCGTTTGGCTTTACCGTAAATGCTATCTGATACTTTCATATCATAAGCCGAGTGAGTAAATGCAATGGTACCTGAACTACCTCCAGCTTTAAAAAAGTTAGCTGCAGTTTCCTGACCCGCACCAATCTCTGAAAATGAACCAAAGATGTCTGGAGTAAGGTTTACTTTCAACGCTTTCTCCTCCGTTGTTAATCTTCTTCGATCTTCCATGCTACATAGTTTAACGTTATAACAAATTAACTAAAATTCGGGCAGACTACATAAATTGACTACCTGAACTTGGTGACGGATCAACTTATTACTTGTTAGGGTCTTGAAAATCAGGGTTGTTGATAAACTGCTGATCTGTGAAAGTTTTGAGGAATGTGATCAATAATTGTCTTTCCTGGGCATCCAACTGCACACCACCCTGGTGGGCAAACTCCATTAATGGATCAATAGTCGAACTTTCGACCAGTCCAGTCGAATAGTGATTTACTACCTCTCCGAGATCGGAGAATCGCCCGTCGTGCATATACGGAGCGGTCAATTCAATATTTCTAAGCGTCGGAACTTTGAATTTCCCAGCATCGTTTGGATTACCCGTAACTAACATTCTTCCAGGATCATCTTCGAAGGAAGCATCAAGTCCATTGTTAGCAAACATATTAACTTGAGCCAATGCGCCGTCATGACAGTGAAGACAGTCACCAGCACTTAAACTAAAGAATACATCCATACCAGCCCACTCTTGAACAGTGATGTTGTTGTAAATTTCCTGTTCCTCTGCGGTTAATGGCAGACTATTCTGATACTTATACATAACATCGTATTTCGACTTACCAGAGATCAACGTTCTTAAAAACTGAGCAATTGCTTTAGCTACATGTGTAGAATCAAAATCTTCAACGCCAAAAACGGTGAAAAATTGATTGCGGTATTCCACTTCAGCCTTTAACTTTTGAATGGTTTGAGCCCAGCTTTGATCCATTTCGTGAGAAGCAATAACCGGTTCAATGATCTGTTCCTCGAGAGTCTCATCCCGACCATCCCAGAAGAAATCTTCTTGCCACGCTAGATTGATCATCGCCATCGAATTTCGATTCCCAAATTGACCGTCGATTCCCTGAGAGAATTGATTGTTATCAGAAAACGCATATTCTTGTTTATGACAAGATGCACAAGCGATCGTATTATCTCTACTCAACTTTTCTTCGTAGAATAATTGTCTTCCCAGTTCAACTCCTTCAACAGACATTGGATTCTCTGCTGGAATTGGCATTGCTGGAAAATGGCTTGGTACATCAGGTGTGTATGGAGTGATTGAACGCTCAACCATATCCTTTCGACATGAAGTAGCCAAGATCAAAACTAAGATCAATATGAATGAGAATTTCTTCATTTACTGCGTACTTAATGATGTTGTAAAGTTCGAAATAATTTTATCACTTAAGGCTTCTTGTCCTGGCATTGTGTGAGATGTTCGCTCATTTTTTATGTCAACATCTGCTGTATCACCGTCAAACACTTTGTAAAGATCAACAGTTAAATTTGCCTCATACAAGGTATTAGAAACAGGTTGCCAATTCAAATCATTTAAAGATACATTCTTTAACAATTGATCTGTTCCTGCGTGGTACAAAAAGTTTGCTATATCCTGACCAGTTTGTCCTTGGGTCGTATCTGCACGTCCTTCTATCATTAAGAATATATATCCAGTATTCCATCCCCAATGCATATCATCTGTATTCAAGATATTTAAAGGATCATCTGCAGGTAACGCCGACGGATCTTCATGATTTCGATCAGCACCAACACCCACATTTGCTGTAAGACTAGGGAAATTTGAATAATCTCCATCTCCTTCCCAGATCAAACTGGGATCATCTTCATATTTATAGACCATTGAAGGTGTGAGTGTAGTATTTCCATTCTTAATTTCAGTAAGAATGAAGTTCAATTTCGTAAACTCGATCGTATAACCTTCCTGAGTTGTATAACTCGATTGAAAATCCAACGGTTGTCCATCATAAGAAGGCACTAAATTCAATCGAACCTTCATCGTATCGTCGACAGGATCATCCGTATCGTCTGGATCATCTTTACATCCTACTAAAACTGCTGATATTAGTAAGCTGAGAATAAAAAGTATAGATAGCTTCTTCATACTATAAATATAACTAAAACATAGGTTCGTGGCAAGTTATAGCCCCTTCAATTCATGTGTTTTGTGATCGAAAGTGACATAAGTAACATAACAAAGCCTTGAATGTTGATAAATCCTAAACGTATGAGTGATTCATTTCGTTGGTTTAATGTATATTGAAACCATGTTACAGCAGAAGCCTCTCACAGTTTACAGTGCATCAGCAGGTAGTGGAAAAACGTTCTCACTGGTCCAGGAATATCTAGGACTTACTATCGATAATGGAAAAGGCAAGGATCCGTTTAAGCACGTCATAGCCATGACCTTTACGAATAAGGCTGCATGGGAGATGAAATCCAGAATTATTGAAGCGCTGGATATGTTGAGTAATATGGATCAGCTCTCTGAGGAAAAAAGAAAGAAGGCTGAAACGATTCTTAAACTTACGGTAGAAGAAACAGGATTATCTGCTTCAGAGATAAAAGCAAATGCTCAGCGGACATTAAGTGGGATCTTACATAGCTATGAGGAATTCCATGTTATGACGATCGATAAGTTCAGCCTAAGGCTCATCCGAACATTCAACAAGGATCTTGAGTTACCGGAGGACTTTGAGGTTGTGCTAGACGAGAATGAGATCATCGAGGAGGTTGTTGATGAATTACTTTCTAAAGTTGGTAAGCCCGGATATGAAGAAGTGACTCGCTTGACCATTCAATATGCTAAATCCAATTTAGATGAAGGAAACAAGTGGAACTTTCGTAAAAAGTTGATCGAATTTGCTCAAGTTCTGACGAAGGAAACAGAGCAGTCTTTTATTCGTCTTCTACTGGAAAAGAAGTTTGATGCGGAAGGCTATGCTTCAATTAAAGCGAATAAAAATGAGATCACTTCTAAGTATGAACTTGCCAAATCTGATCTTAAGAAGTATTTCGATTCGTTAAATTCTACAGCAGAAGATTATCCTGGTAAATCCAGAGGGATCTATGCTCATTTCAGTAAACTTGATGAGCGCTCGCTCGATAATCCAAAATCAATTTCTGATACAGTATGGAAAACAGTGCGGGGCGAGAATATTAATGATGATCACAATGTGGATGAGGTCCTTCTTGAGAAGACCGCTGCATTTTTTGAGTTGGAAGCATCACTGTTGGATAAATATTATTTCTACAAAACGCTGCACAAGAATTTCTTCGACATGGCGCTGCTCAAATACCTGTATGAGGAATTCGCAGATTATAAAGAACGAAATAATGTGATTGGGATCTCAGAATTCGGTTCGATGATCGCAAAGCTTTTGAATAAAGAAAGTGCACTATATGTTTACGAACGACTAGGAACAAGATTTCATCATTTCTTACTTGATGAATTTCAGGATACCAGTCGTTTGCAATGGTTAAATTTGATTCCATTGGTTGAAGATTCGATCGCAAATAATCGCAAAAACTTGATCGTAGGAGATCCTAAACAAGCGATCTATCGATTTAGAGATGGTTTGGTGGAGCAGTTTGTAAGTCTACCGGGAATTTTTAATCCAGAAGGCGATCCTGAAATCGAGCGAACCTCTCAGTACTTTTCGAGGATGGGAGAAAAGAAACCGCTAGATTCAAATTATCGATCGAAAGAGGAAGTTGTCGAATTTAACAATGCATTTTTTAGATCATTGATCAGTCAATTGCCTGAACATTTTGCTGCTTACTACGCGGATATCCAACAAGAACCGAAAGGAGGTAAAGGCGGATACATTGAGATCGAGCAATTTGAAGAAGGTGATGAAAAGATCAAAGATCACGTAGAAGTATTTACACTGAAGAAGATCAGAAAATGTTTGGAGCAGGGTTATCAGCCGGGAGATATTTGTATTCTAGTTCGAGCGAAGAAGTTAGGTCGTCAACTTGCTCGAACCCTTGCAGCTGCAGAAGAACAATTTAAAGTGATCAGTGCAGATAGTTTAGCCGTAAGTGCAGATCAAACGGTTCAATTTGTGATCGACTATTTTACGGTTAGAAAGAACAGTTCGAATAAAACTGCTCAGATGAAGTTCGCAACGAGCTATTTCCGCGTTCGGGAAGAAGATCCAGTTGTTGCGATGCAGCCGTATTGGATCGAAGATAAGATAGGTCGATTTGATTTTGAGTCGTTTGTTGATGAACATTTTGGTGGCGAAGACAAGCTATTCATGAGCTTTGAAAATATGTATGATCTCGGACAGAAACTTGTGTTACTCATGAGGCTGAACATGCTGAATAACCCTTATTTGCATCACTTGATGGAGATCCTTCAGCAATATGATCTTCGCTTTGGTCCTGATCTGAGAAGTTTTCTGGAGCATTGGGAATCAACTGCGCATAAGGAGAATATTCAACTTCCAGAAAATGATCAGGCGATCAAACTCATGACGATCCATAAGTCAAAAGGATTGGAGTTTCCAGTGGTGATCATTCCAGATCTAACGTGGGAGATCAAACCACACAATAAAAAGCAGTTCTTTGAGGTAGAAGATGAATTACTTCATGTTACGCTTTCGAGCAATAACGTTCCGGATTATGTTGAGCAATCACACAAGGTCGAATACGAACAGATACTGTTGGATTATATGAATTTGATGTATGTTGCATTTACAAGAGCGGAAGATCGTGTTTATGCCTTGACTGATGCCAAGTTGCGTGCTAAGAATAGAAAGCGATACTCAAAACTGAGTCAGTTGATCAATGAATCGATTCAGGGTCTCGCTGGCGAATTAGATATGACTCAGGATGAAGGGGTTTATTCATTCGGGAAGGAGCAAAACATTTCCAGAGAGAAAGCGGAAACGACAGGATTTATGCCTGAAGAACTTCACGACTTTCTGTGGTTCCCTGAAATTTCATTACAAGACGAAGAGCTGAAGGAAGAAGAGGTTATATCAGATGATCAGCGATTCGGAAATCAATTGCATTTATTGTTTTCTCATGCAACTTATTTAGAAGATATGGAAGGTGCCATTGAAAAGCTTAAAAAGCAGGACTTATTGGATCTTTCCTTTGAAGATGAATTGAGAAAAGTTGCAACAACAATTTTACAAAAAGAAGATTATCAGGGACTATTAAATGGAGTAGAGAAGATCTATAATGAGCAGGATATTTTGATCGATGAGAAACATGTGAAACGACCTGATAAATTGATTAAGACGGATAAAGGTATGATCGTCATTGATTTTAAAACAGGTAAACCGTTGCGTAAACATGAAACTCAGGTAATAAATTATTGTACGGTCCTGAAACAAATGGGACTTGAACATGTAGAAGGTTATCTTTTGTATACGCAGGAAGTCGAACTTAAAAAAGTCATCTGAGAAATATAAAATTGTACTTTTGACCAAAGAAAAACCACAGATTTATGATTGATTTTTTACTAAGCGGTGAGGCTATAATGGCATTGATCACGTTGACATTCCTTGAGATCGTGCTTGGGATCGATAATATCGTTTTTATTTCTATTGCTGCGGGAAGATTACCAGAGAACAGAAGAAAGAAAGCGACTAATTTCGGATTATTGTTAGCGCTTGTTCAACGTGTGATTCTCTTGATGTTCGTGTCGTATCTTACGAAATTAAAAACACCGTTCTGGGAAGTCGATCAGGATTGGATCAGTTTCTCACTAAGCTGGGAAGCATTGATCTTAATTCTAGGTGGATTTTTCTTATTGTATAAAGCGACATCTGAGATCATGGATAAGGTAGAGATCGATGAAGAAGGGGAAGTCGATAAAAAAGCCAAAAACAGTTCAATGGGTCAGGTATTGACACAAGTTTTACTGATCGATCTGATCTTCTCACTGGATTCTATTCTGACTGCAGTAGGTATGACGAATGGAATGTCACCGAATCCAAATCATTCTTTAGTATTAATGATCATCGCCGTTGTGATTTCCATGGCCGTAATGATCCTGTTTGCTAATAAGATCCGTCTCTTTATTGAGAAGCATCCAAGTATGCAATTGTTAGGATTGGCGTTCTTGATCTTGATCGCATTCTTACTTGTTACAGAAGGTGCTCACTTATCTCATGCTGAAGTATTTGGTAAGCACGTAGGAACGATTCCGAAGGGATATCTTTACTTCGCGATCGTATTCTCGCTGGCCATAGAGTTCTTGAATATCCGAATTAGGAAGGTAAGAAAGCTTAAGAAAAAATAGATTGGTACGCATTTTGTTAATTATTTGTTAACTACAAATCTTTGACATATGCGATATCTATTATTCTTACTTGTTTTCGTTGTCAGCTTACACAGTAGTGGTCAAGACAACTATTATTTTATTCCCAGAGGAACGCACTTTTCTTTTGGACCTTATTCAGCGGTACCAACCAATGGAGTGTTATTCCCAAATAAATATGCGGACGATCCGACGATCGTGCATCAAAACATGTTAAGTGAATGGTATACTCCGGGGTTAGGCGGATTTGTAGATGTAGCCTATAATTTTAGTGAGTTTAGACCTTTTCAGCTTGGTGGAAGTTTTAGATGGCAACGGTTGTTCAACGACCTTGATAAGCATACCAGAACTTTGACAAGTCAATATTATGTGCCAGATGTTGATTGGCGATATAGAAGAAGTGTTCGCTATTTCAATATTAATCTATTCGCAGATTACTCATTCTGGAATTACCAAAACCTATATTTCTTTGGAAGAGGTGAAGTTGGTGCCGGAATCTATCGCATGAAAAACAAGTTTAACTGGTCAATGGATTTTCAAGATTCTACAAATAATGGTCCCCGAATCAGAGAAACAGATTTTGTGTTCAGTGGTGAACTAGCTACTGGAGTAAGATGGCAGTTCAATCATAATTCATCGCTATCACTGAGTGTTGGTTATCAAGTACAGAGTATTAATGATTTTGTAAGAAGAGCATACATGAGCAGCTTACAAGGGCACTTGACAGATGATCATTATTACCCACAAGATGAGGATTTTTATGAGACTTCAAATTACGGTACGCCGAGACCTGTAAGAGTTAAGAATGAGTTTTTGTATTTGAAACTTGGATTGACTCACCAGATCACAGGAGAAGGATTTAAACGATTCATGGCTGAAAAACCAGTATTGTATTTATATCCTAAAGATACAACTAATGTGCATGTTGAGCTTGCTTTAGATGAAGATCATGAGATCGCTTATGATTATCCGAAATATGATGCAAATGCAGGTTGGAATGTACGTGTGAGTCCAAATGGTATGATGGAACACAATGATCGAAACTATTACTGTCTGTTCTGGGAAACAGAAGGACCTGCGATCGCAAAAGATCTCACAAAAGGATTTGTAGTTGAGAAAGAAAATGCTCAGGCATTCCTGGAAGAGAAGCTGCATCAATTAGGTTTGAATGATAAGGAAGCGAATGAGTTTATTATTTACTGGTTGCCAAAGATGGAACAGTCTCCATACAACGCAGTGTATTTTGCAACAGAAGAATACGAAGCAGTTTCACAGCTCAACATTACACCGACGCCAGATCAGATCATTCGTATCATGATGTTGGTGGAACCATTGGATGCGCCAATTAAATTAGATGAGCAAGTACTTCCAGCTCGCCCAGAACGAAAAGGATTTACCGCAGTAGAGTGGGGTGGTTCACAAGGTAAGTTTTTTGAGAAGGAGTTTGTGGAGTGGTAGTGTTTTGCGGCTATGAAACCGCTGCTATTTTTAAAGTTAACGATAATTTTAAAAGTGATTGATTGAGCTGAGGATGATTTATCATGCGAAGAGAGATCGTAGCAGTGTTTTATTGGCACTGTTATAGGTATTCTTCAAATATATTTTTCACAAATCCAGTTCGTGATTTTCTTAAAATAACATGCATGTCAGTAGAAGCAAAAGAGTTTGTGAAATCTAAAACAGCCTCAGCAAATTCTAATAAGAAGTCTACTTCATAATCGTCCATTTTCATTTTACTTCGATCAAACGCCTCATTATGAGCTAATATTTTATCCCGCCACGTTCTAACCTTATTAAGTGATGATTCGCTATCATTTTCTAGTTCTTCGATTCTGTCTAAACACCATTTTAAATACTGATTGCAATTAGGTATTGGTTTTTCAAAGTGGCTAAAAATATTTGTATGTCGATCGAGAAATTTTGGCCACTGTGAATCGGTGAAGTACTTATTCTTTATGGATAAATCTGAACTTATAAGCTGATTGATTAGCTTTATTAGTCTCCGCGTTTTGTTTCTTGATTTACGGTCATAAATTTTGGCAATATGCAATATGGTATTATCTCTGGAGGTTCTTTCCATATATCCAAAGAGTTCCTTCAAATGATCAGGAGTGTCATTGCTGAGATTATCTTTTATTTTCCTTAACTCTAAAAGGATATTGCGATTATAGTATGCATAACCCAATTGAACCGCTAATCCTTCACCTTGCTGATCCTGTATGTTTTGCATGTCTTATTACCTATAATTGTTATTGTGGCGCGTTTTATTTAAATATTCACTTTTACTTTTAGCTCCCTATCGTCTCTTAAAAACAAAACAAGTATGTTGTCAGAGTATGAAAACCCTTTTTCATGGGGGCTTGAGTAGTCTAAGTACTCAATTGGAATAGCTACGGGAAAATCATCGTGCGTAAACTTTTCCTTTTGTACCTGTCCGTTTGAGAAGTTCTTTAATTCCAAATATGGTTCATAAGTAACAGTATCCAAGTGAAGTGACATAAAAATAGTATTTATAGTGTCAATTAGAAACTGTCCACCATACTCACCTTCAAACTTACTGTTTAGAGGAGCTAAATAATTTGAAAAGCATGAAGTTCCACAACCACTTACAAAACAAATGAAATTTTCATTTCTCCAAACTGGTCGGGGAACCCCTGGATTGTAGTTCAAGCCACAAGAAAAGGAATATCTATCGCCAAGTTTATTACTGAATTCCTTATATGAATACATAATTTGAACTGTTGAATCAACTTGATAATATCTCACAGTAACTCCTTTAAATTCAATCGTGTCTTGTATTGAATTTAATATAGCACACTGTGATTTTGAAAACAGTGAGAAAAGTGAAAATATTAAAGTTAAGATCGTCTTCATATTTAATGCGCTACAACGGTTTGCAAATAGGCGCATGGCCGGAACTTCACGCGCTACACTTGTTCGAAATACGATGCTTAAATTTACTACTTCCATTTTGTAAGAGCGCTTAACCCCGGCTTGCGATTATTTGCTGTTATGCTAATCTTTCTGTATTGTTCAAGTTCTTGTATTACATTTCTCAATTGAATCATGTGATCAGACCAAAAAAAGTGTTTCGTATTTATTTCACCAACGGTTCTGTTTTCTAGTGTATTTCTAAATACTATCTTCTGGCGCTTTTCATTGTCCTCAGTAACAGAATTCTCGATGTAAAACTCAAAGTCCTTAGTTGGAATTTCAATCTGCTGTTTTTTTGAATAATATAGATTGGTTAATTCCATTTGAATCACGCTGTCATCATATTCAATTTTCACAATGTATTTAATCTTTTGATTCTTAAATATGATATAAATATTAAGAATCACTACAGCGAATACAGATAAACCAATTTGCACTTCCGGATGCTCGATTAAATACTGAATTATCTTGAAAGACAATCTATCTTCCGCATCAACACCTCTACTTCTTGAGCCAGCCATCATAGGTCCAAAAAACAGCATTGCAAATGTACCAATGAAAGCAACAGCAGATTTCATAAGGTGTTCCCAAATGATATAACTATTACTTTTTGGTCTGGATATTTCAAGTACTTTCTTCATTGAGCATAACTTATTTATATGTACCACAAAATTGCACAATACACGCTGATTTGGTATGTATTGTACACTTTTATGATACAATATTTATAAAGATACTATTTATTTAAAGTTCTTCAAATTCATAAGCCGAACAAGAATATGTCAAAAGAAAAGGGAGCCTATTTTCAGACTCCCTAGTTTTAATATCTTGTGATGGATCTACTTCACCCGGTTCTTCTCGGTAATGATCATTGTTTCTCGACGTGGACGACGTAAAATTGCTTCTCGAGCGATCAATAATACTTCCTTGATCTTTTTGTCCAATGGTACCTGGATCTCAGAGTCTTTACTTACTTTTTTACCGTTGATCTTCCATTTCACACGATAGCTTTCCGGAACGTTTGCTTTGATCGTGATTTTACCTTTGTAAATGTTGTAATCCATCATTTCAAACTCTCTGCTCATCCAAAATGATTTCCTCCAGTTCTTCTGTGGATCATGTACTGTATTTGAAGCCAACGTTGCAATATTTCGGGCTGCTTCTTCTTTCACCTTGTAAGGTATTCTCGAGAAATTGTTGATCGTTGACTCAAAGATCATACTATAGAACGTAGATGCGATCAAGAATGATCCATATTGACTCTGATGATAATTGTCTTCGTAGTATAAGTTTACATCTGGATATTCTTTCCGGATCTTGCTCCAGATGTATCCAACAGGTGCAACCGCAACCTCAAAACTATCTGCAAATTCTATATACTGATCGTGCAGTCGACTTTGCATTTCGGTGTAGTCAATTTCTTTTTTTTCGGTTTCCAAAAACATACCATTCTTGTAACCCCATGTCATGAACAACATGATCTTTGCATTTGGAACATGATGTCTAATACTATCGATCATTTGCTGACCGTAAGGAATTGTTTTACGGTTCAACATACTGTCGGGGTAGAGAGGCTCATAACTTAACCCTTGCAGAACAACATAATCCCATGGCTCAGCTGCGATTTTTTGATACGTTTTAGGATTTGTTGCGTGATAGTGCCAATCTTTCCCACCTTCCGTTACTTGATCTGTGTAAAGAGAAACTCCTTGAGATCGTGCAATCTTCTCCAAACGTTTTGGCATATCGTAGTTCATTGTGAAACTGTTACCAATGAACAATACGCTTTTTGTTTGAGCAATACCGAATTGCACAATCAAGATAAGTACTATGGATAAAATTGTTTTCATCATTGTTTATAATGCGAAAATCGCGCCATACTTCTACTTATATAACGTATGAATGCCAATTTTGGTTAAAATTATCCGGCAATTGTCTAGTAAAATACGGTATCTGTTTATTGAATGGTGTAGAACAGCAATAATGCAGACTTAAGGATTATAGATCCTTAGCGTTTGTCCACCATTGTAGTTGGTCATATACTGTCTAAGTCCCCACTCTGTGTCGCCATCGACGATAGAACCGTCGTACAGTGAAAATCGAGCATTCGAACAAGGGTCATTTAGGATCAAAAAGTTGTCAGGATCCGTTACCAAACCTGATTCACAATCAAATCCGTCTGGGGCGGGTGAATGACGATCAAAAGCAACGAATTCATTTACACTTCTGCGATAGACAACTAGTCCTTTTGAACCTGCGCCATTAACATATGCCCATCCACCAACACCTTGAAGATCGCTGTATGAAGGGAGGGTAAGGTTGATGTTCGCGTCAAACGTAAAATAAGGAACGGGGTGCTGGTTGTTTTTGGTACAACCAACAAACATTACTAATATTGTGAGTATGAATAACTTTAAAGTGTTCATGTCGAATTACGCTACTGCGAAGTTATGATAAAGAAAACGTATTTCATAATCACAATATTGCTGTTAAGCTTGTTTTTCTTGAATACAAGTTGTGGATCTACAGCTCCGGGTTATCATCCTACAGTTGAAGAGGCTGAGGAAGCGAGAGCCAAGGAGAAAAAGAAAAAGATAAAGGAGCAACGAAAGGCAAAAAAGAAAGCCGAGAAACGTTTTTGGAAAATGCAATCGAAAGAAGTCAAAAAGCGTATTCGAAAAACCAGAAGAGAAAGAAGGAGGAGAGAACGCAGAAGAAAGCGTAATTGGGGAAAGTAAAGATCAGTCAAGTTCTGTTTGCGCAAACGATTCCTCATCCATGAATGACCAACTTTTATTATTTCGATGATGTTTGGCGAGATAGATCTGTTCTTGCTGACCTTTTGTGGGGATAAGAATAGCCTTGTTTTCCGTTGAAAAAAGATCCATCAGCGTAGAATATCCCGCTCTTGAAATAACAACCTCAGTTTTGAGTAGCAAGTTGATGAAATCATCATGTTTGGGTGACCTCACGATCTTAAGATGTTCTGGCGAAGTATCAGGAATCTTAATGTCTGGTGGTACAATGATCACTGAATATCGATTTGTACGTTTTAACTTCTCAAAAGTTAGTTCAAAGAATGACTGGTTGTACGGTTGAGGTCCGCTAATTATTGCAAGATACCGAATGGTTTTAGTTCGTGGTACGTAGCGATCCACCGCATCATAATCGAATCGCGAACAAGCACCAATATATTGAGCGTTTCTCATCTTCGAACGACTTAACTTTCCAGCGAGTTCATGCTTTTTGGTATCAGGAATCCATATTTCATCGAACTTGTTGAATAATTGCTTATTCCAGAGCTGTATTGGGAAATAGAGTGGAGATAATGGTAAGTTAACCTGATGCGAAATGATCACATTCTTCTTTGAAGTCGACCTGAATCCAAAACGCTGATCGGATATGACAACATCAATGTTGAACTTATTTACAAGATCATCCACTTTACGTTGTTCTTTGCGCTGAAAATCCATGAGCTTTCCAAGACGCTTTGTGAAATCCATGATCCAAAGTCCTTTACCATTGAATTTGAAAGGGTAACCTTCGTGCGGAATATACCATTGCGAGGGAAAGTAATTTCGGTAAATACTTTCTTGCTCAGCATTGCAACAGATATAAACCTCATTGTGCTTATTGAGTTCCTTGATGATCGGAATGGAGCGCGTAACATGTCCCAATCCCCAATTCAATGGACTCAGTAAAATACGTTTGTTTCGAATCGAATTTATTGGAGCTTGATACACTTCAAACAGAAGATTTCTATTTTTGCAGTACAAGTTAACAAAAATGGCTAAAAACAAATTGTTTCGATTTGCAGAGATGAAGAAAATGGATCACGTTTTCGAACCTGCAATGGATGACATCAAGAATGATAAAACGGGATATAATGGGAATTGGAGGAAAGAGGTTTTCAAGAATGAAAATCCGATTGTTCTCGAGTTGGGATGTGGAAAAGGAGAATACGCTGTTGGGTTAGCTAAAAAATATCCAAATAAGAATTTTATTGGTGTTGATATCAAAGGGGCCCGTATGTATGTTGGGGCCAAGCAATGTGAAGATGAAGGAATTGAAAATGTTGCTTTTTTAAGAACTAAGGTCGACTTTATTGATAAGCTTTTTGCAGAAGATGAGGTAGATGAGATCTGGTTGACGTTCTCGGATCCTCAACCTAACAAACCGAATAAACGATTGACATCTAAAATATTTGTGGATCGCTATCGTAAAATTTTAAAAGAAGGTGGAAAGGTTCACTTGAAAACAGATAGTGATGTGTTGTTTGAATCGACCGAAGAGCAAATAAAGGAACACGGATACGATTGTAGTTTTTTTACCTGGGATCTATATCGTGATATTCAGGAGATGCCAGATGATATTCATGACATCCTTCACATAAAGACGCATTACGAAGAATTGTTTACCCAGCGTGGTCACCAGATCAAGTATTGTCAATTCAGGATCCATTGATCGATGAAATACAGCGAACAAACACAAGATTTTTTTGAGCAGGTTTACCAAGTTGTTCGACTCATTCCTAAAGGAAGAGTTACTAGTTACGGGAGTATTGCAAAAGCTTTGGGTACACCAAAATCAAGTAGAATCGTGGGGTGGGCGATGAATGCTTCACATAAGCACCCTGATATTCCAGCACATCGAGTTTTAAACCGAAATGGATTGCTTACGGGTAAGATGCATTTCGAGTCTCCTACTAGAATGCAGGAGCTTTTAGAAAAGGAAGGTGTGAAAGTGGAGAAGGATAAAGTAGTAGATTTTCAGCGTTTGTTCTGGGATGTTCAGGAGGAATTAGGGAAAGGGATGTAGGGTTGGTAGCGTGCCTCTGGCACTTATTTCGCACTATTGTGCTTAAAGACGGTCTTCGACCATCTTTGGGGTAGATCATGCCTACGGCATTCTCAGGGTGTGTTATTCGACGGACTGCGATCATCTTTACGGTAGATCATGCCTACCGTATTCTCGGTGTGTTTTCTCGACGGTCTTCGACCATCGTTAATGATTATCATGCCTACGGCATTTACATTGCGAATGCTGTGTGCCGGATTGGTATTTATTTGTTTTCATCGGGCGGTCTTTGAACATCTCTGAGAGAGATCTTGCCTGTGGCATACTTTTGACTGATTAAGTGCTAGCTGCACGGTAAATTTCGCACAACGGCAGAATGACGTTGTTGCGAAATTTTAATAGGAGTCCCTAATTGCCGTAGGCACGATATTTAATTCTATTTTTTAAATCTCATTATCCCATTTTTTCTTAACTTATAGTAGAAAACCACCTTATGCCTAATTCTTATGTAAAAATGTATGTTCACGCCGTTTTTGGAGTGAAATACCGTCAAGCCTTATTATCTAAACAATGGAGAGATCGACTGTTTAGAAATATTGGGAAAATCATAAATGATGAGGGATGTCGTGAGATCATAGTCAATGGAGTTGAAGATCACGTTCACTGTTTATTCTTCTTGAAATCTGATGTGAAATTATCCAGAGTAATGCAACGAGTCAAGAGTCTGTCCTCAGGCTGGATAAATAAAAATGGCTTAACGAGATGTAAGTTTTCCTGGCAGTCCGGCTACGGAGCTTTTTCACACGGCGAATCTAGTGTTAACACGGTAATAAGATATATCGAAAGACAGGAGGAACATCATGCTAAAAAGACCTTCCATGAAGAATATATTGATCTGTTAGAGAAATTTGACATTGATTATGATGAGAGGTATGTATTTCAGGAGTTGGAATAGACGGAGTATTGGATCGTGCCTACGGCACTTGGGGAGTACTGTCGTGTGTAGAGATGGTCTTCGACCATCTTTTCGGCAGATCATGCCTACGGCATTCTCGGTGTGTTTTCTCCAAGGTCTTCGTTGAGTTTTGAGGTAGATCATGTCGATGACATTCATGAGGTGTTAACCGGCGGTCTTCGACCATCGTTAATGATTATCATGCCTACGGCATTCTTTTAACAGGAACCCTTAAGTGCCGTTGGCACGATAATCAGAGAACTGATATTCCTTTTTTGATGCCAGACTTATTCTTTAGGTGCTCTTTTAATGAATTTGTACGATGCATATTTCCAAAACTATCTTCCCATATTGCTGTTTAATCAACAGAATATAGAAATCATCATTACATTTGCATCTATGGTTTTTGTTACTGGCGGTACAGGATTAATTGGAAGTCATCTTCTCGTGGAGTTGGTTCAAAAACATGACCTTATTACGGCCATTTACAACAATCCTAAGAAAATTGAGACTGCTCGTTCCGTGATGAAATATTATCTGGGAAACGAGGCTTCGGCACTTTTTGATAAGATTACCTGGAAGCAATGTAATATTCTTAATGTTCCGGAACTGGAGGAAGTAATGAGAGGCCATTCAATCGTCTATCATTGCGCAGCCACAGTATCTTTTAAGCGTCGTGACTTTTCGAAAATGATCAAGGTAAATCGCTATGGTACGGCAAACATTGTGAACATTTGTTTGGATCAGAAAGTAGATAAACTTTGCTACGTAAGTTCAACTGCAGCAGTTGGGAATAAGGATATCCCTTCAGATGAGTTTGTGGATGAAAACGGAAAATGGATCTTAACTGATGATACGAGTGGTTATTCTATTTCTAAATATAGCGCCGAAAAAGAGGTTTGGAGAGGAATTGAAGAAGGCTTGAATGCCGTTATGGTGAATCCATCAGTTGTTTTTGGAGCAGGTAAATGGACGGAGAGTTCTCTCGTTATATTTGATACGGTTCGAAAAGGGTTGAAGTTTTATTCTCCAGGTTCTAATGCTTTTGTAGATGCCAGAGACGTTGCGAAGATCATGACAACACTCGTAGACCGTGATATTCAAAAAGAAAGATATCTCTGTGCAGGTGCCAACGTTCCATTTAAAGAGGTTTTTGATGGTATAGCAAAGAAACTAGGTAAGAAGCCACCAAAATATAAAGTGAGTCCTCTGTTGATGGGGGTAGCCTGGAGACTAGCCGTTTTTTGGTCTGTGATCACTTTTTCAAGCCCAGCAATCACTAAATCTTCGGCTAGAAGTGCGTTCAAACGCATTAAATTCAGTAATGCAAAGATTAAAAATGAGATCGGTCATGAGTTTTATTCTCTTGATGAGATGATCGAGAATGCAGTTCAGGGAAGAGTAGAATAGGATTTTAAGCCTGTAGCATCGTGTTTATTCAATGCTTTTTCTACTTTTGTGCAAAGTTTCGATGATGTTGAAATCAATGACAGGATATGGTAAGTCGACTGCGTCACTTGCCAACAAGAAATATACGATAGAGATCCGCTCGTTAAATAGCAAAGGACAGGATGTCTACCTCAAATTACCAACAGCTTTCAAGTCAAAAGAGATTCCGTTACGGAAAATGATCGGTAGCGCTCTTGATCGCGGTAAGATCGAATGTTTACTTTCGGTCGAAGTTACTGAAGGTGAAAGCAATGTTGAGATCAATAAACCACTGATCAAACAGTATTATGCTGAACTTTCTGGAATTGCTGAAGAAGTTGGTGATGACTCATCAGATCTTATGGCTTCTATTTTGAGAATGCCAGATGTGTTGATCACCAAAGAAGAAGAGGTTGATGAAGAAGAATGGGCATTTGTTCGGCAGTTGATGGAGGGAGCTCTTGAGAAGATCAATTCATTCCGTGCTAAGGAAGGTGAATCGCTAACTGAGGATTTTAATCAATGCATTGGAACAATAGAAGATTTACTTAACGAAGTTCCAGAATTTGAAGATCTGCGTATTGATATTATCAAGGAACGGATGCGTAAGGGATTGGAAAAACTGGAGAACGGAGCAGATGAAAATCGTTACGAACAAGAGCTGATCTACTACATTGAGAAGTTGGATATCTCAGAGGAGAAAACGCGCTTACAACATCACCTCGATTACTTCAGAGACACCATGAAACAAGAAGGAGCTAATGGTAAGAAGCTTGGGTTTATCAGTCAGGAAATTGGACGTGAGATCAACACGCTTGGAAGTAAATCGTATCATGCTTCATTACAGAAGATCGTGGTTCAAATGAAAGATCAACTAGAAAAGATCAAAGAACAAGTACTCAATACGCTATAAAATCGATGGATTCGCAAAATTCAGTTCAAGGAAAGTGTGTGATTTTTTCTGCCCCTTCTGGCGCAGGAAAGACAACGATCGTTCATCGTTTACTGGATCGAATGGATGATCTGGCGTTTTCGATCTCGGCCTGCTCAAGAGAACCACGGCCCAATGAAGTTAAGGATAAAGATTATTACTTTCTATCTGTTCAGGAATTCAAAGAAAAGATCGATAATGACGAGTTTATTGAGTGGGAAGAAGTATACAAAGATCACTTTTACGGGACACTAAAATCCGAAGTCGAGCGACTCTGGAAAAAAGGAAAAACGGTTGTTTTTGATGTAGATGTCTATGGAGGAATTAACTTGAAAAAGTATTTTGGCGATGACGCACTAAGTTTCTTTATCCAGCCACCTTCCATTGAAGTTTTGGAAGAGCGTTTACGGAATAGAAAGACTGAGACGGAAGAAAAAATACGTACTCGACTTAAAAAAGCAGGTGAAGAGCTTCAGCAGCGTGAACAATTTGATCGAGTTGTCGTTAATGGTAATCTAGACCTTACAGTTGATGAGGTAGAGGATTACATCAAAGAATATCTAGGATAATGAATATTGGTTTGTACTTCGGGACGTTTAACCCTATCCATATTGGGCATTTGATCATTTCAAACTATATGGCTGATTATACAGATCTTGATCAGGTTTGGTTAGTTGTGTCTCCGCAAAACCCATTGAAAAAGAAGAGCTCACTATTGGAGGATTATCATAGGTTGGCGATTGTAAAAGTCGCAATTGATGATAATATGAAGTTGAGAGCGAGTGATATTGAGTTTAATATGCCTAGACCTTCTTATACTTCAGATACGTTGGCATATATCAAGGAAAAGCATCCGGAGAATCACTTTCATTTAATCATGGGTGAGGACAACTTACGCACTTTTCACAAATGGAAGAATTTCGAAAATATCCTTGAAAACCATAAGATCTATGTTTACCCTAGAGTGCTAACAATTCAAGAGGAAAAAGAAGTGGAGGAGATCGGTTACCTACCGGAAAATGAACTTCAGAAACACGATAACGTTGTATTGTGTGACGACGCACCGATCATGAAGGTGAGTTCTAGTTTCATTCGTCAAGCGATCAAAGATGGAAATGATGTTCGTTACTTACTCACAGATCCTGTCCACAAGTATGTGGAGGAAATGAATTTTTACCGTTAAACTTTTGTTAAGCAGAACTTTTCACCGTTTTACTTCGTTTATATGTTGTGAAATGGATATTGCTCATACTCCCGATATTTTTGCTTTCGAACGAACACGTCAGTAATACAACCGTGAACTTAAAGATCAAGGGAGTATCATCATTATCCGGAAACCTTATGATCGCTGTTTACGAGGATGAAAGTAAGTTTCCTAAGTTTGGTAAAGGAGATATAAATATCGTTCACGCTGTCAAAAGTAATAACCCGAACATCAAAATATCAGATCTAGTTGTCGGAAATACGTATGCCATAGCTGTGTTTCATGATGCAAATGGCAACAAGTATCTGGATAAAAACTTCTTAGGCATACCCACTGAGAAATATGGTTTTTCGAACAATGCAAGAGGTACATTTGGACCACCATATTACAGTGATGCGAAGTTTAAGGTTTATTCAGGACAGACGTTGTCAATAACTATTCAGTAAGACGCCCTTTAAGCGCTCTTTTTATTTCTGAAAGTGTTGGTTCATCTTCGAAAAAGAAGAAATACGCCCCGTCGCCAAAGTCTTTGTAACTAGGAAGCACCTTATTTTCTGGTAACTGCTGAGCTAAATAGTATACTTTCTTATTTTCAACACACTTAAATAAGGCAAAAGAATGTTCTTTCAGCTCGAATTTTTCAAGTAACTCGATCGTTTTGTTCGGATCAAAAAAGCTGTCTTCATAATGATCAAAAGAGATCAATCCAATGATTTTCTCAAAGTCGAAAACTTCATAAGTAGGCTCTCCAGAAACGGCCATAACTTTTGCATAGGCAATAGATCCCATGATGTTGTTTTCTATCCATCTCCTATCCTTGCGATCCAGTTTTCCCTGTAAAACATTTTGCCATCCTAATTTAACTCCCTTTCTAAACTGTTCATTTTCCTGAACTATCCATGATCCAATTAAACTATCTAAGAACGACTCACGATTGTCTATATCACTTTTAAAGATCCATTCAAAATACCTGAAAGCTGCCCATTCCGGTTGATCAGAGGATAACATGGCGTTCACAAAATCCTTTTTCATAAAGACCTCCCTGAAAAACGGATAAGAAGATAATTCCGCCAAGTGGAATGATATTTTCCAGCTTAAACTATCCAAGATTGATGGTTCAAAGGCCGACCAAATTTCAGCAAGAAATGCTGGTTCTGTTTTGAGTTCATCAAGTAATAATTCTTTGTTGTTCCATGATATCCCTTTCTCATTAGCCGAACTTGCGATTTGATTGAAAGCTAACGTGTTTTTCTGTTTTGCACAGTAGTAGAGAAGTGCCTCTGTGAGCAGTTCTGAAGCATTACGACTTCTTTGATTCCACAGGTCAACAGGATCTAAGGTATTATTCTCATGTTCGGCCAATTTATAAAGTAGGGTATATTGAAGAAAAGCATTCTCATCATATTGCTCAAAAAGTGAATCATGGAGAAGCAGTATATCTTCTAAATGTTGCTGATTTACATGGTCGTTCTCTACAAGTTGGGCGATACCTTTATTGCCACCATTGATCAGTTCTGTTTTGATCTTTTCGAGGTTAATGGAACTGATATCAGCTGAAGATGATGTTTTGAACTCTATACTATCCAGAAAATACAGTTTTTTATATTTCTCGTCGAAAGCATACGGATAGATCATGTTACTTGTTCCGATCGTTCGATTCTTCAAAATGATTTTCCCTCTCAGCATATTTTTAGATTCAGTATAATGAATTGCATAATGCATCGTTGGATGTTCATTGTTCAGATCAAATGTTGAATCAATAGAAACCTTTAGTGTGTCTTTTGGCCATATGACTTGATCGATCAATAATTGCTTGGTAGGTTTGTCAGAAAAGGCCCAATCCCTAAACTCCTTTTTGTAAGCTTGAAAGATGATCACGTTCTCTGGATCATTCATCAAATAGTGTTTCGTATTTCTATAGAGGTATTTCTCGTCGTAGGACTGAGGTGAAAAACCATGTTTCGTGACATAGCTGGATAAGCTTGCATTACTGATCCTTTTCTGATCGATAGTTGCTTCCTCGCGAGGAGGATTAAACTTGACTTCTGACAAGAACTTCCTCGCTTCAATACTATCATTACCTGTGTATTGTGCATAGTGAATCACATTACCTATTAGTCTCATTTTACCGAACACCTTTCGACCCATTCGCAGAGCACTAAAGTATTTTTCACTAAAATCATTTGATTTATTGAAATCATAGAAAGATATACTATCACCAAATTCCTCGATCAAGTAATCTCCATAGTCGATATCGTCTAAATAGAGCGAGTTGTTTGTGATCTGATTTTCGTATACATAAACTGATTTTTTGGCATAAGGATCAAACCATTTGGCATACCAATAACTATCGGACTCAGTTGCATCTTGATACGTTTCAGCGCCTTTTGGTAGTTTAACCCTCAAGGTATTTGAAGGAGAATAAACCAAGGTGTCGGTAACGAATTGACCTTTATTTTTAGGCCCAAATGAAAACGTTTCAAAAAATTTGAATGGGCGGTCTGAATTCACAAATCGATAGCCTCCTGTACAATACAAGGTATATAGAATATCATTTCGATGAAAGGCTCGCATCCAATAAACATTGTTGCCACCACGATCAATTCGAGCTTGATAAGCTATTGTTTTATCATCAAGTTGAATGGAATCGAATCGAGAAATATGCTGCGGCTCAGTAGTGAAATACTCCATAACTGTCTCATCTAGATCCGTTATCACCTCATAATGATGCATGTTTAAGGTGTATGTATTTCCTTGTCCCATTTCACGATACTGTACGATTCTATTTCCATTTTCCTGATCGGTAATGACAGGTTTCCCAGTAAATTCTATTTGGGCTCCGAATTTTTGATCCGAATAAAAGTAACCTGAACACTTATCGAGTTCTTTTTCAGCTTTAGACTTTTCTGAAGTAAACGTTGAGTTTACTGGATTTACGGTATATCCTTTCTTTTTAAGAAGTGGAACAATTCCTTCAGGCCCCATGAGGTGAGCAGCTCCAACTGCACAGAACACTTTTTGAGATTGCATTAATGTGTCCAATCCATTTGCCATAACGTGATTCCTATCGACTAATAATTCATCATATAAGTTGAGATAACGACGAGTAGATAGTTTCGTGAAATCGTGAAGTTTGTTAGCTCTTCCCTCCAGGTAAAGTTTTTTCATTTCCTCTTTTGAAGGCGTATCAATATATCCTTCAACGGTGGTGTCGATCTCATTGTTTAAACCAATACTCAATTGATCTTCTAAATCCTCAAGAGGATAGAAACGTTTATTGCAGTTATCGGCGATTTGTTTAAAATAGAGATCGATAAATTGCGGCCTTCCATTATCTGATCCATATCCCGTAAACGTTACTTTGTCCCGATTCGAAAAAGGAATGACCCAATCGAAAATATCTTTCCCAAAATTGAGCGAAGAGTAATCGTAATATGCATCATTAGCCATCAACTCGGTGATATCCGCTTCAAGCACAATGGCTTCTGCACCTAAAATAGCTTCGTAAAGTTCTACAGGAAAGTTGAAAACATCAGGATCATTACTGTGATATGTACCAAACAAGAATTGCTTCGATTCTAAACCATTTCCTGAAATTTCCCAAAGAAGTTTGTAGTCTGAACGGTCGATGCTATCAGATTCCTGAGATACTCCCTGAAGAGAGAACAATGCAAAGAGTATTGCCAGGTACAAACATCGTAATATCGTAAACACAACTATTTAACGCCAAAAGAACCTAAAAGTTTCACAAGTTCGGCGTAATTATTTGTGCTCAAAAAGCTGGCCATTCAAATAAACGGATTCAATGTTGTTTTCCCCAAAAGAATATGGAATTCTTGCTAAAGCGTTCATTGGTTTGGTGATCAAAATATTTGCTTTTTTTCCAATACTTATGGATCCATGTGTTTCAGCAAGATCCATGGCGTCAGCTGAATTTATTGTGATTGCATTCAACGCTTCGATCGGGGTCATGTTCATTTTAGCACAGGCCAAAGAGGTGAGAAACTGCATGTTGCCAGATGGCGCTGAACCTGGATTATAATCAGATGCAATCGCCACAGGTAAATTATTTTCGATCATTTTTCTGGCCTTTCCATATGGAATCGATAAGAAAAATGAACACCCTGGAAGTAGTGTTGGAATACACTCTGATCCTTTCAGTGCATCAATATCACCGTCATCCATTTCCTCAAGGTGGTCAACAGATCTTGCACCTCTATCCACAGCAGATTTTACACCTCCCATAACAGAAAATTGATTGACATGCACCTTTGGTGTAAGGCCATATTTTGCGCCAGCATCAAGAATTTCATTCATTTCATCAACCGTGAAATAATTTCTCTCACAGAAACAGTCGATATAATCAGCTAATCCTTCTTCATGAATTTTAGGAAGCATTTCGTTGATCATAAGATCAATATAACCTCTTCTGTTTTCTTTATATTCTTTCGGAATGGCATGAGCTCCTAAAAAAGTAGCCTTGATTGTCATTGGAGAAGCTTCTTTCAATCGTTTTACGACACGAAGCATTTTTAATTCCGCTTCAGTGGTAAGACCATATCCAGACTTGATCTCAATCGCTCCAGTTCCGTATTGCACTAGTGAGTGAATTCGATTCAATGCGTCTTCAAAAAGCTGATCTTCATCCATGTGTTGAAGTTTACCAGCGGAATTCAGAATACCACCTCCTTTTAATGCGATCTCTTCGTAACTCAGACCTTTTATACGATCCTCGAATTCCCCTTCTCGGGTATCTGCAAAGATGGCATGTGTATGAGAATCACAGAATGCAGGTAAAACAAATTTTCCTTCGGCATCGATCACTTGAAGGTCTCTCCAATCAGTGATTCCTCCCCAGTCATCCATACTTCCATAAGCCACGATCGTATCATTTTCAATGGCCAAAAAAGCATTTTCAAGCATGTCATCGATCTGCATAGCAGCTCCTGCTTTAGCTTTAGTTAATTGGTCATTTACCTGAAAAAGGCCTTTTATGTTTTTGATCAAGATCTTGCTCATTCCCTTACGTTTTTTTATCCGGTTTCAAAATTAATTAAAGGTTGGTGCAATCCAAATCTAAATTTCGTTCGTAGATGGTTCAGAAGCTCAACATGTAGCGTTAGTTTCTTATGGTTTAGTGTAGATGGCTGGACACCGTAGTAGTGTGTCTGGCCATTTGTTTTTTAGGCGGTTTTCTATCGAGATACTTTGAATAAAAAAGAATCCACACAACTGCTTACTAAACAAACTATTTTCGTTATTTTTGTCCCCTCAAATCAAGTCGCTATGTCTATTGAAGTAAAAATATTCGCGGGACGCGCTTCCAAGCATTTAGGAGAGCAAATAGCTAAAAGCTACGGTATTGCTCCAGGAAATGTAATTGTTTCTGAATTCAGTGATGGAGAATTTCAGCCATCATTTGAAGAAACAGTGCGTGGACAGGATGTTTTCATCGTTCAGTCGACAATGCCACCAGCAGACAATTTAATGGAGTTGTTGTTGATGATCGATGCGGCTAAGAGAGCTTCTGCCAGAAAGATCATTGCCGTAATTCCTTATTTTGGTTTTGCTAGACAAGACCGAAAGGATAAGCCTCGTGTAGCGATAGGTGCAAAATTGGTTGCGAACATGTTGACTGCAGCAGGAATGAACCGATTGATGACAATGGATCTTCACGCTGATCAAATTCAAGGTTTCTTTGAAGTTCCTGTTGATCATTTATATGCTTCAACAGTATTCTTTCCAGAAATCCAAAAAATGGCAGAGTCTGGAAATGTTGTAATGGCAGCACCAGATGTTGGAGGAGCGAAAAGAGCAAATTCATACGCTAAGAAATTAGATCTTGGACTTGCGATCTGTCATAAGCAACGTAAGAAAGCTAACGTGATCTCTGAAATGACAGTGATCGGGGATGTAGATGGAAAAGATGTTGTTATTGTTGATGATATGTGTGATACTGCTGGTACATTGACGAGAGCTGCTGATCTTTTGATCGAAAGAGGAGCTAAAAGTGTTCGTGCTTTCTGTACGCACGCTGTTCTTTCAGGTCCAGCATACGAGCGTATTGAAAACTCGAATATTACTGAATTGATCGTAACAGATACAATTCCATTGACAAAAGAATCTGATAAGATTCGCGTGATCAGTGTTACTGAATTATTTGGTGACGTGATCCAAAAGCTCGTTCACAACGAGTCGATAAGTAAGCATTTTGTAATCTCATAATAAATAATAAAATGAAAACAGTACAATTGAGCGGTTCGCCAAGAGCGAACGTAGGGAAGAAGGACGCCAAGGAGGTTCGACGCAATGGAGGTGTTCCTTGTGTACTTTACGGTTCAGGAGAGCAAACGTATTTCTCCGTTCGTGACGTAGACATGGAGAAATTAATTTTCTCTCCAGATGTATATCAAATTGAAATTGATATCGATGGAACTAAGAAAAAAGCGATCATTCAGGAGCTTCAAATGCACCCTGTAACTGATAAGCCAGTTCACGTTGATTTTCTTGAACTTCAAGATGATAAGCCAGTAAAAATTGGTATTCCAGTAAGAACAACTGGTCGATCTAAGGGTGTATTGAACGGTGGTCGTTTACAAGTGATCTTTAGAAGATTGAATGTAGAAGGTCTTCCAAAAGATCTTCCAGAGATGGTTGAACTTGATATTTCTCCATTGAGAATTGGTCAGTCAATCCGAATCAGAGATATTGAGATCCCTGGTATTAAGTTATTGCATGCTTCTGACGCAGTAGTAGTTTCCGTTAAAATGGCACGTGGTGCAGTTGACGAGGAAGACGAGGAAGAAGGAGAAGAAGGTGCAGAAGGAGAAGAGGGAGCAGCAGAAGGAGAAGCTTCCGAAGGAGGAGAAGAGAAAGAAGGATAGTCTTCTTACTATATATTTCTTACAAAAGCGTTCCAGAAATGGAGCGCTTTTTTTGTAACCTATTTTTTACGAGTGGATTATGATTATAAAACACCATGCAAAAACTCCTTGTTCTTTTATTCGTTCCACTTCTTTTTTCGAATGTTCAAACAACTGAAATATCTCATTCAACCGATCTACATGCACTTGTAAGTTCTGGTGAAGTAAAATGTGAGATCTTGACAAATGGTGGATATAACGAATCTTCTATTAAACTAAAACTTATAAATAGTGGGAAAGGTAGAAGGGTGCTGATTCCGGCAGGCACAAGGTTTACAAGTTCGCTCAGTGAAGAACAGGATCTAGTTATTCCGGAAGATCTAATTGTTGCTTTACCCCGAAATACGGATAAAGAATACAACGTTGATGCCTACTGTGTGCAACAATCGAATTTGTCACCATCTGAAGGAGAATCGTTTGGTTTGTCAAAAGAAACTGATCAAGACCTGTTGAAAGTACTCAACTTTATGAGTGGAAAAGAGTTTGAGACAGATATAATTCAAGATGCGATCTGGTCTGTGACAGATGGTTCGAGCATAGCTAGTATTGACAGGAGCAATCCAAAGTGTGAAGAACTTAGAAAATACTTATCTGAAATTACAGGACAGGAAGATGTTTGGTACGACCTTGATAGAGATCATTATGCAAATGAGTCTCGAGAAATCGTTGCTGAAACCAAAGAGGTGTCGGGAAACATAGCGTATGAAGCTACGCAAACTGGTAGTGTTAAAATGCAAGTGACAACAGAAGAGGGGAGAGTAATTCGAGAATTAGGTGGAGGGATGCCAATTTCCCGTTTAGGTAAATATAAGTTTCGTTTTAGCATGAAAGTCCAAGGTTGGGATCAAGGTGTTTATTTTGTTCAACTGAAATTGGGAGATAATGTATTTCATTAGGTAGCTTTTGAAGTCTAAAGATAGAATCGTCTTTAATTTTTAGAAGACTCAACCATTTTTGTATTTTTAGCGTCTACTGTTCAGCGAACAATTGATGCTTATGAAACGAATCGTTCTATTTTTTGTAGTTATTGTCTGGTCTTTTATCTCAACAGCTCAGGATGTTCATTTTTCTCAGATGAGGTTTTCGCCTTTTACGGTGAATCCAGGACTTGCGGGATTAGAAGGTAAGATCCAGGGAATTGTGAACTATCGATCTCAATGGAACAGTGTTGCTGCTCCGTTTACTACTCTTGGAGCGTCTTTCGATATGAGATTTGAACCTTTTCGTCGAGATGGCGGTTATTTGGCAGGAGGAATTAACTTCTTTCATGATGTTGCAGGCGACCTTAATATGACGACGTCTAATGTGAATCTCAACCTTGCTTATCATTTACCTATTAATTCTGAAAGTACGATCGGTCTTGGAATGCAAGCCGGATATGCTCAGAGAGGCTTAGGAAGTTCTGATGGACTGTGGGAATCACAATACAACGGGTCAACGTTTGATCAAGCTATCGCCAGCGGTGAGTCTTTTCAGTCGATGAATTTTGGTCATATAGATGCAGCGGCCGGAGTTGTTTACAATTATAATTCTTTATCGAATAATTCATTCAATTCAGGAGGGTTTAGATTATCTGCAGGATTGTCTGTTTTTCATATAAATAGACCTTCCTATTCTTTTATCACAGGTGGAGAGGATGATCTACACATGCGATATTCTGGATTTGTTCGTGGAGCATTCAACTTAGGAGATTCGAAATGGCAAATGTTGCCGGGAGCATATTATCAGCAGCAAGGAGGTCACCGCGAGATCTATGCAGGTTCATATTTTCAATACACGATCAATGGCGGGTCACAACGAACAGGATTCAAACAGAATTTCTCCATTGCATATGGTGCTTACTATCGTTTAGGCGATGCATTCGTGAATAAGTTATTAGTCAATTTTGCGGAATACAGTATTGGTATGGCTTATGACTTGAACGTTTCTTCACTTACGCAGGCTAGTCGAGGAAGAGGAGGTATCGAGTTTATGTTGCGATACAATCTTACTGAGATGAGAACCACTCGAGCGAGGATCAATTAAAAAACAAAAGGCGCCCTCTCGCACGCCAGATGTTCTCTCTACTTTGTATTTTAATTTCTAGAAGTTCAGACTTAAACCTGCTGAGAATGGTGCATAGTCTGGTCCTTTATTTGATTCGAATAGACTATTCAGACCGTAGTTTGCAAACACCGTGAAGTTACCTACTCCCATTCTAACACTTGCATCGATCAAGAAAGGATTCAAATGATAGTGTCCTTTATTGATGTCTTTTCTCTTTTGATCCTGGATCACATACTTTTGCTTTAAACGCGATCCAATTCTGTAGCTAACAACTGCACCTGCAGAGAAGTGAAAGCTTTTGTCAGGATCATTACCTGGCATCAATGTGAAGTAGATTGGTGCAGAGATATACGATGCGTTTAAAAAGTTCTTATCAAATGATTTTGTACTGTCAGCAGCATTAAAGATCGTCGTGTCATTATATGCTAATGTAGATGTAGTCGACTTAAACGCATATCTGTTAAATCTAAATCCAAGTCCGGTGAAGAATCTAAACTTTTCTGTTCCAATTCCAGTGTTAAACTCCCAAAGATTAAGATTGATCATGAAGCTCTTTGCGTAATCCAACTCTAGATAAACATTGTTAGGATCGTTATTGATTCCAAAATCGTTTGAAGTGAAGTATCCGTTCATTCCGAATTCTAACCCTCTCCAGTGATTAACATCCCACTTTCCGTCGTCCTCATTATCTCCAATGACAACAGTAGTATCTTCATCGTTATCTGTTGTAATGGTGATCACTCGACCTTTATATGAGATCTTTGTTGTGTCCTGTTCTTTTTCTTCCTGAGCATAAACTGATACTCCAATTAAAAGTGCTAGTAAAACTGTAAATGTATTTTTCATAATTTCTCTATTTTATTTTCCTGTAAGACGACCAACTCTTTGATTTGTTACAGCAAAAATTTATTTTTTTGCAATTCTTTCAAATTTGAAGTCACCAAGCTGAAAAACAGTGCGTTTGCGGTCATCTTCTTTGTTTGTAGAAAGTACTGGTTGATCATTTTTATTGACGCTTGCCAATGTATTATTTAATAATCCTTCAAGATTTGGCTTACGTTCTTCATTCAATACTTTTTTACGTTGCAAGTAAGCTGTTGTTAACTCCATTATGGTTGGAATTTCTTCTTTGATCTTTTGATTTGCCTTCTCATCTTCGGTTTTTTCCTTTGAAAGTGAAGGATTGATCGAAGCAACAATATTATTCAGCTGATTTGCCTTTATAGTTGAAACTGACTGTTTATTATTTGGATCTTGTCCTTCATCAGAATGAAGTTTGATTGTTTTCCCCGAATTAACTCGATCACCGTTATTTTCAGTGCCAGAAGAATTATTTGCTAATGAATAAGAGTTCGTGAATGTCGCTTCATTATTAATAGTAGCGTTTTTATTGCTTGTATTAAATTGGATCTGATCAACTGAATGTCTTTCAACACCCATCTGAGCCAAACCATTCATGTCGTATTTGTTTTCAGGTTTGAATGGATTGATCAGGAAGAACAATGCCATTGAAGCAGCAGCAACTCCAATCAACCAGTTGCGTGTTGCAATCGAAATTATCGGTGTTTCCTCATTTAGCAATTCATTTTTGTGAGGATAAATAATAGTCTCTTCTGGAAGTTTCGCTCTCTTGAACTGATCAAACTTTTTTGCAAGTTCAGGATGAGAATCAACAAATGTGATTACACTTCTCATTTCGTCATCTGAAAGATCACCTTCGAAATAAGCTATAAAGAAGAATTCATGATTTTTTTCATTGATGGTTTCAAAATCAATAAGCTCTTTATCAAATTCATCTTTAGGGGCGGTAATTGAAACATCATCCAATAAAGATAGTGTCTCACCATCGTCCAATTCTGGGTGTTCTTTTAGGAAAGTAGTGAGTTCAGCCTTTTGGACATCTGAAAGGTTCCCCTCCCAAAGGTCAAGTAAAAAGGCTTCATAATTTTCTTTATTGATCTTCATTATATTACTGCTTCTAATTTTCCAATATATTTTTGTAGCTGTTTTCTGGCTCTATAGATATAAACTTTTACCTGTGACGCGTTCAGTTCGAGAATGTCTCCAATTTCATCATAACTATATCCTTCATAGTCGCGCAATAAAATTGCAGATCGCTGAATCTCCGGAAGAATTGCTAAAGCCTTATTTAAAATTTCTTTTAGATCAGTTGTTTCCTGACTGAATGTTGGCTCTTTATGATATTCATCAATGGATATCACCTTATTTTTCTTCTTACTATCTAAGAACTTATTGTAGACAGTTCGGAATAAATATGACTTAACTTTTTCGGCCTGGATCGTTTCTCTTTTGATCCATACTTTTTCAAAAGCATCTTGAACGAGGTCTTGAGCTGTTGATTCATCCTTACTTAATTTAATTCCGAATCGATACAACCCGTCGCTATACTCTTTTACTGCGTTATTGTATTCTTTCTTGTCCACGTTTTAGCTTTATTTTCACTAGCAAGACGACCAACTATTCAATAAGTTACAGCTAATTTTAATTTTTTTTTGAAATAAAAAAAGCAGCTGAAAATCAGCTGCTTAAATTTTACAAAATTTCTTAATTAATGTTGATAGGTTTTTTCAACACTTCCATCACTGTAATATTCGAAAACAATACCACTGTAATTCGGTCCAACTTCCTGACCATTGGTATTCACGCGTTTAACAATAGAAACATCAACTTTATTATTAATTCCTATAACATTATACTCTTCTTCTGTACCGTCGTAATCAACTTGTATCAACTTGTAATAGTTTATTCCACTTGGAGGATTATCGTGATCTGTTGCATAACTTTTTTCTTCAGAAGTTGTTCCATGTCCGTCAATCTCTCTTATTTTTCTCCAACTGCTACCGTCGGTAGAATGCATGATCAAGAAATGGGAATTATTGTCTTCGGAAGCAGTTTTCCAATACAATCGGTTATATTCATTGAATGCTTCTCCTGTCCACTGAAGCAAATCGACTGGTAAAGGACAATCTATATCTACAGTTAACGTTTTTGTGTATTCACAACCAAATTCATCTGTAATTCGATAATCGTAATCATAAGTTGTCGTTGCACCTAATGGAAAACACAAATTGATCGTATTTGTAATAGATGTACCTTCGCAAGTAACTGTTCCTGGACATGGGTCTGGTCCCGGATCTGTAACCGTTGTGGATGTTTGAGTCTGAGAACCTGATGCTGGCACGCTTGGTCCACCACCACCATGAGGCTGCCATACTACTGAGCTAATATCAGGTGTGGCAGTCTCAAGGTCTTTATAACAAGCTTCAGGGAATGTTAAACTCCAGCTAAACAAAAAACCATCATCAGCACTTAAGAAATCGGTAATTCTAATCTTCCAAACACCATTTAGCGGTGCTCCATCAAGATCACTAAATGCTCCTCCATCTGGTAAATAGGTTCCAGCACTGTAACTGCTTCCTCCTTCACATGTACCTGTATAATCAGCACAGCTACCTGTCGCAGGGGGTGTGAAAAGATTATCACCCCAATTATCTGTTGCTGTTGAAGAAACACAATATTCCGCGCCACAACCTTCAACTTCATCGTCAGCGCCGTTTGTACAATCTCCAAAATTTGTACCTGCACCTGCCTGATCAAATAAGGTCATTGCTGTTCCATCTGGTGCAACCAGCTCTATTAGTAAATCTCCAGAGTACGAATGCTCTAAATTGAAACATACGTCTGGATAACATCCAGAAGATACTGTAGCGCCAGTTGGAAAAAGTCCAGAGTAATCTGAAGTTGATTCATATGAGTTACCTGCTCCATCTGGCAGTAGGGTAACTGTAGTTGATGGAGTTGGTAATCCTTCAGTATAATTTTGAGATGTTCCTACAGCAGTTAAATCTACACAATTATCACACGTTGCAGATAATGGATTTGGTGTTGATCCAACCGTATCAGGTGGGGGTAGTACTCTGATGATACGAGTCACGGAATTTGTACTTTCACAGCCTAGAGGGTCTATACTAGTATTATTATCACGAACCAATAAATTCGCAACATAAACACCAGGAGCATAAGTGTGAGAAGTCGTCGCTGTGCTAGTTGTGTCCAATGTACCATCACCAAAGTCCCATTGATATGAAGAAAGACTCCATCCTGGTTCTGCAGTAGAAGCTGAACCATCGAAATTCACGGTCAAACCATCTGGGTTATCAGCTTCCGAAGGGCATAAATTTAATGTTGTGGCATCGGTTAATCCACCTGTTGGGAATTCACAACCGGTTACACATGAAATTTCAGCTACCCAACCTGGACCAACAAACGAACCATCTGATGTAAATTCAAAAGTTATACATCCATCTGGACTTGTTGAAGTAATCGTAAAGGAACCTAAGTCATCACAGTATATCTGTTGTGCCGGACCGGTATTGCTATTAGCCATCCACAATGATAGGAAATCAATACATGTTCCTCCACCACCTTCTGTGTCAAATGAATTAAAAGAAACTTGTACAGCTTGACCAGCAACATCGGGACAGAATGTATATGTATAAGACTCATTACTACTGTAATTACCAGAAACACCACCACCGTCGGTCCAAACATAAGTATTTGAACAGACATCATTAATTGTCGTATTGGTCGTGTTATCTGTACAGGTTATTGTTGGATCTATTGTGTAAGTGATCGTTACTTGACCATCTCCTCCATCTCCTCCAATTTCATTATTTCCAGCACCTCCGGAACCTCCACCTCCAGGCGTAGCTCCATTAAGACCAGGGTTCTTAGAATTTACCGAAGCACCTCCAGCACCACCTCCGGCACCTCCAGCATCACCTCCAGCACCACTTACTGCAGTACCTCCAGAAATACCTATTCCTCCAATATTACCGTTAGCAGAAGAGCCAGTTCCACCAGCGCCGCCGACTCCAGAAGCACCTCCACTAGCGTTAGTTCCACCTTGACCACCTGTAGCTGTAATGATTCCTCCAAAATCAGTATCTCCTCCATCTTGTCCACTTATCAAAGCTCCCGCACCGACTGTGTAGGTGAATTCTTGACCAGGGCTGACTGCGATTGTTGTTGTAGAGTAACCTCCACCTCCACCTCCACCTCCGGCAGATTGAAGCGGGCCACTTTGTTGGTCACCGGCACCACCGGCGCCACCACCACCCCAAACTTCAACAGTGATGGAAGTAACATTACAAGGTACAGTAAAAGTTCCAGAGGTATTGAAACTCACGGTAGTTTGAGAAAATAAATGTGTCCCTAGAAAAATAGAAACAACGGCAAGTAAATATCTGAATAGCATTTATATAGTCTTTAATAATTCAATAATTCCTCTTTCATGTCCTGATCATAAAAGTAAATGGTCCAAAGCTGGTCCGTCGTTAGCGCACATTTTACTCGATGAGATAATTCATCATAATAATTCTGAGCAGCTCTGTAGTAGTTAAACTCATCTGGATTGTTTAGCTCAAGAGTTGTCCATTCATCTTCATTTAGTAATTTCAGAGGTTTCGCCTTAATAGGAGAGTTTTGATCATATTGATTGATAGCATCTAATTCTTGTGAAATATCGATTTCTGTTATTCCTTTTGTCTTTGTTTTGGCATTGGGTGGAAGATTAGTAGTTTGCCCATAAGCCAATAATGAGACCATACAAATCATCCCGACAAGCACAAATTGTTTAAAAATTAACATAACCTAGTTTTTAATCTATTATAATTAACGTAGATTATTAGATTTTGGTTGCCTAGGTAGTTATTTAACTAATTTAATGTCTTTTGAGAGTCGGAAACAAGTATTTTAATGGTCCTTATTCTAGAAGGTTTACTTTTCGGAATATAAAAATTCAAGCAAGGCTGGTACTAAACCCTCATGAAGAGGCAAATTCGGATCATAATAGGTCTGAATATTTTTAGCTCTGTCTGCAGGAGCAGATTTCAAAACATGATTCATTCCTTTAATCAGCTGTAAATCAGAGTTTGATGAAGCCGCCAACATTCTACCCTCAGACTGATCCACTTGTATATCTGTAGTTCCTTGAATCACCAAAACGGGAATATTCAGTTTTGCAATTTCAACTACTGGATCATAATTCATCCAAGAGATTAAAAATGGTTGAATGTCTGGTCGGAAAACTGTTAAAAGTGGTGAGGGAACATTATGAGTAGTGTCGCCACTCCTCATGCTCTTCAAAATTCTTTCAGTATCTTTATAGTATTCATCAGCTCCTTGTGCCAGTTGTTTTTCTAAGATCTTATCTATCGTATTTCCAGCTCCTGCAAGAGATATGAAACCTTTGATATTTGCTCGTTGTGCAGCGATCATTCCGATGAGGGATCCTTGTGAGTGACCGAGCAAATAGATGTTTTCAAATCCTTTTCGATCCAAAAAATCGATCCAATGCTCAACATCCTTGACTAGATCTTCAAACCTTAATTCTCCTTCAGGGACTCTCGCATCTTTGCTTTCGCCAATTCCTTGTTTATCATATCTTAAAGATCCAATATTTTTTTGTTGTAGTGAATCGGCGAGAATGGAGTAAGCATTTGATTGAAGCATCATACTATTTCCATTACGATCTGTGGGTCCCGAACCGGGTATAATGATCACGATAGGAGCGTCTTTTCCTGATTTCGGGGTCAGTAATGTGCCGTACAATTTACCGTTATCAGTTTTAACCTTTACTTCTTTACTTTTTTGAGCTGCAACACTCAACGTGAAGACTGAAATAAATAGTAAGCCTAAAATTGTGATCTGGTTCATCGTACTAATTTCTTAATTTCGTTTTTGATTAAAATCAAATGTATAATAATTGTACTTAAATGCAGAATTCTACTTTCATTTTGGAGGATGATCAAATGATGCTGGTGGGTGTTGGAGTTTCCAATTATGTGTCTGGTAATTTGAGCGAGTGCAATGATTTTATTCAAAAGAATAGTGGAGAGTATATATTTGGACTCATTTCATATGATGTGAAAAATCAGCTTGAGCGCTTGACTTCAAATAATGAAGTAGGTGTTGATTTCCCCGAACTACTTTTTGTTGTTCCAGAGTTTGTTATTCAAATAAATGATGATAAGATCGATTTTCTTAAAGGAGAGTCAAACGATTTGATAGCAAAAGACGTGGAGCGACTCATCAATTCAAAGACTAATAATGGTGCACTGAATAAGGTAGAATTAGAGCCCCGGATCTCGAAAGATGAGTACTTATCGAGTGTGAATAAATTGAAAAAACACATTCAGTTAGGTGATATTTATGAAGTCACATTTTGCCAGGAATTTCGAGCTGAGGATACGAAAATTGATCCTGTAAATGTATATAAGCGGTTGAGTCAAATCACAGAGGCTCCATTTAGATGTTTTGTGCAATGGGAACACAATTTTTTATTATCAGGAAGTCCAGAGCGTTTTTTGAAAAGGGAGGGGAATAAGCTTTTCTCACAGCCAATCAAGGGTACTGCTAAAAGAAGCGACGATAAAGAAGTCGATGAGAAAAATAAAAGATCATTACTAAAGAGCTCTAAAGAAAAAGCAGAGAATGTAATGATTGTAGATCTTGTTCGAAATGATTTATCCAGAATAGCTGAACGGAATTCCGTAAAGGTTGATGAGTTATTTGGAGTATACTCTTTTAAAACGGTTCATCAATTGATCAGCACGATTTCTGCAGATATAGAAAGTTCAACGTCTTTTGAAGAGATCATTAAAGCCTTATTTCCAATGGGAAGTATGACAGGTGCTCCAAAGATAAAAGCAATGGAGTTGATCGAAAAGTATGAAAACTTTAAACGGGGTATGTTTTCTGGATCTGTAGGATTAATCATGCCAAATGGAGATTTCGATTTCAATGTTATCATTCGAAGTATATTATATGATCAGGAGAAGAACCTGATCTCTTGCCCTGTTGGTGGAGCCATAACAATTCAATCTGATCCGGAGGCTGAGTATGAAGAATGTTTGATCAAATTAGCAGCCTTAAAAAAAGCATTAAATCCGTGATGACAGAAAGAGTAGAATATTGGATTGCATGTAGTGGAGGAGCTGATTCTGTCGCACTTGTTCATTTAATGAAAGAAGCGGGTAAATCCTTTGGTGTTTTACACTGTGATTTCCAGTTACGAGGTGAAGACTCAGATAAGGATCGCGATTTCGTTAGAAATTTAGCAGACGAGTTAAAAATTCCATATCGTGAAAAAAAGTTTGATACTTTAAAGTATAAAAAAAAGAATAAACAAAATACCCAGCAAGCTGCTAGAGAACTGAGGTATGAGTGGTTTGAGGAGATAGCTAGAGAAACAAATGCACTTATTTGTTTAGGTCATCACAAAGATGATCAAATAGAAACATTCCTCCTTCAATTGAAAAGAGGCGGTAAAGTAAATGGTTTGAGTACAATGCCTCAATTTCGTGAATGTTTTGTTCGACCATTACTTAGCTATACTAAAGAAGAACTTGTGCAATTATGCAAAGTCAATAACTGGGCTTGGAGAGAGGATAAGTCGAATCGATCAAATCAATATAAGCGCAACTTGTATCGTAATGCATTAATTCCTTTGTTGAAAAAGAATGATCTTAGCTGTATTTATGAGTTGACCGATCATTTCAAAGAGCTTAGGGGTCGATTGGAGCACCTCAAACTATTTTCTCCTAATAAATATGGAGCTCATGAAATCTTAATCGATAATTGGTCAAAGCTTCCTAAATGGATCAAACATTTGTTAAACTCAGAATTAAGCTCTGGAGTATTTCCATTAAAGGAGATCGAGAAACTTTGTAATTCAAAAAACGGAGCGTCTTTTAATTCTGAAGGCTTGACAATTGTAAAAGACCGAGATAAGATTGTTTTTTTCGATGATCTGATCGATCAAGATGTTAAATCGATAAAGAAACTAAGTGTTAATGATGGCTTAACTCATCAAAAAGGGATATACGTGGATGTTGCGAAAATTGCAGGTGAACTAAAGGTAAGATCATGGAATAAAGATGACCGAATCAAGCCTTTAGGAATGAAGGGGACAAAGTTCGTTTCAAAGTTTCTAAAAGATCAAAGTGTTCCTAGTTATGCCAGAAAATTACACAAGATCGTAGTTGATCAAAACGAAACAGTTGTGGCAATTGTAGGAGGATGGATAAATGATAACGTTGCGCTGAATGTCAATACAAGTGAAGCATATTATATTGAATGCTAGTTATTAACCTTATCTAGTCCGTTTCTAAAATTATTGTTAATAATACGACGTTTGACGAGGATTCGGTTTTTTTATTTTAAATTTGTCTGTAACTAAAAATCTAGCAAAAATGAAAATGTTTAAAACTTTGTCACTCGCACTATTAGCAGTGGCGTTCGTATTAGGTTCATGTAGTAAGTATGAAGAAGGACCTTCTCTTTCTTTGAGAACGAAAAAAGCACGTATTACAGGAACATGGAAGGTTGATAAGTATGTTTCAGAGAATGGAACGGAAACTGAGTCTAACGATGATTCAACTATTGAAATCGAAAAAGATGGTACTTATACAGTTACCTCTGGATCTACTTCGTTCTCAGGTACATGGGAATTTAATTCAGATAAATCTGGAATCATCACAAGTTTTGAATTTGGAGGAGTTACTCAAACTGATGAGATGACGATCATCAAATTAAGAAATGATGAAATGTGGTTGACTGATGATGAAGATTATGATGCAAGTGCTGATCACTACGGAGGATACGGAATTTACGTTCCTGCATAGTTAAGTGTGCATTAGGATATTAAGAGGTGTTCTGGATTGAACACCTCTTTTTGTTTTTTAAGGTTTTCTTTCCTGCTACTTTGTTATATTTGCTAGTTACTTAAAATAAAATTCCTGTATGAAGAAAATTCAAATGGTTGATCTTATTACGCAATACCAAGAGATCAAATCAGAAGTTCAGTCGGCTATTTCAGAAATCATGGATAAAGCTCAATTTATCAATGGTCTGGCAGTGCACGAATTCAAAGATGGACTTGCAAATTATTTAGGAGCAAAACATGTGATTCCATGTGCTAATGGAACTGATGCTTTGCAAATTTCTATGATGGCATTGGGACTTCAGCCGGGTGATGAAGTAATAACCCCTTCATACACTTATATCGCAACTACAGAAGTTGTAGGTTTACTGAGGCTAAAACCAGTTTTTGTAGATTGTGAGAAGGACACATTCAATATTTCTTCGGAGGCAATAGAAAAGGCAATTACGCCCAAAACAAAAGCAATCGTTCCGGTTCATTTATATGGTCAATCATGTGATATGGAAGCCATCATGGATATTGCTAAGAAGCATAACCTTTATGTGATCGAAGATAATGCACAGGCCATTGGTTCTGATTATACTTTCTCAAATGGGGAGACGAAGAAAACAGGAACAATCGGAGATATAGGATGTACGAGTTTCTTCCCTTCTAAAAACTTAGGCTGTTATGGAGATGGTGGAGCGATTTGTACGAACAACGATGATCTTGCCGATACTTTAAGAATGGTTGCAAATCACGGTCAGAGCAAACGATATCATCATGATATGGTTGGATGTAATTCGAGATTGGATTCAATTCAGGCAGCAGTGCTAAATGCAAAGCTGAAAAGATTAGATAACTATATTGATTCAAGACGATCAGCAGCTAATTATTATGACGAGGCATTTGCCCAAGTTGATAAGATCACCACTCCATATAGGGATGAACGAACCAAGCACGTATTTCATCAATACACTTTACAATTGGCTGATAGTGTTGATCGAGATGGGCTTGTTGAGTATCTAAAAGGAAAAGATATACCTGCTATGATCTATTATCCTATTCCTGCACACGAACAGAAGATGTTTGCATCTCTCGATACGGAATGTGGAGATCTAACGACAACAGATTGGTTGACAACCAGAGTTATTTCTCTACCAATGCATACAGAGCTGGAGGACGATCAGTTGAAATATATAACAGATTCAGTTATCGAATATATCCGTTCATAACTTACATTTTTAAACACTACTTACAACAAGGTCAATTAATGGGACGTAAAAAAATATTAATAACTGGTGCAGCTGGATTCTTAGGGTCGCATTTGTGTGATCGATTTATCAAGGATGACTACCATGTGATCGGTATGGATAATCTGATTACTGGTCGTCTTGAAAATATTCAACATCTATTTCCTCTTGAAAACTTCGAGTTTTACCATCATGATGTATCGAAATTCATCCATGTTCCAGGAGAACTAGATTATATATTACACTTTGCTTCGCCGGCTAGTCCTATCGATTATCTAAAGATTCCTATTCAAACCTTGAAAGTTGGATCATTAGGAATTCATAATTGTCTTGGTTTAGCTCGTAATAAAAAAGCACGAGTATTGATCGCATCGACTTCTGAAGTTTATGGTGACCCAGAGGTACATCCTCAAAAGGAATCTTATTGGGGAAATGTAAATCCAATTGGTCCTCGAGGAGTTTACGATGAGGCAAAGCGTTTCCAGGAGGCAATGACTATGGCTTATCATACTTATCATGGTTTGGAAACACGTATCGTAAGGATATTTAATACTTATGGTCCACGAATGAGGCTAAATGATGGCAGAGTTTTACCTGCCTTCATTGGTCAGGCGTTGAGAGGAGAAGACTTAACTGTTTTTGGAGATGGAAGTCAAACGAGGTCGTTCTGTTATGTTGATGATTTGATCGATGGAATTGTGAAGTTATTGCACTCTGATTATGCTGAACCTGTCAACATCGGTAATCCAGATGAGATATCTATTGGTTCTTTTGCTGAAGAGATCATAAAGTTGACAGGAACAACTCAAAAAGTTACTTATAAGGAGTTACCGCAAAATGACCCAAAACAGAGACAGCCAGATATTTCATTAGCTGAAAAGATCTTGGGGTGGTCGCCAAAGGTGTCTCGTCAGGAAGGATTGAAAATAACGTATGAATATTTCAAAAATCTATCTGAAGACGAGCTGTATAAGAAAGAACATAATAATTTTGAAGGATATATTAAGTAACTATGAACTACTTTGCACACGAATCAGCTGTAATAGATGAAGGTTGTACCATAGGTGAAGGCACCAAAATTTGGCACTTTTCTCATATCATGCCAAATTGCACATTGGGCAAACAATGTAATATTGGTCAGAACGTTGTTGTTTCTCCAGAAGTTAAATTGGGAGACAACGTTAAAGTTCAAAACAACGTTTCTATATACTCAGGAGTAGAGTGTGAAGATGATGTTTTCTTAGGGCCTTCTATGGTATTTACGAATATCGTTAATCCAAGAAGTGCGGTTGTACGTAGAGGTCAGTATAGTAAAACGTTGGTTAAGAAAGGCGCATCAATTGGAGCGAATGCAACAATAGTCTGCGGACATGATATTGGAGAATATGCTTTTATTGGTGCAGGAGCGGTAGTTACTAAAGAGATAAAGCCATATGCGTTGGTTGTTGGCAATCCAGCAAAACAGATCGGATGGATGAGTGAGTACGGACATCGATTAGAATTTGATGAAAGTGGTATCGCTGAGTGTCCAGAAGGAAGAGAAAAGTATAAGCTGGAAAACGATAGAGTAGAAAAGATTTAAAATGATCGAAGATAAAGTAAAATTCATTGTTGTAGGTGCCGGTCACATCGGTAAACGCCATGCAACAATGATATCAAGAAACGAAGAATCGGAGCTGATGGCACTTGTTGACATCAAACCAAAATCTGAACTGGGTTTAGATGATTTTGATGTGCCATTTTTTAATGATGTAAAAGACCTCTTGAGTTCTGATATTGAATATGATGTGGCATGTATTTGTACTCCGAATGGACTTCATGCAGAACAGAGTATTCAGTTACTTGAGAATAACAAGCACGTGGTATGTGAGAAGCCTATGGGTCTCTCAAAGGATAATTGCGAACGTGTTATTTTCAAAGCGTTACAAATGTCTAAACATGTATTTTGTGTAATGCAGAATAGGTATTCTCCCCCCTCTGAATGGATAAAATCTGTGATAGATGATGAGGTGTTAGGGAAGATCCACATGGTTCAGTTGAACTGTTATTGGAACAGAGATGATCGCTATTACAAAAAAGGAGGCTGGAAAGGAACCTCAGTTCTAGACGGGGGAACTTTGTTTACACAGTTTTCTCATTTTATAGATATAATGTATTGGCTCTTTGGAGATATTAAGAACATTCAAGGGAAATTTGAGGATTTTAATCATAAAGATCTGACTGAGTTTGAAGACTCTGGATTTGTAAGCTTTGATTTTGTACAAGGTGGTATGGGCTGTTTGAACTATTCCACTGCGGTGGCGAACCAAAATCTGGAATCCTCTATCACTATAATTGGTGAGAATGGATCAATAAAGATAGGAGGTCAGTACATGAACGAGGTAGAAGTATGTAATGTGAAAGATTATCAAATGCCTGAATTGGCTCCTACTAATCCTGGAAACGATTACGGAGCATACAAAGGTTCTGCGGCTAACCACCATTATATTATTGAAAACGTTGTCGATACACTTAAAGGTAGGACAACAGCAACTACAAACGCTTTAGAAGGATTAAAGGTTGTAGAAATTATTGAACGAATTTATAACGTAAGAGATGAGCAATTCAAAGTACGATAAGATATTAAACGGTGAGGAAAAACTTGCGGTAATAGGATTAGGCTATGTAGGTCTTCCAATTGCACTAGAGTTTGCAAGAAAAGTAAAAGTGATTGGTTTTGATATCAACGCTGATCGGGTTGAGATGATGAAGAATCATGAAGATCCAAGTAAAGAATTAGATAGTAGTGAGTTTGACGGATGTGATATTGAATTTACAGCGAATACTGATGATCTGAAAGATGCAACATTCTTTGTAGTTGCTGTACCAACTCCAATTGATGAGTCTAATTTACCAAATTTATCTCCTCTACTAGGGGCTTCACGAACAGTCGGGAAAGTACTAAAGAAGGGAGACTACGTAGTTTTTGAATCAACTGTTTATCCGGGATGTACAGAGGAAGATTGTATTCCAATCCTAGAGGAAGAATCTGGTTTGAAATTCAACGAAGATTTTAAAGTTGGTTACTCACCAGAACGTATTAATCCAGGGGATAAAGTTCATACACTACAAAGTGTTGTTAAAGTTGTCTCTGGAAGTTGTGACGAGTCTTTAGAGAATATTGCAAAGATCTATGAGTTAGTTGTTGACGCCGGTGTTCACCGAGCTCCTACGATGAAGGTAGCAGAAGCTGCCAAGATCATTGAGAACACGCAAAGAGATGTGAATATTTCATTGATCAATGAGCTTTCGATCATTTTCAATAAACTGGACATCAATACATATGATGTTCTTGAAGCAGCTGGAACGAAATGGAATTTCTTAAAGTTCACTCCTGGTCTTGTAGGTGGTCACTGTATTGGAGTTGATCCGTATTATCTAACACATAAGGCAAAACAAGCGGGCTACCATGCTAAAGTGATAAATAGCGGACGATATGTGAATGACTCGATGGGCTTTTATATCGGTAAGCAATGTGTTAAGAAAATGATCGCTCAAGGCAAAAACATGCGTGAAGCAAAAGTTCTTGTGATGGGAGCTACATTCAAAGAGAATGTGAGCGACATCAGAAATTCGAAAGTTATTGATGTGATCAAAGAATTGCAATCGTTTGCAGTTCATGTTGATGTTATAGATCCGCACGCTTCAAGCGATGAGTTGAATCATGAATACGGAGTTTCACTGGCTAGCGAAGCAGGTAATGATTACGATGCAGTTATTGTAGCTGTAAACCATAAAGAATACTGTGATATACCGGAATCAGAATTTAAGAATTACCTTAAAGGAGGGAAAGGAGTTTTTGTTGATGTGAAGGGTATATACAAAGACAAAATTCAAGACCTGGAATACTGGAGCTTATAAATGAGTAAGAACCGAAACATACTTGTTACTGGTGGAGCAGGTTTCATTGGATCCCATGTTGTTAGGAGGTTAGTTAATAATTATCCATCCTACAACATCATTAACTTTGATAAGTTGACATACGCTGGGAATCTTGAAAACCTCAGTGATCTTGAATCAAGATCCAATTATGCTTTTTATCACGGTGACATTTGCGATGCTCATCAGGTAAAGGAAGCATTAAGGAAGTATGAAATAACAGATGTGATTCACCTGGCGGCTGAATCTCACGTAGACCGTTCCATTTCTGGACCTATGGAATTTGTTCAGACGAATGTACTCGGTACTGTTAACTTGATGAATGAGTGCAGAGCATTTTGGGATGATCTAAAAGGGCATATTTTTTATCATGTCTCAACTGATGAAGTATATGGTAGTTTGGGAGATGAAGGTTTGTTTGAAGAAACTACCGCTTACGACCCAAGAAGTCCATACTCAGCATCAAAAGCAAGTTCTGATCATTTTGTGAGGGCTTATCATCATACTTATGGATTAGAGATCCGTATATCCAATTGTTCGAACAACTATGGGAGTCATCAATTTCCGGAAAAGTTAATTCCACTAATGATCCATAATGCGGTTAATGGAAAGGAACTACCTATTTACGGTGACGGAAAGAATATTCGTGATTGGTTGTGGGTTGAAGATCATGCTTCTGCTATCGATACGATCTTTCACCAGGGTGAGAACGGTGAAACATATAATGTTGGAGGATTGAATGAATGGACAAACGTTGATCTGGTTCATGAGTTATGTTCTATAATTGACGATCGACTTGGAAAAGAAGCAGGATCTACAGCCAAAAATATCGTCTTTATAAAAGACCGAGCAGGGCATGATCGTAGATATGCAATAGACGCCACTAAATTAGAGCAAAAACTAAACTGGAAACCTTCAATTACCTTTGAGGAAGGATTGGCTTCCACGATTGATTGGTATCTAGAAAATCAGGAATGGGTCAATAACGTGGTTTCTGGTGATTACCAGGAGTATTACAAAGAACATTACAAATAATTGAAAGTATGGGATTGCTATCGTCATTATTTGAGTCGAAGAACAAAGAGCCTTATGACTTGAGTGATATAGCAGTTGATATGCACAGTCATTTGATTCCCGGAATTGATGACGGTGCACAATCCATGGATCATTCAGTTGGAATGATCTTAAGGTTTAAAGATCTGGGGTATAGAAAGCTGATCACGACTCCTCATATAATGTCTGATTATTACAAGAATACACCAGAAATCATAAATAATGGACTTTGTGATCTTAGAGAAGAGCTAGATAAACTTGGTGTAGATCTAGAAATTCAGGCTGCCGCAGAGTACTATACTGACGAGTTTTTTATCGATAAGATAGAAGAAGGTAATTTGTTGACATTCGGTAAGAACAACGTGCTATTTGAGTTTTCATTTAGTGCTAAACCTCGACTAGTAAATGAGGCGATTTTCGCCATGAAGAATAATGGGTATCAACCTGTCTTAGCACATTTTGAACGTTATTCTTTTTATCTCGATAACGGAGAGAAAGCAATTGAGGATCTAAAGAATAGAGGAGTGCACATTCAAATGAATCTAAATTCATTGACGGGCCACTATGGTAAACCTATCAAAAAACAAGCTGAAATGTTAGTTGACAATCAATTCGTAGACTATGTTGGTTCTGATTGTCACCGCATCGAACACTTAGATCTACTGGAAAGTAATTTGTCCAACCCTTACTTTCATAAGCTAGCAAATCTTGACCTTAAAAACAGGAATCTTTAGTTTATTGGTCCCCTGCATTTGATTTGATCTCATCGATCTTTTGCTCCAATGTTTCTACTTTATTGTTCAGTTCTTTTAGTGCTTCGATCAAAACCGGAACCAATTGTTGGTAATTTACAGCCTTGTAAACAGTATCATCACCAAGGTTGCTATATATTGCTTTCTCTTCGATCATTTCAGGAAATAGAACTTCAACTTCCTGAGCAATAACACCATACTCTTGTCTTGTTCTCTTTTCAGCTTTACCTTCAGTGCCCCTATGTTTTGTTGTGATCGTGTAGTATTTACCATTCAATTGAATGATCTTACTTAAAGCACTCTCTATAGGCGAAATATTTGACTTCAATCGCTTATCACTTAAATTAAAGTTCCCTGCACCAATGGCAAAAACTGACCCATCTATACCGACATCAGCAGTGAAGTAACCAGCCCATCCTGTAGTCGTGTTTGTAGTCTGTCCATAAATACCGTTGAAACCAATTCCATATGTTCCGATAGCTAGAACACCGCCACCTCCTGCAACAGGGTTATTACCGTAAACGCCATAACCTGCGCCATTGGTTGATTCACCAACCACACCATTTACTCCAATTCCACTCACACCTGAACCACCGGTAGTTCGTAAATTATTTCCATATACAGCAGCAGTACCAGTAGCCGTTGAAGGAATCTGACCTGCAACTGCATAACCAGCACCTGTATTCTGACCGAGGATAGCTGAATTAGTTGCTCCTGTACTATTAGTTTCTCCCTGAATTGCTGGGAATCCATTTGTAGAATTCGTGTTTTGTCCTCTAATCGCAACTCCGGTGTTGGAATTTGTGGCATCAACACCAAAAGAGTTTGCTTCTGGAGTATTCACTGCAAGAGCGGTGGTATTCCCACTTGCATTATTTATTTCAACCGAACCGTTGTCTACTGTAATAATGCGCCCAGCTCCTGGTCCGCCTTGATCATAAGCTTGATCTAAAGTGTTCGCGCCACTTCCTCCTGATCCATCTTGGGCGATGATCTGCCATGAAGATCCATCCCAAACATATGATATCCCGTCATTTGAATTGTAGTAAGCATCGTTTAGGTTCGGAGAAACCGGTGCAGCACCGAAAGTACCTAACCAATTCAATGAAATCCCTGGTGTACCTTGTGGACCCTGTGGTCCGGCTGGTCCCTGAGCTCCGGCTGGTCCTTGAGGACCTTCAAGATTTGGTGTTGTGAATGTTGAACCGTCATCATAAACAAAAGTGAGTGTGCCATCTCCATTATCAATAGTATTAACTATGCCATTTCCATCTGCTCCTGTCGGACCCTGAGGTCCTGCTGGTCCCTGAGCTCCCGGAGGTCCTTGCGGTCCTTCGAGATTTGGCGTTGTAAATGTTGAACCATCATCGTAAACGAAAGTAAGCGTACCATCTCCGTTATCAATCGTATTAACTATACCGTTTCCATCGGCTCCGTCGGGCCCTTGAGGTCCTTGTGGACCTTGTGGTCCCTGAGGTCCCGCTGGTCCTTGCGGTCCTGCCATATTATTTGTAGTGTATGTAATTCCGTTCTCAAAGATGAAAGTGGCGGTACTGTCACCGTTGTCAACGATATCTAAAATACCATTTCCAGCTCGCTCAGTGTATAGAGCGTAGGGTACACTCCAAAGCTGCTGAGTTCCCATTTCTTCATATTCTCCACTTAAGTCGATCTCTACTTTTAAAAAGTGTAAACCAGTACTCCAATCGATGTCAGGAAAATCATCCTGACTCAATTGAAATCCTTTTCCAATGATGAGTTGGAAAAGTCCGTTTTCATCAGTTGTTGTAGTGTGTTCTTCTTGATAGGCAGTATTACCATCAACTTGATCCTTTAAAATTGAGAATCGAACTTTGATCGTTTCATTTCTAACAGGAATAGTAGTAGCATCAGTACCAGGAATTTCAGAATTTGAAAAATCCATAGCTACAGCCTGATAATTAATTCCTTGAGGCGGAGCTTGCGATAATAAGCTAAGGGAAAAGCAAAACACAAATAAAAGTAAAGCGTAGTTTTTCATGATCCGTACTGAATTAAATTTTTAAACCAATGCCCAATAGTGCACTGTGATATATATTTCGAGTTTTTTGTTCTTCTAAATCATTTTCAATGTGATTGAGTCCAGCACCAAAACGGTATTCCAATGACAAACTCAGTTGATCTGTAATATGTGTGCTGAAATTTGCTAATCCCTGAGCACCTATTTCAAATCGAGTCATTGACTCTTCTTCAACTATAGAAAATCGTTCGTTTCCGATCATTTGTTCTCCATTGAGCATGTAGCCAATCGTAAAACCTGCACCAGTTTGAATTTCAAATCTGTCAGTTTGTAGTAAAGAATAACCATAAACTAAATTGAAATTGAAATAATTCATTTTCCAACTTACAGATGTGTTTTGAATCGATTTTTTAGCTCCAGCTTGTCTCATCTGTAGTTCAGGTCGAATCGTATGACGCGTGCTAGTAAAAGAAGCGTTCAAACCAAATGCATTATACATTTGATATTCTAGGTTTTGATCCTTCTGATCAGAAGATGTAGTGAAAAGAAAATTCGAAAACTGTTTTCCTCCATTCAATGAAATTGACCTAAGGGAAAAATCTTGGGCATCAACATGTGAAATGAAGAATAATGTGAGTAAAACACTTAAATAAAACCTTGTCATTTCGATCTAATTAAAAGTTTATGTGAAGTAACTGTTGTCTGATTCATTAGTCTTAAAGTATATAATCCAATACTAAGAGATTTATTTGTTTGAACGTTGAATTGGCGTCCTGAATCGAAGGAGCTTGAATAGCAAAGTTTACCTGTAGCGTCAAACAATTGAATTCTGACTTCTCCTTCTAGCCAATCATCTGATATTAAAGTGAAATTCCCAGCATTGGGGTTTGGATAAACAGAGATATTCAGATCACCTTTTTTACCTTGGATCGAAACAGGTTGTTGAAAACCTTGTCTTAATCCAAAAGATTCATTTTTAAATGTATTAACAAGTGATGATTGACCAACACTGCTTGATAGCTTAATTTCTTCTGAACTCATAATACCACCAGAAGAATTGATCGAGCTACGCGCAACTTTAAGCTGACCATTGCAATTGATAGAAACAAAAAAGAGTAGTAGAAATAAATACTTCATGATCATCGTGTGAGAACTAAATTTAGTAATAATATCACTAATATGAGTATTCGTAGTTGAACAGTTTGTAGTACATGATTATAAATGACAGAAATTCAATAGTATAAGAGGTCTTTTTCCTCTTTGTTAAATAAATATTAAGAAGATTTCCTTTTTTAAAAGGATTTATATTAATTTGGTTATCACTATTAACACTATTATTTACCATTATGAGACTACTACTACTTTGCCTTTTTTGGCTATCTGTGCATGCACTAAATGCACAAGTTTGTACCATTGATTATACACAAACATCTCCTGGAATATATCCAGATACCCTGCCATCTGCGACAGTTGGTGAGTTTTATGATACCGACATCTCATTTTTATTTCCAACTGATACTGCAGGGTTTGATTTTACAAATTTTCAGATCGTGAATGTTAATGCTCCTGCTGGACTTCAATGGGAATGCAGTAATGATGCGAATGGTTGTAACTACGATCCTCAACAAGATCCTTATGGATGTGCAAGGGTATGGGGGACTCCAACTATCCCAGGACAGTATACAGTAGCTATTGATGTGATTGCAGATTTAACGATCCAACAAAATAACCCCGTGACTTTTTATGTTTACTTAGAGGTATTACCTCCAGCCCAGACAAATGCGGGATTCACTATGTCTCCTGGTATAGGTTGTGGAGAAACAACGGTGTCATTTACAAATAATAATCCTAGTGGTAATTATGTTCCAATTCCGAACATTACTCAAGGATTTATATATTCCTGGGATTTTGACAATGGTAATCTATCCAATCAGGAGAATCCTGTCGATCAGACCTATACTGCAACTGGAGAATATATCATAGACTATTCTTGTTTAATTGACACCTTCGGATTCTTCCTGGAAGGAATAACATTGAATAGTGTTAACTGTACTGACGCAATTGGTTATGGAAATCCAGATCTCTATGTTATCGTATATGATGGAGGAGGCAATGTTGTTTATGAGAATGAAAGTTCAGCAGATGATAATGATCTGCCTGTATCATTTACGATGAATGTACCGCTTACCAATCCACCTTATAATGTTCAGGTTTGGGACGATGATGCAGATAACTTATTTGGTACTGCTGATGAAAACTGTGTGGATAACTCTGAAGGCTCGGGAGCACTCGTGACATTGAGTCTCCCAGCAATTGATGCATACGGAGTTACTTCTCAAGTTGGTTCTAATGGATCACTGAACTTTACTTATGATATTAATAAGCCTACTATAGAAATATTAGTATCCGATACGTTAAATGTTTATGGAACTCCTCCTATTCCTGTAGTGAATTCGGACCTTAATATTCCTGAACTATCTACTCCAGACCTTGGGTACGATTATCAATGGTATCAGGATGGAAATGCTTTACAAGGAGAAACAGGAACTACATTGACACTAACTTCAAATGGAGACTACTGGGTAAGTGCCACAGATACTAACGGTTGTTCAAGTATTTCGGATGTATTTACTTATAACAACGCGAGTTTATCAGCATTCGATCTCTCAGAGGTGAATATTTATCCTAATCCAACAGAGGGTAATTTAATTATTGAGCTCGGAGATACAGAAGTTTCAGAGATCGTAGTAACTGACATGCTTGGTAGAACACTGGAATTGATCAGCACTGGAAAAAATAATTCTGTCCAGATTGATCTAACTGGTTATAATGACGGTGTATACATGGTAACATTCAATACCGCGAATGGAACTTTAGGTTCTAGAAAAATTTATAAGAAATAGATTGATTGTTTACAGTTAAAAGCAAAGCAGTAGAACTTAATTGTCTACTGCTTTTTTTATTGTATAACTTATAAAAGATAGTGAAGGTCGATTTTTTCAGAATAAAGAATATACACGAAATAGCTCATTTTCGGTTAGTTAGGTTTTACTTAAGTTAAGAAATGTTATCGAAAAAATTACACGACCTCTTAAAACAAAAAAGCCAGAAACGTATAAACGCTCTGGCTTTTGTGCTCCCCCTCTTGGACTCGAATGATGACGAAAGATTGTCATCATCTTGATTTGTCTCACAACATCAAGACCAAGGACCCTTCCCGATGAATCGGGATCAGATGCTCTAACCGAGTTGTCCATTTTTAATGACATCCTCTATATACTTTTTGCTTTTCATTCTTTTAATTTGCTTTTCAGCTTTTAATGCTGAAGATTTATCCTCGTAAGGGATTGTGATCATCAATTTCCAAGGTCTCCCTCTCTTACTCCAAATTTTATTTTTGTCTGAATTGTGAAATAACAATCTTTTCTGTACATCTGAAGTATAGCCAATATAGTAGCGGTCAATTTTTTCAGAATAAAGAATATACACGAAATGGCTCATTTTCGGTTAGTTAGGTTTTACTTAATTTAAGAAATATTATCGGAAAAATTATAAGACCTCATAAAACAAAAAAGCCAGAAACGTATAAACGCTCTGGCTTTTGTGCTCCCCCTCTTGGACTCGAACCAAGGACCCTCTGATTAACAGTCAGATGCTCTAACCAGCTGAGCTAAGGAGGAATAAACTCTCTATTTCAAAACCTGCTGTGAAAGCAAGTTGTATTAAATTCTTATTTCAACCATCACTTCAGACGTTACTGTTTTGTGATGTGCGGCTGCAAATATAGTTAATTTATTTTCTTAAAAACAAGCGTTCTTTTAAAAAAAAATACCTCTCTGTGGATCGCTTCGTTTACGAACCAGATATTCAATTTCTTACAGCAGCTATTAACTATCGATCAGACGCTTTAACTGTCATGACTGGTAGAGGACTAGATTTAATAACATCACTTGTTTTTGATCCATTGAAAAGACGTGCTAATCCTCGTCTACCTTGAGTTACGGTTGTAATTATGTCTGCGTTTACTCGTTGTGCAAATTCATTAATTCCAGTTTGTACGCTGTCAGCAGAGAACACATGACAATCGAAGTCCTTAAGTCCTTCTTTTTTAGCGAAATCCTCCATAATATCTAGCATCGGTCCGGAATAATAGAAATCATCCCTTGTTATGATCCGAACTAGATCCACATGAGCGCTGAAAAAGTCAGTGATTTTAACGATATTCCTGAAGGATGTCTCCACACCGTCATCGAAGTCACTAGCGAAGACCACTTTTTTGAAACTTGGATCTTTCACTTCGTCTTTATCTGTTAGTACAGGGATCTTAGAGAGTCGAACTATTTTATCTGTATTACTTCCTACAAAGAAATCATTGACATATCCCGAAGATCCATGGGTTCCCATAACGATGAGATCGATTCCATGTTTTTCTGCCTGCTCGACAGTCGATTCATAAACACCGCCAAATTGGATCCCCTCGGCAACATTAATTCCTGAAAGAAAATCCTGGCTCATCAATTCTTTGAAATCTTTTTTGGCTTTCTTCAGAATGAACAGCCCTTCAGCTATATCTTGTTGACTTTGTCCTGGAATCACTCCTGTTTCATAAGTTGGAATATCCACAACATGTACAAAGTATAAACGCGCATCAAACTTTCTAGCGATATCTGCAGCTAGCTTAGCCGCATTCAATGCGTATTTTGAAAAATCAGTAGGTACAAGTATTTTTTTCATTGATTCGGTTTTTGATTTTCAACAAATTAATGAAAACTATATAGCCTAGAAAATGAGATTCATCACTTTTCACAATGATTGAATGCCTGAATTTGATTCAGAATCAATTAAAAACAGATACTATGTAAGGGTAAAAAACAAAAATAGCGGTTACAACGGCGAAGATACTGGCGATCAATACTGAACCTGCGGCTATATCTTTAATTGTTTTTATTCTGTTATCAATCTCAATAGAGTAGAGGTCACAAAGTTTTTCAATACTTGTGTTTAGCGCCTCTAGTGATAAGACGAGTGAGCTCGTGAGTATAATTAAAATCCACTCAATCCTACTTATATTAAATAAGATACCAGCAGATACAACTAGAATAAGACAAACGAGTTGTACTTTGAAATTTCTTTCGTGTTTCAATAAGGAAAAAAGGCCTCGGAATGCATGCCAAAATCCGAACATCATAATGGTCTATTGAGCAGTCTCCTCCAGGTTGTTTACCGCTTCGACTCTCACCACTTCTGGTGAAACCTTCTTAACAGCTTCCTCAAGTCCGGCTTTCATAGTCATAGCACTCATTGAGCAATCTTTACATGCTCCAAGAAGTTTAACTCTCACCACTCCATCTTCCGTAACTTCGACAAGTTCCATATCGCCACCATCTTGAGCGAGGAAAGGGCGCAATTGTTCAAGTGCTGACTCTACTTCTTTCGTTACAGTTTTGACATCTACTGCCATACTATTGCTTATTAGTTTGCTCTACAAATTTACGGACTAATTCATCAAAAGCCTCAGAAATTGGGGTGTTTTCCTGGAATACAGCTGGTCTACCAATATCGCCGGACTCTCGTACGCTTTGAACAAGCGGAACATGCCCAAGAAATGGCTTACCCATTCCATTTGCCAGATTTTTGACTCCATCACGACCGAATATGTAATATTTATTATCTGGAAGTTCAGCAGGTGTGAACCATGACATATTTTCAATTAAACCTAATACCGGGACCTTTATATTATCCATATCAAACATAGTCACACCCTTTCTTGCATCAGCAAGGGCCACTTCCTGCGGAGTAGAAACGATAACCGCTCCATCCAAAGGTACTGTTTGAACTAATGAAAGGTGAATGTCTCCTGTGCCAGGAGGTAAATCAACGATCAAATAATCTAATGCTCCCCAATGCGTATCAGTAAACATCTGAGTTAATGCTTTTGATGCCATAGGGCCTCTCCAAACCACAGCATCATCTGGATCCGTAAAAAAGCCGATGGACATGATCTGAATGCCGTAAGACATTACTGGAACCATTTTCTTTTCGCCATCAACTTCAATGGCAGTCGGTCGTTCTCCAACAACATCGAACATTGTTGGCATCGATGGTCCATATATATCTGCATCAACAAGACCAACTTTGTAGCCACTTTTAGCTAGGCCAGCTGCCAAATTTGAGGCAACAGTAGATTTTCCAACTCCACCTTTTCCAGAAGCTACAGCTATTATGTTTTTCACCTCGGGAAGAATCTTTCTTCTTGCTTCCTTTGCCTCTTTAGGCATTCCTTTTACTGTCGTTTCGATTGAAACATCATCTCCCAATATTCTGTTCAGTGTGAATTTCACAGCCTCCTGCATTCGCTTTCTGGCGTGCATGGCTGGGTTCACGACATTTACTGTCAAACTGATCTTATTACCTTCGATTCTAAGATCGTCGATCAAATTTTGAGAAACTATATCTTTTTTAAGGTCGGGTTCGATAACATTTGAAAGTGCATCCAGAACCTGATCACGTGTTAATTCCATTATAGATTATTTGGTACAAAGTTAATGTTTAAATTCTCGAATTCAAGCACTATTTACACTTGCGAAATTCTATGCTAAAACAGTCTTTTTTAGTAATTGTTGAAACTGTTTTTGTCAAAGTTGTATCTTCGTGAGAAAGCACACTATAAATGAGATCAATAAAATACCTTTACATTGGATTGGGAATATTAATAACCGCTTTATTCTCATGTCAAAATGAATCTTCTGAGAACCTTAACCTCGATCAAGAAGATGAAAAAGTAGATACATTATCAAATGATCAGATGATTGGTGATTCGGTTTCTGTAGAAGAGAATGGAATGAAGTTTACTGATGAGATCGCTTTCGCAAAATACATTGCAGATGCATTTGAATCAAAGAATTTTGAGTTACTTCAAGAACATACATCAAAGGAAGTGCTTTTATCTCCTTACGCATTTATAGATTCTGGATCTGTTCAAAGGTTATCTGTGGATGAAATGATCGAATTGAAAAATAATGAAGACAAGCATTTTTGGGGTATTCAAGATGGCACGGGAGATTCCCTAAACATGACATTAGATCAATATCTGGATAGATACGTAACAGATTTTGAGATTGGGGATACTTCTGTAGTAGCGTATAACAAGGTTTCTGAGCCAAGTCAGCGCGGAAATGAAATGCACAACGTGAGTGAATTTTTTACTGATCTTAATTTGGTAGAGATCCACAAAGAAGCTACTGATGATATGGGAATGAACTGGAGAACCTTGATCCTGGTAATTAAATCAACTGAAAACGGTTTCAAACTCCGAGGAGTGATCCATAATGAGTGGACTATTTAGTTTTGACGAATTGGAAAAACATACTGGGACCTGGAATTCTATTTGCAGCCACAGCTATAGGAGTTAGTCACCTGGTACAAAGTACCAAAGCAGGTGCATTGTTCGGATTCAGTATGATCGGATTCATTGCACTTGCCAATTTATTGAAGTATCCTTTTTTTGAATATGGTTCAAGATACGCTGCAGCAACGGGTGAATCTATTATTAAAGGATATTACAAGCTTCACAAATGGTGGCTGTATGCCTACTTAGCAATTTCCGTTGTATCAATGCTTTTTGTGACTGCCGCTGTTGGAGCGGTGACGATAGGTTTCATGGAGAATCTTTTTGGTCTTACAAAACTTACTGGAATACCCAACTTCACTCATTACATCCTCTTCTTTGGATGCACGCTTCTTTTAATTTTTGGAAGATTCAATGTGATGGAAAAGCTGATCAAACTATTAGGTTTAGTTTTACTGGTCACTACGATATTAGCATTTTTTGCAGCATTGTTCAAAGGACCGTCAGCTGGATCAGAAGTAGATATGTTTCCGGCACTATCTGGAGATGGTTGGGCGTTTTTACTCCCGTTAATGGGTTGGATGCCAACAGCAATTGATCTTTCTACATGGAATTCGCTTTGGACCGTTGAGAAAGTAAAACAATCAGGATACAAATCGAGTGTCAAAGAAGTCACTAGAGAGTTCGGTTTAGGATACTGGATTGCCGCCATTCTTGCATTCTTATTCATGACAATGGGAGCCCTTTTGGTATATGGGACGAATATTGAAGTTCCGTCTTCAGGTGTTGCATTCTCCAGCTTCGTGATCTCGCTCTATACTCAGTCCATCGGTGAGTGGTCCACATATATCATATCAATTGCGGCCTTTTCGATTATGTTTTCCACTTTCTTAACTGTAATTGATGGATTTAGTAGGGCGCTGGATGCATCTGTATCACTAGCGGTGGGGGAAAACAGTCAGCGCAAGTTTCTACCTGGGCTTTCTAAATGGATGCCGGCTGTTGTTGCAGTAGGAGGTCTAGGGTTGATCTTGGCTTATCAAGGAGACAAAGACAGCTTTTCATTGATCGTTAACTCTGCGACTACCTTATCATTTGTGATTGCTCCTTTATTTGCAATACTCAATTTTCGATTAGTTCGAGCGGATAAAATTGGAAAAGAGAATACTCCAGGTATATTTTTAAAAGTTGTGAGTTGGATAGGAATCTTTTATCTCTTAGCATTCTTGATCTGGTTTCTTCTGTATTAATTCAACATTAGTCTAACGTTATTCAATGTTCATCTAATAATTGTTTTTCTAAAGACTTTACATCCAACATCTTCCTGATCATTCATTAAATTCGTAATGCATTTTTTTGTATATTTAGGATAGTAAACTTTAAAAACTGTTATGTCTGTTACTGAAATATCTGAGTTGAATCAGGCCTTGCGAAAGTATTTCGGATACGATCAATTTCGAGGAGAACAAGAATCGATTATAAAAAGTATTCTTGCAGGACAGAATACATTTGTCATTATGCCAACGGGTGGAGGGAAGTCAATGTGTTATCAACTCCCTGCTCTTTTATCTGAGGGAACAGCCATAATTGTTTCTCCGTTGATCGCATTAATGAAAAACCAGGTTGATGCAATTCGAAATGTAAGTGAAAATGATTCAGTGGCACACGTACTGAACAGTTCTTTATCGAAAACTGAAGCTAATCGTGTTAAAGCGGATATAAAAGAAGGTAAGACCAAGTTGCTTTTTGTTGCTCCTGAATCGTTGACAAAGCAAGCTAATATAGACTTTTTTACTTCTGTTAAGATTTCATTTTTCGCTATTGATGAGGCTCACTGTATCTCAGAGTGGGGGCATGACTTCAGACCTGAATACCGAAGACTTAGAGAAATATTTCAGGCAATTTCGGATGTTCCGATTATTGCCTTGACTGCAACAGCTACTCCAAAAGTTCAACAGGATATTCAGAAGAACCTAAACATGTTAGATGCGAAAGTTTTTAAAGCATCTTTTAATCGCGACAATCTCTACTACGAGGTTCGTCCAAAGCGAAATGTTGAGAAGGAGATCATCAAATATATTCGTAAGAGACAAGGAAAATCAGGAATTATATACTGTTTGTCTCGTAAAAAGGTGGAGCAGTTAGCAGAAGTTCTGCGAGTTAATGGAATTAACGCTCTTCCTTATCATGCGGGAATGGATGCCGCGACAAGAGCAAAGCATCAGGATATGTTCTTGATGGAAGATGTAGATGTAATTGTGGCGACTATTGCTTTTGGTATGGGTATCGATAAGCCTGACGTAAGATTTGTTATCCACCACGATATACCTAAATCATTGGAGAGCTACTATCAGGAAACGGGTAGAGCAGGTAGAGACGGTGGTGTCGGGGAATGTGTTGCTTTCTACGCATATAAAGATATAGAGAAACTAGAAAAGTTCCTTCAAGGAAAACCTGTTGCAGAGCAGGAGGTAGGTCGGCAATTATTGTTTGAGATCGTCTCTTATGCTGAAACTTCAATATGTCGGAGAAAGTACTTATTGCATTATTTCGGAGAGGAATACGATGACAGTAAGTGTTCAGATATGTGTGATAACTGCAGAAACCCGAAGGAGAAAACAGAGGGTAAGTATGATGTTGTAAAGTTGCTTAAGGCGGTTATCGATCTAAAAGAAATGCAGAGAGCTAATCATATTTGTGCTCACTTGAACGGGGAAGAAACTACCGAGATCAAGTCTTATCGACATGATCAGTTACCTACATTTGCGTCAGGAAAAGATAAAGACAAGAAATTTTGGAATGCCGTTATTAGACAATCTTTAGTTACAGGACTTATTTCCAAAGATATTGAGTCATATGGGATCATAAAGATGACACCTAAGGGTCATGAATTCCTGGCGAATCCAACTTCTTTCATGTTAGTTAAGGAGAATGATTACAGTGCGCTTGAGGCGGAAGAGGCTCCTGTTAGCAATGGAGTTAAAGATGCTTTTGATGAAACATTGTATCAAGCGTTGCTTGACCTTAGAAAACAATTGTCGAGAGAAAAAGAAATTCCTCCTTTTGTGATCTTCCAGGAAGGAAGCTTGAAGGATATGTCTTTTCAGTATCCAATTACAAAAGAAGAACTAACGAACATACAAGGAGTAGGTCAAGGTAAGGCACGAAGATATGGTGCGCCATTTTTGAGCCTGATAAAGAATTATGTTGAAGAGAACGACATTGAACGTCCTCAGGACATGGTCGTGAAATCATTGGTCAATAAATCTGGGTTGAAGGTTCAGTTAATCCAAAACATTGATCGAAAGTTGCCATTGGAAGATATTAGTAAATCTCAGGGTAAATCAATGGATGAGATCATCGAGGAAATAGAAATGATCGTAAACTCTGGTACTAGGGTGAATATCAATTACTACATAGATGAGATTCTCGATGAAGATAATCAAGAAGAGATCTACGATTACTTCTCTGAGGCTGAAACTGATTCCTTAGAAGAGGCATTCGACGAATTTGACGGCGATTATACAGAAGAAGAACTAAGATTAATGAGGATCAAGTTTATGTCTGAAATGGCGAATTAACATTCTGAATTATAGAATTTTAGTTTTTTTGAGTTGTTTGTAATAGTTGAATTGGTTACCAAGGCAACCTAATTCTCTTTATTGATCGTTACAGTAATATGAAACGTGCTAAAATCATACTTACTCCCCTTTCAATACTCATCGTATTGTATGCATGTGTAAAGGAAGATTGGAGTCGGGAAGTAAATATTCCTTTTAATAGTTCGACTGATTTTGAGAACAATGCTGAAATCGGAAACAATCGTTTGCTTGTGGATAGCTCGATGTTGACTATTTCTTCAATTCAAATCCAGGGTGAAAGACTTCAGGGTGATGACATTAATAAAATTATTTCCTCTAATCAAATATTAGATCTTGTAAATGATATTGGATTGAAGGATCTTAGGCTTCCTATTGGAACATATACTTCTCTTAAGTTGAAGGTTCAGCTAGGAAACAATGGTTATTTATCTGGGGTGGTTGAAAAGATAAACGGAAACCCAGAACCTAAGAATCTATTACTTCCTCTAGATTATCAGGGAGAGGGGTTTGAGCTTGATTTACTTGGAGAAAAAGAAGTGATATCTATTGAAGAAAACAAACAAGCGTTGAATTTGAAATTTAGTTTACAAGAGACTTTGACAGGTGTAGGAGTTGGTCCATTCAATGGATTGTTAACTGCCAGTCAATCACAAACAAATATTGATGTAACAACGATTGCTGGACAGAATTTTTTGATTAACTTTAAAGAACAATTGCTTGAGAACTCAAGCCTGATAATAGAATAGTTTGGATAATACAAATCGTAAAAAACTGGTTAAGAGATGTTTGAGAGGAGATTCTTCTGCTCAAAAGGCACTCTACGATCTTTTTTCTGACGATATGTTCAAAGTATGTCTCATGTATGCTGCTGATTATGATGCAGCTAACGATCTACTTCAGGAAGGTTTTTTAAAAGTTTTTCAAAAATTAAATAAGTACAAACCCTCAGGTTCGCTTGGAGGATGGATTCGGACGGTGATAACGAATACATGTATTGATCATTACAGGACAAACAAATGGGATAAGAACCGTAAATTGCTCGATAATGATTATGAAATGGATACGCTGCTTGTTTCATTCAACGAGGTTGAAAATAGATTTAAAGAGGCAGATTTTTTAGCCATTATAAAAGATCTACCAGAGGGGTACAGAATGGTGTTAAACCTTTATTTTTTAGAAGGCTATAAACATCAGGAGATTGCTGAGATGTTGGATATCTCGATTGGAACGTCGAAATCACAACTGTTCAAGGCAAAGAAATATTTGAAGGAAATACTGGAACAAAAACTTTCTAAAGAAGAGATCAGTAAATATGAAGGATTGGGTAAAAGAGTGGTATAACGATCAGTTTAATAAGATCGATATTTCGCCTTCCTCATCGGTTTGGGATAATATTTCCCGTACTATGGAGGACTGGCCCAAGCACTGGTATGCTGCAAATGCCACTGATCTCGGAACTAAACCAAGAAAGCAGACTTGGGAAAATCTTCAGCAGAATTTAGTACATCAAAATAACATCCGATTATCAAATCGATTTACTTATGGTCTTGCCTCGGTTATTGCCATAGTTTTATTGGTGATACCATTCAAAATTGATGATTGGAATTATATTAACTCATTTGGTAGCTTAACTTCTAAAGAGCTTTTTGATGGATCGTTTACTGAAAAATCCGATTTGAGTAGAAATGTTTCAAGCAATGTAGATCAATCATTAGATCGTCGTACTGGATTGTCAAACCAGGAAAATGATAGAACAAGGTTATCAAACCTTCAGTTAGAGCCGAAACTTTTTGAATTCGAAGTTCGAACCAGTTCAAATGAAATGAACTTGGTATCGGCAAATAGATCAACAGATGTTAGACCTGAACCAATTCTTGCAGAATTACCTATTTTGAATTCATTAAATAAAGGTCAGTCAAAGCGTGAACTTATTAAACCTAATCGATATTCAATAAAGGGTAATTCGATCAGTGTAGCGGTTTCTCCGCAACTTTCAGTGTTAAATAATCCTCTTACACAGAATGCGCTCAATTCGGAAAACGAGAATATCGCTCTTCTTCCAAGTATGACCTATATGGTGACTGCAGGAAGGAAGTTTAACGAAAGAAATGGAGTCAAGCTTGCGTTATTAATGAATAACAAGAAGTCAATGAATACCAATTCTTATGATGAACAACGTAGTATTTCTTTAAACTACACGAGTTTAGCTGCTTTATATACAACTTCATGGAAAATTGGAAACAAGGGTCGTTTCAGGTTTAATACCGAGGCTGGTTTTATTGCGGGTCTATCATCTCAGAGTACTGTTATGTTCAACGAGGAACGAATAAACTACCTTGAGGAAGGATATGGTGCCCTAGATGCAGGTGTCATATTAGGAACATCTTTATCTACTTCTCTAAATGATCAATGGAGTATTGAGGCAGGAATTAATTCTCAAATGGGTCTGATCAATATCTTCAAAGGAACAGAACAAATACCTGCTGATTATTTTAAGACAAATACTCAGTCAATCGGACTTAACTTAGGTGTTACGCGCAGATTCTAATCCTTAAAGCAGGATAGCACCATCATCTGCATACCAACTTTCAATGCCTCGTGATCAATGTCGAAACGTGAGTTATGCACTCCATGAGTTATCCCTTTTTCCTCATTTCTAACACCAATTCTAAAGAAACATGTAGGAATCTCTTGTGCGTAGAATGAAAAATCTTCTGCAGTTAGTCGAATAGGAAGCTCATGAACATTTTCACTCCCTAGCCAGTCATTTGCTCTTTCAACGAACTTCCTTGTTAATAATGGATCATTTTCCAAAAATGGGTACCCTTTACTTATTTCGACTTTTGCTTTTGCGCCATGAGCCTGAGCAATTAGTTCAGCCTGTTTTACAATTTGATCTAAAGCTTCTGCTCTCCATTCTTCATTCATTGTTCTGAAAGTCCCCTTAATGTGTACATGCGAAGGAACCACATTGGTTGCTCCAAGTCCTTCGAAATGTCCGAAGTTGAGCACACATGGTATTTTTGGATCACATTTCCTGCTTACGATCTGTTGAAGAGAGGTAATGATCTCAGCACCAACTAATATAGAGTCGACTGTTTCGTGAGGAGTCGCGCCATGACCGCTTTTTCCATAAATATCAATATATACTTCATCGCAAGATGCCATATATAATCCCTCTTTCGTCCCAATTTGTCCGACAGGCATATCTGGAAAAACATGGAGGGCATACATTTCTTTTACAGGAGGGTCATTCAAACAACCTGCATTGATCATCAAACTTGCTCCTCCTGGATTTTTTTCTTCACCAGGTTGGAAAATTAATTTGATAGGATCTTCCAGTTCATTTCTCAGTGAGAATAGAATCTCTGCCGCACCGAGAAGAACAGATGTGTGAACATCATGTCCACAAGCATGCATTACACCTTTATTTTTAGAAACATAAGGAACGTCATTTTCTTCTAAAATAGGCAAGGCATCGATATCTGCACGAAGCCCAATACAAGGAGATCCCTGTTCATGGTGATCACCTTCGATTAAAGCAATAATACCAGTATCCGCTACTCCTGTCTGATGATGAATGCCAATAGCACTTAACTGATCAGAAATATACTGCATGGTATTGTGTTCCTGATATGAAAGCTCAGGATGCATGTGCAGATGTTTCCGATACCCTACGACTTTTTCGTAGATTTCCTCGGATTTTCCTTTTATTCTAGATTTAAGATCATTATTCATTTCTGATGTCAATTATTCCAGTGTAGATCATTCTAAAAGCCACATATGCCATTATGAAACCAAATATTGTTTTCACTAAAGCTGGTGACAATTTTAATGATAATTTAGAACCAAAATATCCACCAACAACGAATGTCAAGGCAATAATAGACCCGTAAAGTATGTTGACCTCTCCGGCTTTGTAATAATTGTAAAATGCTAAGATCCCAATTGGAGGCAACATTAAAAATAGTGATGTACCCTGAGCCATATGCTGAGAAAATCCAAAAGCATAGATCAACATCGGAACGATCAATATTCCACCGCCGACTCCTATAAATCCACTTAGAATTCCAGCAAATAATCCGATCAAAACAAGTATTACTAACGATGAGATGGACATTGTATTCTTCATTTTAAACTAAAGTACAATTTTGACAGGATATTTTGGGCGTAAAAAATTAAAAGTTCAATTCGTATCAATCTGATCTGCCACACCAAGACGTTTTACCTATTTTTGTGTTTCAAATGAAATAATTGCTGATATGAATATTGAGAAGTTTACATTCAATCCTTTGCAGGAAAACACTTTTATCTTATCGGACGAGGACAAGAACTGTGTTATTGTTGATCCAGGTTGTTATTTTCAGGAGGAGAAAGAATTCTTGAAAAATCATATCGAGAAGGAAGGATTGAAAGTTGTAGCGCTTTTAAATACTCATGCGCATTTAGATCATATAATGGGTAACGCGTTTGTAAAACGCACATACGATGTCGATTTGTATCTCCACAAGGAAGATGTCATTACCTTGAATATGGGAGACCAGAGTGCCCAGGTTTATGGCTTGGATCTTTTTGAAACCTCACCACAACCAGATCATTTTCTTGCAGAAGGAGATCGACTTGAGTTTGGTGGAATTAAATTAGATGTAATTTTTGGACCAGGTCATGCTCCCGGACATGTTGCTTTCTATAACGCAGAAGAAAAAATATTGATCAATGGAGATATTTTGTTTAAAGGCAGTTATGGAAGAGTTGATTTACCTGGCGGTGATTTTCAAACGTTGAAAAACTCAATTCAGAATAAACTATTCAAGCTACCAGAAGATGTTGTGGTATATACAGGTCATGGCCCGGAAACTATGATCGGAGTAGAGAAGATCTCTAATCCTATTAACTGGTAACGCATTAAGCAGTCTGTGAAATGTAAAAGTTTCGTTTGACTGTTTGGAACTTTTTCTTTTTGATCTTAGCGATCAGCCAGCTTCTAAAGTCGAAATACTCGAAAGCAACTGATTGATAAGGATCCTTAGCAACTTCATCCAATTCATCTGCAACCTCTTGTAATAGTTGTTCAACTTTGAATGGGTCTTTTGTGTTGATCACCTTTCTCAATTTTTTCAAGAATAGTGTTTCAAATGAATAATTACGATGCATTTTCTGTAAGAACCGCAGTGTGCTTTTAAGCGCATATGGCAGATAGTCTTCATTGTTGAGTTCAAAGTGGATGATCAAACCAACGATATGAGCAAATGCAACGATATCTTCATTCTCATCCAGTTCTGAATCATTGAGGATTGCGTTGATCCACTTTAAACTGCTACTGTAGGACTCTATTCCAAAGAATGCTATGGCTAAGTTGAACGATAAATAAGCTCTTCTGGATGGAGTAATTCCAGACTTAAACTGATTGAATCCTTGAATGATATCATCTTCAAGTTTAACTGCCTTTTCAAATTCGGCCTGATGAATATAAACCATAAGGTTAGTACTCTTAATACTTGAGAACAATTTGATATCCAGGTCTTCATTCGAGTTGATCTTGTATTTCTCCTTGAATGTGTTTAATTCTCCCAAAAGCCCGTATATCTTCTTTGTATTTCCTTCAGCTAATTCAAGATGGATTGTGTTTGTAAGAACGGAAAGGTACTTCTCAGGAGCATCTTTGATCTTTTTCGTTTGTTCCTGGAAAAGATGTAGATTCTTATGTAGAAATGATAAACTCTCAGCATAGTCAAGTGTGGCATAATAATATGCGCTCAGAAAATGATTTTCTAAATATTTAATCTCGAAGCTTTTAGATGATGGTTCCTGGAGATCCTGATATTGATTCATTAAGTCCTTAAACTCATTCATATCCTTTGCGCATCTTGATTTACCTGATTGATGCATTTTTGAGAACAACTTACTTTTTAATGACCATAAGTTATTTTTATAACGTTGAGTAATAATGAGATCCTCCATTTTTGAATCTCTCTCGTCAAGATCACTATCAAGTATCCTGTTATATCCTAAAGTTTCGATGATCTGGTTCAGTTGCTCTTCAATTTTGATCTGCAATGAAAATTTCGCATGCTTTTGTGCTAATCTATTTGCACTTTTCAATTGACGTTCAGCGTGATCATATAATCCTTTTTGATAAAGAATCTCAGCGCCATGTATCAATTTGTAAATACTTGCTTCAGTTGAATTTGAACTATGATAGCTGTCAAGTGCTTTCATTATTTGATCGTAGAGTCGATTCTTAGTTATAGAAAACTTATTGAGAAAACTCTCGCCATCGAAATGTTCGAACAACTCAGCCTCGTCAAACCTATCCTGTTGGTCTATAAAATCGAATAGGTCTACATACTTATTCTTATCTCCAATCGTATGTCTGGAAGCGTGTATCTTGAAATAACGCTTTTCACTTTTAGACATGTTATGTATTAACTCGAATAATGCTGGTGACGCTGTTTTTGACATAGTGTTTGATTTAGCTTTATATCATGAAGTTAAGCATTCACAACACTATTTTTTTTGGAATAGAGCGAACGGTCAATTGTATTGATTGAACTGTATACTTTAAAAATTGGGCAAAAAAAAAAGCTGCTCTATTGAGCAGCTCTCTAAATATTATAGTTGAATTATCTTCTCCTTTGTTGATCCTCATCTTCATCGTGATTTGGATCTGTAATACCTCCTTGGTCATCACCATCGCGAATAAATTCATCATCTTCAGAATTTCTTCCTTTCTCAGAATTTTCAATACGATCTTCATCACAAGAGTGTGGATTTAGTTCAATCTTGTGACAACCTACAAACCCCATTGACAGGGCCAGTATTACCAATATGTACAAACGTTTTTTCATAATTGTACGCATTATTACTATCAAATATACAATATTGTTCCCTTTAATCCAAATATTGCTTCACTAATTTGAATATAACGATCGTTCCATTGATTGAACTGTCATTTTCATTGATTTGGTGGGGACCGATCATTTCAATCGATTTTGCTGATATTTTTTGAAGGAGCTCGATTCTTCCTTTAGTGATCAGCATACCTTGCGATTCGTGATCTCCTTTTTCTGATTTTTTCTTTACAGAGTGTTCAATCCCAACGCCATTATCCTCAATTTCAATTCGAATATGATCCATATGATCAGCAACATTGATCTTTATTACACCTTTTCGATCCTTAAGAGGTAAGATCCCATGTATAATACTGTTTTCGACGAATGGTTGTAAGAACATTGCGGGTACTTTCAACATTTCAATTTCAACGTGTGGATCAATAATGATATCATAGGTGAATTTATCTTTAAATCGCATGGATTCAAGATCAAGATATAGCTTGAGACGCTCTATTTCATCACCCAAAGCGACCATACCATCCTTTCTATGAGAACTGTCCAGATTCTTACGGATAAGTTTGGCAAATCTTGACAGGTATTTATTAGCCGATTTTTTATCTGATGAATTGATGTAGTATTGGATGGAATTTAGAGAATTAAAAATGAAGTGACGGTTCATACTTGCATTCAGAGATTGTTGTTCGAGCTTTGATAGTTTGTTCTCAAATTCCAGTTTCATGCGATAGTTTTTTCGAGCAAGTCTTATTACACGAATTCTGTCAATTATGAATAATAGGATCACAATTAGTATCACACAAAGTGAATAAAACCACCATGTGCGATAGAATGGAGGTAGGACTCGGAAGTTGGTAGTCCACTCTTCAGAAAACATACCCAAACCGTTTTGAACTCTGAATTTCAAAGTGAAATCACCAGGAGGGAGATTGGTAAAATTGATATCCGAATTTTGCATGAGAGGAGACCATTCCTCCGAAAACCCTTCAAGATAATATTGATATCGTAAGGCATTAGGATTGCTTAAAAATATTCCGTCAAATTCAAATTCTATATTACTATTCTTATAAGGTATAGATAACTGATTTGAACTTGTATTAGACTCTTCTAAAGGGTTTGAAGCATTTATAGGCTTGAAGTTAACCTTGATTTCAGTGAGTTTAAGTTGAGGCGGTGTTTTCGTGAAAAGTGAGTGACGATGATCAAAATTCATTCTCATCAGTCCGGATGCAGTTCCAAACCATAGCTCGCTATCCTCTTCGATATAATAACTGGAGTTCAGGTTAGTTTCCAGATCGATCAATCCGCTGTTGATATCGTAATGATATTTTTGATCATTAGATAAATCTAATTCAAATAGTCCATTGTTGGTTCCAACAAATAGGGCTCCATCAATAAGATCCATGAAAGTCACGTAGTCGTTTCTTTCTACGTTTTCCAGTATCTTTCGCTGAAGTTGACCGTTCTTTTCGAAAAACAATCCGTTCTCTGTACCGATCCAGAGCTTTTTATCGCTGTCAAGTTCGACACAGTTTATACTTGCGTCAAATTGATGCATTAATTTTAGTTCTCCATCAGTAAGCAAATAGGCTCCTGTTTGAGAAGCAAGAAAAATAGTGTCTTCTATAAAGGCAAAGTCTCTAACATTTTGAAGCTTTTTATCGGGAGAAACGAGCGTTTGTATGATTCCATTTTCCAAGTTTAAAATATTCACACCTTCTGATGTGCCAATGATAAAGGTTGAATCTCTATAGTGCTTAACACCTCTGATACGATTGGAACTTAATCCATCTTCTATATAATAACTTTTCCATTTACCTTTAGCAAAAACATGAAGTCCCAAGTTACTACCGAAAACAACACAACTGCCTATCTTATCTATGCTCCATACGCTACTTTTGATGTAATCAATAGATTCAGTGTTTCCATTGGTTACTTTGAAAACACCTTTATCGAACGTCGAAAACCAATAATTCTTTTGTGAATCTTTAACCATGGATATGATGATATCACTTGGAAACAGATCACCTTTATTATAATGCGTGAAAACTTCCCCAGTGAACCTCACTATACCTTTTCCGCCAGTCCCAAACCAGATGTTTTTCTCTCTGTCCTGAAATATGGTATTGATATCATTTATGGGAAGGCCGTTATTTTCCGAAAGTTCAACAATTCTATCTTTTTCTTTAAATACAACACCGTTTCTCGAGTTTAACCATGTTCTATTTCGATTGTCCACAAATACGGATCTGAAAGGGTCTTGAATTCTGTCTACAATCGTGTCAAACCTATTTTTCGAATTGAGCCTCATCATAAGTCCGTTGTACGCTGTAGCAAAAAGATCTCCATTATGAGATAATACTGAAGAGAATGAGGTTTTTTCTGATATCTTGATTCTTTCGAAATGAGAATTGTTGGTTGACTTCACAATACCATTTCTTGTCGCAAGAACGAGTTGATCATTGTGAACGATTATGTTCCTGATTCGCTCGGGACTACTGGTTACAGGTAGCAGTTCTTCTTGTTTAGGATCAAAAATGAACATTCCAGAGCCATTTGTTCCAACATAGATCTTTCCCTTAAAAGTTAGTATCGCAGTTACATTGGCTGGCGATATTCCTGATGGATAAGTAGCGACACAAAAACTATCTTTAGAGCAGGCATAGGATATTCCTTTGTCATGTCCTACATATAATTTTTCATTAATATAACTGAGATGAACAATTCGGTTATTCAGTAGTCCGTCGGACTTTGCATAGTTTGTGAAATTCTTTCCATCAAACTTTGATAAACCACCCAAAGTAGCTATCCATAGATAACCATTTTTATCCTGAGTGATAGAGTTAACCTGGGACTGAGGTAATCCTTCACTCGTGCTGTATGCAACAAAGGAATATTTTTGAGCAGAAGCACAGATCGAAAAAGAAAATAGAGTGAAGAGAAAAAGTACTCTTATCATACCAAGCCTTTGATCGTTTTTAAGAATGCACTAACTCTGTTTCGAGCAACGGGTAACTGAGTTCCGTCTTTTAATTCAATGATATGTCCATCTTCACTAATGTACTCCTTGATACAACTCATGTTTACGATGTGCGACTTGTGTACTCGATAGAATTTTTCTTCATCAAGTATTTCCTCATAAACTTTTAATGTTCGAGTGTCTAGATATCTGGAGCCATCTTTGAAGTGGATCATTGTACAGTTTCCACTTGCCTCTAAATAATTGATCGAATCTTCCTCCACGATCTTTACTCCTTTGGTATGAGAAATAGCGATCCTGTTTGTTGCTTTATTCCTAACCAATCTGTCCGCCAGGTTTTGCAACGACTTAAAGTAATCATCGTAGTTACCTGGATTATCCGTAAATGTTTCTTTTGTAGCAATTACCTTGTCAACTGCTGATCTTAGGTCTTCATCATCGATCGGTTTCAGAAGGTAATGAACAGCATTTGCCTGAAATGCACGTATCGCGTAATCTTTAAAAGCTGTAACAAAAACCACAAGAAAGTTTCTTTTTTCAATCATATCGAGCAACTCAAATCCTTCAGCTCCACTAGGCATTCTTATATCCAGAAATACAACATCCGGACTAGAGCTTTCTATGATACTTTTTGCTTCATCTTTGTCAGAGGCTTCTCCAATAACGTCGATCTCCGGACAATAGGTTTCTAGCATCATGGTTAGGTTTTTACGTGCTAACTCTTCATCATCAACAATAACAGCTCTTAAATTCATAGGCGTGATTTTAGATAAATGTAATAAAATAAATTTGCCCACTCTTCAGATTTGATCTAATGAGTACCAATAATTTATTAGTTGAATCCATGATCTATACACTTTGATCAATGATAACAACATGAGACTAATCTCTCATAAAAATTAATTCTTTGTTAACGTAACTTTGATACAAACTAAAACCAATTATTATGAACACTATTACAATCACAAAGGATGTTTGGATTTTTAATGATAACGGCAATTGATATTATGTACGCTTAGTTCTTTAGATGTGTACAACTATTATTCGGCATTGAAATCTTCGTGTTAGGCTAAAAGTCCTTTTTCTTCCCCTGATATACCTGAATTATGGAGTAATTTTGTAATTCAGAGTTAGAGAGGAGCCAATGCAAGTAGAAGCGCTAAAAATAGAGGAAGGTACACCAAAAGTTGAGTTGATCGATGGATTTCTGGAATGTGTAACCGGATGTGAAGGAGAGCACAGTTATGCTATTTCTACCGAAAATGGGAAGATCATTTTGAAAGGTAGATTTGAGCACGGATTCCGCATTGATGTTTCAGAATTATCCAAGGGTTATTATCAGTTAACGATTTTTGATGCCCTTAAACGAGATACGTTTGCTTTTCACATCAAATAAACGTGTTGATCTCATCGATCACCTTTTTTGGATCTTCATGATGAGACATATGTCCAGCGTTTTCGATCAAAGCAAATTCGTTTCCAAAGTTCGAAGTTAGTTCAGTCATTTTTCCTGCATTGATCATGTGATCATGTTTACCTTGAATGACTTTACATCTTTCAACCAATATTCGCATAACTTGTTCTCGATTTGGTCGGTCTCGCATTGCCTTTAGTGAATAGATAATGTCAGTCCCATTCATTTTAAGTGCATCTTCGATCAAAGAATGAGTATCGTCCGTATTGTTTTCAGGCTTCATGTACAAATTCGGAATTGCTGTGCGTATAAAGAGTTCTTTGTTTTTCTCGACTACTTTTATTACGCGGTTTCTTTCATCTTTTTTTTGATCAGAATCTCCCCATGGATGTGAATTTAATAGCAACAGTTTTTCACTGAAATTTTCTAGTTGCTTTATCATTTCTAATGCAACATATCCCCCTAGAGAGTGGCCTACAATACTAAATTTGGTTACTCCTAATTCATTGATAACTTCTCGAACTGCAAGAGCCATGTTTGATATAGATGGTTTGCCATGGAGCCCAGTTGATTCTCCATGCCCTGGTAATTCCACTAAAATGGGTTGGATCTTTTTTCTCAGATATGGCACAATTCCAGACCACATGGCATTACTTTCCAAAAAACCATGTATAAAAAGAACAGGATAGCCATCTCCGACTATCCTGTAGTTCAATGAATCTGAATGCTTCATTTATTTGTTCATTATATCTTCTATTTCCTCGATCTCTATTGGAATACCAGACATCATGTTAAATGGTTCTGCACCATCTCTTACGATCAAATCATCCTCAAGTCGAATTCCAAGATTTTCGTTAGGAATATATATTCCTGGCTCACATGTAAATACCATTCCCGCAGAAATTGGCTTATGGTATAATCCGTAGTCGTGTGTATCCAAACCAATGTGGTGAGAAGTACCATGCATGAAGTATTTCTTGTATGCAGGCCAATCTGGATTCTGGTTTTTAATATCCGTTTTATCCAACAACTTCAATTTTACAAGTTGCTCCTCCATTAGTTTACCAACTTCCTTGTGATATTCTGGAATAAGAGTTCCAGGTACTAAGAGTTTCTCAGCCTCCTTTTTTACATGTAAAACCGCGTTATAAACTTCTTTCTGACGGTCAGTATATCTTCCATTTACCGGGAACGCTCTAGTTTGATCTGCACAGTAATTGGCATACTCTGCACCAAAATCCATGAGAATTACATCTCCATCCTTACACTGGTCCTTGTTTTCAATGTAATGTAATACACATGCGTTACCTCCTGTTGCAATGATAGGAGTGTAGGCGAATCCTTTGGATCTGTTCTTTGTGAACTCATGTATGATCTCTGCTTCGATCTCATGTTCCCAGACTCCTGGTTTTATGAAATTCAATGTTCGCTTTACAGCACCTTCAGTGATATTACAGGCCTTTTGCATCAAATCGATCTCAATGTCTTCTTTTACACTTCTGATCTCATGCAAAATAGGGGCGCTTTTATGAACTTGATGAGCAGGATATTCTTTTTTACACCATTTGATAAAACGATCTTCTCGAAGTTCAACTTCAGTTTTACCTCTTAGGTGCTCATTTGTGTTGAAATAAATCCCTTCAGCCTCAGCCATCATTTGTTTGAAAACAGTTTCAAACTCCTTGAGCCAAAAAACAGTTTTGATCCCAGTATTCTCAAAAGCAGCCTCTTTCGTTAATTTTTCTCCTTCCCAAACAGCAATGTGCTCATTTGTTTCTCGGAGAAATAACACTTCTCTAAACTTTTCACTTGATGCATCAGGAAATAACACGAGAATACTTTCTTCTTGATCAACTCCTGATAAATAAAAAATATCTCTGTGTTGATGAAAAGGGATAGTACTGTCTGCACTGATCGGATAAATATCGTTTGAATTGAAAACCGCTAACGTTCCGGCCTTCATTTTCTGCATAAATTTGGTTCTGTTTCTTTCAAATAGTCGCTTGTCTATACGTTCGTACCTCATAGGAGTAATTGTTTTATAAATGCGTAATTAATTGATTCGCCAAGGTACAAAAAACAAAATTTTCTTTTGGATTTAATGCTAATAATATTAGTACGTAAATAGTTTACGTTCTGATACAATATGTTTGTACCGTAACATTAAAAAAACGGCAATTATGAAAACAATATTTGATCAATTAACAATCAAGCACATTCAGATCGAGGAACAAACACAACGCGCTTCACTAGAAGTAAAATTTTTTCAAAATGGAGAATACGTTGAGACGACGTTAGTTCTTGATGGGACAGATCTTAATTTATTATTTGCTAAACTGAACGCAAAAGGTATTGAAGTTTCCTTGAGTGAAGATTTCAACTGCTACCCAACTGAAGAAGGGATGATCTATACACTGGATTTGCGATCTCACGGTACGGATGTTATTGCGTTAGATCATTTTACTCCTATTCACGATGTAAGAGAAGTTAGAGCTTAAGCTAAGTCCGTTCTCGGAGAATTTGTAGAATAGATCTCAAATGAATAATACGCAGACCAAAAAGTAAAAGTATTCCCAATGATATTAATAACAATAACCCTAATAGATCAGGGAAGTAAGTGATCCCAAACAGTCCTCCAGCAATAAGAATTGCGCTGAAAGTCAAGATTCTGATCACATGATTGAAATGTACTGAGAGTTTGAATACTTTTAATGCGATCATCATCTGGGCTAATGCAGTTAATCCTTGAGTGATTAATGTAGCAATTGCAGCTCCTTCAGATTTGTATAAAGGAATCAAAATAAAATTCAATGTCAGGTTGATCACTATTCCAAATAGCGCCATTTGATTAAGCAGACGCATGTTACCATTTGCAGTTAATAATGTTCCGAAAATATGGGCTGTAGCCATTGGAATAAAGCTCAAAATGATCCAGGAAAAAGCATTACTCGAAGAAGCTACATTGTTCTTGTAGATCAATTCCATAATGGGAGTAGAGAACAGGCTGCAGCTTATTGCTATTAGAATTGCACTTCCGATCAACAATAACCCAGAGGAGTGTAAAACTGGTTTTATATCTTCTTTCTTCTTGATCATTCTAGCGAAGATCGGAAGTAATAATCCCGCTACTAAAAATGCAAACATGTTGACTACATCAAGTAAACGAAAGCCCTGAGCATAAATTCCGGACTGTGTTCTCCCATCTGGTAACATCCGCTCGAGCATAACAGCATCCATTCGAGTGTAGAGCATCATAAGTAAAATCAAAAGAGCATAAGGTGTACTTTGCTTCAGTAGTGCTCTGCTGAACAACCCTTTCACACGAAGTTTGAACCAGCCGATCTTTACAAATGATATGATCATGGCACTTAACGCAGTAAATCCATAAGTTGCCGTTTGTGCATAAACGAACCATTCGATCTGAAACGGAGACTCAACGGTGGAACTGTATAAAAGAAATCCACATACTACGATCAGGAGAAATCTGTCTAAAACCGAGAATATTGCATCAATTTTAAACCAATGTAATCCCGAAAAATTACTTCGGAAGTATAACACGAGGCCTGCTAAAACTTGATTAACAGCAAGCATACCAAGCATTTTCATTTCCAGATCTTTATAACCTAGTATCAAGGCAGAACCCAGTGTGAGAAATAAATAGATCAGTGCCAATAACATTCTCAATCCCAAGATCCTACCGATATATTTAGAAACGGTGTTGGGATGTTGAGCGATGTTCTTTGTATTGTAATTCGTAATCCCAATATCCAACATGATGTTGAATAGAAAGGAAAAGTTTAACAATGAAAAGTACACACCATACGCTTCAGATCCGACGGTGTTCTGAACTTGAGCATCAATTGCAAAAATATAGAATGGTTTGATCAGCACATTTAAGAGCACGATCAAAATCAGACTACCAAAAAACTTTTTTTGCATATTTAAACTCCTTGAATCTCAACAAATATAACAAAAGCAAGTGCATTAAAAGTAGATTGATTTTTCATTGATTCGATAAGAACTTTTCGGAAGAGCTTGTTGTTTTTTAGTAAATTTGGATTCATGGCAGCAGATTATTCAACCTTAGTAAAAGATCAGAAAGAATACTTCAATTCAGGAAGTACACGTTCAACAAAATTCAGGAAGAAGAACCTCAAGAAACTTAAAGGGATATTGAAGCAGAATGAAAAACGAATGGAATCTGCTATTTATTCGGATTTCAAAAAGTCTTCGTTTGATACTTTTACAAATGAACTTGCTTTAGTTTACTTAGATATAGATGAAGCAATTTCTAAATTGGATAGCTGGTCAGACCGAAAAAGAGTAAGCACCAACTTACTTAACTTTCCAGGTAGAAGCTACATTTATCCGGAACCTCTAGGCTCAAGTTTGATCATCGGTGCCTGGAACTATCCATTTCAACTTTCATTTGCCCCAGTAGTTGCTGCAATTGCGGCGGGAAATACAGTCGTTCTAAAACCCAGTGAAGTTCCATCAGCTACTAGCACATTGATGAAGGAAATGGTGAACGAAAACTTTGAATCACATTATTTTCATGTTGTAGAAGGTGGAGTAGAGGAAACAACTCAACTGCTATCATGTAAATGGAACAAGATCTTTTTTACGGGAAGTGTACCGGTTGGAAAAATTGTTTACCAGGCTGCAGCGAAAAACCTGATTCCAGTAACGCTCGAATTGGGAGGTAAAAGTCCTGCGTTTATCACAAAAGGAGCAAATCTAGACGTTGCCGCAAGACGAATTGTTTGGGGGAAATTCTTGAATGCAGGTCAGACATGTATTGCTCCGGATTATCTTATGATCGATGCGGAAGTAAAGGATAAATTCTTGAAAATTTTGATCGATCGAATAAAAGAGATGGACTTTTCTTTTGAGAACGAAAACTATGTTCAGATCATCAACGAGAAGAATATGGATCGTTTGGAGAAATTGATCGATGAAGACAAAGTAGTTTATGGAGGGAAAATGAATAGAGAAAATCGTTATTTCCAACCTACGGTAATGGATAATGTCTCTTTTGATGATAAGGTTATGCAAGATGAGATCTTCGGACCAATTTTACCTGTATTAACTTTTGAAAGTTTGGATGTTGCCATCAATCAGGTTCGAGCATTACCCAGACCGTTATCATGTTACGTTTTTACAAAAAAGAGATCCATTAAAGAAAAAGTAATCAAAGAACTGTCTTTTGGAGGTGGAGCAATCAACGATACGATCATGCATATTTCCAATAGTAATTTACCATTCGGTGGAGTAGGGAGCAGCGGAATTGGAAGCTACCACGGAAAAGCAGGATTTGGTGCATTTACACACTACAAAAGCGTTCTTGATAAGCCAACTTGGTTTGATCCTAATGTGAAATATCCTCCATACACGAAGTTGAAAAAGAAACTGGTAAGGTGGTTATTGGGATTTAAATAATAAAGTTTTACTCATTAACCGTTACGTGACCTTGAAATTCATACTCCTTTCCTGCAACAGATTTAATGGTTACTGTGTAAAAATAAGTACCTTCTGTAACTAGCTCATATTCAGTAGCCCTACCATCCCAAAGTGGAATTGTTTGTTGCAAACCATTGCTTTTCTTAAGAGTATAATTAATCTCATTTCCCCACCGATTGAAGAAGTGAGCTTCTATTTGCTTAGCTCTTCGAACATCAATGGTGAAAACATCATTTACTCCATCATCATTTGGAGTGATAATGTTCGGTAAACGAGCATAGATGGTATCATTGACAATGATCGTGAAAGAGGCACTATCAACACATTCTGGTCGATTGTTGTATACATATAAGGTAACCTGATAATTTCCAGTGGAATCAAAGTAGGTAGAAGTATTTACAGAATTATCCCAAAATGAATCGTCAATAAACCACTCATAGTCCGTAGCGTTTTGGGAAGTATTGATTAAATCAACTGAGAGCGGCTCAAAACCACTTTCAGGGCTGGCATTAAATCCAGCTTCTACGTTAATTTCAATAGGAACTGTAATTGTTGTATCTACTGAGCAACCATTATTGTCCTCAATTTCAAGATTATAAGTATCTCCAACAAGATTACTAAATGTACCACTTGATTGAGATGTAGCTCCTAAGATATTCGTAAAAGGAGCGTTCCCACTTTTCCAAACCTTGACCTCTCCATTTTCATCTCCGCATGTTTCGGGCGTTATTCTGATAGAATCAATGATTGGATTTTCATGGAGTTTTACTAAAACCTGTTCCGTTCTGTAACATCCAGGTGAATTTTCAATTCTGACTACATAGAGCTGAGAACTATCAGGTGAAACTTTAGGATTTGATATTGTTGGATTATTCATTCCCGAATTATTCAACCATTCATAATTAGTGCCTCCACTGGCAAAAAGCTGCAAAGAATCTCCTATACAAACAGAAGTATCTGAAATAATTTGGGTTGAAAATGTATCACATGGTGTTGAATAAGCTAAAGGAAAAACCATATGTGTATTAGGGTTACCCGGACTAGGAAAGGGCTTCGTATGTTTCAGTCTTACATCAAATGGGTTTGTGCCCGAAATCAAATAATTAGAAATATCAGCTAATGCATCAGCACCGTTCATAATGCTATTCGGTGTATCGTCGTTTAATCCGTATAGGGTCTGATTTTGATAATAAAAATGACCTCTACTACCAGAACAATCGGGACTCGTAAATTCGTTTACCACGGAATCTGGTTCTCCAATTACTCCAATTGAAGTTCCATTTACAAAAACTTCATTACCATCATTCGTTGCAGGTGAATTTACATCATTATTACAAGCACGGTCTGTAAATACTGAAAAACCAACTTCACTAGAAAGATCTATAGTACTAAAGTTTTCAAAGACATAGTCATTTTGACCATATAAATCCTGATCGTTTACCCAAAGAGAAGTGGCAATTTTATCTAAACCTGGATTCTCATATTCAATGTAAATTACTGGACACCACCACCCCCAGTTTGGGTCTGGACCAGTTGACTCAGGCAGGATTGATAAAGTATAGTTTAAAGTGGTGGGGTCAATTATATTAGAAATATCAATAAAGTAATATTTTATTGGTAAAAATTGTACGAAACTGTGAGAGACTGTACCAATTAATTCGAAGTCTGAATGATTCACAGATATCGAGTTTACTAAGGTCTTATATTTTGGTGGGTTTCCTGCTGTATATAAAAATAAGTAGGCTTTTCTTATAGTACTTCCTGGCTCAATATGCACTTCAACCTGGCCTTGATCAACTCCTCCAATTCCACCTGAGAATCCTGCAGCTGTTACACCACCATGAAAAATATCTTGATGAAGAAGTTTTTGCGCATCAGCCTTAGAAGGTGAGCAGAGAAATAGGATTACGGTTAATATGGTTAGATAATAATTCTTCATTAAGGTCGAGCGTTCATATCTAAAACGAAATTTCCTTGCTATTAGTTGGTATGAAACTTAAGGAAAAATTATTCCAGTAAATTACTGGTAAACAATACTTTTTAGAAATTAACTATAGTTAGAGCTAATTTATTCCCAATCCCGATCAGAGATATGAACAGTTCCCTTGAAAATTGAGACTTTCTTTTCGTTTTGATTGTAGGTAGTTACCTCGTAAATCCCTACTGATCGCCCCCGATTAAGTTCGGTACATTCCGCGATCAATTCATCTCCGATATTCACTGGGCGAGTATGGGAAATTGAGGTTTCAATGCTAACACATTGTTTTCCGTAACTGTTTGCCGCAAAAGCAAGAGCAGAGTCAGATAAGCTGTAAGTTATACCTCCATGGGCAATTTTGAATCCATTGACCATTTCAGCTGTTACAGTCATCTTTAATTTAGAATAACCTTTTTCGATCGATAAGACTTCGATGCTCAACCATTTGGAGAATTCATCTCCACTCATCATTTTATCGACTATAGCTTGAGGATCCATTTTATTCCTGGATAGCTCGGTTTAGTAATGCGATCATTGCAATACCAACAATAAATAAGTATGTAGCCGTATCATCTTCGAGTTTCTCACCGTTTTCGTCTTCCATATCGATTTCACTCAGTAAGAATGAAACCATATTCGGCTGATTACACAAACTTGAGATCAGGTCGTTGTCCTCAGTTTCCATATACTCATCAAGTGTCTGAACGTATTCTTCCTGAAAGTTCTCTATGTGATCATCTGTGATCTTTTCCAACTTAACACCTTGAATTACGAATGCCTCGGCAAAGATGTTGTAGTAATACATCAATAATTCGAGCAACTCATCATTCTTGTATTCGATCGCTGAGGAAAGAATATAACCGACAAAAGTTTCTTGCGCCAGAACATGTGCTTCTGATAACTTCTCAAGACTATCTTCGTCTAGTTTATCAATTTTTAATACCGCTTCTTCTATACTTTTTACTGTGATCTGTGTTGACATAATATTTTTATTTAAAAACGGCTTTCAAGCTTAAATCCATTGAATTTACCGAATGAGTTAACGCACCAGAGGAAATGAAGTTTACACCAGTTTCTGCGTAGCCACGAATATTATCAGGAGTTATTCCGCCTGATGCCTCTGTTTCAATTTGAGAAGGAATTCTAGGAAGAACTTTTTTGATCTGTTCCGGTGTGAAATTATCCAGCATGATGCGATCGACTTTACCTATTTCCAGAACTTGGTCAAGCTCTTGTTCATCTCGAACTTCTATCTCTATATTTATTTTGAGCTTTTTCTCTTCAATATACTGATTAGCTCTTTCTATTGCTTTTTGAATTCCTCCGGCATAATCAATATGATTATCCTTGATCATGATCATGTCGTAAAGCCCAAATCTATGATTATAACCACCTCCAATTGTGACAGCCCATTTTTCAAGTGCTCTGATACCAGGTGTTGTTTTTCTGGTATCAAGCAAATAAGCGTCAGTTCCACTGATCAGGTCGACAACACTTCTTGTTTGAGTCGCAATAGCACTCATACGCTGCATGAAATTTAGCACAAGGCGTTCTGTCGCTAAAATAGATCTTGAGGGTCCACTTAATTCAAAAACGATATCTCCGTGCTTTACTTTTGATCCGTCGAGGATGTGTTTTTCAATAGTTAGGTTGTTGTCGTATTTCTTGAAAATACGCTCTGCTAGTTCAACACCGGCAATTACACCTTCATCTTTTACAAGTAATTTCGCATGTCCTGTGGCACCTTCTGGGACACAAGATAGTGAAGTGTGATCACCTTCTCCGATATCCTCTTTTAAGGCTAATTCGATAATTTCATCAATCATGCTGGCAAAGATAATCAGAATACATGGTTGTAGAAATTATTCTTGATCTTTCCATTTTGCAGCTGTCAAAACTTGAAACTGAGGCTGACCATTTCCTCCCTCGATCACAAATTGTATTTCGATCGGACGATATTTATAATCTTCATAGTTTGCGATGAGATCTTTTATAAACTCATTCTCTTCATCCACACGAACTGCAGTTTGATATCTATTCTTATCTTTTGGTTCACCGAGCAATAAGAACAATCCTGAATTTGCCTCAATTATACTAATGAAGTGCGTTTCATATTCGTCAGAACCACTCAATATCTTGTTCACCTTTGTCAAGGTATGACTTTCAGGACGGACAGTTTTCCAGCTACTTGATTCGATCTCTTCAACTGAATTTGCTGTGCGTTTACGTGTGGCAACAGGCTCATTTTCGTTATAGAATGTTTGAGTTTCTTCATAAACGAAAGTATTCGAATCTAACCAGGCATCCTTGTTCTCTTCAAATGCAACCAACTTATTATCTTCAAGATAGAAGTGACGTTTTCCTTGATCGTTGAAGTTACCTTGAGAGAACTCTTCAGTGATCTTAACCGGAACACCATCGTCGTTTATATACGCTGTAACTTCTGTGAATGATCTACCATCATCATTGATCTTCTCCCAACGAAGTGATCGAACGAGTTCAAGATCATCAAGCATCGTATTGATCTCTTCCATTTTATCTTGTCCGAGATAGTTCTCCTCAACTGTAACTACTGAGTCATTATCACTGACCTTATCATTTGTTGATGATCTTTTAGTTTTTTGAGAGCAACTTGCTGTCAGCACGGATAGAATTAATACGAAGGCAAAATATTTTTTCATCATTTAGCTAAAATAAAAAATGTCCGTGACACTGGGCCACGGACATATATTGATCAATTGGTCTTATTATTTAAAGATTATCGTCATCTCAACACGTCTGTTGGCCTGACGACCTTCTTTTGTATCATTCGTTTCGATCGGTTGTGTTTCACCGAAGTAAAGAACAAACAATCGCTCTTCATCGATACCACGTTCCGTCATGAATGCTTTCACCGCTTCGGCACGTTTCTTAGATAGGATCAAGTTACCTTGAGCACTACCTACATTATCGGTGTGTCCGGCGATCTGAAGATTCCATTCAGGTTTCTTCTTAAGAACTTCAGCAAGTTCATTAAGTGACTCAATAGACTGCTCTTTGATCTTAGCACGAGCTGTTTCAAACTCTAAGTTATCAAAGGCTGTTTTCAAGATCTCTTGAACTTCCTCTTCGATCTCAGGACATCCATTGTTTGAACGAGGTCCTTTTGTCTCTGGACAGTCATCATCTTTATCTGGGATACTGTCATTATCAGTATCTGTATAAGGACAACCACCGTTTTCTTTTGGTCCTGGTAGATTTGGACAATCGTCATCTTTGTCTAAGATTCCGTCCTCATCCGTATCAGGCCATGGACAACCATTGTTCTCTTCTGGTCCAGGGATCAATGGACACTCATCTAAGTAATCCAGTAGTCCATCATTATCTGTATCAGGACATCCATTCAGACGTTTTGGACCAGGGACTTCTGGACAAGCATCTTCGAAATCAGGAATACTATCGTTATCCGTATCAGGACATCCTTTGAATTGTTCTAATCCTGGAGTGTCTGGACAATCATCTTCCTTATCCATGATTCCATCTTCATCTCTGTCTGGACAACCGTTGAACTTCTCAAGACCTGGAGTTTCAGGACAATCGTCGTTTTTATCCATGATTCCATCCTCATCAGTATCAGGACAACCGTTGAATTTCTCTAAACCTGGCTCCATTGGACAGTCATCAACTGCATCTTGAATACCATCTTCGTCAGTATCAGGACATCCTCTAAACGTCCATACCCCAGGAACATCGATACATTCATCAAGTTCATCAGAAACCTTATCGTTATCAATATCACTTGGGTGACCGTAAAGCACAGGAACACGCAATCCAGCGTAAACACCAGCACCTCGAACTTTTCCGCCAGGGAATAGCGTTTTAAGGTCAGGAACACCAACTGTTAACGGTCCTAATCTTAGACCTAGTCCAGCTCTTAAACCTGAATATTGATTGTATGAAACAGGAATACCAACACCTGCCCATTTGTAATCGTACGTAGGAGTGATGGAATACATTGTTGCTGCTCTTACGTTTGATGCATTTTTAGCTCTGTTCATGTTAAAGTAAGCCGTAGCATTAATGTAAAAATCTTTCCAAATGTTATAATCAACCTGGAAGCTTAAAGCAGTCGGGGTATTCATATAGTATGTCTGAGTAGTATCCTCACTCGCTTCCCAACCATCATCATTCTGGATCAAACTATCGATGATCTGGTTGAAATCTGCAACAGATTCAGCATCATCAAAAATTCTAAGGTCCAGATCAGTTGTATTAACAGAAAAGTCACGACTTCTATCCGCTTTTGTGAACTGCATACCACCCAGATCAATTAATGAAGCTCCAACGCGCAACTTGTATTTATTTCGATCTCTTCTCCAAATGTTTGTTTCACCATCCATATCATATTTATACTCTTTCCAATCAGGTCTCCATTCATAAACAACACCCAGATCTAATCCAAGTCCCATTTTTGAACCACCATTAGAGGCAGTATTCATGAAGTCTGAAAAAGTTTGAGGTGTATTTCCTTGAATGTATTCGTCAACACTTGCAGAATGTCCATAACTGAACTCACCAACCATTGTTGTTGCAGTATCATCATTCAATAGATCGAAATCAAGATCTCCAGCGTGTAAATACGAAGACGCTAAACCTTGATTCAGTTTTACACGACCTCCAACTTTCCAGAAATGCTCAGCTTCGTCATGAAGAACATGTGCATAGTTAATACCGTACTCAGTCCATGCCATAGCATTCTGGGTAAGAAGATCTCCAGTTATCGTTTGATTCCATAGGTCCTGGAATTCTAATTCCTCTTCTGAAAGCTTAAGAACTTTTGGATTAATATTATCCAGGTTAACTACAGTTCTGAATTTTGCTGAAAAACCAACTGCGATCTTTCTATTGATATGGAACATGAAATTCAATACATCAAGTTGCATATTCAGATTAACTCCTTTCGCTCGAGCAGAAGCGTCATCATAATCTTCTGTATCGAAAACATAATCATCATAGAAATCATCATTATCCATCCACGCTGTATCTTTTCGAAGGGAATGGAGCCAATTTCTTTTAGGTAGAACATCAGCATTGAAGTACTTTGCATTTTGGTATGCATCAACACTGAAGCTGAATAAGTTCACATCGACAACAAATCTGCTATCTACAATAGAAGCAGGCTGCAGATCAGCTGACATAATTCCGCCATAGTTACTGTGAATAACACCTAAATAATTTTGAGCTTTAAGGCTGGATCCTATCGTGATTAACATCAAAACGAAAAGAAATCCGCACTTTTTTAACATGTTCATAAGTTGTAGTTTATGGATTTAACCAATTTTTTCCTCTTCAAATTTAAGGAATCGTTTATAAAATCAAGTCTTAAACCTTACAATTTTACTTTATAGCAGATAACTGCATTTTCGATCGTTGTGAAAATTGAAAGCTTATCGTTCATCGAATTTGGTCGGATGAATGCATTATTTCTACCTTCTTTTGGGAAATCTTCATAGGTCTCACCTAATGAGTTATACAGGTAGATTTTATTCTTTAGATAGTCCATAAGTAATAACGCACTCGTATTCTCATGATCGATGGAATACATGGAACCAAACTCATTAAATGCAGGGTCCAACGTGAATTCTATTTCTTCAGCGTGATCGAGAACGATCAAATCATCTGGTCGTTGAATGTATATCGATCTATCATCAACTTTTAGAATCTTCCCACTTGCAATCAATCTTCCTTCTTCATTTTCCAGCGTTTGAACAAAAATTTCTCCTTCCTTTTCGAAATATGCTTTCACTGTACCGTCGTGCTTCACAAACCACTTAGCAGAAGTTTTTCCTATTTTCTCTGCTTTAGCTGGAGTTTCCAGGTATCCCAGGAATTGATCACCATTCTTGTTAATCGACCAGCTTCTTAGATTTCCTTTGATATTTAATGCATAGGACTTCTTCACTATGGGCGCTGAACTTACCTGAATGATGTTAAGTTCTCTACCAGAGCTATTGAGCATAATAACTTCTCCTTTTTTCGTGCCCACTAAGAATCGTTTCGTGCCATTCCATACAAATGAACTTATACCAGAAGTGAGTTCAGTATCACTTTTATAAGGAAATCCGCCAACCTCGTTGCCGTTAAGGTCGATCAGATGGACTTGGTTTTTTGTATGAAATAGGAATTGATGCTTATCGTTGTCAAATACATCGATAACTTCAATATCTCCAAAAATTTGATCATTCAATTTACCTTCCCAGATCTTGTTCCCGTTTGGCCCAATAAGCTCGTATTCACCTTTCGGACCATATATCAAGGCAGATGTTCCTTTTCTTAAGTGATCAGGTATAGGTACAGTTTTTACGATCTTGTATTCTGGAGAGTATGACCACGTTGTTCTTTCAATGGTATTCAATTGTGTCTGTGGAGGTCTGGTATTTACTTCAAACAGTAGATCGGATTTCCAGGTTTTACTCATTTTCACCTCATTTCCTACAGATCTATAGTTGGCATAAGTTGGTAACCCTCCAAAAAGTTCATTCTTTCTTGACGGCTTTAAAGCAATCGTTTTACCTAATTGATAATCGATCATGATCTGTTGAAGAACTGATTTGCTCTCTGAAAAGAGAACTTTATCTCCTAATTCTATTGTGTAAAATCGACTATTATTCTGTTCTGGAAAGTCTGATGTTAATTGGAAGTTCTCAAAAGAATGAATATCTCCTTCCACATTGATGGAATCTTCTGGACTTGACTTCTCGATCAAAATCAAGCTAGGTTGCTGTTTAGATCTGTAATCAGAACAAATGACTTTTGTACCTCGATAACTGAAAGAAACGAATCCAAGATCGATCCAGTTCTTCATAGGACCGTCATTGAATATGCTATCGGTGGCTGTCGCATAAAATCGTTCATGAAAAGTATAGTTTTCAAGCTGAGAAGGTAAAACATTGGCAAAGATCTCAATATCGTTTACAGGCGCTCCATAAGTAGTATTTGGAGAGCTACTTCTATATTCAAAAAAACCTTTGTCTAAATTGTAAATATCTGTTCTTTTCCATTTTTCATCTTTAAACTCCCAGTAGTTTGCAGAGGCTTTTTTATCTGCATCCTGAAAGAATTTCAATTCTTCATCGGACGAACAATTTTCAATTTCTTTTGAGATTTTCAGGTAATTACCTTGAGATTGAAAGATCAGGTTCGTTTGATTGAATTGTTTTTTTACTAATTCTTGTCCTTTTCGATTCCAGCTGCTCTCATTATCTAAAATGATGATGTTTCGTTTTGTACTCGCATATATTCTTAAGTATGGGTATACCTTGAATAAAGTATCCAAATTATGAATTGTAGGGGCAAGTTCATTCTCTTGTAGGACGTCGAGGTATTCTGCGTTTTTAGTTTCTCCGATTCGATTGATCAATAGGATCCCACCATCGTTTTTGCAGAAAACCTTTGAAGGTGAAGTTTTGCTATCATCATTGAAGAATAGCTCATAGCCAGAATAACCTATCCAAAGGGTAGCGGCAACTACGAGTGTAATGAGAATAGCTCTTTTCATACCGAGTTTTTTTCAAAACTAAACTTAAAATCCTAAAAATATTTGGTCTATAAATTATTTCACAAACAATGAAGTGTTGAACTTCTATAAATCCAATCTGGTTTGAGAGGTTTGATTGAACGACTTTCTGTGATACGGACTTAATCCAAATTTGCGAACAGCTTCTTTATGCTTTTTTGTTGGGTACCCTTTATTATTAAGCCAATCGTATTGTGGATATTCTTGACTTATTTCCAACATATAATCATCTCTGGCTTCTTTTGCTAATATGGATGCCGCAGCAATACTTTTAAAACGAGCATCACCTTTGATCATACAATAATGTGCAACTTCTTTATAAGAATCAAAACGATTTCCATCAATCAGCAAAGATTCAGGTCTTGTTTTCAGTTGATCAATTGCAACATGCATCGCTTTAAAACTTGCACGCAATATATTTATTTGATCGATCTCTTCGTGATCAATAAAACCAATACCGTAACTGATTGCAACCTCTTTTATGATCGGAACTAAAGTTTGTCTTTTTTTAGGGCTGATTTGTTTTGAATCATTTAAAAAAGGATGATTGAAATCCGAAGGAAGAATAACTGCAGCAGCTACTACAGGTCCTGCAAGGCAACCTCTACCTGCTTCATCACATCCTGCTTCTATTACTCCCTTTTGATAATAAGGTTCCATACTCAAATTTATAATTTTTACTGTATGTAAAGTTGATTTGTTGGCATGAACTTTGTAATTTCATTGCTTGAATAAGAAATTTGAAGATTATTTTTGGTGATGCAACTTATTATTATCAATTTTAGTCTTACTTAAAATGACAACTATGAAAAAGATAATCGCATTCTTCGCATTTATATTATTTGTTGGTTTTAGTTTTGCTCAAACAGCTTCTGTTGATGGAGATAAAGCTTCTATTGCAAAGCAAGTTGAAATGGGTAAATTCAAAATTGAAATGCCTGAATCAACTTCAGCTGAAGATATTAATAAATCTGCAGAATACTACGTAGATTATTTTACTGTAGATTTTAATGCTGAATCAAAAATAGCTACGATTACAATGGTAGACAATACACCTTCGTCAAGAAGAGTGATAAACAGGTTGTTACTTTCCAACGGAGTTCGAACTATTGCTTTCAATGGTGAAGAGTACTCAATAAATGAGTTCTATGATGAGTTCCTTGCTCAATAGATAAAAGTATTTAAGATAAAGAGGCCTCATCTGTTGATGGGGCCTTTTTAGTTGATGAAACTTTGCATCATTTCGTCAAAATCGTAGATAGGGGCCTTACAAGATCGATTCTGACATATGTAGAATGCTGTTTTTTCTCCTAAACGTTGCTCCAAAAAAGGTATATTTTCTTCAGTGCCTCCAGCGATTACAGCATTAGGAATATAAGTTCTGTTGAATTTCTTAAGGTGTGTCAAAGAATCTCCTCCAACTATAGCCAATTCTTTGAATTCTTTTTGAAAACGTAGAGCGAATTGTGCCCAATTTGAATAGCCGGAACCATAACTGGACATAGATGAGTAAATGTTGGATAACATTTGTCTCGATCTTTCTAGATAAACTTCATTTGAAAAGAAAACACCTAACGTCCAGAGATTCTTTGCCATCACACTGTTTGAAGAAGGGATAACGTTATCATTGATTTCCATCTTTCGCGCGATCAGCTCGGTATTCTTTTCCGTGTAAAAGAAGAAACCTGATTCTTCATCCGAAAACAGTTCTATGCTTACTTCCATCAATTCTTTCGCAAAATTCAACCATTTCACTTCGAATGTTCTCTCGTAAAGCTGAATAAATGCATCAATTGTATTTGAATAATCATCCAGAAAACCATTGATCAAACTGTCATCAGCATTCTTGATGCGGAATAATTTCCTTTCAGTTGATGACCACATGTTATTCATGATCCAATCAGCACAGTCCCTGGCTTTTTCAACGTAATCATTATTCCCAAGTGCTGCACCAGCATCCGCAAGCCCTTTGATCACCAAGGCATTCCATGACGTTATTTTTTTATTGTCTAGTCCTGGGCGTACGCGTTTTGAACGAATGGAAAGTAATGAAGAATCCACTTCTTCTATACGTTTTAATAGTTTTTGTTGCTCCTCATTCTTCTGCTCGGCATAATGCTCGAGGGATTGATCTCTAAGCAATATGTACTGTCCGTTCTCCCAATATCCTTTTTCATTGACATTGTATATGTCTGAAACAAGGCTGTAATCATCTTTGTCCAGGATCTCTTCTAATTCTTTATTAGACCACGTATAAAACTTACCTTCTACACCTTCCGAATCAGCATCAAGAGCTGAAAAATATCCTCCATTCTTCGCATCTAGCATTTCTCGATCCAGCCAATTCACAGTTTGCTTGATAACTCTTTTGTATTCCAAACTTGATTGATGCTGAAAAGCCTGGGCATATAACGAAAGTAATTGTCCATTATCGTAAAGCATTTTTTCAAAATGGGGAACCTTCCAATGGGCATCTACGGAGTATCGAGCGAATCCTCCACCGATCTGATCATAGATTCCACCTTGTGCCATTTTGTTTAGTGACTTGTGAACATGATTGAGGACTGTTGTATCCTTGTATATCTCTCCGTATTTCAGTAGAAACTCATAATTGTTAGGTAAAGGAAACTTAGGTGCCCGATCTTCACCGCCATGGTCAAAGTCGAAATTTCTTTTCCAGCGAGAAACAAGTTGCTGTAATTCATCCAGATCAAAATCGGATTGAATGGATTGAGTTTGGATCATTTCTGATAGTTGAACTCCTTCCTTTAATTTAGTAGCATATTCCTCAACTTTCTCAGGTTGCTCTAAATAAGTGTTCCAAAGATTTTTAAGAACTTGTTTCCAGTTCTCTTTCTGAAAATATGTTCCTCCATAGATCGGTCGTCCATCAGGAAGTGTGAAGCAATTTAAAGGCCATCCTCCTTGTTGGGTCATTAATTGAACAGCGTTCATATAAACCTGGTCAACATCAGGTCGTTCTTCTCTGTCAACCTTGATGCAAACAAAGTTTTCATTCATGATCTTTGCCACCTCTTCATCCTCAAAGGATTCATGCTCCATGACGTGACACCAATGACAAGCCGAATAACCAATTGATACAAGTACGAGTTTATTTTCTTTTTCCGCTTTTTCAAATGCTTCTGAACTCCATTCAACCCAATTAACCGGGTTATCAGCATGTTGAAGTAAATATGGACTATGAGATTTTGCTAACTCGTTTGTCGTTTTCGCCATCGCTTTATTTGTTCAACATTCCCATTCCCTGAATGTTTAATTTTCCAGGATCGATCGACTTTGTTTCATCAATCTTTTTTCGAACAGGTATAATTCCAGCTGAAGCTTTTAACGGTCCTTTTAGACGAAGATCAACCTTTTTACCAGAGCTTGCCAATGCAATAACCTTGAACAGTACTCCTTTTTCCAAAGTGAGTTCTACAGGTATTTCGCCATCTGTAGTTTCTTTTCGTTTCATTTTGAATTTCTTCAATAATCGAGCTCTACCAATGTACATATCGTTTACATAGACCTTGAACTTCGATCTACGAACTTTAAGATTGTAACCGTTTGGGTTGAAAACACTAACATCTACTTTGAATTTCAAGATGTTCTGATTCATTTCATCCATCTTGAAGTTGGAAAATCCTTTAAATTCTGGTTGTTCAAAACAGCTGCTAAAGCTTACTAGAACAGTTAAAAGGATCAGGATACGTGTAATACTTCTCATAATTATTTATTTAGCTCGGCAAACTCACTGTAGAAATAGGGTATTGTTTCAATTCCTTTGTAATAATTGAAAAGCCCATAGTTCTCATTTGGAGAGTGGATTGCATCAGAGTTTAATCCGAATCCCATAAGAACAGTCTTTAGTCCCAGCACCTCCTCAAAGAGAGCTACGATTGGAATACTACCTCCACTTCTCAAAGGAATTGGTTTCTTACCAAAAGATTTCTCCATTGCATTACTTGCAGCTTTATAACCCGCAGAATCGATTGGCGTTACAGCTGGTTGAGCTCCATGATGAGGTTTTACCTCAACTCGCACTGAATCTGGCGCGATTGACTCAAAGTATGATTTAAATAATTGTGTGATCTTCTCAGGATCCTGATGAGGAACTAAGCGCATTGAAATCTTTGCATAAGCTTTCGACGGAAGAACTGTCTTTGCTCCTTCACCAGTGTATCCTCCCCACATTCCATTAACATCAAGCGTTGGACGTATAGAACCTCTTTCTCGTGTTGAATAACCTTCCTCACCCTGAACTTCTTTGATATCAATTTCTTTTTTGTACTCTTCTTCACTGTATGGGGCTCTTGCCATTTCATCTCTTTCTTCCTGACTCAAGATCTCTACGTCATCATAGAATCCAGGAATCGTAATTCTATTCTTGTCATCCTGAAGTTGAGCGATCATATCTGATAAAACGTTGATAGGATTTGCCACACATCCTCCATACAGACCAGAGTGTAGATCTCTATTCGGACCTGTTACTTCAACTTCAACATAGCTCAATCCTCTCAAACCAGTTGTTATCGATGGATGTTCATTCGAAATGATCCCTGTATCTGATACTAAAATGATATCAGCTTCTAATTTTTCTTTGTTTTCCTTGATGAAGATCTCCAGGTTTTCGCTTCCAACCTCTTCTTCTCCCTCTATCATGAACTTAGCATTACATGGAAGTTCATCACTCTTGACCATGGCCTCTAGAGCTTTAATGTGCATAAACATTTGTCCTTTGTCGTCACATGCTCCTCTCGCAAAAATGGCTCCTTCAGGGTGAACATCAGTCTTTTTAACAACCGGTTCAAACGCTGGTGAATCCCAGAGTTCTATTGGGTCTGCTGGTTGTACATCGTAATGACCGTAAACAAGAACAGTAGGTAAGGAAGGGTCAATGATCTTTTCGCCATATACAATTGGGTGCCCCTTCGTTTGACAAACTTCAACATTTTCTGCTCCAGCATTTTGTAAATGAGATTTTACAGACTCTGCTGCCTTTTGAACATCACCTTTGTGAGCAGGGTCAGCAGACACTGAAGGAATTCTTAATAGTTCGAAAAGTTCTTCTAAAAATCGTTCGCTGTTTTTTTGTATAAACTCTTGTGTTTTCTGCATTACATCTGTTTTTTTCAAATTTAATAATATTCGATCATATTAATCTGGCTAAATTGTAAGTATTGTCGTTACACCGAAGTATATTTGTAAAACGCAATACATTTCTATGATCCTGTGCAACTTTCTTGAAAGCATTAGCGTCATATGGATTAGAGATATTTACAGAAAACAATAGACGATGAAAAATCTACTTTTAGTTTTATTTATTTTTGGAACTGGGCTTATTTCGGTAGCTCAGATTACAACTACAAATCCTAATATTACTCCAGTTCAGGCTGTTGAGGATATTTTAGTTGGGGCAGGGGTGAACGCGTTTAACATTACTTACAATGGTAGTGCAGCTGATGCTAACGTGCAACAACCCAATGTTCAGGAATTTGATGCTACTAACACTGGCTTCCCTCTAACTCAAGGAGTTTTAATGACAACTGATGGTCCTGTGTTGAATGACCCTGATTTAAATACATTAACAGGTGGTTCATATACGAATGGGGCGATCATCGAATTTGATTTCGTACCGTCAGGAGATACTTTGTCGTTCAACTATATTTTTGCATCAAGTGAATATACGAGTTACACTTGTTCAAGTTTTAATGATGTTTTTGCATTCTTGATCTCTGGTCCCGGGATCAATGGTCCATTTTCAAACAATGCAGAAAATATTGCCACAGTTCCGGGAACAAATGTTCCTGTTGCTATTAATACTGTGAATTCAGGAACTCCAAGTGGAGGAAGCTCGGCAGACTGTGATGCTGCTGATCCGAATTGGCAAGCTAATTCAGTTTACTTTACACTGGGAAACAATGCTATATTTCAAAATTCAAACACACCTATAAGTGGATTCAACGGGAGTACTGTTGTGCTTCCTGCTAATGCGGATTTGATCTGTGGAGATACATTCCATATTAAATTATGTATTGCTAATGATTTTGACCAGGCTTTAGATTCAGGTGTATTCTTGGAAGCAAATTCTTTTACTTCTGGAGCAGTAGATATCAGTATTGAGTCTCAAACATCTTCTTCTGATACTTTATTAGTTGAAGGATGTACGGATGCAACTATTTACTTTACTCGACCTCAGAATCAAACAGGAGATACTTTAGTAGTTTATTTTAATACTGGAGGAACTGCTGTTCAAGGTGATGATTATCCGACGTTGGCTCCAGGAGATAGTGTGGTGTTTTTACCAGGTGAGGATACCTTAACTTTAGTTTTAGATCCAACGCAAGATGGGAATACGGAAGGATTTGAAGATGTTACTATTTCTGCCTATTCAGTTACAGAATGTGGGGATACGGTCTTTTCAGAAGGTTTGATTTGGTTTGCCGATGAGCCATTCTCTGATGTCACCGCTTTGGACACAACAATTTTATGTGCAAATGATAGCGTGCCTATTTGGGTGACAACGGATGGTGGTTTCCCTCCATACACGTATTCTTGGAGTGATGGTTCTACTGGAGACACAGTTGGTTTAGCGGGTGTTGTAGATGGCCCGACAGATTACATTGTAACCTCTACAGATGCTTGTGGCTTTGAGTACACGGATACTGCCACCATAACTTTAAATCAAACACTAGCTATTGATACGATGATACAATTCCCGGCGGATTGTGGAATTCCAAATGGTGCAGTTTCTGGACAAGGTAGTGGAATTACAGGTACACCAGATTATCAATGGTCAGGTCCTGGACAACCAGCTCCAGATTCTATCAATGCTTCTGTTTGGCAGAACTTACCTTCAGGTTGGTACTATTTCTCTATTGAGGATGATGTTTGTTATGTTCAGGATAGTATTTTCCTTGAACAAGATCCACCTCCAACAGCTTCATTTGATGCTAACCCAACAACTGGAAATGCACCTTTAGAAGTAACATTTACGAATACTTCAGACCCCGCAACAACTTATGATTGGGATTTTGGAAATGGTCAAACAGTTTCTGTCAATAACCAAGACAGCCAAAATACGACTTACACGGAAGAGGGAACTTATACTGTGACATTGACTATTTCTGATGGTAACTGTACAGATCAGGCTTCTCAAGAAATCATTGTAAATCTTTTGCAACCGTTGTCATATGATCTTCCAAATGTATTCACTCCAAACAATGATGGTACAAATGACTTCTTTAACATCAACGCTGAGAATGCAGTTTCTATTGATATGGTTATTTTGAACCGATGGGGTAATGTTGTTTTTGAAACACAAACAGTGGGTCAAACATGGAACGGAACTGTTGATAACAATGGTACAGCTTGTAACGATGGTACATACTTCTATAAGTTCACCATAGTTGGAGAGGACGGAGAAGAGATTGAAGAACACGGATTTGTTCAACTCGTTCGAGACACTGATAAATAATTATAAGTGATATACTATGATAAAAGGAGCTTGAAAAAGCTCCTTTTTTTATTTGATCAAACTTGATCCAGTCATTGCGTTTGGTTGCTCAATACCCATTCGATCAAGAATTGTTGGAGAGACGTCTGCTAAGATCCCATTTGATAATCGGATATCATCCTCAGTAATATAGATCATCGGCACTGGGTTAAGAGAATGCGCAGTGTTCGGACTACCATCTTCGTTTATCGCGTGATCAGCATTTCCATGATCCGCAATAATAACCAACTCATAATTCTTTGAACGAGCCGACTCTACAACTTTTCCTAAACAAGTGTCAACTGTTTCAACTGCTTTTAAAATAGCATCGTAAACACCAGTATGTCCCACCATATCTGGATTAGCAAAATTCAAACAGAAAAAGTCAGGCTGATTTGCTTCAATTTCTGTAGTTATCTTTTCTGTTACTTCGATCGCGCTCATTTCTGGCTGAAGATCGTATGTAGGAACTTTTGGAGAATTGACCAATATCCTTTTCTCATTATTGAATTCCAGTTCTCTTCCGCCTGAAAAGAAAAAGGTAACATGAGGATATTTTTCGGTTTCGGCTATGCGAACCTGAGACATTCCTCCTCCTTCTATAACTTCACCGATCGTATCCTGAAGATGTTCTTTTTCAAACACCACATGAATATTTCTGAATGAATCATCATAAGAAGTCATTGTCAAAAAGTGCAGGTCTAATGGCTCCATGTGATAGTTTTCTATCTTTCTCTGCGATAAGGCAGTAACGATCTCTCTTGGTCGATCAGTTCTAAAATTGAAACTGATCACAACGTCACCATTCTCAATATTGCCGTTCGGTGCATTTGCCAGTTTGGAAGGTGGCAAGAACTCATCAGTTACATCTTCACTGTACCAGTGATCAAATATCTCATCGCTTGACTCAAAAACCTCTCCTTCGCCTTTGACCATCAAATTATACGCCTTTTCGATCCGTTCCCATCTATTGTCACGATCCATGGCGTAATAGCGACCAATAATACTAGCTATTTTGATTTTAGTACTTTCAATCTGTTTATTCAAATTTGATAGATATCCTTTCCCACTTTCTGGATCACAATCTCTTCCATCTGTAAATGCATGGATATAAACATTTTCGAGTTCTTTTTCATCTGCCAGCTTACATAGTGCATGAAGATGATCTTGTGAACTGTGAACTCCACCTTCTGAAACTAATCCAATATAGTGTACTTTTCTATTTTCTTTTTTAGCTAATTCCAGTGCTTCGAGTATCGTCTCATTTTTGAAGAACTCTCCATCACGAATTGATTTGTTGATACGTGTTAATTCTTGATAGACGATCCTTCCAGCACCAATGTTGAGATGCCCGACTTCAGAATTACCCATTTGTCCATCAGGGAGACCTACATTTTCTCCACTTGTCAGTAATTCACTATTTGGATACTTTTTGGTGAGTTCATCCATTACTGGAGTGTGCGCATTGTAAACTGCATCAGACCTACTTTTGTCACCAATTCCCCAACCATCTAAAATGATCAGTCCAACTTTTCTATTAGCCATCGATGTGTGTTATTTTAAAATTTGCTCCTGAAGGTGAATTCCTTTCGTATTGGATCGTATCACCATGTGCGTCAATTAGTTGTTTTACAATGTATAGACCGAGTCCAGTTCCTTTTTCCAATCTTGTTTCCTCGTTGCCAACTCGTACGAATTTTTCGAAGATCGTAGACTTGAATTTTTCAGGAACACCTTGTCCAGTATCTTTTACTCCCCAAATTATCTTATTGTTTTCTTGCTTGAGATAAACAGTAATGGTTGAATCGATCCCAGCATATTTCTGTGCGTTGTCGAGAAGATTCAGGAGAACTGTTTCAATAACAAAAGCATCAACTCTGGATTCTATTTTCTCTTCTATTTCGAACGTTAATGGTCGTCGCTGACTTGCCCAGTTATTAGAAACCTGTTCAATAAATTCACTAAGATTAATTGTTTCGAACTGAAGCTTGAGCCTATGATTTTCTAATCTCGTTGCAGTCAAAATATTCTCTATCATTGACTCAAGACGTTTATTTTCTTTTATCGCCTGATCAAGTAACTCTTCTTGTTTTTCACGATCTAAATTTGTTCGCTTTAAAAGGGTTTGCAGATAGAGCTTGTTCGAAGCCAGTGGAGTTTTAAGTTCATGTGTAACGGATAGAAGAAAGTTACTTTGTCTTTGGGAGAGTTTGATGTCCTTTTGAATAGAACTTCTTATTTTCCATAACCCTAATAAAAGGATCAAAAAGAAAACACTCCCTTCGCCAATGATCATTAAGATTCTGTCAGGTTGGTTTTCCTGATCTGCGATCTCATTTGATAATTCGATTAGATGGTATCCCCACCAGACAAATTGAAGCACGACATAGGCACTTAACACGTAAAAGAATATGGCCGTTTGTCGTTTCATATTAATTGCTTAATAAGCTCGATCGTCACTTCCCTCAATGTAATTCATAAAGGCCTTGTTCACCACTTTATTTCCACCCGGAGTAGGATAGTTACCTGTGAAATACCAATCTCCTTTATTGTTTGGACACGCCTCATGAAGATTTTCTATCGTTTGGTAAACGATCTGAACTTCTGCATTCATATTTACGGGAGTCAGGAGTTCTGAAATCTTTGCTGAAATTTCATCCGCAGAGAATGGTTCATAGATTTCCTTCACATAGTTCTTGATCTGCTCTTTAGGCATGATTTCTTGCTCCTTACATTTTTGATAAACCTCATCGATAATGAAGCTTTTTCCTTTTTCTTTAAGTAACTCTATGGCTGCCTCAAAAGCAATAAAGTCGCCCATCCGTGCCATATCAATACCATAACAATCAGGATATCTGATCTGAGGAGCAGATGACACGACCACTATCTTTTTCGGTTCTAATCGATCAAGGATTCTCAAAATACTCTGTTTTAAGGTCGTTCCTCTTACAATCGAATCATCGATTACGATCAAATTATCTTTATTCGGCTCAACAGTCCCGTAAGTAATGTCGTAAACATGCGCAACCATATCATCTCGCGACTCATCCTGGGTGATGAATGTTCTCAACTTAGCATCCTTGATCGCGATTTTTTCGAATCGAGTTTTTCTGGATAGAATTGCATTAAGATCCTCATCTGAAGCATCGCTTCCCAATTTCTTAATAGCCTCAAGTTTTTCGACATTCAAATAATCCTCCAGTCCTTTCATCATTCCATAAAATGACATTTCAGCAGTATTTGGAATGAATGAGAAAACGGAATTATCTAACTCGTTGTCAATGCTCTTAATGATCTGAGGGACCAGCAATTGACCTAGCCTCTTACGCTCACTGTAGATATCATAATCATTTCCTCTCGAAAAATATATGCGTTCAAATGAACAAGCTGCTCGCTCTCTTGGTTTGTTGATCTCAATTTCACTAACGTCACCAGTTTTCTTTATGATCAATGCATGACCTGGACTTAATTCTTTTACATCTTCTTTTCTTAAGTCAAATGCAGTTTGAATAACAGGTCTTTCAGAAGTTACAACACAAATTTCGTCATCTTCATACCAGAAAGCTGGACGAATTCCAGATGGGTCTCTCAAAACAAACGCATCTCCATGACCAAATAATCCTGACATTGCATATCCACCATCCCAATCTTCCGATGATTTTTTGAGGATTCCCTCAATATCAAGGTTTTCAATGATCTTTGAGGTAATTTCCTTATTGCTATAACCTTGTGCTTTGAATTGTTCGAAGAGGTTTTCGTTCTCAACATCAAGAAAGTGTCCGATCTTTTCCAGCACAGTAACAGTATCTGATTTTTCTTTTGGGTGCTGACCAATATTTAAGAGAACATCGAATAGCTCGTCAACATTGGTAAGATTGAAATTCCCCGCGACAACCAGGTTTCTGGTCATCCAGTTATTTTGACGTAAAAATGGATGACAACTTTCAATGCTGTTTTTTCCGAAAGTTCCATAGCGCAAATGACCTAAAAAAAGCTCTCCAGTGAATCCTGCGTTTTTCTTTAGGAAATCAATATCCTTTAACTTTTCTGGATTTTTCTCTTCGATCTCTTCAAAACGTTTGTTGATCTTAGAAAAGATCTCTTGAAGTGGCTTTTGGTCAATTGATCTGGAGCGTGAAATATATCGCTCTCCAGGTTTCATGTCAAGCTTGATATTTGCGAGTCCGGCACCATCCTGACCTCTATTGTGTTGTTTCTCCATCAACAAGTACATCTTATTCAACCCATAAAAGGCTGTTCCGTATTTGTCGACATAATAATCAAGAGGTTTTTTTAATCGTAAAAGTGCTATTCCGCACTCGTGCTTTATCGCATCACTCATGGACTTCTAATTTTACTCTGCAAAAATAGTTTTTCTGTTGGTATCTACATAACTTTTCACGGAATTACAAATGATCTGAATTTTCTTTAACAGTACAATCAAAGAGACTTACCGTTTATCAAAGAAGTTGTTAAAAAAGGCAACTTTTCACTTATTTTTTAGTTTAACTCATGTGGGCGCGTACTTCGTGCTCAAACTATTGTTTTTGAGAAGTTTATTGTAACTTTGATAAATGTTGAAACAGATCTGTTTTTACATACTGCTACTGGCCTTTTTTTCAGGCGCTTACAGTCAGAATTCTGATGGGGTTTGGCTGCATCCAAATAAAGGGCAGTGGGATAGTAAGATCCTTTATAAAGTCGAGCTGCAGAATGGTTCGTTTTATGTTGAAAAGGATCGATTCACATACGATCTTCACAACCTTTCTGATATTTATCACCACCACCATGAAGAAGGGGAGCACCACGAATCAAATGATATAAAGCGACATACTATTCATTCCGTTTTCAGCAATAGTAGCTGGAGTGGGGAATTGAAAGAAGAAAAACAATCTGATTTTTATCGCAACTATTACATCGGAAATGACTCAACCAAATGGGCATCTAAGGTTCATTCTTTGAAGAAGGTCAGAATGATCGATATGTACGATGGGATAGATCTGATAATCGAAGCTTCAGAAAACGGTATAAAGTATTCTTTTGAATTAGACCCAAATGTAGATCCATCAATCATTCATATTGATTTCATAGGAGCTGATAGTTTAAATTATTCGAATGAGAGCGGTAAGATCTATTCTCGTTTTGGTGCTATACATGAATCAGGCTTATCATCTTGGACAATCGATGAAGAGGGCTCGAAAAAAGAGGTAAGCTCGAAATTTTCTCAACTTGGAAACACACTTCAGTTTGAATTTCCCAATGATTTTAATTCAGGAGAGAAGCTCGTAATCGATCCAAGTTTGACTTTTTCTACGTTCACAGGTTCAACTGTGGATAATTGGGGCTTCACGGCTGCACCCGATAATGCGGGAAACTTGTTTGGAGGAGGAATCGTATTTGGAGTTGGATATCCAGTTACTACAGGAGCTTATGATGGAAGCTTTGGTGGAGGAGAAGGATCATTCAATATTGATGTTGGAATAACTAAGTTTAATACTTCCGGTACCTCATTGCTCTACTCAACATATCTCGGAGCAAGTGGTAATGAAACACCAAATTCAATTGTATGTAACGATCAGGATGAGCTTTATATTCTAGGGGTGACAAGCTCTACAGACTTTCCAATAACAGCTGGTGCAGTACAATCTGTTTTTAATGGAGGACAAACTACAACTCAGAACGCTTTGCAATTCAGTGGAACGGATATCTTTATTTCAAGATTGAATGCTGATGGAACGGCTTTATTGTCAAGTACATACTACGGTGGTTCAGGTAATGATGGATTGAACACCAGTAACTTGCTTTACAATTATGGGGATCAATTCCGAGGGGAAATTATAGTTGATCAAAATGGAGATGTATTCTTCGCAAGTTCGACGAAATCACTAGATCTGAACATCGTTAACGGTTTTGATAATAACCTTGGAGGATCTCAAGATGGATTGGCCGTTAAAATGTCTAATGACCTTACAAACCTTATTTGGTCAACATACATCGGTGGAAATGAGGCGGATGCAGCTTATGCATTACAAACGTCTTCTGCAGGAGATGTATATATAAGTGGAGGAACTGCTTCAGGGAATTTCCCGATCTCAGGTGGTCAGACGAGTGGTTACGTGGGTGGAATTTCCGATGGTTATATTTTGAAACTAGATGGAGGAAATGGTAGTAATATAGGAGGTACTTTTGTTGGAACACCGAGTTATGACCAATGTTATTTCGTTCAGTTAGATCAATCTGACGAAGTGTATGTTTTTGGTCAATCGAATGGTAATATGCCGATTTCGTCTGGTGTGTATAACAATCCAAATTCCGGACAATTTATTCAGAAGTTTACGAACGATCTTTCAACTCGATTATGGGGGACAGTTATTGGAGGAGGTAATGGTACTATTGAAATTTCACCAACGGCCTTTCTGGTTTCGAATTGTTATGAAATATACTATGCTGGTTGGGGTGGACAAACAAATCAGTCTAGTCAGGCTACTCAAAGTACATCAAATGGATTACCAACAACTCCCGACGCCTATCAGTCAACAACTAATGGGAATAACTTTTATGTTGCTGTGTTGGATGAAAACGCTTTACAATTGAACTACGCCACATTTATGGGGGGAAATGGTAGTGCCAACCATGTTGATGGCGGTACAAGTCGATTTGATAAGAAAGGTAGGATCTATCACGCCGTTTGTGGTGCCTGTGGAGGAAATCCAAATGGTTTTACGACGACTTCAGGTGTTTGGTCGGAAACAAATCAAAGTCCAAACTGTAACCTTGCTGCCTGGAAATTTGACCTTGGGATCATTGAATCAACTATTTCAGCTCCAGATCCATTTGTGTGTATTCCTGATTCCGTAGATTTTGTAAATAACTCTCAAAACGGAAACGCTTATTTCTGGGATTTTGGTGATGGTAACACAAGCACGGAATACGAACCATCTCATTTTTACAGTAATCCTGGAATCTATGATGTAACCTTTGTTGTTAGTGATACTAACGGTTGTTATGAATCAGATACAAGCTTTCTACAGATAGAGATTGGATTGTTTGAAGGTGCAGTTGTTCAACCGCCAAATCCAATATGTCCTGGGGATCCTTATCAACTTGAAGCAATGGGAGGTTCAACTTACGCTTGGAGTCCAGCTCAATATCTTGATGATTCTACCCTAGCTACACCAACTGCCATAATTGATACAACAACTACATTTACTGTTATCATTTCAGATAGTTGTGGAACGGATACTTTGTCACTTACACTTGAAACTTATGGAGGTGATGCAGAAGCAACAGAAGACTTAATAATTTGTCGAGGTGATACAGTAACATTGTGGGCAACGGGTGGAGTTGATTATTCATGGAGTGATCCAGCAGATATCTATGATCAAGTGAGTGCAGATACGGCAATTGTTGCACCTGAATTTGATACTGAATACACAGTTGAAATATATACCGCTGAAGGATGTACGCTGGTAGAAACTATTTTTATAGAGGTTTATCAAGATGTCCCTCAACCGGTTTTACCTGATACCGTGCCAGTTTGTAGAGGAGATGAAGTTCAGGTGACTGCAAGTGGTGGACAATTTTATTCTTGGTCGCCTAATACAGATATTAGCGCTACAACAGGTCCGACCGTCACTATTTCAACAACTTTTGATAGATGGTATTATGTTGATTTCTCGAACCCTTGTGGATCTGTCCCAGATAGTACATTTATCGATGTTATTGAGGTTGATGCCCAAGCAGGAAACGATACTATTGTTTGTCCAGGAGAACCAGTTGAGTTATGGGCTGATGGGGGAGTAGACTATCAATGGATACCATCAGGTTCTGTAAGTTCACCGTTTGATTCTGTCACAACGGCTTCACCTCAGTACCCAACTGTTTATACGGTAATAGTAACTGATCAATATGGCTGTACGGATACTGCAACTGTTGATATAGATCATTATCCATTGCCTTATGTTCAAGCGAGTCCGGATTATTATGGTTTCCCAGGTGATGAAATCAATCTGAGTGCAGATGGTAATAGTGATCACGGCACTTATACCTGGTCGCCAGGAGAATATCTTTCATGTGTTAATTGTCAATCCCCGGAAGCAACACCTCCAGAATCTATTACATATGAAGTAACTTATGTTGATGAGAATGGTTGTCGAGCTACAGATGATGTTTCGATATTCTTTGAGGGGATTATTTACGTTCCGAATTCATTTACACCTGATGGAAATAATTACAATGATCAATTCTTTGTTAAAGGAGGGAACATAGAATACTTCGAAATGCTAATATTCAACAGATGGGGTGAAGTGGTTTTCGAAACGAATGATTTTGATGCACGATGGGACGGAACTTACAATGGTCAAAAATGTAAAGATGGCACTTATGTTTGGAAGATCATCTACGAGGACACGGCTGGAAATCGAGAAGAAATGGTAGGACATGTTAATCTTCTACGCTAATTGATCTACCATTCTGTTTCCCGCAATTTGTACGATTCTTCGATTTATCTCCTTTTGAAACTTAAAGTAAGTATCTAACTCGTTAAGATCAAACTGACCGATTACCATTCCAATTATTTCACGTTTAAACTGCTGATTTTTTTGGAAGAGAGAGTTGATCTGTTTTTTTCGTTTAAATTGATCCATAGAATTTAGATCTACATTCATCCCCTTCAGTTGATTCAATACAATAGCCTTGATCAGATCACTCTGAAGTTTGATGATCGGTCTTATTACTTCATTCTGTAACAACTCTTCCTCAGTAAGATCACCTTTTACGAGGTCGTCAGGTAGAATGGGTCGTTGCTTCCTATTCTTTTCCATAAAGTGAACCTAATAATTCATCCGCAAAGCTAATACCACCTTGTACCTTTTTCTTATTCAACTTTTCATGTTCTACTAGTCCCCATAAGGCTAATTCTTTGATCAGATAAATGTCTTCTTTCTCTACTGAATGCACATATTTTTCAATGAGCTCATCCATTGGTTTTATCGAATCGATCTTAGCTCTGTAGTCTTTGTCAGACAAATTATTTTCTATGATGAAATCAGCGTTTTCGTAGAACCATTGAACCACATTGTCGAACTCTTCTTCTTCATTTTCCTTCTTCAACTTTTTGAGTTTTGTGAATGTTATATTGAATACTTCTTTTACAGCTTCACCCAATAGAAGTTGAGCCACTTTCTCAGCTCCAAGTTGTTCACCTTCGTAAACAAGTTCAACCTTACCTGTGATAGCAGGAATTACTCCTTCAAAATCTGACATTCGAACAACAGTGGTTTTCTCTCCTGTTTCAATTCTTCTCAATTCAGCTCTACTGATCAGGTTTTCTAGCATGGTTATTCCCATTCTTGCCGAAACTCCACTATTGAAATCAATATATGGTGACTGGCGAGCTTCAAAACCGATTTGTTCAATTAGGGTTTTCGCGATTTCAGGAACAACTACATTGTTGTCTTTCAGTTCCTGACGTATTTCCTGTTCGGTGATCTTTTTTGCTGTTGCAATATCCTTTGGATAATGCGTGAGAATTTGAGAACCAATTCGGTCTTTCAATGGAGTAACAATACTTCCCCGATTCGTGTAGTCCTCTGGATTGGCAGTGAAAACAAAGTTAATATCCAATGGAATACGAATATTGAAACCTCTGATCTGTACATCACCCTCCTGAAGGATATTGAAAAGAGAAACTTGAATTCTTGCCTGTAGATCCGGTAATTCATTGATCACAAAAATACAGCGATTGGCCCTTGGGATCATCCCATAATGGATCACACGTTCGTCCGCATAGCTTAACTTTTGAGTCGCTGCTTTTATTGGATCGATATCACCTATCAGATCAGCAACAGTAACATCTGGCGTTGCCAATTTTTCAAAGAAACGCTCTGAACGATGAATCCATTCTATCGGAGTCTCATCACCCTTTTCCTCTTTGATCTGTTGACCATAATGTGAGATCGGACAAAATGGATCATCATTGATCGGAGAACCAGAAATAATCGGGATATATTCGTCCAACAAGTTTACCATTGATCTGGCAATTCGCGTTTTAGCTTGTCCACGTAATCCTAGTAAATTGATATTATGTTTCGCAAGAATAGCAGTTTTCAATTGTGGTATAACCGTCTCGTCATATCCAATGATCGATTCAAAAACAGCTTCTTTATTCTCGATCTTTTTGAGTAGATTTTCCTTAAGTTCATCTTTTATCGATCTCGATTTATACCCTGCTTTCTTGAGATCGCTTACAGTTTTTATTTTAGTATGATCCATGTTATCGTATGTTTTTCTTCTTGTTTTTTTCGTAATCCTCAAATATCATTTGTCCTAATCCTTTTAACCCAGTATAAAAAGCCTTTCCCTGGTTTGCTTCAGTAAATTCTTCAACAAACTGTTTTAAATAAGGATCTTGAGCGATCATGAATGTCGTGATCGGAATACCTAGTTTTCTCGCCTCTTTTGCTTTATTCATACATTTATTGGTGATGAAAGGATCAAGTCCTGCACTATTTTTATAGTATTCACCATTAGGCAGTTTTAGACAACTTGGTTTTCCATCGGTGATCATAAAGATCTGTCGATTTGCATGTCTTTTTCGCTTAAGAATGTCTAGAGCTAAGTTGAGTCCCGCCACTGTGTTTGTATGATAAGGCCCAACTTGTAAATAAGGTAGATCCTTGATCTTTATTGGCCACGCATCATTCCCGTAAACGATGATATCGATGTTGTCTTTAGGATACCTCGTCTTGATCAATTCTGTAAGTGCCATGGCTACCTTTTTCGCTGGTGTAATTCTATCTTCACCATAAAGGATCATACTATGGCTTATGTCGATCATCAGAACTGTACTCATTTGACTGCTATGATGAGTGTCATGAACCACCAGATCATTTTCGGTTAGACTGAAATCACCAATGCCATTGTTCGCATACGCATTTTTGATACTTTCTGTTAATGCAATTTTATTGATATCATCCCCGAAGGTGTAGTTTCTTAGTTCTCCCGTTTTGTCTAAACCTGATCCTAAGTGTTTAGTTTTGTGATTCCCTTTACCACTTTTTCTAAGTGCTCCAAAAATTTGATCAAGTGCTTTTTGTCGAATGGTCTGTTCTGTTTTTGCAGTAATAGCAAACCCTTTTTCTGGTTTATCATCATCCTTAATATATCCTTTCTTCTTCAGGTCTTCGATAAAATCGTCTATCGTATATTCATCAGTGAATAGGTTGTATTCTTTGTCGAGTTGTTCCATCCAATCAAGGGTTTCGTCAACATCTCCAGAAGTAAAAACGATCAATTCCTGAAAAATGTCAAATAATTTTTCAAATGGAGATTGATCCTCCTTTTCAAAAGGAGTAAAATGAAATCCAGTTTTCTTTTGATTCGATTTATTTGTTTCTTCAGCCATAGTTTAGAACATCCTTTACGACTCGCTGTTTTAAGAACACTTAGGAATCAGTTTAGTTTTGAAAATGGATAAAAAACAAGTAGCGATAATTGGAGCTGGATTATCAGGACTGGTATTAGCAGATCAACTTTTGAAGGAGAAATTTGAAATTACTGTCTTTGAGAAAAATAAGGAGCCAGGAGGTAGAATGCGCACGTCAAACATTCAAGGGTGGGAACTTGATCATGGTTTTCAGGTTCTGCTTTCTGCTTATCCATATCTGAAAAAATATGGACGATTGAGTGATCTCGAATTGGTTAAGTTAGATCCAGGTGCAACGATTTTCAATGAGAAAAAAAAACAAACTATTGGTGATCCTATAAGAGATCTAAATTTCTTATTTCCTACTCTTTTTTCAACTGCTGGTTCAATAAAAGATAAGTTCTTGATCTTCAAATTGAGAAGATATGCGGATAGCCTTTCTATAGATGAGATTTTTGCTTTAGAGAATTCTTCAACATTAGCGTTTTTGAAGTCTTTTGGGTTTTCCGCGCGATTTATAGATCAATTTTTTAAACCTTTTTATTCAGGAATTTTTCTTGAAGGTGAGTTGAGGACATCTTGTCGAATGTTTTTGTTCGTATTTAAAATGTTTTCTAAAGGAGATGCCGTAATTCCGAAAGGTGGAATAGGGAAGTTAGCAAAAAATATGGTTCGTCAAATGGATGAGGTGGACTTTAAGTTTAATACGGCTGTAGAACGAATTGAAAAGAACGAGGTTTTTGCAAACGAAAAAGAATATAAATTCGATCTGATCATAAATACGAATCCTTCTTTTAATATTGATCACAGAACTGACTGGAAGGGTTCTTTCACTTTTTACTTCGAACATCAAGGGAAGCGCATAATAGAGGAGCCACGAATTGGATTGATACCAAATGAAGAAAAGTTGATCAACAATATCTTTTATGCTGATCACATTCAGTCATCTAAACGCGATGAGAAGTCTCTCTTGTCAGTTACAGTTGTAAATTCTAATGGATTAAATGGAGACGATCTTTTAAAGCACGTTACTAAGGAAGTTGAAGAGTTAGTCAATCAGCCAATAAAATATGTTCATCATTTTGAGTTACCTAAATCACTACCTGATGTTGAGCTTCCTGAAAACAGCATTGATTTGGATATAAGTGAATCTGTTATTCATATCGGAGATTATGTCCTAAACGGATCTCAAAATGCAGCATGTAAGATTGCAGGTGAGCTAAGCGTCGCATTAAACGAACGATATTAAACCTGCACGAGTACTACACAAACATCGTCAAGCTGCTCAAGGTTACCTCTCCACTTGTTTAAAGTTTTTTGTAACTCAGACATTTGCTCTTCAGGTGCTTTGTGGGCATTTTCTAATAGTTTTCGTTTAAAGGCCTTTGTTTTAAACTTCTTCCCACCCTGGTCTCTAGTTGCTTGATCATTCCCTCCGAATTGATCTGCAAAACCATCAGAGAACATGTAAAGCCGATCTCCTTTCTCACAATTTAGAATGTGAGTTTTGAAAGGTTCTGCAGAATCAAAATTACCGATAGGTTGTTTGTTTCCTTTGATCTCAACCAGTTCTTTATTCGATTGTTTTATGATCCAAACTGGGTTATGGGCACCAGCCCAAGAGATTTCCCCCGTATTTTTATTTATGGCTAACAAGGATACATCCATACCATCCTTGACATTCGATTTACTTTTTTCGAATTGCTGTATGACGATTTCACGAGTTCTGTTCAGAATAGATCCCGGATCAGATATACGATCTTCTTGAACAGATTTGGTGAGAGCATTTGAACAAACCACGCTCACCATCGCTCCAGGAACTCCATGTCCAGTACAATCTGCAGCCGCAATAAAACGATGTGTATCGGTTTCTTCAAACCAATAAAAGTCTCCTGCGACGATATCTTTCGGTAAGTATAAAATTCCAAATCCCGCGAAAGCATTTTTTACTTCGTCCAGCGGAGGAAGGATAGCTTCCTGTAATCGTTTAGCGTATTGAATAGAATCTAAAATTTCTTTATTCTTCTCCTCCAATAGACTGCGTTGGATCTCGACCTGTTTCTTGGCTTGTCTTACCTTTCTCAAAATAAATAAGATAACTCCCAATGCTATAATAACAACGAAAATGAATATTATGGCATATTGATAACTTCTTTCAACTAATGCCTTTTCTGCCGCTTGCTTTTCTAGTTCGGCATCTTTCATGATCAACTCTTGTTCTTTTTTCTCGGTTTCAAATTTTGTTTTCAGTTCTTGAATTGTTTCGTTGCTCGATTCATCAAATTCGGCCTCAAGAACCTCAGTATATTCTTTGTATTTTTCCAATGCTTTTTCGAAATCACCCTTTTTCTCAAGCATTTTGGAATATTCCAGAAGTGTTTCTTTTCGATCGAAATATGTTTTTATCGAATCAGATACTTTGAGAGATTTTTCAAAAGTTGATTCACTCATTTCATATTTCTCCATTTTACCGTATAGAGCTGCAAGATTTGAAAGATTAAAAGCTACCGACTCGAAGTCATTGATCGACTTTGCAAGTTTGAGTGATCTCTTTATGTAGTACTCAGCTTCATCAAATTTCTGGATGTCTTTGTAGTAAAGCCCGATATTGGACATGGTAACTGCTGCACTTTCCAAATTACCGAGGGAGATTTTAATGTTAAGGGATTTTTTCCAGTAATCTAACCCCTCATCATATTCAGCTTTCATCATATGTATGATGCCAATATCATTGAAAGATCTTGCTATTTCAAGACTGTCTTTATTCTGGAGATTTACAGTGAGAATTTCTTGATAAACACTCATGGAGTTATCCAACTCTCCTTTAGAGCGATAAAGTAAAGCAAGCAGTCTTTTGGAATGAATGATCAAAGACTCATCACCACTTCTTTTGGCGGCTTTTATTGATTTCATAGTGTATTCCGCCGACTTGACTGGATCAATATATTGATAGGTAGCAGCTAGACGTATACATGTGGATGCTTCTGTTTTTTTGAGGCCTTCTTTTATACTTAAATCGTACGCTTGATGAAAATAATGGAGAGCTGAGTCGTTGTTATTTAAGAAGAAAGAATCACCTAGGTCAAATAGGGCACTAGCTTTCTCTTCATCATTTTTTGCATTCCTTAGATTGTGATATAAAGAATCCCGCTCACTTGCAACAGTTGAAAAGGAGCAAAATATAAATAGAAAAACAGGAAATATGATTAGCCAGTATTTCATCTAATTAATTCGAATTCCTATAATACAAACATCATCAATCTGATCGAGATCTCCTTTCCAGTAATAAAATTCTTTCTCGATCTTTTCTTGTTGAAGTTTTATCGGTGTATCCTGAATAGAGGTCAAGAATTTCTTAAATGGTTTACTTTTATACTTCTTACCACCTTGTAGTCTTGCTTCTTCTGAATTACCTCCAAATTGATCGGCAAACCCATCAGAGAACATATACAATGTATCTCCACGCTGAATAGTCATTGTATGACTTGTAAAAGGATGTTGTTTTTGATAGACCCCGATTGGTTGCTTGTCGGCTTTTGTTTCATGCAACTGATAAGACCCGTCTGGTTCAGGACGAATGAGCCATAATGGACTATTTGCTCCAGCCCAATGGACTTTCATGTTCTTACTATCGATGGCACAAAGACTAATGTCCATTCCATCATTCACGCGATCACTACTTCGTTTGAATTTATCAATTATAATCTCTCTTGTTCTATTGAGAATTTCAGCAGGATCTTCAACTTGTTCTTCAAGAAGAACCTTTGAAAGAGCACTGGAACATATAACACTAACTAGTGCTCCTGGAACACCGTGGCCGGTGCAGTCTGCTGCAGCAATATACATCATCCCGTGAGACTCTTCTATCCAGTAAAAGTCTCCACTTACAACGTCCTTTGGTTTGAACACAACAAAACCATTACTCATCACTTCATTAAAGATATAACGCGATGGTAATATTGCTTCTTGAATTCGTTTTGCATAGTTGATCGAATCAGAAATCTCTCTATTCTTTTCATCGACCACTCTCTTTTGTCGTTCAATAGTGTTTTTCTGACGGTGTGTCACCCTGAATCTGTTGAACATGAAGATCGCAAATACTAAAATGAGTACGAGTATAACAACAAGTGCGATCTGTAATGTGCGTTGAGTTTGAAGTTCACTTTCTTGCTGTTTGATCATCAGCTCATTTAATTCGTTTTGTTTCGCAAATGCTATACTATCAGCAATTTTCTTTGTTCTGTATTCGAATTTCATCTCCTGTTCTAAAGCAGCTTCTTTAGATTCGAGATTATATACTTCATCTCTGTATTTTATATATTTCTGGTAATGAGAAAGTGCTTTCTCATGATTGTTTAATGCTTTGTGATAGAGGTAATAATTCTGATGGGCATTTTCTCTAAACCTGTCAGAATCCATTTCTTCAGCATATTCCAGTGTCGTTTTAAGGTAAGGCTCAGCTTGTTTTATTTTATCTTGTCTTATGTAAAGCTCAGCAAGTGTTGAATTAATGTTTATAATATTCTTTTTATATTTTGTTTCCTTTGCTAACTCAAGTGCCTCTAATAATAACAACTCAGCTTGATCAAGTTTGTCTTGATGTTTGAGAATAACAGCCATATTTATTTTTGCAGATACGATACTGCCTTTCATTTTTAGATCTTCAGCGATCTGTAAGGACTGCTCATAATATTTTAAAGCATCCTCATATTGTTCTCGATGTCTGGAGATGATGCCCAGATTGTTATACATTCGAGCCAATCCTTTGCTATTTCCCAGCTGTTCGTATATGTTAATTGCGCGATTGTAATATGATGTGGCCTTATCATACTCCTTCAAGTGTTTGTAAACAACTCCAATATTCCCAACCACAGTTGCAATTCTCGCTGGACTTTTAACTTGCTCAGCTAATTCCAGTGCTTTGAAATTATATTCTAGAGCTTCTTTTAAGTTCCCATTGTTTTTATGGAGTACAGCTATATTCCCCCAAATGAGTGACCGTCGAGTAGTATCTTTTGTGATGTAAGTGTAACGCTCCGTTTCATCGTAATATGCAAGAGCTTTTTCTGTATTCCCTTGTTTTTGATGTAATACAGCTAGCCAAACGGTGGTGAAGGTTAGATAATCTAAACCTTTCGTCCTAGCTTTTTCATTTTCGGATAGTTCCAGCTTCTTTAGAACTTTTACAGCTTCTTTACCTATTTTTTCTGCTTTATCGTACTCATTGTCACGATAGATACTCTTTCCTTTACGAGTAAGTGAAAGGCCTTTTATGTAGCGAAAATAATCAGTTTTTACTTCATCATATCTTTTGCCATTAATAGCATCATCACAAAAGTTAATCGCCAGATCGTAATAAAAGTTGGAAGTATCCCGATCGGATCGAAGTTTCCTCGCAATACGATAGTAGGTATTAACGACCGTTGTATCATTCGAATAACCTCCTTTATCCAGATGATTAACAAGAACATTCTGCAAAGAATCTATGTCTTTCTGAGCATTTGAATTAAAGCTAACAAATCCAGTGATTGAGATCGTTAAAATCAAATGAAGCAATATGTTGTGATAAGTTTTCACACGATTGGTCTATGGTTTGACGAAGATAATATTTTAAAAGAAAATCAGATTACCAATCATGTAAAAACCAGTCGCTTAGAATAAGTGTGTGGTCTTCATGCTATAGCATAAATTGAAGTTGTCATCAAATCTTGATCAACGAAACAGATTCAGTTGAATCAGCTCTCATGATCTTCACAACATAAGATCCTCTTGAAAATTCATCCATTTCAAATGGAATATGATGAGTTGCTTTTGACAGAATTCCTTCGTAGATAACAGACATTCTTTCTCCAAGTGTATTGTACAATACAATCTTCACTTCACTTCCGTCACCATCAAGTTTTACTGTGCTTTTTGATGAGCAAGGATTTGGGTAGACCATTGAAATTCCTGTAGATGATGACAATGATTGTTCTTCGGTAGATAAATTACATGCTCCAATGATGTTATGGAACGTAACTGTATGTTCAAATAATCCCTGAACCGTTGTCTCATCTACACCAAACCAGTCTTTCAAGACAGATGCATAAACGTCTCTAAAATCAATTTGCATTGGCAGTCCGGCCTGATCAACTACTGTATCTGGAATAACGGGATTATCACCGTATAATGTTGTATTTAAACAGTTTCCAAAAAGGAAAAGCGGAGCAGCATCACCATGATCAGTACCTTCACTGGCATTGGAAGCAATCTGTCTACCAAATTCTGAAAATGTCATTCCAGCCACACGATCGCTTAAACCAAGTTGGTCAATATCATCTTGAAAGGCATGAACAGCATCAGAAACCTGCTTCATTAGATCTGCATGGGTTCCAGTCGTTGTAGCCCCATCAATAACTTGATTATCATGCGTATCGAAACCATTTACGTTAAGGACATATACTTTCGTTTTTAATCCACCTGAGATCATTAGAGCAACATCTTTCAATTGCATGGCAAGAGGATTATTGGCGTCATATAAAGTGGACATATTATTCCCTTGACCTGCTGCATTACTGATCTCCTGACCATACTGATTGGATTGAGCAATGATGCCTTCTAGGTATTCCATATGGTCTCCATAATAAGTACCGTCATTTGTTCCTCCAGTGTTTGGTAGACTCGTTGAATCCGTGGGATCAACAACTGAATGAGAAAAGTTAGCCTGTGTACCTTGACAGGTGGCAGAAAGTTCATACCCCATGCTTATCGCAAATGGCTCCTCAAAAGTTGAGTTTGGATATCCATCTGGGTAATCGGGATGATCTACTTCAAAATGTCGACCTAACCAACCTGTAGTAATATTAGGATCCATCATACCTGTTGTCCAAATATCCATAGATCTGAAGTGAGATCTATTTTGTTCTGGATAACCTACATTTTGGATTATGGATAATTTACCGTCGTTGATCATAGAGGCCATTCCAGTCATAACCGGATGAAAACCATTATCGCCAACAACTGGAATGAGATCATTCTCTGGTAAAATAACGTTTGGACGCTGGATCATCAAGTTGTCGTATCCATCTAACGGAACAACTGTATTCAGACCGTCATTACCACCATTTAGTCTGATAAGCACTAAAACGCGATCCTCATTGTTTTTTGGAACATTAAATAATTTCTTAGCGATCGCCTCATATTGCGTGTTACGAAATACGAATGGAACTCCAAACGATGCTAATGATACATTTTTTACAAAGCTTCTTCTTTTCATAATCAAGTATTATATCGTTTGAAATTCTGGCATTTTAAATAGTTGAGATAGTGTCAATGCAACACGCTGTTCAACGGGGTCAGCAAAAGTTGGATTCCCCGGATCGTTCGCATAATCATTGTATTGAATGGTCCACTCAAAATCAGGTAGTCCGTTAGTAAGTATCGTTTTCAATGTGGTTCTTTTCACGATATCTAATCCTTTTGGACAGAAAACCAGGATCATATCATCGATCACTGCATTCGGATCTGCCGGAACAGATAAATTATCCAGAAAATCAAGATGATTCACCTCTAGGTTATTTCCTCCTGCTGTAAAACCTCCTGCCAACGTTAACCAATCAGATACGTTGAAACGCAGTTTTACATAAGTAGAGTTTACCCATAATTGTGAGTAAGACGGCGCTTGATAATATGCTGTCCAACCACCAACTGAAGGAGGTTGTGCATAGCTCATTCCTGTTGTTGCCGCAACACCGTATGCAAATTCATAAAGTGCATAGTTCTCTGGTGTCGTATAATTCGGAACGGAATGCGTTGAATTAAATATCGAAAATAAATGCTCTAATGGGTTTCTAATGATCGCTCCACGAAGTGCGACATCATAAAAATGCTCACTTTGGAATAACTCAGAAAGCACAGGTAGGATCTCATAATTGTTAGTTCTGAATGTGTTGGCCATTTCTACGATGACCGTATTTTCCACCGTGGTTGTGAGATCATAATTAACGAACCATCGATAAAGTTTTCTACAAATGAAATTTGCCACTTCATCTTGTAAAAAGATCGTATCGATCAAATCGGCATATTCGTTCGCACCATTCGGATTGATCACTGCATTATCGAAATGCTCTGATAGTGTCTTAGTAGTTTCATCATGAAGCAAAGGCTCGAATTGAGCATACGTATCGTTGTCCGTATCACTGCCCAATCCAAGTGCGAGCCAACCTGTTAGGATCTTCGCTGCTTCTTGTATATCTTCTTCCTTGTAATTCGTGTAATCACCTGGTCCTATTTGTGGACCTTTTCCAATCGTGTATAGCTCAAATAATTCTCGAGCAAAATTCTCGTTAGGATCGAACTTGTTATTTTCAGTTCCACTAAGAAATACGAGCATGCAAGGATCAATCGTAATGTCTTTGACTAACTGTTTGAAATTACCGAGACAATGTGTTCTTATTACCTCATGATAATTATATGTTGCTCTGGAATCAAAAGTGAATTCAGCAGCAAAATGGTTTTGCCAAAACAAGCACATCTGTTCCTGAATGCTATATGATGAGGTATTTAGTCGTTGCATGATCCACGCAGCTAGTGAATTTCTTCTAGCATTTTCTGTTACTGCTTGATTGGTCGAGGGAAGAGGACTGCTTACCCATGTTCCGCCCATCGTGGCAACAGCCTCATCTGTTGAAACAACTTCTGGTGTTCCAACTGCTATTGGATTCAATATTTGTGAAACGGAAGCGGCCATGCCGTTGGTAACCGTATCTTGAATTTGCTGATATGTTGGACCAAATAAAGTTCGCCTCAATAAATGCGCTGCTTCTGCTTGTGTCCATGCACCTGTATATGGGTTCATACTGAGTGAAACCGGCTCTTCTACCTCGTAGTCGTAGTTCATGTGTGAAAATTTGACACACAATTTACGAAAAGATTTTTTTTAGAGAAAGTATAACGTCTTTATTTAAAATGAATTTAACAAAATGGTTCAGCCACGTTATTCCTTAAAATTAAAGACTAATTAATTTTATATTTTTGCTTTCCTTTGAAAAGATCTAATTTGCCCACGTGACATTGTTTAACTTCATAACTCTTCTTGACCTAAAGTTAAGTCCAACGAAACAACAGTTAGGAGAAGACGAGGACTATTCGATGACCTTCTTTGTTGGGATACTTGGAATTTTCTTACTTGCGTTGATCTTTTTTTTACTCTCTTCGATCATCAAAGATTTTGTAAAGCATGTTATTCTTAAAACTCCAGCTTTTACGAAGCGTTATAAATTTAATGAACATAATTTAAGGTTCGCATACAAAGTTGCTGGATGTCATATGGTCGTTTCTGATCTTGGAAATCGAAAAGATCAGTACATGTTTCTCGTTTCATATTTAAAAAGAAGGTTTCCAAATGTGAGTCCGATCGATCTAAAGTTATTACCAAAAGTTCATAAGCACTATCCCGAAGTAAGACCTGTTTTTGAATGGTTAAATGAACACTTAGATGAAGCTCAGAAATATCAGTTTCTCGATTATTTTATTGATCTTGCCTTTTACAATGAGCAATTGAGTAGCCGTGAAATGAGACTAGTGTATATGGCTGGAGATTACCTGGGTTTATCAAGTAATGAGATCAGATCGATTCTTTCAATGCGTTATAAGTTCTATGAGGATAAAAAACGAAGAGAAAGGGAACACCATAAGCAAAGATCAAGGCCGAGATCATCAAGAAGGTCGAAGAGGAAAAGAGCATTGAAAATACTTGGAATAGAGGATGAGTCTGCGTCTTTTGATGAGATCAAGAAGGCCTACAGACGTATGGCAAAAAAACACCATCCTGATCGATTCCATGGCGCTTCAGAAATAGAACAAGAAAAAGCGAATGAAAGGTTTGCGGTCATCAATGAGGCGTACGAATCTCTAGAAGAAATGAAAATCTAAGTATATTTTGAAAATGCAAACAAAATGTTATACCGTTAAATATTATAACTCATGAATCAACTGTTAGTATAGGTCTCATCTCTATGATTTTTTTTCTCTTAAATTCATACGGACTATTGCTATCTGAAGAGTTAACTCCAGAAGAAATTCGCAACAATGTATTTACGGCAGTTATCGTTTGTGGATTAGTAGCTTCCATTTTTTTCGTTTTCCCTTCTATTCTGCGAAAGTTTATTTATCACGTTATATTGGGAGTACCTTCGTTTGATGAGAATTATAAATTTAACCAGAAGAATCTTCGTTTTGCCTATAAGATTTCTGGTTGTCACATAGTCTTAGCGGACGTTGGTGCAAGAAGAGATCAGTATTTATTCCTGATCACTTATCTCAAACGAAAATTTCCAAATACGGGTAAAATCGATCTCTCTACACTTCCGAGATTACATCAGAATTATGAAGATATAGATCAGGTATTTAAATGGCTGGGAATGCATTTAGACAAAGATCAAAAAGTAGCGTTCCTCGATTTTTTGATCGATCTTGCATTTTACAATGAAAAATTAAGTAGTCGAGAGATGAAATTGATTTACTCTGCCGGAGAGCATTTAAGTATGTCACGGAAAGAGATCAGATCAATGCTTTCGGTTCGACATAAATTCTATGAAGAGAAAGCAAATCGACAACAACAGAACAGCCGTCGGCGATCTAGATCTAAAGTTTCTGAGCGTTCTAAAAAGAAAGAGGCGCTTAAGATCCTTGAGATCAACACTGATTCAGTATCGTTTGAACAGATCAAGAAAGCCTATCGTAAAATGGCAAAAAAACATCACCCTGATCGATTTCATGGAGAATCAGAAATGGAACAAGAAAAGGCAAATGAAAGGTTCGCCATTATTAATGAAGCTTATGAATACTTAGAGCGTTTAATGAATTGATTGATCTATGTTTATATTTTTTGTTACAATCCTAATTTGTGCATTTATAGCTTCTACCTATAGATATTCTCTTGCAGATGTGATTAGATTTAAGAAGATCACAAAGAAGAATTTCACTCCAGTTATCATGCTATCTATTGTGCTGATTCCTATGATCTATATGAATACATTTCATAGCACAAGAATTTTCACTTCAGCAGAGGAGTTGATAGAGTTTGCGGAACGATATGATGATGAAGAACTCTATTACGAGGGTGTCGAAAGCCTGGCTCAAGATGATAGTTCAGATGTGCTAGAGCAGTTATCATTTGCACATTTTTATTTTGAGGACTTTTATGGAAACTTTTCATGTAATGTTGCTCGTGATCGCTACAAGGAGTACGATACATATGCTGGCAAGTTGGCTGGCATTTATGTGAAATTGAGGTGCAATCCAGGAAATGTTCAATCATCCGAAATTGAACAACTTAAACAAACTGAAAAAGGGACATACTTCATTCTTGGTATGTACGAAGAATACAATGGAAATCTTGAAAAGTCCTTAGAATATTATGACGCTCAAATTGTAAGATCTCCCGATTTTAACTTAACATATAAAAGAAAGTCTATTCTTCTGAGAAAGATTGACGATGAACGTCTGAGGGATTTTATGGTGAGTCAGGCTAGTCATGATTTCCTCTCTTTTCATGAGAAAAACCAATACTATTATTTAAACGGACTATGGTCTTCATATTTCACAAATATCCTCTTGGATCGAATCGTTAATACTCCATGGTTAGTCATGATCATCGCATTTGTGGTTTCTTTTGTTTGGATAGCTTATTTGCGCTTAATGGATTTCTATAATCGTGAAAAATGGGCTGACTTACTATTGGTTTTTGTTTTAGGTGGAATATTTACAATTTTCTGTCTTCCGATCTATGACTTTTTCTTTTATGATGTTCAGTTCTATCTGGATGGCTCAGCATGGAATGATTTCTGGTATTGTACGATCGTTATAGGGGGAGCTGAAGAACTTGTCAAGTTCATTCCCTGGCTGCTATTCGGGTTTGTTTTCGGTAGATTCAAAGAACCTTTTGATTATATACTTTATGCATCAATGTCCGCACTTGGATTTGCCTGCTTAGAGAATTTCTCCTACCTACAGGATTTCACAAATATTACATCTCGTACCATCATCTCAACGGTGGCACACATGTTTGACGCTGTTATCATCGCTTATGCATTTATAATCGTTAATTATCGACTCAAGAAAGCATCGTTGATCAAGAAAATCGGAGTGATCTTGAGCGGCTTTTTACTAGCGATGTTTGCCCACGGTTTTTATGACTTTTGGCTCATCAGTCCTTCGGTTGCAGACTTTACATTGGTTACGCTTATCTTTTTCGTGCTTTCACTTCACATTTGGTTCTTCTTAAAACGTAATGCTATGAACCACTCACCTTTTTTTAAAGGAAATGAACGGTTCAATCTGACTAAACAAAAAGAAGTTCTTCATCTGGGAATAATTAGTGTTCTTATGCTTCAGTATGTTGTAATGGGCCTTGATTATGGAACAGAAAGGATTAATTATTTTTTCTATAAAGAAGCGGGATATGCAGGTGTTTTTCTCTTTTATATGACAGGTCAACTGAACCGATTTAAATTGGTTAAGGGAGTCTGGAATAAATTTTCATTCAAAGAGATATTACCAATAAAACTAATTGGGAATATTGCGCAGAATATATCGAATTACGCATTCAATAGACAAGACTCTTTTAGTAACAAGCAGAAACGGTCAAGTTACTATGATGGTCCTGATCTCAGAGGGCTTAAACTCCGTCTTTTTGCACCAAAATCAAATAAATTCATTGGTAATCAATTACCGGTAACAGGCTATTGCAGCAAAAGAATGGTAGTGAATAATCAACAGGATTGGTTTTTGTTTAGACTGGATCAACCCGTTTATTTCAATAGTTTCCTTTCGGATCAAATATTGATCAAATCAAAAAATGATCAATATTCATTATTAGATGATAAGATCGAGATCTACTTTATGTTTATACCATCTCCTGACTTACTTCAGAAAGACCATTTGATGATTAGTGATTTGAGATATGCCGGAAAAAGTTATTCCAGACCGTTGAACAAGAATGAACTTGATCGCTGATTTATTCCTTTTTTTATTTGAACAATAACGGCCTCAAGTCGTTTGATTTGTAGTACACTTAAAATGAATTGGATTACATGGCATTACTGGGGAGTTTGATCAAAAGAGGCATCGGATTGAGTCAGAAACTGAATGTTCAGCGTGATCATCCAATGGATCAGCAACAAGCCCAACTACATTATTTGCTGGATGAAGCAAAAGACACTTCTTTTGGTAAATACTATGGATTTAGAGAGATTCTCGAATCTGAAAATGTTATCGAATCTTTTCGGCGTAATGTCCCGATTCTGAATTATAAACAGATGAATGAAAAATGGTGGGGACAACAGCAAAAATTTCCTGACATAACATGGCCGGGGAAACCTAACTTTTTCGCACTGAGTAGTGGAACAACTGGAAAAGAGAGTAAGCGAATTCCCATAACAAACTCTTTTTTGCAAAGTATGCGAGATGTAGGAACATCTTTTATTCGTTCACTTCCAAATTTTGATTTTCCGGACGAGCTATTCGAAAGTGAAGTATTGATGCTGTCGAGCAGTGCAAATTTATCAAAGAATGAAAACGATCATCTTGAGGGAGAAGTAAGTGGAATAAACGTTAGTAATTTTCCAGGTTGGTATGATCTGTTTTATAGACCAGGTAAGAAGATCGCGAGTATTGATAATTGGGATGATAGAGTAGAGGCGATCGCAAAAGAGGCACCAGAATGGAATATTGGTGCTATAGCCGGAATTCCTTCCTGGGTTCTTCTATTACTAAAAAAGATCATTGAATACCACGATCTTGAAACAATTCATGACATATGGCCAAATCTGACCGTTTTCGCAAGTGGAGGAGTTGCGTTCGAAACATACAGAGAGGACTTTGAAAAAGTTACCCGGGAACCACTAGTGATCCTGGATACTTATCTTGCATCAGAAGGCTTCTTTGCTTACACGGCAAAACCCGGTAGTATGGATATGAGACTCGCCCTTAATCATGGCTATTTTTACGAATTCATTCCTTTTGATGAACGTGGAGTTGATGAAATGGGAAATATTCTAGACGATCCCGAGATACTAACGATCGACCAGGTCGAGAAAGATGTAGATTATGTGCTGATCGTATCTACGTGCTCTGGTGCATGGAGGTATGTTATTGGAGATACAATACGATTCAAAAATCTTGACCCTCATGAGATCCTGATCTCAGGACGTACGAAGTTCTTTTTGAATGTAGTTGGTTCTCAGCTTTCGGAAGACAAATTAGACACAGCCATTCTAGATGTGTCAGATACGTTAGCCATAACCATAAATGAATACTCGGTTTCGGCGATCAAAAATGATGAAGGAGAATATATCCATCAATGGGTTGTTGTATCCGAGAATGATGAGGTTGACAAAGACCAACTAAGAAACGAATTGGATGAATCACTCAAGGAAGCTAACAAGAACTACAAAGTCGCTCGAAGTAAAGCACTGAAAGATATAGCGGTTCGTGTGATCAATAAGGATAAATATTACTCATTTCTGGAAAGAAACAAGAAGAAAGGAGGTCAGGTTAAAACGCCAAAAGTGATGCCGGCCGATGAGATGCATGAATTATTAGATTACCTGAATGATTAGTCTACTGGATCAATGGAGATGTTCTTCTCTATCCAATCTTCAACATCACGCATAGGCATATAGAATTTTTTTATTTTTGTCCGATAGGTAGGGTCAATATCTTCGTGCGTAAATAGAAACTTCTTTGTGGCCAATACCTCTTTGTGATAACCATGCTCGATCGCGATCTGATCAGCTCGATGTTCAATTTTTTTTCGAAATGACGATGATGTTATGTACCGCAAACCAAACCAGATCATTCCTAAAAAACTATGATTCTCATAATCTTTGACGTGTCCGAGTTCGTGAGCAAACCATCCTATTAGGACGTCATCGGGAAGCTCTTCCACAACCATTGTTTCACTTCCTCTAACAAATTTAGCTAGTCGAATTCGATATTTGTGAAGACCAGTAAAAACCTCTCTAAATCCGAAGATAGGTTGAGCTTGCATGGTAGAACCTTTTATTGAAGTTCTTGTCAATTTTATTTCAATATTACTATCAAACGTGTAATTTGAAAGGGCAATCCCAAACAAATGATTCAATCTCGACGATTCGAGTTCATTGATTTTTATTTCCGTTTTTTCACTTGTCATTTCTCCTAAGTACTAATAAGTACAAAATGAAGTACATATTTGTTTAAGTTAATTATATAGTTGCAAACGTCAATTGAAGTATGTGGATAATACTTTGACAAACTTCATTTTTAGGATTCATAGATTGCGAGAATTATAACTATTACAATATCAATGGTGTAGCGGTCTAAGTACTATGTTTGTAAATAGAAACCTCATTAAAAAGCAAAACTAACATGAAACTTGTTATTCGATTTATCTCGATTCTTACCTTGATCCTATTTCAATTCAACTCAATACACGCTCAACAACCAGGTGACACGATCATCGTCGATGCTTTCGACTGGACTATGACTTACGGAAATGCGTGGGACGGAACAATTCGCGATACAACGGTTACTTTTCCAACGAATACCTCTTTAACCTTTGAAAAGATCATCATGCGTTACAATATTAGATGTAGAGATGGTCAGGTGAATACCGGAGGAGGAAACAGCAATGCATGTGGCGAATGGGATTACAGTTGCAATACGTATGTTCATGATTCAACTCGCATTGATTCGATTGCAAGAATAACACCATCTCATACGATCAGTGGTTTTTCAGGTGCAACTTATGATTACACTACTCAACCAGTGTATAATTATTTGTCCACAGATCAAGTAACGTCAGTTGTGAATACAATAAATAGTGAGAATAGTTATGTGATCGGAAACAATACATCCCCAATTTCAAATGTAATAGACGGGAGTAAAAATCATTCGAAATCTCAACTTTTATTGACTGCTACTGAATTATCAGGGGCGGGTGTTACTGCTGGCGATATCGATGCAATTGAATTATTAGTAAATACTGCAGGAGATGCAAACTTCTTCAGAGTAAAAATGCAGCATACGAATTTAAGTGCACTTGATCCTTCTTCTCCGATTACAACTGGTTTTTCAGAAGTATACTATGCAAACACCTCATTCGTTAACGGGTTGAACAAATTACAACTGAACACTCCCTTCACTTGGGACGGTAGTTCAAATATCCTTGTCGAGTTTTCTTTCACAAATAGCACTTCGGGATCAACAGTAGAGCTCGCAGGTTATACCCCAACTGATGATAGCACAGTTCTTTTCGAGAACACTAACAGATATGCAACTTTCAATCAGAATAGCATCATTAACATTCCAACAAGTAGCACTGATCTTGTTTCAGATGAGATAACAATATCTTTCTGGATCAATGGTGATGAAAACGTTCTACCGACAAATACAAATTTTGTTGAGGCTTCAAATGCATCTGGTTCAAGAGAAGTAAATATACATATGCCTTGGGGTAATGGTCGTGTATACTGGGATTGTGGAACAGTTGGTGGATCTGGATACGATCGAATTGAAAAAGTTGTAAATATATCTGAATATACTGGTGGTTGGAGTCATTGGGCATTTACCAAGAATGCTAATACCGGCCAAATGAATATCTATCGAAATGGACAGCTATGGCATTCGGGAACGGGTAAAACGAATCTCATCGACATGGAAGAAATGTTCCTTGGAGCAGGTATCAACAATAACAACTTTTGGGCAGGTGATATTGATGAGTTTCGAATGTTTTCTTCCGAGTTGGATCAAAATACGATCATGGAATGGATGAATAGAAAAATTGATCCATCTCACCCATTTTATGCCGATCTTGTACTGAATCTTAGATTTGATGATCCAACAGGTACAACATTTACTGATCATTCAAGTTTAGGAGTAGATGCTACTTCGGACAATTCAATTCTTACAAACTATCAACGTGGAGATCAAGTTGTTCGATTCTTTGATGTTCAGCATGATCGACCTCAGGTAACTATTTATCAAGGAGATTATGATCTTTCGAATACTACAGTTACGGTTTTAGACTCTGTTGAGAAAATTCAAAATGTAGTTATCGAACACGATATTGCCTCAAATGCTGGAACGTTGAATTCAGATGATATCATTGACGTGAATACTTGGAATTATTGGCTGGCTGATGAACACACAGTATATGATGAACAAGGAAATGTGATCAATACTATTCCTGTTTCAAGTGAAGGAACCATAAATATTACTGATCTGGATTATTTCGATCGATATCCTAGCCGACTACAACTGATGTCTTTAGTAACCCCTTATGGTATCGGACTTAACCTTGGTCAATCGGGAGAAACATGGTATTTTGATATCACGGAATTCACTCCTGTCTTAAAAGGAGACAAACGTATTACTGTTGAAAATGGGGGGCAGTGGCAAGAGGATATGGATATCAAGTTTCTGTTTATAGTTGGTACTCCACCTCGTGACGTAATTGATATAAGAGAAGTATGGAGAAATGGTAGCTCAGGTTACCAGAATATCATTGCTGATAATAGCTTTGAGCCACGTGACTTTAACTTTGATGCTGGTGGGTCTCAATTCATCATGAAATCTGTCATCACTGGACACGGACAGGAAGGTGAGTTTATTCCGCGAACTCATTATGTAAATGTCAATGGAGGTACAAAAGAAAATGAATGGGACGTTTGGACTGAGTGTTCGGAGAATCCATTGTATCCGCAAGGCGGGTCATGGATTTACGATAGAGCAGGATGGTGTCCGGGTATGCCATCAGATGTTCAACTAACAGACCTTACGAATTACGTAACTGCTGGTCAGTCGCACGAAATCGATTATGGAGTGAATAATGCTTCTGGAACATCAAACTACCTTGTAAGCAACCAGATCATAACGTATGGTTCTCCGAACTTCACGAATGATGTTTCCTTGAAGAATATCAAAAGACCATCAAACTATATTGAATATAAAAGAGACAACCCGATCTGTGCTAATCCAATAGTGGAGATTACGAATACTGGTTCAGACACATTGACTTCAGCAACCATAACTTATTATGTGAATGATGTAAACAATGCATTCACGTTTGAATGGGAAGGAGCACTCGGGTTTATGGAGTCGACTGAAGTTGAGCTTCCTAATCCATCAGGACTTTGGGATGCGGTTACAGGAGTAAATGGGAATGTTTTTTATGCATCGGTCTCAAATCCAAATGGCGTAACAGATGAGTATGAGCTGAATAATAGTAAAAACGCAGAAGTAGAAATTCCAGATGTCTTCCCACGCGATATTTACATGAGGTTTCAAACAAACTCTGCAGCTTCAGAGACGAGATATGAACTTTTAGACATGTATGGAAATGTTTTGTATGAAAGAGATAACATGCAAAATAATACGTTGTACTTAGATACTTTTGATTTGAATATTGGTTGTTATCAGTTTAGATTGATCGATTCTGATGATGATGGGATTAGTTTCTTTGCTAATAATGATGGATCAGGTTATTGCCAGATCAGAGAAGTAGGAGGAAGTTTACTGAAAAACCTCGATCGTGATTTTGGAGGATCTCTCGTTGTTAACTTTACAGTTGAATATCCATTGTCTTATGAGGAATTAACAAAGGAGGAAAATCTCTTTGAGCTATTCCCTAATCCAGCAAGTGATGAGGTTATTATCTCAGGGCTTAATGATGGGGAGAATGAAATTGTTATAACCGATATGACGGGTGCAATTGTAAGACAAGTTTCTTCAACGACTCAAAAGGAATACATGTTAGATGTAAGTCGATTAACTCCTGGAATGTACTATGTTTCAATTGTGAGTAACGGAGAACGTCATACGAAAAAACTAGTTGTTCAATAATATTGTGGTTTATAAAAGTAAAAAGCCCGGCTAAATGCTGGGCTTTTTTGTTTAGTGACCCCGACAGGAGATAGTTCAAACTTTTTGGAGGATTTAGAACGTCTGGGCAGATTGAAAAAATCAAGTTACCTGAATCCAAATTGATCAACTTGTCCTATTCTTTAATCACGGACAAAACTGGTAGCTCCGAATCTTCAAACACAATCGAGTACGTTCCCTTCGACAATGAAGAAATATCAATACTTTGTTCTTTACCGTTCATTTTACCAGACAAAACTTCTTTTCCTTGTGCATCTACAATCTTGAATGAGGCGTTAATTAATTTATCTGCTTTGATGGAGAAGGTATTTAATGTAGGATTAGGATAGAGGTTCATGATTTGATTGTCCTCATCATTGAGCCCTACATTACTAATCATAATACAATCTGTTGTATCTGTACAGCCATTCTGTGTAATGATCGCTGCATAAGATCCATTTTCTGTTGCTTCAAATATTTGATCAGTCGCTCCTGCAATTGCTTGATAGTTTTGGTTACAGTCTATCCATTGATACTGGGCATTGTTCACAACTGCCTCTAACGTAATATCATCGAGTTGGGTAACAGAAGTAATTACTGTATCGATAGTTAGTTCAAGAGTGACTGTTGAATCACATCCTTGTACATTGTTTAATACCGTCGTATAGTTCCCAGATTGGTTGTAGGTTTGACCGGTTGTATTCCAAGTGTAGCTGTCACAAGAAGTGATTGTTTCTGTACTAGTATTAGGTTGGTTAATTGTGAGATCTAACGTAACTGTACTGTCACATCCGTGCTGATTCGTTAATATTTCGGTATACTGACCAGATTGTGTATAAGTCTGACCATTCGTAGTCCATATGTAATTTTCGCAAGAACTAATTGTTTCCGAGCTATTGGATGATTGATTAATTGTAAGGTTTAAAGTAATCGTACTATCACAGCCATATTGATTTGTTAATACTTCTGTATACTGTCCTGACTGTGTATATGTTTGACCATTCGTATTCCATGTAAAGTTTTCACAAGATGTGATTGTTTCTGAACCAGTATTAGGTTGATTAATCGTTAGGTTTAGAGTGACTGTACTATCTAACCCCGCCTGATTTGTTAATACCTCAGTGTAGATACCTGGTTGCGTATAGGTTTGTCCTGTTGCGCTCCATGTATAATCTGAACATACTGAAACTGTTTCAACGACAAAGTCACCAATAGCTTCACCCTCGATATTATCATCAATCAAATGATCGGTTTCGTTGGTAATAATCGGAGCATTGAAATCAAAGTAGATATCAGCCTGGTTGTTGATTACTGTTCCATTTGGTAAATCTGGAACTTGATCCACCGTAAACGTTACAAAACCATTACTTCCCGGTTCATCTGTTGTACTATCTGGCAGCATAATATTATCAAAAGTCCATTCTAATACTCTCGGACCGTACGTTTTAAAAGTATAATCATGACTTGATGCACCTGAGTTTACTGTAAAGATGTTCAGGTCCGTATCTAACGTGTCTCGAATCACAACGGTGAACGCCGTGTCTGTTCCCGTATTTTGGAAACGAATTACGTATTGCAGCTGCTGATTAGGTTGAATGTGATGTTGACTAGTTACACCAGTTGGAAACCCTCTTTTATCGTTGGGATCATAACTACCAGTTACGATTCCACAGTAAATATCATCAACGGGGTCAGCATCATCCAACGGTTGATTGTTGATCATATCAGGGATCCATTGTGTAGAGTCAGAACCACAGAGTTCGACATGTGCATTGGGATGTGAATTTCCTGGATGTAATGGATGTTGCTCAGCAGCTAGAATCCAGGTCTCTCCATTAGCAGGATAAGAGTAATAAACCGTTTCCTGTCCTTGTAACTGCACGGAATCTATTGAAACCAATGTATCGTTTACATAAAGCAATACTGGTGAGTAACAATCCATATCTCCATCCCCTAAGTCACCTGTATTAGTTATGGAGAACTGAACAGAATCTCCCTGACACCAACCTTCAACTTGAAGACTGGATTTATCCCAAGGTAATATACAAGGTTGCGGCATTACTAAGTTCGGATCATTCCCATAATTAGGAGGTAACGGATCAGTTGGTATGGAATCTAAAGCACAACTATCAACTGGGTACAGTTTAGCATCCAAACACAGTGTTTGGTTCAATATAGCATTACAACTCACAGTTGTATTAATGGTAAAATCGACACATTGACCTGGATTAATATTCCCTAGCTGGAATCTGAAAACATCATTTCCCAGCGCAGTAAAAGGTATAGACGTTGAAGTAGGAGTGAGCAAAGAATCCAGTTCTACATCAGCATAAGCTGCATTCAAAGCACCTGTTGCCGTGATATCATTGCAGGCTTGAACGTAAACTACTTGATCAGTAAAACATCTTCTTAGGAATGGGGCATGAATACTAATATCAGGACTCGAACAGGGATTATTATTGACCATCCCAAAATCTGGTCCTGGAGTAAAAGCTTGCGGATCAGTAACAGTGAAGCTCTGTGAAACAGGACAAGTCGAGGTCCAATTTAAATTTGTTGTATCAATAGTTGCTGTGTATGATCCAATGGGTAAAGAGTCTAAATACCATACCCCATTGTTACTGGCTTCTGCCATATAACTTCCGGGATTTATTATAATATCCATTCCTACAATTCCAGGCTCAAGAACTTCAAGAATACAGTTTTCATTAAGGTCATTATATATTTTACCTGAAATATTGGCTTCATCAATTTTGATAACCCAAACGTCCCCACTTCCATTATTTCCTGTTATATCGCCGTCAGATGAATCCGACGTTCCAGCCATGATTAATCCTTGGTCAGAACACTGCTTTATTGTGAAAGCTATATCCAAAGCACTACCTCCTAACGATTTTTGCCATACTATATCACCAAATTCATCTAATCTAACAATCCAATAATCATCACCACCATTGTTATATGTTACATCACCATCATTTGACTCAGTATCTCCTGCAATAATAAAACCTCCATCATCTAATTGACTAACTGAAAGAGCTCTATCGTATCCGGTTCCACCCAATGATTTTTGCCATAATATATCACCTGTTGAATTTAGTTTAACAATCCATTGATCAAACGCTCCATTATTACCTGTTACATCACCATCGTTCGAATCAGAGTAACCGGCTAGAATATAACCTCCAGTTATAGTTTGATCAATTGAACGCAATATATCATTACTTGAACCACCATATGATCGTTCCCACAGAATATTTCCCGATCCATCTAACTTTACCAACCAGTAATCATTACCTCCATAATTCACTGAAACATCTCCATTATTTGAATTAGCAGTTCCTCCAACGATGTACCCACCATCACTTGTTTGCTGAATTGAACGCCCGGAATCACTTGCAGATCCGCCAAGTGTATTTTCCCAGCTAATATTTCCCGAAACATCTAATTTTACCACCCAAAAATCAAAATTACCGTTGTTTCCTGAAATATCTCCATCGATCGATTCAGATTGTCCAGCAACGATATAACCATTATCACTAGTTTGTTGGATTGAAAATGCTCGGTCATCCCATGAGCCCCCAAAAGACTTTTCCCATAAGATATTACCCATTGGATCGAGTTTCAAAAGCCAATAATCTTCACCACCATTAAAATTAGTAATATCGCCATCGTAAGAACCAGATCTTCCACTAACGATATAGCCCCCGTCTGTCGTTTGCTGCGCTGATTCAGCATAATCTCCTCCTGACCCTCCATACGATTTTTGCCACAAGATTTCGCCGATTGAATCTGTTTTTATTATCCAGTAATCATAAGCTCCATTATTCACCGTCAAATCACCGTCATCCGAAAATGAAAACCCCACTATGATAAAACCACCATCTGATGTTTGTTGAATAGATCTGGCGTTGTCATAACCAGAGCCTCCTAGAGATTTTTGCCATTCAATAACGGGTTCCTGTCCAAAACCAAAAACTGAAATCAATAAAACTGTGATAAAGAATATTTTTTTCATAAGAGATTTACTTCATAATAATTTTAACAGGCGCATTATTGCCTATGTGTATTAAGTACAAACCTGTACTCAATCCTTGAATGTCAATTGCATTTTTCTGTTGTGAAAGTTTTCCAGCTGATACCACACGACCATTTATGTTTGTGATTTGGTAGTCAATAGGCTGAAGAAGCTCTTCTAATTCGATAAATAATAATCCATTGTTTGGATTTGGGTAAACGTTAATCGAATTTCCCTCCGGACTCATAAGTTCTTCGACTGTTAATGGAGAGCTCGTGATCATATCATTTATACGATGACTTGTTACATTTGTGATGATCGGAGCATTAAAATCAAAATAGATGTCTGCCTGATTGTTAATTGTTGTTCCGTTTGGAAGATCAGGTACTTGATCTACAGTGAAGGTCACAAAGCCATTACTTCCAGGTTCATCTGTTGTGCTGTCCGGAAGCATAATATTATTAAAAGTCCACTCGAGTACTCTTGGACCGTATTTTCGGAATGTATGCTCATGACTAGATACGCCAGAATTCACGGTAAAGATATTTAGGTCTGTATCTAAAGTATCTCTGATGACAACAGTGAAGGCTGTATCTGTTCCCGTGTTTTGGAAACGAATTACATATTGCAGCTGTTGATTAGGCTTGATATAGTATTGATCAGAAATACCTTTTGGGAACCCTCTCTTATCGTTAGGATCATAACTGCCACTTACAATACCACAATAGATATCAACAAAAGGGTCAAGATCGTCATGGGGATAGTTATTAATCATATTTGAAATCCATAGTGTTGAATCTGAGCCGCAGAGTTCAACATGTGCATTGGGATGCGAGTTTCCAGGATGCAACGGATGTTGTTCTGCTGCTAAAATCCAGGTCTCGCCATTAGCAGGGAAGGAATAATAAACTGTCTCCTGACCTACTAGTTGAACAGAGTCGATTGATACCAGTGTATCGTTTACATAAAGTAAAACTGGTGAATAACAATCCATGTCACCATCTCCAAAGTCACCTGTGTTAGTTATGGAGAACTGAACTGAGTCTCCCTGGCACCAACCTTCAACTTGTAAACTTGATTTATCCCAGGGCAAAGTACAAGGTTGTGGAATGACTAAATTAGGGTTATTCCCATACGTTGGTGGTAGAGGATTAGAAGGAATAGAATCTAATGCACAACTATCCACTGGATATAGAGATGCATCCATACACAACGTTTGATCGAGAATTGCATCACAACTAACAGTTGTATTAATAGTGAAATCAACACATTGACTGGGGTTTATAGTATCTAGTTCAAACCTATAAACATCGCTACCAAGTGAAGTGTAGGGGATCGAGGAGGAGGTAGGGGTAAGTAAAGAGTCCAGTTCCACATCAATATACGCTGAGTTCAAAGCTCCTGTAGCCGTTATGTCATTGCAGGCCTGCACATAAACTACCTGATCACTGAAACATCTTCGCAAGAACGGGGCATGAATACTAATATCAGGACTGCTACAAGGGTTATTACTAACCATTCCAAAATCAGGTCCAGATGTATAAGTTTCAGGGTCTGAAACTGTGAAAGATTGTGAAACAGGACAAGTAGGAGTCCAATTTAAATTTGTGGTATCAATTGTTGTGGTGTATACTCCCACAGGTAATGAATCAATATACCAAACCCCAACACTGTCGGTTTGAACAATATAGCCTCCTGGATCGATCGATAGAGTTGTACCTTCTAAGCCAAACTCAGCAATTTCTTTACTACAATTTTCATTAAGATCGTTATAAACTTTACCATGAATATTTGGAGCATCTAATTTTACAACCCAAAAGTCAAAATCCCCATTATTTCCGTCCACATCTTCATCATTTGACTCAGAGCTTCCCGCAACTATATAATTACCTTTAGAAGTTTGTTGTATTGAATATGCAAGATCTTGCGAAGTGCCACCGAATGTTTTTTGCCAAATTAGGTTTCCAAATCCATCTAGTTTTACAATCCAGTAGCTCTGACTATTAATAAATACGGAATAACCCGCAACTATGAACCCTCCATCACTTGTTTGCTTAACTGATCTTGCACTATCTCCACCACCTCCACCTAGAGATTTTTGCCATTCGATGTTACCTGTGGCATCAAGTTTCACTACCCAATAGTCGTAAATACCGTAGTTAATCGTTAAATCACCATTATCAGAATAGGATCGCCCGGCAACAATAAAACCTCCATCTGCAGTTTGTTGTACTGAATAAGCCCAATCAAAATCAGAACCACCTAGTGATTTTTCCCAAATCAAGTTACCTGAAGCGTCCAGTTTAATAACCCAATAATCGCGTTGCCCATTATTGAATGAAACATCCCCATCATTGGACCAAGTAAAGCCTGCAATAATGTACCCTCCATCAGTTGTTTGTTGTATCATTTTTGATCGATCCCATGATGAACCACCATAAGTATTTTGCCATAATATTGATCCATTTGAATCTAGTTTAATAACCCAGAAATCATGAAACCCTTGATTATTTGTAATGTCCCCATCATTAGAGTCTGAAGATCCTGTAACAATATAACCACCATCAGTGGTTTGTTGAATTGACTCAGCTCTGTCATCTCCTAATCCACCGTAAGACATTTCCCATAGGATAGTCCCAGCAGCATCCAATTTTACAATCCAATAATCGAAATTACCGTGATTCCCTGTCACATCCCCATCAGTGGATTCAGAATACCCAGCAACAATAAACCCTCCATCTGTAGTCTGTTTAATACAGTTAGCATAATCATTCAATGAACCTCCAATTGCTCTCTGCCACAAAGTGCTTCCATTCGCATCTAGCTTTACAATCCAATAGTCACTAAGCCCATTACTACTCGTAATATCACCATCACTTGATTCAGATACACCTGCAACAATATACCCACCATCTGTTGTTTGTTCAATTGACTCTGCATGATCATATCCAGAACCACCAAGAGATTTCTGCCATTCGATGGAAGGTAATTGTCCAATGACATTGATTGAAACCAAATAAAGCGATAGAAATAATATTTTTTTCATAAGAGATTTACTTCATAATAATTTTAATAGGCGCATTATCGCCAATGTGTATTAAATACAACCCTGAACTCAATTTTTGAATGTCTACTGCGGTTTTCTGGTGTGAAAGCTTTCCAGCTGATACAATACGACCATTAATGTTTGTGATTTGGTAATCAATGGGCTCAAGGTATTCTTCTAACTCTATAAATAACAATCCATTGTTTGGATTCGGATAAACCGTAATTAAGTTTCCATCAGTACTGACTATTTCATCAACCTGAAGGGGAGAACTTGTGATCATTTCATTAACACGATGAGTTGTTTGGTTGGTAATAATCGGCGCATTAAAATCAAAGTAGATATCCGCCTGGTTATTGATTACCGTTCCGTTTGGAAGATTAGGTAATTGATCTACTGTGAAAGTTACAAAACCATTACTCCCAGGTTCATCGGTTGTGCTGTCCGGCAGCATAATATTATCAAAAGTCCATTCTAGTACTCTCGGACCGTATTTATTAAACGAGTAGTCATGACTCGATACACCTGAATTTACTGTAAAGATGTTCAGGTCTGTATCTAACGTATCTCTAATTACAACAGTGAACGCTGTGTCTGTTCCCGTATTTTGAAATCGAATCACATATTGAAGCTGTTGATTAGGTTGAATGTGATGTTGACTGGTTACACCAGAAGGAAACCCTCTTTTATCGTTGGGATCATAACTACCAGTTACGATTCCGCAATAAATATCATCAACAGGATCAGCATCATCCAAGGGTTGATTGTTGATCATATCAGGGATCCATTGCGTAGAATCAGAACCACAGAGTTCGACATGTGCATTAGGATGAGAGTTGCCTGGATGCAAGGGATGTTGTTCTGCTGCTAGAATCCAGGTTTCACCGTTAGCCGGATAAGAGTAGTAAATAGTCTCTTGCCCTTGTAGTTGCACGGAATCTATAGACACCAGTGTGTCGTTTATGTAAAGAAACACTGGAGAATAACAATCCATATCGCCATCGCCTACATCTCCTGTATTTGTAATTGAGAACTGCACAGAATCTCCCTGACACCAACCTTCAACTTGTAGACTAGATTTATCCCATGGTAATGTACAAGGTTGCGGCATCACTAAGTTCGGATCATTCCCATAATTAGGAGGTAATGGATCCGTAGGGATGGAATCTAAAGCACAACTATCCACAGGGTATAATTTCGCATTCATACAAAGTGTTTGAGTTAGCATGGCGTCACAGCTTACTGTCGTATTAATCGAGAAATCTACACATTGACCAGGGTTTATAGTATCCAATTCAAATCTATAAACATCATTTCCGAGAGCGGTAAAAGGTATGGATGACATAGTAGGAGTGAGCAACGAATCCAATTCTACATCAGCATAAGCACCATTTAAAGCACCAGTAGCTGTGATATCATTACAGGCCTGCACATAAACAACTTGATCAGAAAAGCACCTCCTTAAAAATGGCGAGTAAATACTAATAACAGGACTACTACAAGGATTATTATTTACCATTCCAAAATCAGGTCCAAGAGTATATGCCTGTGGATCAGTAACTGTGAAACTTTGAGAGATAGGACAGGTTGAAAACCAGTTTAAATTAGTTGTGTCAATGGTTGCAGTATATGTACCTATAGGTAAAGAATCTAGAAACCAAACCCCAAGTGTATCAACTTCTGCGATAAAACCACCGGGGCTAATCTGTAAAGGGAATCCAGAAAGTCCAGGTTCAGTTGTTTCAATAATACAATTCTCATTAACATCATTAAAACAATTTCCAAAAATTTTGTGAGTATTTAGTTCCAAAATCCAAAAATCTAACTCCCCGTTGTTTGACAATACATTTCCGTCATTTGATTCAGAGTATCCAGAAATCAGATATTTCCCGTTTGTTTTTAATTGAATTGATAAACCAGCTTCACGGAGTGTTCCTCCTAATGATTTTTGCCAATTAAAATTTCCGGCTTCGTCAAGTTTGAGCATCCAACAATCACCATTGCCACTATATTGAGTTACATTTCCATCATTAGAGGTTGTATAACCTACAATAAAATATCCTTCATCTAGTGTTTGTATAACTGAATAAGCACGATCATTTCCAGAACCACCAAAAGATTTTTCCCAAGAAATATTACCAAAAGCATCAAGTTTTACGATCCAGAAATCATCTCCACCATTATTGATTGTAACATCTCCATCACTTGAATCTGATTCTCCAACAACAATGTAACCTCCATCAGCAGTTTGTTGAATTGAATAAGCACGATCATCTCCAGAACCTCCGAGAGACTTTTGCCATATAATGTTACCGTTTAAGTCTAGACTTATAATCCAGTAATCCCTGTTACCGTTGTTCCCAGAAACATCACCATCTATTGAACCTGAGAATCCAGCAACTATATATCCATTTAATGTTTGTTGGATTGAGTATGCCCAATCATCAAATGACCCTCCGAATGATTTTTCCCAAGAAATATTACCAAAAGCATCAAGTTTTGTAACCCAATAGTCAAATCCTCCATTATTTCCTGAAACATCACCATTAGATGAACTAGATTTTCCTGCAACAATATAACCACCATCATTAGTTTGTTTAATTGAAGATCCATAATCATTTCCAGCACCTCCTAGAGATTTTTGCCAAGAAAGATTACCAGAGGCATCCAATTTAACTATCCATCGGTCGAAGCTACCATTATTACCGGTGATATCACCATCAGTTGAATTTGAATTGCCTGCAATTATATATCCATTATCAGTGGTTTGTTGAATGGATTCTGCAACATCATGTCCAGAACCCCCGAATGAGTTTTGCCAAATTATGTAGCCTGCTGAATCTAATTTAGTAACCCAATAATCATTTTCACCACTATTTACATTGACGTCGCCATCAGAAGATTTTGATTGACCTACAACGATAATTCCTCCGTCCGAAGTAGGTTTAATCGAATTTGCAATATCATCTAAGGAACCGCCATATGATTTCTGCCAGTTTATAGAAACCTGTCCAAATCCAAAGCTTGAAAATAATAAAAGGTAAATGAATAATTTTTTTTTCATAGGTGGATGTATTTACTGTAGCAAAGTTATATCATTAATAGGTCTTCACAAATTCTATGAGGTTCAATTTTAAACAAACAGATTACTTAGAATCCCCACAACCAAGAAGACAGTTCTCATTCTTCTATTTTTATTTTTTTATCTACACCAAAACTATCTTGAAAGCTTGAGGCTTTCAGAAGATTTTGGCGTAAACAAAAAAAACTCACCTAAATGGTGAGCCTTCTTTGTTTCTTAGTGACCCCGTCAGGAGATAGTTCAAACTTTTTGGAGGATATTGAAATAGTAAATGCACTCCTTAATTCTTGACAAAATTTAGTGTTAAGCTACTTTGTATAAAGTTTATGATGTTTAATTTATCATTTATTTATCCTTCCTTTAAATTAATTTGTGATAATTTTTATTAATCAATAAAGCGCGTTAAGCATAGAGATTATAAGTGGTTGGGCTATATAACATATTCATATCTAGTAAATTATTGAATTAATTTTTTTTAACATTTGTTGATTGATTAAATTTTGTTTTTAAATTTGACTCGTAACTTGACGAATTATTGAATAAAATAAACCTAATGAAACCATTTCTATTTTGTCTCTTTGTCACTGCCGTATCAACGTGTTTCTCGCAGACCTATAACGTAACTGTCGATACAGTAAACTTAACATCGTATTCTTTTGAAACAGAGTTAAGTATTGAAGAAGACCCATCTGATTCACTGACTTATGAGATATCGTTTTATTCAATTTACAGTTCAGATTCGGTTTTGATGTTTGAGGAAGTTTTTGAAATCAATTCACCAAAAATCGAATCTTTTTCAAAAGTTGATTTTGATCCAGATAATAATACAACATATTTAACGCTGCTAGAAGCAGATCAATCCCCGTATGTAGTTTTTGTTAAAGTACTGCAATCCGGAACATTAATAGAGGAACTAACCTTTGAATGAAATGAGACAGCATCACCTGAATAAATTCCTAAGAAAAACACATCTATTATTGATTTTGCCATTGACCTTGTTTTTTGGTCTAACAAGCTTCTCGCAGACTTATCCTGTAGAGTGGGGTAAAATTCAAAATGGAGAAGTGGTTAATGGAAACCTTCAATCCATTAAGAATGGTAAAACTACTGCAACGGCCAAAGCGGTTTTAAAAGGTTCAAAAGATACAACGAATGCTGATGCTAATGGATTTGTTGAATACGTTATAGAAGATTTTAATGTAATTCGTAAGATTGGATTTACCACAATAGGTGGGAATGGTCAGGCAAAAAAAGAGCTTAAATACTCCGTACATCTAATTAAAGGTAGAAAGGCGCGTTTTGTGCATGCCAGAGAGATGTTAGGTATTTACAATGTCCAGACTGGAGACATAATTAAAATATCTAGAGAGTTTGGTGTCCTTAAATACTACATAAATAATCAGTTACTCAACAGTAAAGAGGCTAATCCAGAGGAGGATTTATCTATTTCAGTTAAAATGTTCGGTAAGGATGCTATTACATCAGACTTAATGAGCGATATCCGTGTTGAGCCTTTAAGTGTTTTACTTTCAGTTGATAATTCGACTAATACATTTGACTATACAATATCAGGTGGGACAGAGAGTAATTACAAAATATTAATTGAAAATACTAAAGAAGAAATAAATGGATTTAATGGAAGTTATACAGTTCCAAAAAAAGGAACTTACAGGCTTCAGGTTAGTGATAGTGAAAACACCATAAAGAGAGAAGTAACTATTGGTGAAGATCTCAACTGGACTGATTTTGTGTTCACTACTGTCTCTGGTGGAGAGCTTATTGTAACAGAAGACTCCTTAAAAGGTTATGCATCAGCTAACTCTCAACAAACAATCACTCCATCAGGAAATTGGGTGGCAGAATATATACTTGATTTCGATAATGATAGAAAATCCTGGGGGGTAAGAGGATCGCCTGATGGAAGGATAGCAGGATACATTAGTAATTTTTACGTTTCAGATTTATCATCAAAAGAGGTTTCTTACTTTTTTAAAGGTAATCTTGTTAAATCTTTTAAAGCAAGTACAGGTGATATCGTTAGGTTAGAAATGAAAAATGGAGTCATTTCATCTTTTTTCAATGGAGATCTAATTCGTTCGGACAAATATACTTTTGCTGCAGATTATAAGTTGACAGCAATGTTGCGCCCACAAGCATCTTTCGGTCAAATAACCTTCTTTCCAAATTATCAGAGACCTGTTGAGGTAAACTATGATGAGCAAACACTTCTTGGTAGTATTGAGGTAAACGTTCCCTCCACTATTGATGGTCCTTTTCACTACGTTATTGGTACAGAGGGTTTTGTTGATTTAAATGATATTTATTCAACACTAAAAGATTCTGTTGGATTCCCGGTGGATAGTACTTTATTAACTGCAAAGACACAAGCTAACAACTTTGTGTTTGATAATCTAAAACCTGGTGTATATTATGTATCAGTATTGAATAGTGATAATAAAACAATTACACGTGAAGTGGTATCCATAAATCAAAGATTAATCCTTGCAAATAATTCTACCTTGCATAAGGAAGGGGAATTACTAATCGCAGATGAAGACAATACACTTGAAGATTTCCCACTGTTCGTGACAAAAAATGCTAAGAACGATGAATACGGGGTGGAATTATTTGATGTAGTTTCTGAACAATTTTTCGGTTTTGGGTATGATTCGGTTCAACTATCATCATTAGAAGATATTCAGTATGGGTTTTATGTGGTGAAAGGACAGGCCTTCCCCATAATTGACGGAGTTTTTAATGAAAAAGGGATCTGGATAAAAGAAAAGTCTCAATTAAGCCTACAGTTTAATTCAAATGAGGTTAGGTACTTTGTTAATAGAAAAAATGTGGAGAATGCTTTAATTAATTATGAGGCCAAGAATGATCCAGTTTACAATTTGAAACATGGGGTTTCGAAAGCTCAGGTCATTTTTAAGCCTATTATTATAAAGTTACCAATATTCCCTAATTATAATGTAGATGTAAATGTTACGCCAATCCCTTGTGATTTGAATATAAGTGAGGCTGATATTAATTTTCAAGTGTCAGGAGGATTCTTCTATACAGTGTCTTCGAGTAATTTGATAATAACTGATGAAAGCGGTAATACGGTCAGTACGATTAGTCCTAATACTCAGCAGAGCTTACAAAATTTAGGTCCAGGGTATTATCATATTGCTGGAAATATTCAGTTTAATTCTCAACTTACATTCTTTCCATCTTATAGTGTTTCAGTATCTGAGTATTTCGTAATTGGTTATCCTGTAAATTGGATAAATAAGGTTCAAACAATATATACAGCTACAAATGAATCTTTAAAAAGAGATGGAGCATCAGGTTCAGGTTATGGGTTCTTGAACTTTGGATATGCAAGTTCATCCAACAAGATTAATGCTGGAGTAGAAAACTGGGTAGACTTTAAAATTCGTGATTTTAAAAGGTTCGTTCAGTTGTATAAATGGTCAGTTGCTCCACTCAACCAGCTAAATGGTTCAAATGATGCATTTCTATTATATAATAATGCTGCAAATCAAATGCTTATACTCCATAATCTACTTCTTTCTTTTGAGCCTTATGATGAGGAGGATAGATTTCGAATTTCCTATGATGGAAATCAAATAAGTTTCTACAGAAATTATGGTAATCCAGTATTTCAGATGAATGCCTCTGGGCCAAATCTGCAGAAAGTAAATGCATTTCTATCAAATTTGATTGCTGTTTCTGGAGAGAGGAAATCTGAGATTTATGATGTATTCACAAATATGAGTTGTCAGAAGCCTATTTTGTATGCAAAACTTGAATCAAATCTTCGAGGAGTAAAATACAAGCCTATTGAAGACAAGGTTTACTTTTTTAATACAGAGGAATATTATGATGTTGATCAGTTACTTGATTACAGGGTTTATAAAGCTGATCGCTCTGTTGTACTAGATTCTCAGAATCAAAACTTAATCAACTTTTATGGTGATAATAGATTGTCACTCGATGTTGCTTCTTTAACACCGGGCGCTTATGTTTTAGAAGTTCAAAACGATAAAGAGGAAGTCTTTTATTTGAGATTTACAAAACAATAGGGTTAATGAAAAGTACATACAAAATACTCTTATTGGTGACCTTTATATGGCTTTGCGTTTTAAGTTATTTTGTTACCGTACCTGCTGAGGAAAAAAACTCAAGAAGGATTGCTTATATCGACAATTATAAGGTGTTTGATGCTTTTGATTATAAGAAGATTCAAGATACAGCCTTGTACGATATAGAGGAGAAGGTATCTTTAGAAATAGATTCAATAACTCGAGCATTGAATAATGTCAGGTCTCAGTTATCTCAGGACGCTAAGTCTGAAGAATTACTCCTAAGGTACAACTCATTAAAAAAAGAGTATTCAGCCGCTCGTCAAAATGCTGAGAAAGTAATAAAATCTGAATCTACTCGACTAACAAATGAAGTGTATAAAAAACTAAATAAGTATATCGATGAATTCGGAAAAAAGAAGTCTTTGGACATTGTTCTTGGATCTGATGGAACTGGATCTGTAATGTATGTTGATTCTACAATCAATATTACTGATGAAGTGATTAAATATGTTAATGAAAAATTTAATAAATCATCAAAATGAAACCTATTCTTTACATCTTAACCATATCGCCTTTAATACTTTTTATCTCATGCAATGAGGGAAATCAGAATAAAGAGTTAATAAGTGAAGATCACGGAAATACAGCCGAGTTTACATCTAATGATTGGTTCTTAAAGGAGGGTGAGGTAATGTCTAGGGACACCAAGAAAGTAAAAGATGTACTTATTGGTGCTAGACATGTTTCAGCAATCGATTTTTTAAAGAACTCGAACAAAAAGGCAAAGCCTGGGGATTTGAAGTCTTTACGAGAAGAAACTGTTCTTATACTTGAATTTAAGTCACTAAACAAGAAGCATCGCAATCCATTAAATCTTGATCAATGCGTGATGCCATACGAGAAAGGAATTGAACACCTCTCTTTTAATCTTGATGAATCTGTAGAAATAACTCAAGACGATTCAGTTTATATGGCAAATGGAACTCATTTTGAACGAGATTTTGGTTTAAGTGATCGATTGAGAATTGTCATGTTCTTTAAAGGTATTAATAGAAAAGAAGATTTTAAACTCTCGCTGAACGATGTTGTTTTTGGGGGAGGATTGTTAAACTTTCATTTTACTGAGTCACTAAATTATTCAGAAAACTTATAGCCTATGTTGCGCAAAATTCAAAAAAGTAGATTTTTCAAAGGGTTAGCATTATGTCTAGTTCTTAATTTTTTATCTGAGCTGTTTATTCCTACGTTATCTTTTGCACTAACAGGCGGGCCTGCTCAGCCTGAGTTTAACTCGTTCACACCAGTAGGTACATCTGATATGGTTGATTTATCATCGGGTGATTTTTCTTATAACATTCCACTTATGGACGTTGGAGGATATCCATTAAATCTTGCATATTCCAGTGGTGTGACGATGGATCAGGAAGCATCTTGGGTAGGTCTTGGATGGGATCTATCTGTAGGACAAATTAATAGAAATGTTCGAGGTATTCCGGATGACTTCAATGGTGATGAGATCAATTACAAGAATAACTTAAAGGATAACGTAACAGTTGGCGCTAGTTTTAATTTTCAACCAGCAATTGCAGGGTTTGACTTACCTTTAAACTTAGGAGAAGTAGGAGAAGACGGTTTAAGTGTTGGAGTAAGTTTGAATTATAACAACTATAACGGTTTTTCTATAAAACCTAGTGCTGGAATAAGTGCGGATTTAGGCAAAAGAACATCAGTAGGTTTAAGTGTAGAGTCTGGTCCTGATGGATTAACAGTTGATCCAAATCTTTCTATGCATGCTAAATCAAAAACTAAACATAAAAGATTGAAAAATCTTAATTTAGGGATTGGAACCTCTTTCAATTCAAGACAAGGTATAAGTGCAATGAGTCTTTCTATGTCAAAGAGATCGACTTATGAAGTTACTCATAAAGGGGAAAAATTCACTAAATCGAAAAAAGGAAATATTGGTTCAACTATTGGTTTTACTGATATGGTTTATACTCCTGAACTCAGAACCAAAAAGAATACAGGATCCTTCACGGTTAACGCAGCCATAGGAGCTGAATTCTTTGGAGGAGAAGGTCAAGGGCAAGTTACTGCTTATGGAACAGTTCAGAAACTTGCTAATTCAGAAAAGGACAAGGACTTAAAAGCTTATGGTTACGCCCACACTGATTTAGCAGATCAGGATGCAGTATTAGATATCAATAGAGAAAAAGATGGTAATTTTAGTGTCAATAGTACAAACTTACCACTTACAAATTACACCTATGACATCTACTCTATACAAGGACAAGGTGTGGGAGGAATGTTCAGACCGTATAGAAATCAAGTTGGGTACGTATATGATGATAAAGTTAAAGACTTGAGTTTGTCTGGGACATTAGGGTTAGAGTTTGGTACTGGTAACGCAGTTCACGTAGGTGTTGATGGAGAAGGAACAGTGACTAATGGAGAATCTGGATTATGGGAAGATGACAATCCGTCACTTAGCACTTTTGAAGAAACTTATAATAACCAACCTGATTATGAAAAGGTAATGTATAAAAATGTTGGTGACTTAAGTACTGACCAAGAAATCGGAGTCCTTGAAAATGAAGTTGGTGGTTATCAACCTGTAAGAGTGAAGGTAGGTGGATCAAAATTTAATCGCAGCACCAAAAAAACTTATGAAAAGAAGGTGTCAACACCGAATGGCACAGGATATCAGCAGTTAGGACTTCCAAGTGATGTCAAAAGATCAGGAAGACAGCTTCGAAATCAAAGTATTTTAAATCTTTCTATAGATGAGCTTATTAACGGAGATGGAATAGGTCAGGGGCCAATTGCAAAGAATAATTACCCGGTGCATTCATCTGCGAAAAGCCATCACACAGGAGAGGTTCAAATCACCAGAAATGATGGTGCTAGATATATTTATGGTATTCCAGCTTACAACACTATTAAAAAAGAAACAACTTTTGCCGTAGAAGGAGGTACTGGAAATTGTAATACAGGTTTAGTGAGTTATTCTCCGGGAACTGACAACTCAGTTGATAATCCGCATGGAGATAAATTTTTCAATCAGATAACAACACCCGGATATGCGCATTCTTATCTTTTGACCTCTGTTCTTTCCACAGATTATCAGGATAGATCAGGAGATGGTCCAACGAAAGACGATTTGGGGAGTTACACCAAGTTCACCTATGAATCTCTGCCTAACCTATACAATTGGAGAATGCCTTATTCTAAAAATGGAAACGAGGCGTCTTATAGCGAAGGAATGCGAACTGAAATGGATGATGATCAGGGAAATTATACTTACGGTCAAAAAGAAATTAAGTATGTAAAGACGGTTGAAACGAAAACCCACATTGCTGTGTTTACTTATTCATCTAGAAAGGATGCTGTAGGAGTACTTGGAGAGAATGGAGGAATCGGAGGTGCTGATCAGCAGTTAAAAAAGGTGAAGTCAATCTCTTTATATTCATTACCTGAATATGAAGCAGACCCAAATAATGCGATTCCAATTAAAACTGTTCATTTTGAATATAGTTATGATTTGTGTCCAAATATTCCTAACAATAACGGTCAAATAACTGATGAAATCAGTAATGATGGAGGAAAGCTTACTCTAAAAGAGGTCTATTTTACTTATAGAAATTCTAAAATGGGGAGATATACTGGTTATCAATTTAATTATGATAACCTTAACCCAGATTATAATCAGAAAGCTTATGATATTTGGGGATGTTACAAAGAAAATACGGGTTCGTGTAATGTTTTAGGAAATCCCACAGCACCTGAATTTAATTATGTTGAACAAGATGATGTTACACATGATTATACCTCTGCATGGACAATGAGTTCTATTGACTTGCCATCAGGAGGTACTATTAGTGTTGAATATGAGTCTGATGATTATGCCTATGTTCAGGATAAAAAAGCGCATAGAATGTTCAAGGTTGTTGGAGCCGGACGAGAGGACACTCCCAATTCAACCCATATAAATTCTGATGAGACGGCCTTTCTATATGATAATCAACTGGTCAATGATCATAATATGTATCTATATGTAGAAGTAGACGATAAATACTTAAATAGTCCAGGAGACTTTTACAATGATCACATTTCACCGCTTGAAAAGGAGTTAGTTTATTTTAGATTTTTTACGAATCTAACTAAATCTGGAGCAGTCGATGGATCAGGATTTCCCACCCCTGAACCACTTTTAAATGGGACTAAATTCGAGTATGTTTCAGGCTATTGTAAAATAGATGAAGACATTACCTATAATGTGAGTCAAGTTGGAAATAAAACTTATGCAAGTGTACCAATTGAACTTGTAGAAAAAGAAGGTGGTGTGACAAGTAATCAAAAAGTAAATCCTATTGCTAAAGCAGCGTGGAATTTTGGACGAAAATATTTAAGTAAACACGTCTATAGCGCGAATCCAAATGGTAATAACGGAGACATTGAGACAATCGTGTATGAACTATTGTCTCCAAATGTTATCAATAATTTACTTGAGGTGTTTCAAGGGCCTAATGGTCGATTGCAAAGTGATTTTATTGGTCAGCGATTTGTTAAACAAAAATCTTGGATCCGATTGGCTGAACCTTCGGGTAAAAAGCTTGGTGGTGGCTGTCGCGTGAGGGAAGTCATTATGTCTGATATCTGGACGGAAATGAATGATAACGATACAGACTTTAAAACAATGAATTATGGACAGACTTATGAATATGAGTTGACTAACGGAAAATCAAGCGGAGTTGCAACATATGAACCTGTTGGCAGTAAAGAAAACCCAATTGTACAACCAGTGTTCTCAACAACTGAACATATTTTAGCTCCCGATGAAGAGAATTATGTTGAAAAGCCTTTTGGTGAATCCTTTTATCCAAATCCTCAAGTAACTTACTCAAGGGTTAAGGTTCAAAATAGAGAAGCTGGATCTAATTCAGATGCAGGATTAAAAGTGAAAGATTTACACAGAACAGGATATGTAGTAACTGAGTTTTATACCTCCAAAGACTATCCTACAATTGTGGATCAAACAGAACTAGATGCAACGGAAGACAAGACAAACGCTCTTGGAAACCTTCTGAATATTAATATTAGAAAGCACCTAACTGCGACTCAAGGTTACGTCATTCATTTAAATGATATGAATGGTAAAGAAAAGTCCCAAAGGGTATTCGCAGAAGGTCAAGAAGATTTTATTTCGGGAGTTGATTATAAATACGATGGAGTTCAAACTCCTGACCCTTCAAACCCATTTGGACTTTCTTCGGCAAATCGAGGCAAGATGAACAATGATGTTAAAGTGATCTTACCAAATGGTGATGTGACATCCCAAAAGCTAGGTGTTGAATATGACGTTATTAATGATTTTAGAGAGAATTCAACAACAACCACAACGGTTGGAATTAATGGGAATACCGCAGCATTTTTTGTAGGTGTTATCCCTGGTATAATACCGATGTTATTTCCTGATTACGCGAGATCATCAGATCAGTTCAGAAGTGTTTCAACAACGAAAGTGATCAATACCTTTGGTATTCTTAAAGAAACGATTGCCTATGATGCGGGTGCGTCTGTATCAACAAGAAACCTTGCATGGGACGCATTAACTGGTGAGGTACTGGTTACAGAAACAGTTGATGAGTACAATGATAAATACTATTCTTTTAGTTATCCTGCACACTGGTATTACGATGGTATGGGATTGGCTTCAGAAAACATAGGACTTGATGGTCAATTAGTAAATATCAGTTCGAACGAATATCAAATTTCAAATGTTGCTCCTTATGTTTCATCAAACTTTTTAATCGAAGGAGATGAACTTAAAGTTGATAATGGATCAAATTATGAAAGAGCCTGGGTGGTTGATCTAAATGGGAATGACTTCAAGTTAATAGATCGGGATGGTAATCCTGTGATCATATCAGGTACTCCTGATTTCAGAGTTATACGTTCAGGAAGACGAAACCTTCAATCTTCAGGTGTTTCAAATGTAACACTCATGCAAAATCCACTCAAGGATTTATTAGGAAATGATGTTTCGAATTTATCAACTTCTTTTTTAGTTAGTGACATCAACAATGATTGGAGAATAATAGAGGCTGGAGCGGTTGATTATTCTGATAATTGGCCTCCACAATGTGAATGTGGAATTAATATAAATGAAGATGTTTACAATCCTTACACTATCAACGAGAAAGGTGTTTGGCGAACAAAATCGTCTCATACCTATCTGACAGGAAGACAAAACCTTGATGATCCAACACCGCGAGTTGATGGCTATTATAAAGATTACTCACCATTTTATAAACTTTCAAATGCTGGTAGTTGGTACAAAGATTACTCAGGTTGGACTTTCACCTCGGAAGTGTCTTCGTTTTCACCTTACGGATTTGAATTAGAAAATAGAGATGCTTTAGATAGGCATTCAGGAGCTCAATATGGCTATAATCATACATACCCGATGGCAGTTGGTGCTAATACTAAATACAGGGAAATTGGGTATGATGGATTTGAAGATTACAACTTTGATGGATGTGATGAAAATCAACATTTTAGCTTCAAAGGTACTGTTGGTCTGCAAACAACACAGGAACATTTTCATACTGGTAGGCACTCGGCAATGGTTGTTGGCAATTCATCTGCAACACTCTCCAAGAAAATAACTTGTGATGATAATGAAGTTGAGTGTCATATTATTGAAAGTTTTGACTTGACCATTAATCCACCAGGTCATCCTGGATTGCCTTGGACTGCTTCTGTTTTTCCTAATATTGTTGGAGGACAGCAACCTTATACTTACACGTGGCACAACTTTAGTACCACTGGTGATTTTAGTAACTCTTCAGTAACTACTACATCTGTGAGTCAAGACGGATCAACATTTACAATTAATTATACAGATGATGCTTTTAACAATCCACCACAAGGAAGTTTTTGTGTAACAGTTACAGTAACGGATAGTCAGGGGTGTGAAGTCACTGATACTTTTTGTCATACGGTTGCTCAACCTTAAAATTTTGAATTATGATAAATAATGTACGAACAACTATGTTTTTTATACTATTTCTTATAAATGGTATAAACGCATTGGCTCAAGCGCAAACATTCTCTGATCCTATATCTGCATTTGTACCACTAAAAGAGACCAATTGGTGTAATACTGGTGAGTTAACACTCTATTGGACATATTGTGTGTTAGATGAAGACAACAATGGTATAAATGATTGGACATTCATTGATGCATATATTAATATGGGAGATGGAAATGTAGTGTATAATGCTGGACCAAATATTGATCCAATATTCCATGAATATTCAATAATGGGGCAGGTTGATATTAGTGGTTATGCAAATTTTGAAGATGAGAATGGTAACGTTGTAACATCTACAATAGTTTGGATAGATAATTTATCTGCGAATGGAGATCCATGTACATTGTACAATGACCCTTCTCAAACCTACTCTAACTCATTGACTTTAGATGTTTATAATGTTAACACTTCATTTTCATCTACAGTTTCGGGATCAACCGTTGATTTTTTTAATCACACTACGTATTCACCATTATCACAAAACACTTCACCATGGACTTATGAGTTGTTTATAGATAACAACCCTGTAACTTCAGGGAGTGGTTTTCCTTCTTCTACAGCTTCATTTTATCAAGCGAACTTATCACCCGGTCAATATCAGGTTGAATTAATTTATACCTATGCGGGAAATGCAGATAATAGCTGTCAAGATACTTATTCTGATGTAATAGTGATAGAAGATTTAGATACGTGCGAAAACTGTAACTCGTTTAAACCAATTCCAGGGAAACGGTATTGGATTAGTGCATGGGTGAAAGAAGACCTCTCTCAACAAGTAAAAACGTATGACAACGCTTATCTTGAGTTGAATTTTGTAGGGTCGGGTCAACCAGCACTACAATTTTCAACAACTGGAGATATAATAGATGATTGGCAGCGTATAGTAAGCTCATTTACTATTCCAATTGGGACTACCGATATAGAGATTAGTCTTGTTAATGATGGTTCAGTTGAAGCTTATTTTGATGATATTCGATTACACCCCTTTAATGCCAGTATGAAGTCTTATGTATATGATCCAGAAACACTTTGGTTAACAGCAGAATTGGATGATAATAATTATGCAACTTTTTATGAATATGATAAAGAAGGAAAGTTGATACGAATTAAAAAAGAAACTGCTCGGGGAATTATGACAATTCAAGAGTCAAGGTCAAAAACATTGAAAAAACCAGGTTTATAAGTTATGGTAAGGTTACTTGCTATTTTAAGTGTTTTCGTTTTAAGCTCGACCCTATTGAGGGCTGAAGAGTTAAAAGCTGTGCTAAAGAAAATGAATGCTAATTATTCATCTGATAAAGCTTATCATGTTGATGCTGAATACAAGCTTTTCAAAGGTCACAATAGCGGAATAATGGTGCAAAAGTATAATGGTTTTACCGAAAACAGCTCTTCTGGTTTTTACCAAAAGATTGATCAGTCTGAAAAAATTAGCACAAATAAATATTTCTTACACATAAACCATGCTGAAAGAGCAATGGTGTTTGGGCTTCCCGTGACTCGCACTTTTAATGGTGATGTTCAAAAGGCTCTAAAACATGCGTCAACTTCAGTTTTAAAGGAGAATGAATCGAATTTCATTCTGACTTTTACTTATAGTAAACTGACTAACTCTGAGTTCAGTCGTGTGAAAATGGTCATTTCAAAAGATAGTTATTTGTTAAAATCAGTGGATCTATTCTATTCTACATTTACGGACTTTTCAAATGATTATTCAAATAAAGACTTGCATCAATCACACGTGAGAATGACTTTTTCAAACTATAGTAAAAAACTACAGCTTGATAGCTCATACTTTAAACTTCGAAACTTCATTGTAAAAAAAGACAATAACATGCTTTCAACTGTTGGAAGATGCAAAGGATATGAATTAGTAGATATTAGATCAAATTAACCACAAGATTATGAAGTATTTTCTGTTTCTCGGTTTTCTTTTATTGATAGGGTTGAACCTTCATTCCTCTGAAGTCCACTGGAGTGTACGCGAGGAGGGCTCTTCTATTCAGGGTGCCTTTATGAGTGTGGAAGATGGAGACTATTCAGAGCTTCCTTTATCAGTTTTCACAGACGTTGATCCAATCAGTTTTATACGTTTTGGAATTGCTGAGAAAGAT